>NZ_CANNGT010000046.1 GCF_947504225.1 Brumimicrobium ulvae | reverse complement strand
AGCGTATTTTTCTAAAACCTGAAGGAAGAATATGCTGTAGAAAACGCCTGATAAACTCTTCTTCTGGAAGGGACATTATTTTTCTTAAACCAGCATTTTTATAGTCTTTATATCCAAAGATAACTTTGCCATCAGTGTGCTTTAAAATACGTTGATTAGAAATCGCCACTCTATGGGTATAATTACCTAAATAATTAATCAAATT
>NZ_CANNGT010000045.1 GCF_947504225.1 Brumimicrobium ulvae | reverse complement strand
AATAGCATAAAACAAAAAAACCTCACACAAATGAATGTATGAGGTTTTTATAAAAGTGGCGTCGTCTTACTCTCCCATCCGTCAACCGACGGACAGTACCATCAGCGTTTGATATAAATAAATGGTACAAAAACAAAAAACCTCACACAAATGAATGTATGAGGTTTTTATAAAAGTGGCGTCGTCTTACTCTCCCACCCTTAAAAGGGCA
>NZ_CANNGT010000044.1 GCF_947504225.1 Brumimicrobium ulvae | reverse complement strand
TTTACTGTTACATTTTCAGTTGAACTTGCGGTACAACCGTTGATTGTAATTTCATAATTAATCGCATGAGTTCCGGCACCAGCAACACTTGGATTAAAGTTGCTTCCTGAAACACCTGGTCCAGAGAAAGTCCCTCCACTTTGAGCCGGTGTTAGAGTCACTGAACTTACATCATCACAATACGCAGAATTAGGAATTGTGAATGTGGCATT
>NZ_CANNGT010000043.1 GCF_947504225.1 Brumimicrobium ulvae | reverse complement strand
CACTACACTGATAATGTAGGGGTCAGCAGTTCAAATCTGCTCGGGACTACACCATCAGAGTGTTATTGAAAGTAAGAAAGTTAAAAGATTAAAGTGAAGTTTTGGAACTGAACATTAGACTTGCAAACTTTTTAACTTACAAACTCTCTATAAAATGGGGGATTAGCTCAGCTGGCTAGAGCGCCTGCCTTGCACGCAGGAGGTCATCGGTTCGAC
>NZ_CANNGT010000042.1 GCF_947504225.1 Brumimicrobium ulvae | reverse complement strand
CACTACACTGATAATGTAGGGGTCAGCAGTTCAAATCTGCTCGGGACTACACCATCAGAGTGTTATTGAAAGTAAGATAGTTGAAAGATTAAAGTGAGGTTTAGGGACTGAACTTTGGACTTGCAAACTTTTGAACTTGCAAACTCTCTATAAAATGGGGGATTAGCTCAGCTGGCTAGAGCGCCTGCCTTGCACGCAGGAGGTCATCGGTTCGAC
>NZ_CANNGT010000041.1 GCF_947504225.1 Brumimicrobium ulvae | reverse complement strand
GCGGTACAAAATTGAAAAGGAGCGAATAACTCCAGCCAGACAAGCGAAAAAAAGATTTTAAATTAAATTCAAAAAAAAGTCTTGCTAATTAAAATAAAGCCTGTAACTTTGCGCCCCGCAAACGAGCGAATATTTACAAGGTTGATCAGCGAGAAAAATAAAAAATAATTTATTTTCAAAATAAAACTTGTAGGTTAAAAATTATTACTAATTTTGTCGTCCCC
>NZ_CANNGT010000040.1 GCF_947504225.1 Brumimicrobium ulvae | reverse complement strand
CGCTGCTGCCTTCGGCGGTCATTTATCGCTTAACCCTTCAAGGTACGAACCGCCGTATACGAGACCCGTATCCCGAAGTTTCGGGAGTGGTGTGAGATCGGAACGATGCTGCACCGATGCGTCTGCAGGCGCACTCCGTCAGCTTAGCTGGCGGAGCCGTCTACTCGATGTGTGCTGTGTAAGCTATAATAAAGATGGAGGTAGGTCCTCCGATGAGGGTTTTTAGGAAAATTCATCAAACCAC
>NZ_CANNGT010000039.1 GCF_947504225.1 Brumimicrobium ulvae | reverse complement strand
GGTGATTAACAATGTTAGAAACAAGTTAATTCACAGAGTTTATGCAGTGATTAAAAGAAATGAACCCTATGTAAAAAGGTCAGCATAGGTTCTTTATTTGTTGTAACAATAAAAGCAAAGCTCATTTCTGAAGTTGAATAAGCCTAATATGAACAAATAGCTATAGGCAAGTCATTTATTCAACATCTGAAATGAGCCGCCCTCGGCAGGAGCCTGCGGAGCAGAAATTCTTTTTGCGGTAAAATTTGATTTTATTTAATTATTTTATGG
>NZ_CANNGT010000038.1 GCF_947504225.1 Brumimicrobium ulvae | reverse complement strand
TTAGTCCCGTAGCTCAGTTGGTTAGAGCACTACACTGATAATGTAGGGGTCAGCAGTTCAAATCTGCTCGGGACTACTATAATTATTACTGGGGGATTAGCTCAGCTGGCTAGAGCGCCTGCCTTGCACGCAGGAGGTCATCGGTTCGACTCCGATATTCTCCACACTTTCTCAATTTTGAAAAAGATTGAAGAGAAAATGACCAAATAGGTTGTTTTTGGGTAACAAAAAGTCATCAAACGAGATGATCAATGAATAAAGAGAGATATTTTACTTTATAATATGAATTATGAGCATTGAATTGCTGAT
>NZ_CANNGT010000037.1 GCF_947504225.1 Brumimicrobium ulvae | reverse complement strand
AAGAACGTCTGAAGGAATGTGGTTTAACCGCACACCCTGAAAAGACCAAAATAGTGTACTGCAAGAAAGAGGGCAGAGACCTCAAAGGTTATCCCGTGCAATTCGATTTTTTAGGTTTCAGCTTTCAGCCGATTAGATTCAGGTTGAAAAAGGGAGGAAGTTTCCTTCAGTTTGATTGTAAAATGAGCAGAAAGTCCAAAGTTCGAATCACGGGAGAACTCCGTAAACTTGACTTTCATAATAAAACTCAGCGCAGTATTCAAGATTTAGCAAATTTGTTAAATCCAAAGATTCGTGGTTGGATTCAATATTATGGAAAGATAAGTCGTAAG
>NZ_CANNGT010000036.1 GCF_947504225.1 Brumimicrobium ulvae | reverse complement strand
AGTTTTAAACGACATACAAGCATGGCTGTCGTAAAAGCAATTAAAGAAAATGACAGGGAAAGTAGAAAAGAAAATTTACTCAAAACTTTTCAGAGAAATGGCAGCAAAAATTCCAATGTGAAGTATAATCAATTTTGGAGACAAGACAATAAACCAATCGAATTATGGAGTAATTTTGTAATTTCTCAAAAAATCAGATATATCCATAATAATCCTGTAGAGCAAGGGCTTGTTTTTAGATCAGAAGATTATCCATACAGCAGCGCTGTTGATTATAGTGGTGAGAAAGGTGTTTTAAATGGAGTTGTGGTTGTTGGATTGTAAAATATTTGTATTTTTAAACAAGGTAA
>NZ_CANNGT010000035.1 GCF_947504225.1 Brumimicrobium ulvae | reverse complement strand
ACAATACGCAGAATTAGGAATTGTGAATGTGGCATTTGGAAGTGGGTTTACCGTTACTGTTTCAGAATCAGTTGCAGTACATCCATTTCCATCGGTATAAGTGTAAACAATAGTATGTGTTCCTGCTCCAGCTGTGCTAGGTTTAAACACATTCCCTGTTACACCAGGTCCAGAGAAAGTTCCGCCGCCTTCTACTGGACTTAATACAACAGAAGAAGCATCAACACAATAAGTTGAAGCCAAGCCTGTAAATGAAGCATCAGGTAATGCCAATATCTCCACATTTTCAGTTGATGATGAGGTACACCCATTTTCAGTTACTGAATATTCAATCGTATGATTTCCAACTAATGCTGTGCTTGGGTTAAAATTATTA
>NZ_CANNGT010000034.1 GCF_947504225.1 Brumimicrobium ulvae | reverse complement strand
CCATCTTCAGAAAGCCCGCCCCCTGGAACGATCATATGAATATGTGGATGGTAAACTAATGTTTGACCCCAAGTATGTAAAATTGATATGCCTCCTGCTTTTGCTCCAAGATACTTGATGTTTTCGGCAGTTTGCATTATTGTTTCATTGGCAGCCTTGAAGAGTAAATCATAGGCTTGTCTCTGATTAAGATAAAACAAAGTATTTAGGCTATCTGGAACAGTGAACACAAGATGAAAATACTTTACTGGAGGGAGGTTTGAAGCTAGTTTATCCACCCATTTTGCCTTTTTTGTAAATTGGCATTTTGGACAATGCCTATTTCTGCATGAGTTGTAGGCTTGTTCTTTTGTTTCACAGTTATTACACTCTCTCACATG
>NZ_CANNGT010000033.1 GCF_947504225.1 Brumimicrobium ulvae | reverse complement strand
TTTTTACATAGGGTTCATTTCTTTTAATCACTGCATAAACTCTGTGAATTAACTTGTTTCTAACATTGTTAATCACCAGCATTTTTGATTTACCTTCCTCTACTTTTCTTAAATAATAATGTCTTATTTCTTCATCGTACGTAATTGCTGACATTGCCGCCATGTGTAAAAGCTTTTTGATCGTTTTATTTGCCATATGATGTACCCTAGGTCTTTTGTTAAGACTTGTTCCCGAGGATTGTTCAAAGGGAACAACTCCGCTGTAACAGGCTAACTGTTTCGGATTTTCACATTTGGTAAATAAGTTAGTACTTATCGCTATTTGAAGTGCTGTGATTTTACCAACTCCAGGTACAGAGGTCGTTAAAGCAATAGTTCTAGAAAGCTTTTCATCTTCACT
>NZ_CANNGT010000032.1 GCF_947504225.1 Brumimicrobium ulvae | reverse complement strand
AGCACATAGGTGGCGGATGAAGTTGTAGTAGTGTGGATACTTCTGTAATGGAAGAGGAGCAAAGGACTTCAGTTATATAGTTTAATATTTAGGAACAACTTAAAATTGTAAGGATGATTTTTAAAGAACAAACAAAGTCGATACCTATAACCAAGGAGATGGTGTGGGAGGCTTACAAGAAGGTAAAAAGTAACAGAGGATGTGCTGGAATAGACCAACAAACGCTATCGGAATTCGATAGTGTACGTTCCAAGGAGCTGTACAAGGTTTGGAATAGATTAGCATCAGGAAGTTATTTTACACCTGCGGTAAAACGGGTAAATATCCCCAAGGCTGGCGGTAAAACCCGACCTTTGGGCATTCCCACTGTAAGCGATAGGATAGCTCAACAAGTGGTAAAACAGTACCTTGA
>NZ_CANNGT010000031.1 GCF_947504225.1 Brumimicrobium ulvae | reverse complement strand
GGACCTGGTGTAACAGGGAATGTGTTTGATCCTAGCACAGCTGGAGCAGGAACACATACTATTGTTTACACTTATACCGATGGAAATGGATGTACTGCAACAAGCTCTCAAAGTACAACAGTGAACACCATTCCTGTTTTGAGTATAGGAGGATTGGCATCAAGCTACTGTGTTGATGATGCAAGTGCAACCTTGACAGGTAGTCCAAGCGGAGGGACTTTCTCTGGACCTGGAATTACAGGAAATACATTTGACCCAAGTGCAGCTAATATTGGTTCGAATACGATAACATATGCTATCACGAGTGGTGGTTGTTCTGGATCTACTTCGTTGAATGTTCTTGTTCATAATTTACCAGATGCTAACTTCACAGGTTTAGCTGCTGAATACTGCTTGAATGATGGTACAGTTGCTTTGAGTCCAAATACATCAGGAGG
>NZ_CANNGT010000030.1 GCF_947504225.1 Brumimicrobium ulvae | reverse complement strand
GTAGTCCCGAGCAGATTTGAACTGCTGACCCCTACATTATCAGTGTAGTGCTCTAACCAACTGAGCTACGGGACTAAATGAATAATCCCCCCTCATTTGCTTGCTCCACTTGGGAGAGATATTTTGTGATTAAGAATAGGAAAACAGCTCGATAAACTCGACTTAGAGCCCTCTAGAAAGGAGATGTTCCAGCCGCACCTTCCGGTACGGCTACCTTGTTACGACTTAGCCCCAGTTACCGGTTTTACCCTAGGCAGCTCCTTGCGGTTACCGACTTCAGGTACCCCCAGCTTCCATGGCTTGACGGGCGGTGTGTACAAGGCCCGGGAACGTATTCACCGCGCCATGGCTGATGCGCGATTACTAGCGATTCCAGCTTCATGGAGTCGAGTTGCAGACTCCAATCCGAACTGAGATCGGCTTTCGAGATTCGCATCCA
>NZ_CANNGT010000029.1 GCF_947504225.1 Brumimicrobium ulvae | reverse complement strand
GGGAGGTCGTACAATAAAAATGTTTAACGTTCTGCGAACGTACAAACAAACCCCAATAAAATCTCTTGAAAATAAATCATCGCAATAACTCCGTCGGATTACTCCGCTGCGCTACGTGATCCTTGAGGGGAGGTCGTACAATAAAAATGTTTAACGTTCTGCGAACGTACAAACAAACCCCAATAAAATCTCTTGAAAATAAATCATCGCAATAACTCCGTCGGATTACTCCGCTGCGCTACGTGATCCTTGAGGGGAGGTCGTACAATAAAAATGTTTAACGTTCTGCGAACGTACAAACAAACCCCAATAAAATCTCTTGAAAATAAATCATCGCAATAACTCCGTCGGATTACTCCGCTGCGCTACGTGATCCTTGAGGGGAGGTCGTACAATAAAAATGTTTAACGTTCTGCGAACGTACAAACAAACCCCAATAAAATCTCTTGAAAATAAAT
>NZ_CANNGT010000028.1 GCF_947504225.1 Brumimicrobium ulvae | reverse complement strand
TCATCAAACGAGATGATCAATGAATAAAGAGAGATATTTTACTTTATAATATGAATTATGAGCATTGAATTGCTGATTATTTACATTAAAAGTTCTTTGAAATGTTGGAATTGATTGAAATAGTAATAGAATAAAAGAAAACTAATAAGTTACTAAGGGCACACAGGGAATGCCTTGGATTTGAGAGGCGATGAAAGACGTGATAAGCTGCGATAAGCTACGGGGAGAAGCACACATTTTATGATCCGTAGATTTCTGAATGGGGAAACCTGTTATGTTGAAGACATAACGTCCCGACCTTGCGTCGGGAAGCTAACCTGGAGAACTGAAACATCTAAGTACCCAGAGGAAGAGAAAACAATAGTGATTTCGGTAGTAGCGGCGAGCGAAACCGAAATAGCCCAAACCGGAGTTGTTTCGGCAACTTCGGGGTTGTAGGACTACAATGTGGACTTATATATTATAATCGAAACGAGTTGGAAAGCTCAACC
>NZ_CANNGT010000027.1 GCF_947504225.1 Brumimicrobium ulvae | reverse complement strand
CAACTATATCGTAGTACATTTTTACGTACAATCTCAATAGCTGTATGCGCACTTCTTTTGGGACGATATCCATAAGAGTTTTCAGAAAATATGGATTCCAATCGAGGTTCAAGATACTGTTTTACCACTTGTTGTGCTACCCTATCACTTACAGTGGGAATACCCAAAGGTCGGATTTTACCGCCCCCCTTAGGAATATTAACCCGTTTTACCGCCGGTGCAAAATAACTTCCTGATGCTAATCTATTCCAAACTTTGTACAGTTCCTTGGAACGTACACTATCGAATTCCGATAGCGTTTGTTGGTCTATTCCAGCACTTCCTTTGTTACTTTTTACCTTCTTGTAAGCCTCCCACACCATCTCCTTGGTTATGGGAATCGACTTTGTTTGTTCTTTAAAAATCATCCTTAAAATTTTAAGTTGTTCCTAAATATTAAACTGTATAACTGAAGTCCTTGGCTCCTCTTCCATTACAGAAGTATCCACACTACTACAACTTCATCCGCAACCTATGCGCTCATTAGTAATCAACTCACAGGTATTTCCTGCTTGTGTTTTCCTTTTCGCATAGCACATAGGCTTCCTGTGGTTCCACAATAAAGCCTAGATAGAAGTCATGCCCACTTTATGACGGTTGCCGTATAGACA
>NZ_CANNGT010000026.1 GCF_947504225.1 Brumimicrobium ulvae | reverse complement strand
GATTAAATCTCTTATCGGTTATTTCTGAACAGGTATCAAATGGAAATTAAGGTTTTTAGACCTATTATCAGGGTTTCGATAGCAATTCAGAAAACTGGTTGTAATTCATATAAACTTTAACAATATGAAGGAACAAAAATTTTCTCAATTTATTGGTATTGATTTATCAAAAAACACATTTGATGTGGCTATTTTCTTGCCAGATGATAAGCAAAGTAGTTCATATGTGTTTGAAAACAGCAAAAAAGGTATAAAAGCTTTCTTTACTCTACTCAAAAACAACGATTTTCAATTAGAAAACTGTTTTATTTGTATGGAGCATACTGGCGTTTATGGAAGATTATTGATTGCTAAACTAGTCGAAAAAGACGCTTGTTTTACTGTAGAAATGTCATTAAAAATAATCAGAAGCATGGGGCTTTTGAGAGGGAAGAATGATAAAATAGATGCTATTAGAATAGCCCATTATGCTCACAAAAATCATGAATCTTTAGAGTTATATCAAGCTCCACCAATAGTGCTTGAAAAGATTAGAGTTCTAATGAGTTTAAGGGATAAAGTAGTTCAATTCAATGCCGATTTACAAAAACATCCGAATGAACTTAACAAATTTGATCCTGAACTGGCTAAGCTTGCAAACAAATCTATAAAGACGCTTTTAAAACAGCTAAAAGAGCAAGTTAAAAGA
>NZ_CANNGT010000025.1 GCF_947504225.1 Brumimicrobium ulvae | reverse complement strand
CATACATTCATTTGTGTGAGGTTTTTTTGTTTTATGCTATTTGCTCCCATTGGGAGAACACCGTAAATTTAAATCTTTGCTCTTACCACTTGACTTCCATAATTGGACTTCTTTATACATTTTGTCTTTTACTGCCGTTTTTTTATGACAAATTTCACAAATTGGTGCGGCTAATGAAAGATGTGGTTGGTCGGGGGCTTATAAATGGTTGCAATATGTTCTTGAAAATTTAGCTGACTATAAAGTGAATAAACTTCATGAGTTGTTGCCAAATAATATTGATTCTGAAAAGTTAGACAACTTTAAGAAGTTCTGGGAGGTGTAGTTGCTTGGGTGGATACGGTAAAACGATGTCTGGTAATATTTGTTTCCTTCTTAAGATTAATTCACCTCACCAGGAATTCAAAAACAACAAGGTTTATTTTGTATATAATCCCCATCCTAGATTACTTCATATTTATCAATTACTGAATATGAACAGAAGACGTTAAGTATGAAAGGTTTATATTGTTTCTAAATGAGACAGAATAAATAGGAATATTATTTCTTGATTTATTGCCTAACCCTTCATGAATAAATTAGTTCTTCTCATGGATTTAATAATTGCATGATCTAGGTTTTAAAACATAACCATAGCTCATACTGATGTTTGAATAGTTTAAAAAGGCGTAATATTTTTTTATTCTAATTCTTATTCAAAAATGAATTCAATAAATAGATAATCTATTCATTATTATTGGATAATACTACATATAATAAGAAGCTTTAATTGAGTGAGCTTTATAGCATGAAGCTATATTCTTTCTCATTTATTGTTATCCCTGTTGGATTTTTTTGATTTATTTTAAAAATATACTTATTGTAATGCGCTGATGATGTGTTGGTTGCTTTTTTCTTTTGAATTTAAATTAAAATAGTTAATCTTTTCCCTTGTATATCTAAAAAAGCTCAGTATCTTTGCACCCCGCAAACGAGCGGTACAAAATTGAAAAGGAGCGAATAACTCCAGCCAGACAAGCGAAAAAAAGA
>NZ_CANNGT010000024.1 GCF_947504225.1 Brumimicrobium ulvae | reverse complement strand
TTGGAGTACAGAAACTACAGTTCAAGTAGTGTTAAAAGTTATTGCACGACAATGTCAGCAATGGAAAAGCGTTTAAATAAAGCGCTTTCTTCGGTTACCACAGAAGAGTTTAAAATTTATCTCCATGACTTAATTTTTAACCAAAAACGGTCAACTTCATTTATCAATCAGCACATCAGTGCTTTTAAAATCTTCTATTCAGATATTTTAAAAAATGATTGGGAAAGAATTAAAATTAAGCGGCCTAAGAAAGTTCAAAAACTTCCTGTGGTTTTATCAATGGACGAAGTCGAACGTCTTATTTCTGTAATCATTAATATTAAGCATAGAGCCATGGTAATGTTACTTTACTCGGCTGGCCTGAGAAGATCTGAACTTCTTCAAATTAAGCCTTCTGATATTGATTCAGAAAATATGAAAATACATGTTAGACAGGGAAAAGGAAAGAAAGATCGATTTACTATTTTATCATCGAAATGTCTTGATTTATTGAGGTTGCACTACAAACTAAATCAACCTAAAACCTACCTTTTTGAACCTCAAGGAAACCAAGGAAGTACAATAGCCCCTACTTCTTTAGCAAATATTCTAAAGAAAAATGCTCTGAAAGCCAATATTAAAAAGGAAGTATCACCCCATACGCTACGACACTCTTTTGCCACTCACATGCTAGAGCAAGGTGTGAATATTAAACTCATCCAACGGATTTTAGGGCACACCACACTAAAAACAACCTCAGTTTATTTGCATCTAACAAATATCGACCTTACAAAAGTGAAGTCACCATTAGAAAATATGAATGTTTAAAATCTTAGCTATGGAAAATAAAAGACAAACAATCGAACTTTCTGACATTTTTGAGAAGAATAAAGAGACCTTTCTTTCTTCACCGAAATTGGTAAGCACCCAAAGAAAAGCCTTTAGAGATATTCTAAGTTGTAGGACAGAAAAACTAGGTGGACATGTGAGAGAGTGTAATAACTGTGAAACAAAAGAACAAGCCTACAACTCATGCAGAAATAGGCATTGTCCAAAATG
>NZ_CANNGT010000023.1 GCF_947504225.1 Brumimicrobium ulvae | reverse complement strand
GAGTCTATCCAAAATTTTGTGTTTACGCTGAAATTCACCCATTTATTTTTTAGGTTCAATTCTTTCTTCAAAGTTAATAAAAAGTTGGTTGTAAATCTGTCCCCAACCACTACGGGATTTTTTCCATTTTTTCTCTATTTGTAGAAAAGCTAAATAAATTGATTTTAAAGCTGATTCATCATTTGGGAAAACCTTCTTGTTTCGGGTATACTTTCTTAGGCTTGCATTGAAGCTTTCTATGATGTTCGTTGTGTAAATTAACTTTCTGATCTCCTGTGGATATTGCAAAAATGCGGTTAAGTTATCCCAATTTGTTTCCCAAGATTTTACAGCCATCTGATATTTATCATTCCATTTCGCTTTAAATTCATCAAAAGCCTCCTTAGCTAGTTGTTCATTGCTTGATTGATAAATGCCTTTAACATCCTTCACCACTGCTCTTCTGTCTTTGTAACTAACGTATTTCATCGTGTTTCTAATCTGATGAACAATACAGATCTGACGAATACTGTCAGGATAAATTGCTTCGATAGATTTATCCATTCCAGGGAGGTTATCTGAACATAAAAATATAATATCTCTAACTCCTCTGGTTTTGAGATCGTCTAAAATATTCATCCACGAAGCAGCACTTTCGTTTTCAACTATACTCATACTTAGAATGTCTTGCTGACCCTCCAAATTTATCCCTAAGACAATCATGCAGGCTTTAGAAATCACTTTTCCTTCATGACGTATTTTGTAATGAATAGCGTCTATCCAAACCACAGGATACATGTCTTCTAAAGGTCTAACTTGCCATTCTTTGATGTCCTCTAAAAGCTGATTGGTTATTATAGATACTTGTGAAGAAGAGTATGCTACTCCGTAAGTTTGCTCAATAAAATCAACAATATCAGAAGTGCTCATTCCTTTCGCATAGAGCATCATAATAGCGTCCTCAAGCTTTTGGTGCATGGTTTTATGCTTGGGTACTAAAACAGGTTCAAAAGAGGAGTCTCTATCGCGAGGAACTCTTATTAATGTCTTTCCTGAATCGGTCTTTAAAGTCTTTTCAGAGTGACCGTTACGAACATTTTTAGAAGATGGTTTACTCCCTTTTTCATGGCCTAAATGTGCGGTAAGTTCTGCATTTAATAATGCTTCAACTCCTCGTCTGAACAATTGTTTTTGAACTTGCTCAAACTCTTCAGCCGTTCCGATTTTGCTTACTAGTTCATTCAGTAAGTTTTCTGCTTTCTCATTCATAATTTAATAATACAAATTTTTTGTCAAAAATTTGGCCTACAAAATTAATGTGCATATTTCAGCTCTCTCGTTTTCAAAAACACAAAATTCTTTACAGTCCC
>NZ_CANNGT010000021.1 GCF_947504225.1 Brumimicrobium ulvae | reverse complement strand
TCTACTCGTCAATTAATCGACTGATGGGTTGACAATTAATTTTTTACGACTATCTTTAGCTATTGAAAGAAAACAACTGATAAAACGCTATTAAGTTGTAGCGCATTAGCAGAAAACACATGTAAAATGAAAATTACTATTTGATATTCTTATTATGACTAACGAAAACATATTAAAGGACATTGTACATTATGATTACAAATTGCATAGTAAATATGAGGTTATGGAGCGTCTTCTATTGAAAGGGTATGATGAGCAGAAAGTGATTGAGGAGTTTGACAAGTATTATTCTTCCTCTATTAAAAAGTGGAGTGTATTAGGCGTAATTATGATTGTTTTAGCTGTTCTGTATTGGTTTATTTATCAGCCAGAATTTGGAAGACTTCGGCTTGATTTTAATTCTAGAAAATATTGGTATAAATTTAATGAACTTGTATTAAAACCATTTTTTATACTGTCACTACTCATTATTGGAATCAGTACAGTAGTCGATAAAAAATCAATAAATAGAGCTGTTCGAATAACAATGATATCGTTGTTTTCTATTTCCGTAATCATTTGCATATCAGTTTACTCATCCCTGAACCTCGTCTTATCTCTAGTATTTGCTATCACAGGAATAATACTTTTTAGTTATTATGAAAAACACTCAATTAAAAAGCTATCCAACGCTAAAGCAATAATTAGCAATATTAAGATAAAGAAAAACGAACCCTACCCATTAAATGATAAAGAATTTAAACAAAGTAAACAGGTATGGAAAGGTTCAGCGGTTTTTCTTTTTTTAATTCTATCGGCCTGCTTTTTTTTATCTTTAAAATATGAACCTACGAGGTTGGAGTTTTCAGGAGGTTATAAGTATTCGTTTAAATCAATTGACTTCGTATTAAAAATCGGTACATTACTAATGACACTAGCTAGCATAGTAACAGCTATATTAATCAATATAAACTTCAATCGCTTTAAGGTAGTATTAATAGGGTTGATGATTTTATCAGGTGTTTATGTTATACTGGCAACGATGCATTCGCAATTTCAAGAAACTATTTATCCTGGATACTTAATTATTGTTGCCGGATCAGTAGCATTATTTAAACCAAAATTGAAGCTGGCGAAACAGGCTGATGATAGCCTTATAGATGAAGCGTGATTTTGTTTGATAATAGTTTCAGAACTAATTTAAATCAACCACCACAATATCAATGCCTATTTTATAAACATCAATGTTTGTTTGTTGTTGCATAGAATAAAATATGTTAGATAGGAAGTAAAAGATTAAGCTAATTGTTATGTTCTTCAAGGAAGATTCCTGAGGTATTATTGAAAAAGTTCAAAGAGAAAATCAAATACAAAAAGTATCGAATTCAAAAGTATACCGAATTTAAAACTTCTGTGTATATAATTTAAATTGTGTAATTTTCGGATTTAAAACGCGTCACAACAACACCTTAGAAAACATGGGGAGTACAACTGTTTAATCGATAGTTTCGTTGTTTTTAATTAATTTAGGGTAAATGAAAAATATCAATTTTGAAATGCCCCACGTTTCTTAGCTTGGTCGTTGAACTAAACCGATTTGAAAATCGGTAATTTCCCATACTCACCTCATTGACATAAATTTATGGAAGTATTAATCC
>NZ_CANNGT010000020.1 GCF_947504225.1 Brumimicrobium ulvae | reverse complement strand
AGCCGTATGAATCGAGAGGTTCACGTACGGTTCTGTGAGAGGTTTAGGGGTGAAATTCCCCTTTACCTACTCGACTGTGTGCTGCCTTTTATTCATTCGGTTCAATATGAATTAGTACGTGTCCTAAATTCGGTATTTCTTCTCGTAAATAGTCCTTTAATTTATGTGCAATCTCGTGCCCTGATTTTACTGTTATTTCACTATTCACAATTGCGTGTAAATCAACGTGAAATTTCATTCCTGATTTTCGGATAAAACATTTTTCCGTGTCCAAAACACCTTTAACTTCTATTGATTTTTCTCTAATTTCAAGTATTAGGTCGTCATAAAGTTGCTCGTCCATAACTTCTCCTAATGCAGGTCTTAATATTAAATAACTATTATATAAGATGAAAGTAGAAGCAAATAAGGCTGCCCAATCATCAGCAGTTTCATAACCTTTTCCGAATATTATTGCTATTGAAATTCCGATAAATGCCATTATGGAAGTAATAGCATCACTTCGATGATGCCAAGCATCTGCTTTAAGTGAAGAACTTTTGGTTTGTTTACTTTTTCTAATTACTATTTGAAAAGAGATTTCTTTCCAAACTATGATTAGTCCCAAAACAATCAAAGTCCAAGATTTCGGAATTTTATGAGGTGTTTGGATGTTTTGGATACTTTCATATGCAATTATTGTAGCAGAAACCACAAGAAAAGCAACAACTCCAAATGTAATTAATGGTTCAATTTTTCCGTGGCCATACGGATGGTTTTCGTCCGCTGGTCGTTTTGCATATTTAAAACCTAATAAAACTAAAAATGAAGCAAAAATATCAGTTGTTGATTCAATCGCATCTGCAATTAAGGCGTAAGAATTTCCAAAGACTCCCGCAAGTCCTTTTATCAAAGCTAAAGCAGTATTTCCAATTATACTGAAATAAGTTGTTCGTATTGCAGTTTGTTCGTTATTCAATTTTCGGTCTAATTTTTCTCGAATGTCAGATAATCAGTGCCACCGTTTCCACCACTAACGTCTATAAGTTCAATTTTTGTGGATGATTGAGAAATGAAATCCCAATCGTCATTTAAATCTTCGAAGTCATTTGTTAGATTGAAATTGATATTGAAGTCTAAATCATCTTGACTATCATCATTACTGTTACTGTCGGTTATACTCCAAGTCCCGTCATAATTATTAGTTCCATTATTTGCGTTTAAAACTCCTGAACTATTAAAGGTAAAGTTGTAACCCTGGAAATCATTAGTTTCGTCTGTTCCCGAATCAATAAATTTAGTTATTCGCCAAGTACCACTTTGAACATTTGTTTGTACGTTAGTTTGAGTGTTGTTATTTGGGTTATCATCATCTTTATTGCAAGAAACGATTGTAAAAAGGCTTATTAGGCAAGCCAATATTGAAATTCTTAAATTTTTAGTGTTCATAATTGTTTATTTTTTTAGTTAACGTTTTTTCACGAGTTTTATTTTCAGGTTGCACACAACGGTCTCGTATAACCGTCAGTTACGGGTTAAATTAGCGATTATTTTCGGTTTAGCACAGACGTTAGCAATTCCGATTGGATTCGGACGTAGTCGAATCCGCCGTAATTGCGGTTATACATTGTTGTACTGCGTTTTTTATTTCTAGTTTAACTTTTTCGTAGTTGTCATTTTTAGGGCTATAGTTCAGCCCATATTCGATAATTTTATTAGGATAACCATTGTATTTTTTAATTATTAATTCTGTTAATTCGTATCCTAATGAATTTTTGTAATCTCTATAGATTGTTTTTAGAATATAATCTTTTGTAGCCCCAATTATTAAGTCGGAAAATTGAAGAACAGATGAGTGCGTACATTTTGTGAAATATAGAGATTGATTAAATTTTAAGTCAGATAATTTACCACTGTGGTATGAAACATTATTAGCTGATTTTCCTTTATTAAAAGCATAGTAATATTCATTGTTAAAAGGTTTCGGGTTACTTCCTTCTGGCCAATCTAAAATTATCTCAAAATTTTGTTTAAAATCTCTCATTTTAGCATACATACCAACTCTCATTAATGCTTGAGAAAAAGAAATATTTATTAATTTATCTTTTATAGTGTTCAGTTTTTTTTCTGAAGGATATCTTTCTAAACAAGAGATTATTATCTTATAATTAATATTTAAAGATTTTTCAAATATTTCCCTTCTCCATTCGTAAGATTTTTCTAGCATTAGTTTATAATCGTCTGATTTACCTTGTTCCTTGTAGGTATTTTTTAAATCTTTAAAATTCCATTTTATAGGTAAATCTTCATAAGTATATTTTCTTTTAACAGTTTTGAGTAATTCAATTATTTCTTTTTCAGCATTCTCATCTACCACTACACCTCCAAAAAGTAGAACATTATTTTCTTTACCTTTTTCGGTGGTCAATTTTGTATCGTCAGCAAACCATTTTATCATTTCCGAGGTGTTTTTTTAATGCAGTACAACTTAATAGCGTTTTATCAGTTGTTTTCTTTCAATAGCTAAAGATAGTCGTAAAAAATTAATTGTCAACCCAT
>NZ_CANNGT010000019.1 GCF_947504225.1 Brumimicrobium ulvae | reverse complement strand
AAAAAACCTCACACAAATGAATGTATGAGGTTTTTATAAAAGTGGCGTCGTCTTACTCTCCCACCCTTAAAAGGGCAGTACCATCAGCGCAAGCAGTCTTAACTTCTCTGTTCGGAATGGTAAGAGGTGGACCCTGCTGCAATAGACACCGAAAACTGTTGAAGATATTAGACTATAAGATAAAAGATGTTAGACAAGCGATGCTTGTTTAGTCTTTTGTCTTTTTGTCTATCTTCTAATGTCTTAAGTTAGAAAATATTGGGTGATTGAAATAGTAATAGCAGAGAACTATAAGTTTACGGGTTATTAGTACTACTCAGCTTTGACATTACTGTCTTTACACTTATAGCCTATCAACGTGGTAGTCTTCCACGGCCCTTAAAAGATTTCTCATCTTGAGGTGAGTTTCGTGCTTAGATGCTTTCAGCGCTTATCTCATCCGCACGTAGCTACCCTGCGATGCAGCTGGCGCCACAACAGGTACACCAGAGGTGCGTCCTTCCCGGTCCTCTCGTACTAGGGAAAGGTCCTCTCAAAAATCTAACGCCCACAACAGATAGGGACCGAACTGTCTCACGACGTTCTGAACCCAGCTCGCGTGCCACTTTAATGGGCGAACAGCCCAACCCTTGGGACCTTCTCCAGCCCCAGGATGTGACGAGCCGACATCGAGGTGCCAAACCACTCCGTCGATATGAGCTCTTGGGAGTGATAAGCCTGTTATCCCCGGAGTACCTTTTATCCTTTGAGCGATGGCCCTTCCATGCGGAACCACCGGATCACTATGCTCTAGTTTCCTACCTGATCGACTTGTAGGTCTCTCAGTCAAGCACCCTTATGCCATTACACTCTACGCACGGTTACCAAGCGTGCTGAGGGTACCTTTAGGAGCCTCCGTTACTCTTTTGGAGGCGACCACCCCAGTCAAACTACCCACCACACAATGTCCCCATCTTAGACAGGTTAGACATCAAACAATTTAAGGGTGGTATTTCAACAACGACTACTCTACGCCTAGCGACGCAGCATCAAAGTCTCCCACCTATCCTACACATAAAGTGTCCAATGTCAATGTGAAGCTATAGTAAAGGTTCACGGGGTCTTTCCGTCCCGTTGCGGGTAATCGGCATCTTCACCGATACTACAATTTCACCGAGCTCATGGCTGAGACAGTGCCCAGATCGTTGCACCATTCGTGCAGGTCGGAACTTACCCGACAAGGAATTTCGCTACCTTAGGACCGTTATAGTTACGGCCGCCGTTTACCGGGGCTTCAATTCAATGCTTCTCCGAAGATGACATCTCCTCTTAACCTTCCGGCACCGGGCAGGTGTCAGGCCTTATACTTCAACTTTCGTTTTCGCAAAGCCATGTGTTTTTGATAAACAGTCGCCTGGGCCTATTCACTGCGGCCTCTCCGAAGAGAGGCGTCTCTTTTCCCGAAGTTACGAGACGATTTTGCCTAGTTCCTTAGCCATGATTCACTCGAGCACCTTAGGATTCTCTCCTTGACTACCTGTGTCGGTTTACGGTACGAGTAATTGTAACCTGAAGCTTAGAGGTTTTTCTTGGAAGCACTTAGGATCATTATCCACTCATCCGTAGATTTGTGGTACTATCACGTTGGCCATTCTGTACGGATTTGCCTATACAAAATATAGCTACACGCTTTAACGAACTATTCCGTCAGTTCGCAGATCTTTCATCACTCCGTCACCCCATCGCAGTTACAATTAGTATGGGAATATTAACCCATTATCCATCCACTACCCCTCTCGGGTTCGCGTTAGGTCCCGACTAACCCTGAGCCGATTAGCGTCGCTCAGGAAACCTTAGTCTATCGGTGAGCAGGTTTCTCGCCTGCTTTATCGTTACTCATTCCTACATTTGCTTTTCTATGCGCTCCAGCATACCTCAAAGTACACCTTCGACGCCCATAGAATGCTCCCCTACCAGTTGATAAAATTAATTATCAAATCCACAGCTTCGGTAATACGCTTATGCCCGATTATTATCCACGCTCGATCGCTCGACTAGTGAGCTGTTACGCACTCTTTAAATGAATGGCTGCTTCCAAGCCAACATCCTAGCTGTCTATGCAATCGAACCACGTTAGTTCAACTTAGCGTATATTTTGGGACCTTAGCCGATGGTCTGGGTTCTTTCCCTCTCGGACATGGACCTTAGCACCCATGCCCTCACTGCTCAGTATATCTTATAGCATTCGGAGTTTGTCTGGGTTTGGTAGGCGGTGAAGCCCCCTAGCCCAATCAGTAGCTCTACCTCTATAAGACTCTACCTGAACGCTGCACCTAAATGCATTTCGGGGAGTACGAGCTATTTCCTAGTTTGATTGGCCTTTCACCCCTACCCACAGCTCATCCAAATACTTTTCAACGTATATTGGTTCGGTCCTCCATTCCGTGTTACCGGAACTTCAACCTGGCCATGGGTAGATCACAAGGTTTCGCGTCTACCCCCACTAACTAAATCGCCCTATTCAGACTTGCTTTCGCTTCGACTACGGTTCTGAGAACCTTAATCTCGCTAGTGAGGAGTAACTCGTAGGATCATTATGCAAAAGGCACGCCGTCACCCGTAGGCTCCGACCGCTTGTAGGCACACAGTTTCAGGATCTTTTTCACTCCCTTATTCAGGGTTCTTTTCACCTTTCCCTCACGGTACTCGTTCGCTATCGGTATTTGAGGAGTATTTAGCCTTAACAGATGGTTCTGCTAGATTCAGACAGGATTTCACATGTCCCGCCCTACTCAGGATACTACTAGGTATACATACTATTTCATCTACGGGACTATCACCCTCTA
>NZ_CANNGT010000018.1 GCF_947504225.1 Brumimicrobium ulvae | reverse complement strand
TCTTTTTGCGGTAAAATTTGATTTTATTTAATTATTTTATGGTAAATTTATTTGGTTTTTATCATGGAAATCGGGGGGATCTTATGGCAAAAACAGGAGGTGATTTGTCGGCAATTGAAAAAGAGCTGGCATTGGAACCACGTAAATTGACGGGCGATAATGCAGTAATTGCCTTGATTAAGAAAGAAGATTTTACTGATATTCGAATGCCTTCTGGTAAAGAATCAGGAGCGGATGCGAATCTATGGATTCCTGGTGGGCAGACAGCAAATGGAGGATGGTCTGAAGCCGTCATGGATTTATCCGATCCAGATATTCCAAAAGTATTATTCCCATTTTAATTAGAAGATGAGCCGATATAAATTAGATAATGGTTGGATAGTGATGAGAGAAGGTGATCAACCAGCTATCCTTCATGTTTTTCCGGTACCTAACTCCTTGTTTAGAAAAGAACAGGTAGTTGAGATTCCAGATGATATTTATCAGGATATTGAATCCGGGGAAACGAGAGTTAAAGAGCTTTTCAGAAAACACAAATTACACGATTATATATTTCAATGGGATAGTCGAAAACCTACCACTTCTCCGAAATATGAAAGCACTAAGAATAAATTTTTCGGAGTAGATTTTTTAGCAACAGATGAAAATGGATCATATTACTTGATGTACGAATTATCTAGACATGGGGGTGGGCATAGAAAAATCCCTATAAGCAAAGAGATTTATGAGGAAGCTCGAACTGGAAAATATTCAACATCTGATCTTTTTAAGAAATACAATTTGTATCATTTGGATGTTTCGGAAAATGATGTGAAGCCATAATGAGATTTCTAAAATACATATTAGCCCTGATTTTCTTCCTTGGCTCATTTCTAAATGTATTGCGAGCCAATACCCCCAAGCTGCCGCGAGATTTAGCGCAGCTTCTCGTGGCCTTGGGTCTCCAAACATATATCTCAGTCAAAAAAGCTCACAAAAACATCATTCCATAAACCTTGATTGAATAATTTTCACTAACTTATTTAGTATTAACCCAATAAACCTAAATCAAATGAGTAGAAATTATCGGTTTCACAACCCTGAAGCACCTTATTTTGTAAGTTTTTCAGTTGTAGAATGGTTAGATGTATTTACAAGAAATGAATACAAAGACATTTTAATTGACAGTTTACATTATTGTCAAGAAAAAAAAGGAATGGAAATTTACGCATGGTGTATAATGTCAAATCATGTCCATTTAGTTTTTAGAAGTACTAATGGAATACCACCAGGTCAATTACTCGGAAGTTTTAAACGACATACAAGCATGGCTGTCGTAAAAGCAATTAAAGAAAATGACAGGGAAAGTAGAAAAGAAAATTTGTTGGAAACTTTTAAACGCAATGGAAGTAAAAAATCTAATGTAACATATAATCAATTCTGGCGACAAGACAATAAACCAATCGAATTATGGAGTAATTTTGTAATTTCTCAAAAAATAAGATATATCCATAATAATCCTGTAGAGCAAGGACTTGTTTTTAGACCAGAAGATTATCCATACAGCAGCGCAGTAGACTATAGTGGTGAGAAAGGTGTTTTAAATGGAGTTGTGGTTGTTGGATTGTAAAATATTTGTATTTTTAAACAAGGTAATAGTTAGGATTCAGACTACCACGAGATGAAATCTCGCGGTAGCGGGCGTAATAGTTAGGATTCAGACTACCACGGGCCATAATACCTACCTGATGCTATCTCGAGATTCCACGTGGTAAAGTTTGAAAAATCCAACCCCACTAGCTAAAATGTAGAAGTAGCTTGAATTAGTTTTCAATAAAAGATATGAAAAGAGAAAGCCGATGTAATCAAATTACATCGGCTTTTATATTTGTTTTATTTTTCCACGTTATTGATACTACCGCAAGAAGGGCGGCTGAGGTGCTCGAAGGCACCGATAAAACTATAACCTCTCAATAACTCCTGCTGCTCCTTGACCTGTACCAACACACATCGTCACAACACCGTATCTTTCGTTACGTTTTTTCAACTCATTCATGATTTGAACCGTTAATTTTGCTCCAGTACATCCCAGTGGGTGACCCATAGAAATTGCACCACCGTTTACGTTTACGATGTCTGGATTCAATCCAGCTTCGCGAATGACCGCCAATGATTGAGATGCAAATGCTTCGTTCAATTCAAATAAGTTAATGTCATTTAATTTTAATCCTGCAGATTGAATAGCCGCTGGAATAGCATCAACTGGTCCAATCCCCATAATTCTAGGCTCAACCCCTACAACATTGTAAGAAGCTAATCTTGCCACTGGTTCCAAACCGAGTTCTTTAACCATTTTCTCAGACATTACTAAAGTAAATGCTGCTCCATCACTTGTTTGTGAAGAGTTACCAGCAGTTACAGAACCTCCTGCAGCAAATACTGGGCGTAATCTTGACAATGCCTCAAAAGAAGATCCTTTACGTGGTCCTTCATCTGTATCAACGATATATTTGTTGGTTTTTCTTTTTTCGTTTTCATCTAAGTAAATATGCTCTACTTCGATAGGAACAATATCATCATTGAATCGTCCTTCTGCGATGGCTTTTAAAGCACGGTTATGAGATTCTAAAGCGAATTTATCCTGGTCTTCACGAGAAACATTGAATTGCTTTGCAACAGCTTCTGCAGTGAGTCCCATTCCCCAATACCAAGTTGGGTTTTCTTTTCCTACTTTTGGATTTGGAACAATTCTCCATCCTCCCATTGGAATAGCCGACATAGATTCAACACCACCTGCGATGATACAATCTGCCATTCCGTTGTTGATTTTTGCCGTTGCCAATGCAATCGTTTCCAATCCTGAAGCACAATAACGGTTTACAGTCATCCCCGGAACCTTATCCGTGTCTAATCCCATCAGTGAAATCAATCGACCAACGTTTAGTCCTTGTTCTGCTTCCGGATTAGCGTTACCCACGATAACATCATCGATGCGTTTTGGATCTAAATTCGGAACATCCTCCATGATGCGCTTGATTACATTCGCTGCTAAATCATCTGGACGATAAAAACGGAAACCACCACGACCAGATTTTGCAACTGCTGTACGGTATCCTGTAACTATGTATGCGTTTTTATTTGTCATTTTTTTTATTTTTTAGATGTTAGATTTTTAGACATTAGATGCTAGACGTGCGTCCGATCATCTAATGTCAAAATTAACATCTATGGTTATTTTTTAAATTCATTTTATCCTCTAAACTCTCCCTAGTTTCTCAACACCTTCCCTTTCTTCACCATACTCTCCAAACGCTCTAATGTTTTACGTTCAGCACATAGTTCTAAGAAAGCCTTACGCTCTAAATCGAGTAGATACTGTTCAGAAACTTGAACACGTTCTGAGATATCTCCACCACAAAGTACGTATCCTAATTTTTCAGAAATCACTTTATCGTGTTCCGACATGTAGTTTCCTGACATCATAGAATGCGCTCCAACATAAACGATTCCCAATCCTTCTTGACCAGAAATAGTGATGTTTTTCTCTCTTGGAGGAGCCGTATATCCTTTGTTTGACAATTCTAAACATGCAGCTTTTGCTCTTGTCAATTGACGTTCGCGACTCACTACAACTTCGTCTGTTCCCTTGCGTAAATAACCTAAATCAAATGCTTCGTATGCAGATGTTGCCACTTTTGCTTGACCAATGGTTAAGAAACGTTCTCTTAGGGCATTGATTCTGATGTCTCCTTCTTTTAATTCATCTGAAAAACGTTTAGCGAACTCTTTTGAACCTCCTCCACCAGGGATAAGACCAACTCCGAATTCAACCAATCCGATGTAAGTTTCAGCATGGGCTACAACTTTATCGGCGTGCATTGATAATTCACAACCACCACCAAGTGCTAAGTTATGCGGAGCAACAATAACAGGAGTACTAGCATAACGTACACGCATCATTGTATCTTGGAAAGACTTCACTGCAAAGTTCAATTCATCAAAATCTTGTTCAGCGGCCATCATGAAAATCATTCCCACGTTTGCACCAGCGCTAAAGTTTTGACCGGTATTAGAAATCACTAATCCTTTGTATTCTGTTTCAGCTAAATCTAGTGCTTTGTTGATTCCAGCAATTACACCACCACCAATGGTATTCATTTTTGTGTGGAATTCTAAGTTGAGGATGCCATCTCCTAAGTCAACAATTGTAGTGTCTGAGTTTTTCCAAACTGTATTGTCATCGCGTAATGCATCTAACATTACTAAATCTTCAGTTCCTGGAATAACTTTGTATGACTTGCTGGAAAGGTCATAGTATAATTTTTGACCATTTTCTTTCTTGTAGAAGCTTGTTGCGCCACTAGCTTTCATGTCATGGATCCACTGAGCAGCTTTCTTTCCTTGCTTTTCAATTAACTCCAATCCTTTTTCAAATCCTAAAATGTCCCATGTTTCGAATGGACCTAATGACCAACCGAATCCTGCCTTAATTGCATCGTCAATTTTAAATAAGTCGTCTGCAATTTCAGGAACTCTATTAGTTGCGTAAGCGAACAATCCACCAAACATCATTTTGTAGAATTCAGCAGCTTTATCTTGCCCTTGAATCAACATTGCTGTTCTTTTCTCTAGATCATCAATAGGCTTAGCCATATCTAAAGTTGGGAATTTTACTCGTTTTTGCGCTTTGTATTCTAAAGTTTCTAAATCCAAAGAAAGAATTTGTGTTTTACCATTCTCATCCTTTGTTTTCTTGTAGAATCCTTGTCCAGTTTTTGAACCAAGCCATTTATTGTCCACCATTTTACTGATGAAATCTGGCAAAGCAAATAATTTATTTTCTTCGTCATCAGGACAATTGTCTTTTACACCGTTGGAAACTAACACCAAAGTATCCAATCCAACAACATCAGCTGTTCTGAATGTTGCCGATTTTTGACGACCTAATACAGTTCCCGTTAATTTATCAACTTCCTCAACAGTTAAGCCTAAATCTTTAATGCTGTGGAAAAGCGACATAATTGAGTAAACTCCAACTCTGTTGGCAATAAATGCTGGAGTATCCTTAGCTAAAACAGTTTTTTTACCTAAGAATTTACTGCCATATTCCATGAAGAAATCGACAATGGCTGGGTCAGTATCTTTTGTAGGAATAATTTCCAATAACTGTAAATAACGCGGTGGGTTAAAGAAGTGCGTTCCACAGAAATGTTTTTTGAAATCATCAGAACGACCGTCCAACATCATGTTGATTGGAATTCCAGAAGTATTTGACGTAATCAAGGTTCCTGGTTTTCTATATTTCTCAACATTTTCGAAAACTGTTTTCTTAATGTCTAAACGTTCAATAACAACTTCAATGATCCAATCAACATCGCTGATTTTTTTCATGTCATCCTCCATATTCCCTGTTGTAATTCGACTGGCGAATTCTTTCTTGTAAATAGGAGATGGGCTCATTTTTAGAGCTGCTGCTAATGCACCGTCTACAATTCTATTGCGGACTACTTTGTCCGTCAGTTTTAATCCTTTTTTCTCTTCTTTTTCGTCGAGTTCTCTTGGTACAATATCCAAAAGTAGGACCTCTACACCAATATTGGCAAAGTGACATGCAATCTGTGATCCCATAACACCAGAACCCAATACGGCTACCTTATTTATTTTTCTTTCCATTTAATTGAGGTTTAATTTATAATATGAATAGATTTTAATTCGTCTTCTACATGGTCATCTACAATCTCCATAACTTCAAAGAAGGCTTCAAGACTTTTAGGAGGGATAGACTGCAGTAGTTTTTCGTTAAACTCAACCACTACTTTTTTAACCTCTCGTCTTAAAGCCACGCCTTGTTCTGTTAAAAAGATAAGTACTTTTCTTTTGTCATCCCTATCTACTTCTCGGTAGATATACCCTTTGGTTTCCATAGTTTTTAGGGTGCGCGATAAACTGGTCGGTTCCATTCCCATTCTAGGGCCCAATTGTGTACTGGGGGTTCCTTCTTTATCAACAATCAATAAAATAAAACCAATTGACATTGTAAGACCGTGCGCTTTGGCCTTTTGATTGTACATGCGCGAGATTTTATGCCAAGCATGTCGTAGATAAAAATCTACGTAATTATCTTTTTGTGAATGATCCATGGCTGTTAAAAGTACAAAATATTATTAAGCATGCACAATAAATTGCCTTAAAAAATTGAATCAAATTCAATTGATATTCCTGTAGGCTTTTCTGGCTTCGGTTACGAAGAGACTCCCAGGGTAGTCGCGCATGATTTTAAAGTAGTATTCAGCGGCCTTTTTGTTGTCAAAAAGATGGTTTTCATATATTTGAGCAATCTGATATAAGGCATCATCGGCTAAAATATCGTCACCATGCTCATCAACTATTTCTTGGAGAAACTCAATTGCTGTTTCCCATTTTCCTTGATTCTGAAATGCTTCTGCTTTTCGCATTAAAATGTCATCCTTTAATTTATGGTCAGGGAAAATATCGGTAATTGAATCATATAGCTTGAAGGCTTCATCGTACTTATGTTGTTCTAACCATAAATCTGCTTTGGCAAATTGTCGCATGGCAACGTAGTTTGAATCGAGTCCTAGGTTGTCTGTAATTAAAATGGATAAGTTCATTGCGTCATTGGCGATCAATCGGGTAGTGGCTTCTTTTAAAACATCGAGTTGCGATTGAGCAAATAAAAAATCTCCATCATAATAAAAGATACGCGCGTTTTTGAACTTGGCTTCTTGTCCAATGGGTTCGTATTTGAATTTCTTCTCCACTTGCATATAAAGCAGTGAGGCGTCCCAAACCTTGTTTTGTAAAACCATAATGTCGGCCAGCAGGATTTTTATTTTAGCGTCTTCTAAATCTGTATATTTTGGAAAAGCTAAAGCGTCTTCTAGTGTTTTAATGGCTTCCTCTGGTGCATTGCCATAATATGCTTGAATGTATGCTAATTCTCTTATGATGGGCAGGGCTTTCCCATTCTTAGGCATACGCTCTAAGGCACTTTTGTATTCAACAACAGTTTCGTTGATTTGCTCTTTAGAATAATTCCTAAGGGTTGTTATTTCTTTAAAACGTGTATTCAACAGCAGTTGTTCGGCTGCATAATAGTAAGGTTTTGTTTCACCCAAGTCTATGATGTATTTGAAAGCACTTCTGGCTGTGGAAAAGTCACTGTTTTGTGCTGCTTGGTTCCCAATTTTATAAACTTCTCGTCCATCGTTTGTAGAGCGTTTGTCTAGTCCTTTTGAATGGACTAAAGCAGCTGGGAAGTTTCGGCGTTGAACCAAAGCCCATATTAACAATTCAGAGTACACCAAATCATTTGGATTTTTTTGAATTTTCCGAATCAATTCATTTTGGAATAGCGTAAACCTTTCGTTTTCTTCTTCTTCAAAGTCGATCATTCTTGGGATAATCAATTTGAGTGAAGAAATCATTCCGGGGTTATAATCTAAGAGGTTAATGTACTCTTTGATCATTTTTTCGGTTTCGTTTAGTGCACCATATACTTCTGCATATTGAATATTCAAGGGGTAAGTTCCTTTCAGTAATTGTTCTCCTTTTTGTAAGGTTTGCAATGCCAGTTGGTGCTTGCCTTGATTTGAAAAGGCCTTTTGTAAGTCAATAATTGTCCTTGGGTTTGGAGCCAAGTGATCAATTAAATCTAAGTAAACTTTATCTGCTTTTTTTTGATTGTTTTGGCGTTCGTATTCCTCTCCAATCGCAACTTGGTATTGTACCATGTGAGGATAAATCGAAGCTTGCCTTTCAATGAGCTTTAAGACTTCCTTGTCGTTTTCTTTTTCCTTTAAACAAGATAAATAACGGTTAAAAATAAACTCACTAGGATTCTGCTCATAAACTTTTTCGAAATAGGGTAATGCTTTGTCACAATCACCTTCATTGAAATAATAATTCGCCAATTGTTCATCTGTGTTTTGTCCATAGGCAAAAACAATTGAAAGGATAAAAGCGATATTTAAAAGTACTTTAGTCATTTGCACTTCTGGCCAAAGAATCTCCTAGGTTTTTAATTACAGGATGTAAAGAATCAAATAACTTATAGTATTCATCTGTTGTTTCTCTATAATACGACCAAACTTCTTTAATTTCATCTACTTTATTTCTTTCGTAGTTGATGTAATCTTGGTATTTATCTCTGTCATTAACGCCTTTTTCGATATCGTGTTTTAGGTCTTTTAGTTTCTCTTGTACTTCTGGAATCGCATGTTTAACTTTTGCAATATTGCCTGAATTTCTAGACAATACCTTACGAACTTCTTTGTATGAATTCATTTTATCAGCAAGTACATAGTCGATGGTATCTGGCATGTAATTTTCCTTTACATGAGCAATAGTTTCTCTTACCGTCATCACGATATCTGTTGTAATCATCCTTGTTGTATCAAAAACCATTAGACTTAAACTGTCAAGGGTTTTCTCCATTGTTTCGATTTCAGCAATCTGACTTTTCTTTTCAGCATTACTACAGCTTGCGATTGAAACACCTAATGCGAGTACAATAAAAAAATTTAATTTCATGTGATACTTTTTTTGTTAGCCAAACTTACGAAAAAACATAGCTATTGACAAGTGCTCATCAGCCTGCTTAATCTTTGTTTAGTTTTGGTTTATAATTTACTTTTTCTGAACTGCTTTACCAATCCTCATTGATCAACTTCTGCAGAACAATGAACAGTGAAGATAGTTGAATAAAGATAATATTTGCTACCATACAATCAATAGTGAAGTCGTTATAATAAAAAAAGCTGCTCTGAAGAACAGAACAGCTTTTAAGTATTGTTGCAAAACTAATGTTTATAGTTTTCTAGCGACTTCTTTTTCTTCGTAAGCTTCGATGATATCACCTACTTTAATGTCGTTGAATTTTTCTATGTTCAATCCACATTCGTAGTTGTTTTTCACTTCCTTAACGTCATCTTTGAATCGTTTCAATGATCCAAGTTTACCGTCATGGATAACAATACCATCTCTAATCAGACGAATTTTCGAATTACGTTGGATATAACCTGAAGTTACAAAACAACCTGCAATTGTTCCTACTTTCGTAATGTCGAATGTTTCTCTTACATCTGCTGTACCTACGATTTCTTCTTTAATGTCTGGAGATAACATTCCTTCCATTGCAGATTTCAATTCTTCAATTGCTTTGTAGATTACAGAGTAAAGACGGATATCGATTTGTTCATCATCTGCTAATTTCTTTGCAGTTACTGTTGGTCTCACTTGGAATCCAATAATAATGGCATCAGAAGCAGAAGCTAAGTTAACGTCAGCTTCAGTAATAGCACCTACTGCTTTGTGAACAATATTTACTTGAATTTCTTCAGTCGACAGTTTCAATAAGGAGTCAGATAATGCTTCAATAGAACCATCCATGTCTCCTTTCACGATAATGTTCAACTCTTTAAAGTCACCAATCGCTAAACGACGACCAATTTCATCCAGAGTAATGTGTTTTTGCGTACGTAAACCTTGTTCTCTATAAAGTTGATCTCTACGGGTAGCAATATTTCTTGCTTCACGTTCATCATTCATTACATAGAATTTATCCCCTGCGTTTGGAGCACCATTAATACCAATAATAGAAACTGGAGATGATGGTGGAACAGCCTCAAGGTTCTTCCCTTTTTCGTTCAACATTGCTCGCACTCTTCCGGTATGTTTACCAGCTAAGATAATGTCTCCAACTTTTAAAGTACCTGCTTCAACAAGCATGTTGGTTACATAACCTTTTCCTTTATCCAATGAAGATTCCAATACAGTACCAATGGCATTCTTATTTGGATTTGCTTTCAATTCTAGCATGTCGGCTTCTAAAATTACTTTTTCCAGTAATTCGTCGATGTTTTTACCGTGTTTTGCAGAAATTTCTTGCGCTTGGTATTTACCTCCCCATTCTTCAATAAGAATGTTCATTTGAGAAAGTTGTTCTTTAATTTTGTCTGGATTTGCTCCTGGCTTATCAATCTTGTTGATTGCAAATACCATAGGAACACCCGCAGCTTGAGCGTGAGAGATAGCCTCTTTTGTTTGGGGCATCACATCATCATCCGCCGCTACAATAATAATTGCAACGTCAGTTACTTGCGCTCCACGTGCTCTCATTGCAGTAAAGGCTTCGTGACCTGGTGTATCTAGGAATGTTAATCGTTTTCCTTTTAAGTTCACCGAGTAAGCACCAATATGTTGAGTAATACCTCCGGCCTCACCATCAGCAATTTTAGCTTTACGGATATAATCCAATAAAGATGTTTTACCATGGTCAACGTGTCCCATCACCGTAATAATAGGTGGACGGTCTACTAAGTCCTCAGGTTTGTCATCTTCAACTGGAATAGCGTCTTGAACATCAGCGGATACAAATTCTGCCTCAAAACCAAATTCTTCAGCCACAATTTGAATTGTTTCAGCATCTAAACGTTGGTTGATCGAAGCAAAAATCCCCAATGACATACAAGCAGAAATAACTGCAGTAGGTTGAACGTCCATCATAGAAGCCAGTTCTGAAACTGAAACGAATTCAGTAAGCTTCAATATTGACTGTTCTTGCTCTTCTTGCAATAACTCTTTCTCGCGTTTTTCCGCATAAGATTCTCTTTTTGCTCTTCTGTTTTTTGCTCCTTTGGATTTTCCTCCTCCAGACAAACGAGCTAAAGTTTCCTTAATTTCTTTTTCAATATCTTTTTCGGTGATTTCCTTTCTTGGTTCAGGTTTTTTCTTTCCTCTACCACCAGATTTTGAACCAGTTCCTTTTTTATCAGATTGTTTTGAAACGTCAACTTTCTTAATGCGTTTACGTTTTCTTCTGTTGTCGTGTTCTTTTTTCTTCGGTTCTTTCTTTTCTGGCAAATCAATTTTACCAACAACCGTAGGGCCAGCAAGTTTAGTGCGACTAACAGAAATTAAATCAACCTTCTTGGGCTCTTTTTTAGGTTCTTCCTTCTTTGGCTCTTCTTTTTTCGGTTTTTCTGTTTTTGCCGCTGGAGCAGGCTTCGTTTTAGGAGCAGGCTTCGCCTCTTGCTTTTTAGAGCTCGTCGGTTTGGCTTCTTTTTTCTCCTTTTCTTTTTTCTTCTTCTCCGGACGTGTGCGCGTGTCGATTTCTGAAAGGTCAATTTTTCCAATAACATTTAACCCAGAACCACCTTCTTCTTTCGATTTAGGTTCTTCTTTGATCATTTTTGGAGCTTTGTCCTCAGTTTTTTCAACTTTTTCTTCAGTTTGCTCTTCTGCTTTTTCTTCAACGACCGGTTGTTCAACTTCTTTCGGAGTTTCTTCAGGTTGAGGTTTTTCCTCTACCACAGGTTGAGGAGCAGGCTCACTTTTAGTCACGACTTCGTCTTCATCGCTTTCTTCTTCAGCAGTGTTTTCCTCCACTTTCGTTTTTAAAGAAACTGTTTTTCTTTTCTCACGTTTCAACGCTGTTTTCTCCGCTTCTTCTTTAAGCGATTGATCATCAGCAAATTCCTCACTCAATATTGCATAGTGTTCCGCCTCCAACTTAGTGTTAGGGTTTGGATCCACCTCAATATCTTTTGTTTTCAAGAACTCTACCAACGTGGCAATACCAACGTTTAATTCTCGTGCAACTTTGCTTAATCTTTTTACTTTACCGGCCATATATTACGTCCTTCCTATTTAATCTATATTCTTTATTAAGTTCTCTAAGTTAAGGTTTGTATTCAATCTATTCAAACTCTGACTCCAAAATCTTAAAGACTTCGAGAATCGTTTCTTCTTCAAGATCGGTTCTTTTAATTAACTCTTCAACTTTTAATTCTAGTACTGATTTAGCAGTATCACAACCGATGGCTTTTAATTCATCGATGATCCAGCTATCAATTTCATCTGCAAACTCTTCTAAATCTACGTCTTCAACATCTTCAGCACCTTCTCTGTAAACATCAATTTCATATCCTGTAAGGCGAGAAGCCAACTTGATATTGAATCCTCCTTTACCAATTGCCAACGATACTTGATCATTTTTAAGGTAAACGTTTGCACGTTCTTCTTCCTCAAGAATTTCTACATTAGTAATTTTGGCAGGAGATAAAGACCTCTGAATGTATAGAGGCATATTGTTCGTGTAATTAATTACATCGATGTTTTCGTTTCTCAATTCACGAACGATTCCATGAATACGAGAACCTTTCATTCCTACACATGCTCCTACTGGGTCAATTCTGTCATCGTATGACTCAACCGCAACTTTTGCACGTTCACCTGGAACACGAACGATTTTCTTAATGGTAATCAATCCGTCAAAAACTTCAGGAACTTCCAATTCAAATAAACGCTCTAAAAATTCTGGTGCTGTACGCGATAGAATAATAACAGGAGTGCTGTTTCTCATATCTACTTTCGCAACTACTGCACGCACAGGTTCTCCTTTTTTGAAGTAGTCTGATGGAATTTGCTCTGATTTGGGTAAAATCAATTCATTTCCTTCATCATCCAAAATAAGGATCTCTTTTTTCCATACTTGGTAAACTTCACCAGTGATGATGTCTCCAATACGGTCTTTGTAAATCTTATATAATTGATCTTTCTCTAATTCTAAAATACGAGAGATTAAGTTTTGACGAAGTGAAAGAATATTTCTTCTTCCAAAATCTTCAAACTTAATTTCCTCAGACACTTCTTCACCAACTTCGAAATCTGGTTCGATTTTTACAGCTTGAGAATATGCAATCTCAATATTTGGATCTTCTACCTCTCCATCTGGAACAATTTCCTTGTTTACCCAGATCTCAAAATCTCCTTTGTCAATATTAATAATTACATCACAGTGTTCGTCAGTACCGTATTTTTTCTTTAAAATAGAGCGAAATACGTCTTCTAAAACACGCATCATAGTTTGCCTATCTATACTTTTGAATTCTTTGAATTCAGTGAAAGATTCTATTAAATTCAGGCTATTCATGAGTTCATTTTTTAAATGATATTATAATTTTTGTTTCCTTTATTTCGTCATATGTGAATTCATGTTCTTGAACCACAGTAACTTTTTTCTTTTTTCCTTCTAAACGTTCTTTAGTTGTTGTCTCAAGTTTTATCCCTTGGTCGTCAGCGTGTGTTAACACCCCTTCAAGTGATTGATTCTTCTCTTTTAACAACACCTTCACTTCGTTTCCAATGTTTTTATAGTACTGCTTAAGCACTCTAAACGGCTTGTCTAATCCTGCCGAAGAAACTTGAAGTTCAAAATCTTGCTCCTCTCGGTCTAAATTATGTTCTATGTTTCTAGACACAGAGACGCAATCTAAAATCGCGACATTTCCTTCTTCGCAGTCTAGCTCTACTTGTATGACGTTCTTTGGAGATACTGATATATCTACGATAAACAGACCTTTGTCCAATTCGTCAATGCGTTCTAGCGCTAGCTTTTCTATGTTTTTCTTGTTGAGCATACTTACAAAAAGAGGGGACAAATGTCCCCTCGTTCTATTAAATTTCGTTATAAAACATTGCAAATGTAAGTAAAATATTTAGATAAACAATATTTTTTTATTAGCTAATTCTCTGTGCTTTCTATTCAAAGAGATGTTAGAACTTATTGGTCTTAGAAAAAATTAAAACGATTCTCCCGATAGGCCTCGGGATTAGTGCATCCCGCTTTAACTTCTAAAAGCCTTATCAGATAGTAGACCTTAAATGTTTGACTTTTTGTCTAATATTTAAGGTCTATTTCTTTTACACTTAAAAAATTTATTCTAAACCTATGGCACATTTAGTCCATAGTTGTTTTTAAAATCAATGATAATGAGGTAAGTCTTTTTGCTCTTGTTGTGAATTAGTTTTTAAACACCTGTTTCCTCCCTTTCTTGTGCACTTTTGATTATAAAACTATGCAGCTCTTAGATTGCGAATGTAAGACCGGTTCTAAAGTAAAATATATTGAAGAATGAATAATTCCCCAATCTACTTTTTATATATTCTCTAGAATAAGCAACTTTTTTATTGTTAGCAAAGTCGTACCCTGAAGGGTCTCCAGCGTAGGGGTCGAAATCGGTGGTTAAAGTTATATTTGAATTAACACCTAAATCAAAACTCAAGTTTTTGGAGAGTAAAATACGGTAAGTATAGTTTAGTGAGAGACGTGCAAAAATAAAGTTTTTCTCATAGTCTGCTAAAAAATACGATAGGTCTGTATATGGTGTTGATGGATCTTCTCTGTAGTTTTCCTTTTTGTCGAGTGAGAAAATACGTACTCCCACACCATAAGAAATTAAGTGTTGGTTAGGGGCCAGATGGTTTGAATTGAAGAGTCCATAAGTAAATTGAATATCATAAATATTGAACACCGGAGTAGAAACGATATAAGGTTCTAAATCTTCCTCGTAATAGTAATTATTATATCCACTTGTCGGATTTTCATTAATGGTCATACGATGTTTTTGATAGTTAAATTCAAGTCCAATCACCTTGTTTCTATTGAAGATTCTACCGTATGCTAGGTTGAGCATTAAATTGTGTTTGTTATGTCCCCCGACCAATACATCGTCTTTATCATAACGTTGATAATAGGTTCCTAATCCTAAAGACGTTTCGTAATAATTTGCATCGAAGGAATTATCTCTTAATATAGGAACTAAACGTGGGTTATAACTAGCGTTGACTGTAAATATATTTCTTTGGTTAAAAAAATATGAATTTTGCGCTTGGTTATAAAAAGCGGTGCTGATTATGACAAAAGTCAAAATGTAGGGATATAAATTCCTCATGGTTTTCATTTAAAATTTTGAAAGTGCTTGGAATACTAAACCTCCAACTGAGGCTTTTCTTATTTTTAAGCCAACTGAGTAGTAGCTTTGGTCTACCACCTTTCCTGTTGCTAATTCAATGTATTGAATATTGGCGGTTAAAGAGTTTTTCGTTCTGGATAAACGCTTTGCTCTACCTGAAATCAAAAGCAAGTAGGGGTTGTTGTGTAGGCTGACTATATCGCTGAGTTCCTCTCGATCAACATTAATGAATTTGAAGTCGGTGTTTTCAGATTGTACTATTTGAAGTACGTAGTCTGTTAGAATACTCGCTTCATTATAGCGCTCAGTTGTAAATTGATTTGAATAGGCAACCGAGATATTGTGTAATTCTCGACCTGCAATCTGTTCTTCAAAGCTTTCTGATATCATACTATGGAAGGTTAAAGTGTTTTCTAAATCAAAACCTCTTGTACGATGTGATGCAATTAAATATGGATTCAGTAAAATGATATCACCTTCTAATTCAGGTCCTTTCTTTTTCTTGATTTCCTCTTCTTCTTCCTCTTTTTTTGCTTCTTCAATTGATTTCTTTTCTTCTTCATACAAGTCGTTGAATGTTCTGTTTGCCACCAAGTCATGTAGTAAGAAATCAGCGAAATTCTCATCGACTAATTCAGCTAAGCTTTGAGAAGAGCTTTGTGCTGCACGAATCCTTCGAATTCTGTCGTATTTCGTTTCTCCTTCAATGTCTACTGTATCGCTTATGGTTGTTGTATCGACATTTTCTCTTAGTTCTAAAGCGTCATTGAAACTTATTTTCTCCAATCTGTTAATTTCAAATCTTCTTAGATGTGCAAGGCTTTTAAAACTCTCATTCCTTAACTCTTCAATATATTCTGATGTTGGATTGTTTTGGTGGATGTCTTCTAATTGCCTAACGGTTAAAATCGCCAGTTCTTTTCGACTAAAGTTTTTGAAAAGTTCGTAAAGCACAGAAATTGAACCTTCTTTCTCTTTAGCGTTTTTTAAGAAGGTGTTCTTTTTCCCTGAAAGTGAGGTCTGATTCATTTTGGACCACACAACCGCCTTCATGGTTTGAAGATAGGTGTTATTAGGGAATTGTTTTTCGAGAATATAGACCTCATATAAGGCCTCTAAATAATTGGCTAAAATGACGTTTTCTCGCAGTGTTTCAAATCTCGCTATGTTTTGAACGTGATTGAATTCTTCTAAACTAATAAAGTTTTTATTGTCTTTCCAATGATCGTATTTTCTCAATTCCGTTGCAATCGCATCTTTTCTTTTACGAATATTAGGATGCGTACTTTTAGAGTCGTCGTAATCTTCAAATGCTAAGATGGGATTGGCTTTTTCTGGAAAATAAGAACGGGGTATATAAGTATTCGGGTCTTCAAAAAAGGTGCTGTCGATTTCAATTTCATCAAATGTCAGATAGGAATACATTAAAACGTCAAAAACAGTATTTATCTCTTTTTCAGAATATCCTGCTGCATGATATAGTTTTAAGGCTTTAACATCTGCTTCAAATTCGTGTTCTTTTGAAAGGACTACCATTTCTTGGTAAGACGAACGGGCGTCATAGTCAGTTTCATTGGCAAAAGTAAAGGACTTTTGAATGTGTTTTTCTTGATAGTGAACGATTTCGTGTGCAATAATATAGGCTAATTGGGCCTCGTTTTCAACTTGTGCAATGAGTCCAGTTGTAATAAAAATCACCCCAGGGTCCGTACATAGCGCATTGGTGATGTTGTTTTTGATGACATAAAATTGAAGTTCATCTTTTAATGAAGGCTCGTTTTTTAATAAGTTTGCTGCAATTTTTTGGATGTAAAGCGTCATGGGATCACCATACAATACATAACCTGTTTTTAGAATGTTGTTGAGTGAATAAGTTGTGCGCATCGCATAATTATCGATATGCTCATCGCTGACTTCTGTAATTTTGCCTTTACGGTCTTCAACGCGTTCTTGGAAGGACGCTGTAAAAATACTAGGCGGTTCGCCAACAGCTTTAGTGGTCTTGAAATTATTAAAATCGGTCTCTTGACTATAAATAGTGAAGGGAAGTACGAATAGAAATAGGTGCAGGTGCCTCATTGATTTGGTAATCATAGTAGTGAATATTGCATTTGAAGTTAGTAAAACTAATGATAAATTATCTAGTTACAAGTATATTGGCGTTCTATCTTTGTGAGGAGTCAACCGGCCGAACCAAAAGCCACTCACTTTAAATAAGTTAGGGTGGGAATAATTATGTGCCAATTAAGTGAAGTGTTTCTTTAGAAGCTGCTTGTTCAGCAATTTTTTTAGATTCACCAACACCACGGCCGTAAGGATTAGAGTTGATATAGACTTCAACTTCGTAATGCCACTTTTCATTCACAAGTTCTTCTCGTATTGATTTGAATTCAATGTTGAGTTTGTTTTTTTGCGACCAGATAAATAATTTACTTTTAAAATCGATTTCCTTTTCAAGTAAATTGGGGAGGTCAATGTGTAATCGGAGTGTGGTGTGAAAAACGGATTTCTTAACAGCTTCGTAGCCAGCGTCCAAATAAATTGCTCCAATTAATGCTTCAAAAGCATTTCCTTCTAGTGTTGACACACGAATGCTTCTTCCTTTCTGGTAGAGTATGTAATCAGATAAATGAATGGATTCGGCAATTGAAGCTAGTGTTTTTCGGCTAACAATTTTCGATTTAAGCTTAGTTAGATAACCTTCGTCTTCATCTGGAAACTTGTGGTACAAATAATCTGCTATAACGGCATCTAAAACTGTGTCTCCGAGGAACTCCAATCGTTCATTTGAAACCATTCCTTTTGAGATGTTGGCAATAGATTTATGGGTAAGAGCGGTTTTAAAATACGAAAGATTATTGGGTCTGTACCCAAAGTTTTTGATTAAAAACCGAATGAGTTTAAGATCGTCTTTGCTTTTAGGACGCGAGCGGAATGAAAACCATCGTTTCAAAACACTTTACTTTAACTTCTTGAATATTGCTGAGGTATTGTGACCTCCAAAACCAAATGTATTTGATAACGCAACGTTTACGGTGCGTTTTTGCGCTTCATTAAAAGTGAAGTTGAGCTTGTTGTCAATTTCTGGATCATCCGTAAAATGATTGATTGTTGGGGGAACGATATCGTTTTTCACCGCCATGATACAAGCAATCGCTTCAATTGCACCAGCAGCACCAAGAAGGTGTCCTGTCATAGATTTCGTAGAAGAGATATTTAAATTGTATGCATTTTCACCAAAAACATGCTTAATTGCTTTGGTTTCTGCAATATCTCCGAGTGGAGTAGATGTACCATGAACGTTTACATAATCAACGTCTTCTGGCTTTAATTCAGCATCTTTCAATGCTTCAATCATTACGTTTCTAGCACCAATTCCGTCTGGATGTGGCGCGGTAATGTGGTAAGCGTCACTAGACATTCCACCACCAGCTACTTCCGCATAAATTTTTGCACCACGTTTGATGGCGTGGTCATAATCTTCCAAAATTAATGCACCAGCACCTTCTCCTAATACAAATCCATCTCTGTCTTTATCGAAAGGACGAGAAGCTGTTTCGGGAGAGTCATTACGCATGGATAATGCACGTAGGCCATTGAATCCTCCAACACCCATAACCGTAACAGCTGCTTCAGATCCACCAGTAACAATCGCATCTGCCTTACCTAAACGAATAAGGTTGTAAGCATCAATAATTGCATTGGTTGCAGAAGCACAAGCGGAAACAGTCACATAATTTGGACCACGTAAACCGTATTTGATTGAGATATGACCTGCGGCAATATCAGCAATCATTTTTGGAATAAAGAAAGGGTTGAATTTTGGTGTTCCATCTCCTTCTAAAAAGGCAGTATGTTCATCCTCTAGTGATTTTAAACCACCAATTCCAGACCCCCATATTACACCAATTCTATCAGTGTTTGGTTCTGATTCCATTAACTGAGAATCAGCCATGGCTTCCGAAGCGGAAACCATGGCATATTGAGAAAATTTATCTAATTTTCTAGCATCTTTTCTGTCAATGAAATCATTTACATTGAAGTTCTTTATCTCACAAGCGAATTGCGTTTTAAATTTGGACGCATCAAATTGTTGGATAGGCGCAGCACCGCTTTTTCCGGAAATTAATCCATTCCAATACTCCTCTAAGGTGTTCCCTATCGGTGTTAGTGCTCCTAGTCCTGTTACAACAACTCGTTTTAGTTCCATGAATTTAATCTAAAATTATAAAATGCAATGTGTTGCTTGTTTGTTAAAGTCTTACTTTGCGTTTTCTTCAATGTAAGTAACTGCTTGACCTACAGTTTGAATGTTTTCTGCTTGGTCATCTGGGATAGCAATGTTAAATTCTTTTTCGAATTCCATAATTAATTCAACTGTATCCAGTGAATCTGCTCCTAGATCATTTGTAAATGAAGCTTCTGTTGTTACTTCTGCTTCTTCTACACCCAACTTATCAATAATAATTGATACAACTCTTGATTTGATATCAGACATTTTTCCTAATTTTAAAGGGTTAATTCAGCCTGCAAAGAAATAATTTATGTTTTGAATATCAAAATTTAATCATAAAATTATCTATTGACCAACTGTTTTCACCCGAAGATTACTTGTTTTTAGCGCCTTAACGGCAATATTTTTAATTATTTACGCTTGTAGCGTCGGCTAAAGATAGAAAAAATATTGATTTTCAACATTATTTTGACCTTTGCTGTTTTTAAAAAAATAACTTTGTGAAAAAGTAAAGCTATGGTGATTCATTCCGCAGAGTTCGTAATTAGTAACACAGAGGTAGATAAATGTCCTCAACCAAATAAACCTGAATATGCGTTTATTGGACGTTCTAATGTTGGGAAGTCTTCTCTTATTAATATGCTTACAAACCATAAGAAATTAGCAAAAACATCTGGGAAGCCTGGGAAAACACAGTTGATTAATCACTTCTTAATCAATGGTGAATGGTTTTTGGTCGATTTACCTGGTTATGGTTATGCCAAAACCTCAAAGTCCAACAGAAAAAAATGGGGTGCTTTTATTGAAGAATATTTGCTGACGCGTGAAAATTTATTGAATACTTTCATTTTATTAGATAGTCGATTGGAGCCACAAAAAATCGACGTAGAGTTTATGTCTTGGTGCGGAGAAGTGGGGTTGCCTTTTTCAATGGTGTTTACTAAAACTGATAAACTTTCGAAAGTTGCCCTGCAAAAGAATCTTGCGGCATATAAAAGAGAAATGCTGAAATATTGGGATGAAATGCCTCCTCACTTTGTGACTTCTAGTGTTTCTGCGATGGGACGTGATGAAGTGTTGGGTTACATCACGGAAATTAATGAAGCCTATAATGAAGGATGATTTTAAAATATTCTTGGATGAAGGTAAAAAAAGGGTAACACCGGCATCACCCTTTTTTTATGATTAAAATAACTTCCAACGACTCTTATAGATGGAATGTCTATAGTCATCAAGAATTTCATTTCCATTTCTTGCCCTGAACTTTTTAATCCATTTTGGATAGCCTTCGTGCATTTTACGCTCAAACTCTCTATGGTAAATAGGGATAATCGCTAAAAAACGAACTTCTTTATCTCCTACTTTTAAGGGAGCAAATAAATCTTCTAAAACAATGGGTTCGGCCAATAAAAAATTATCTTGCTTCATGGTTTCCGAAATTTGCGTCGATGGGTTTCCATTTGCAATGGTATGACCAGGACCATACCATAGCTGGTTTTCCATTACGTTTTCAGCAAGTTTTTGAATGACCTTTAATGGCCAATTCATGTTCGGGTTATCTTTGTCCTCTAAGTCCCAATATCCTGGTAAGCAGAAGAATATTTCGTTGTTTTCCAAGCCTTTGTACCGTTCTGGTACAGGCATGTTATAAAGGGATAGACCGTTTGTACACAATATTGTTAACGGAAACTTCTTCTCGACCTCTATCTTTAACAGATCGATATAGTCACCATCTTGAGATGGGTAATCACTTACACGATTCTCACCAAATCTTTGGATAAAGGCTTTTTTTAATTTGCTCATTGTTTTGTTTTATACCGAATGAATTATCGGTATTGTGCTTAAAAGGAAATGTATAAAAGGATTAAGGAATCCATTTGATGTCCTTAAAGTTCGGTTTGCGCTTTTCTAAAAATGCATTCCTACCTTCTTTGGCTTCTTCAGTCATATAGGCCAAACGCGTTGCTTCTCCAGCAAATACCTGTTGACCAACCATTCCGTCATCAGTTAAGTTCATGGCAAACTTCAACATTTTGATAGATGTTGGTGATTTCTCCAATATTTCTTGTGCCCATTCATAGGCTGTGTCTTCTAATTCAGCATGTGGAATAGCAGCATTTACCATTCCCATATCTACCGCGTCTTGGGCTGTATAATTACGACCTAAGAAGAAAATTTCACGGGCCTTTTTCTGACCGACCATTTTGGCAAGATAAGCAGAACCGTAACCTCCGTCAAAACTTGTAACATCAGCATCTGTTTGTTTGAAGATGGCATGCTCCTTACTTGCTAAAGTCATATCGCAAACCACGTGTAATGAATGTCCGCCACCAACGGCCCAACCTGGTACCACTGCGATTACTACTTTCGGCATAAAACGAATTAATCGTTGTACTTCCAATATGTTTAATCGGTGCATTCCGTCTTCCCCAACATAACCTTGGTGACCTCTTGCTTTTTGATCTCCTCCAGAACAGAATGAATAAACACCATCCTTACTACTGGGGCCTTCGGCAGACAATAAAACAACTCCAATTGAAGTGTCTTCTTGTGCGTCGTAGAAAGCATCGTATAGTTCAGCTGTTGTTTTGGGTCTGAATGCATTTCTTACATCAGGACGGTTAAATGCAATTCTTGCTACACCGTTTGATTTTTTATAAGTGATGTCTTCGTATTCTTTTGCTGTTTTCCAATCTGCCTTTTCCATATTCAAAATTTTGCTTCGAAGGTAAGGAATTTATGGTGAATATTGGATAAGTTTTGAAAGGAAAAGAAAGGAGCGTGATCGGGGATGTGGATGATGAAAATGACGGTTCTTTGGAACTTGTTTTTGATTGCGCGTTGTATTGAGCTGCCCCTTCAGGGCGCTGAAACGGTTTCGTAATTCAGCAGGGCGCGTTGCCTCCTGCTGAATTAAGCTAGGCTTTCAGCCTGCACGCTGGGATTACTTTTGTTGCTTTGTTTACATCTTGCCCTGAGGAGGCAGTTTGCCTTTGGTCCAACAACAAACATTTCAGCAGGACGTGTTGTATTTTGCTGAGTTAATCTAGGTTTTCAGTCTGTATTTAGTATGTCACTTATATTGTTCTTGCTCACGACTCCGCCCTGAAGGGGCAACTTGTTCAAACCCATAATGAGGTAAGTTTTGAAAGGAAAAGAAAGGAGTGTGATCAGGGATGTAGATGATGAAAATGAAGGTTCTTTGGAACTTGTTTTTGATTGCGCGTTGTATTGAGCTGCCCCTTCAGGGCGCGGAAAAACGGTTTCTTAATTCAGCAGGGCGCGTTGCCTCCTTCTGAATTAAGCTAGGCTTTCAGCCTGCACGCTGGGACTACTTTTGTTACTTTGTTTACATCTTGCCCTGAGTAAGTAATTTGCCTTTGGTCCAACAACAAACATTTCAGCAGGACGTGTTGTATTCTGCTGAGTTAATCTAGGTTTTCAGTCTGTATTTAGTATGTCACTTATATTGTTCTTGCTCACGACTCCGCCCTGAAGGGGCAACTTGTTCCAACCCAAGGCAACACCTTGGGTTGGAACAAGCTTCAAGTGCTCCAGCGCCCTGAAAGGGCAGCTCATCCTTGCTTCAACTACAAGCCGACAAGCTTCAACTTACTTCTTCCATATATACCTCACGCCCAAAGTAAACCAACTTGGTGGCATCGGAACTGCTCCCGCTTCTACATACTTCTCATTGAGAATATTACTAGCATCGACATATATCGAAAAACTTTTAATGTCATAGTTGATGCGAACACTCAACAAATTATAAGGATCATTCAACTCTCTTTCAATAAAACGATTAGTTACTTGAATCGAGAAGTCTTTATAACCATAGTTCAAACCTACAATAAGTTGATTACGCAATGATTCTAAAACGTATTTTGACTGAATGTCTTCTTTGGCTTTGTAGCTTGGTTTTAAATAATTATAACTGATTTTATAACCCAATTTGTGATTATTTTTAATCTCAAATTGTTGAGAAACATTTGCAGAAACTCCATGTACCAAATTCTCACCAATATTCACAGGTGAATAAGGTAGCGTTGGCAAATCTCTGACCCAATCAATGTAATCTGTTATTGATCGGTAAAAATATCCAACCTGCACTTTTAAGGACTTTTTAGAATAACGCAAATTCGCTTCGTAGGCCCAAGCATCTTCTGGTTTTATGTTTGGATTCCCCACATTACCTGGCAATTGATTTAAGTATAAATCCGTAAAAGAAGGAATTCTTTGTCCCGAACCAGCACTTGCTGATAGTTTCCAATGTGGCGTGAAGCGGTACGCTAAATCTACTCCTGGATAAACTTGCCAATCATAATCTGTGTTGTAATTAACGTAAATTCCAGCAGAAGCAATTAATTTTCTCCAGAATACGCCTTTGTATTCGGCAGATATACCATGATTGTCGCGTTGGTGTTGACCAATATTTGAACTGTTGATCTCATCAAAACGTGACTCCCATCCTAAACCAAAATCACCAATTGTAGTTTCAAGACTCGTATTCAATTCTGCCATTAATGCATTGGCATAGTGTTTTGAACGTGCGATATCAATGTCTTTTCCTAAATAACGATAATCATCTTCGTTATAACGGTTGCTAATTCTTGGTGAAATTTTAAAGCGTCCGAATTGATGAGAAGAAGACACACTAAACAATGCTGTTTCTACAATTTCGTTGGAGTTGATGTCTCCAGGTGCTGCATAAAATCCATTGGCTCCAAAATCATTATAAGTATATCCTCCCATCCATTGCAAGGAATGTTGCTTGTTGACTTTGTGATTTCCAGCGTAGAATAAACGGGTATTACTTTGTGCTGTGTTATAGCGTTGACCGTTGTATAGGTCTTGGCTGAGAGAAACCAAGTGATTTTGTTTTTCTGTACTGAAATTTCCAGTGAGTTGAATTCCACCTCCACCATAAATTCCGTCTCCATCTCCATCTTCCTTTTCCTGAAATGAAGAACCAGCATAGGTGTTGACGGCCACGAAAGATGAGCCTGAATCTTTTGTCACGATGTTGATTGCTCCAGTGAGAGCGTTTATGCCGTAAACCCTAGCTGCTGGTCCTTTTAAAACTTCGATTTGTTGAATCGCTTCCAAAGGAACGGGAATGTTCATCATGTTGTGGGCCGTTTGTGCATCGAGTAACTTCACTCCATTAATAAGAACGAGAGTTTGCTCAAAAGAACCTCCATCAATGCTAATGTCTGCTTGGTTTCCAAAAGGTCCGCGCTGACGGATATCAACTCCTCCAACATAGGCAAGTAGTTCGTTAACTGTTCGAACAGGGAGTTTTTTAATTTCCTCAGCGGTGAGAATGTCTACATTTCTTGTGGCTTGACTAAATGGAATTTCTAATCGATTTCTTTGAATGATGATTTCTTCATAAACTGTTGTGTCTTTTTGTGAAAAAGTACCTCCAATGGCCAATGAAAAGACGCTAAATGCAATGATTTTCTTCATTATTATAGTTTTGTAATTTGATTTTTTCAAAATTTCGCTGCAAAGGTGCTATATTTGTGTTTTTAAAAGTAGTCCAGTTTTAAAACGCTAAGTAGTCCAGATTTGATTTCAATTACTCAATTTATTCGCATAGACAGAAGAAAGTCAGATCCACTTTATCTTCAAATTGCATATCAATTCATAAATGCTGTTCAGCGTGGTCTGATTCCCAATGGATTTAAGTTGCCTGGCACACGTGTTTGGAGTGAAGAATTAGGCGTACACCGAAAAACAATTGTCGCAGCTTTTGACGAGTTAGAGGCGCAGAATTGGATAGAAATACGTGCTAGAGTAGGGGCTTTTGTTCAAAATCCGACTTTAAAATCCCAAAAAGACGATGGTTCAGTCATTAACTCAACGAAAACTTCGCATAAAGCAGGATTTTCTTTCAACACTTCTTTTGTACTTTCTTCTCCATTTGAAAAAAGGGAAAGCCGTTTTGTTTGTAATGACGGTCAGCCGGATTATAGAATCATAAAAACACAAGAATTATCTCGTTTCTATACGGGCGCTTTAAAACGAAGAAACATTCAAAGCAATATTGGGAATTATGCGGTGCAAGAGAATGATTTCTTTAAAGAACAGTTGAGTTATTACTTGAATTTAACAAGGGGTTTTCACATCTCCTCAGCTCATTTACTCAGCGCGAAAAGTAGAGAGATGCCTTTCTACACGTTAGCAAAAACATTATTTAAAGAAAATGACCTTGTTCTGGTTGGAGAATTGAGTCTGTTTTCGTTGAATATGGTTTTTAATCAAGAAAAAATAAGAATCAAAACTGTACCGCTTGATAGTGATGGAATTGATGTTGGTTATATCAAGACGAATTTTAGGAAAGGCCAGATTCGCTGTGTTTATTTGAATCCGCAACAGAATTATCCAACAACTTCAGTGTTGTCTAAAGTACGAAGAAAAGAGCTCGTTAATTTGGCTGAAGAATATGATTTTATCATTATTGAAGACAGTGAAGATTTTGAGTTTAACTATCTAAAAGAAGTGAGTTTACCTATGGCAACAAACAATATTTCAGGAAGAATTATTCATTTGGGGTCGATAGGAAAAAATCTGCATCCTACTTTTCAATTGAGTTTTATGATGGCGCCACCAGATTTTATTGCAGAATCAAAAAAGCATGTTTCTTTATTAAATCCTCAAGGGAATTTTGTGCTGGAGCAAGCTCTGGGTGAAATGATCAATGAAGGTGATTTTTTTCGTTATCAAAAGAAGGCGTTAAAGGTGTATAAAGAAAGAATGTTGCATTTCGAAGCTTTATTAAGACACTATTTTGAAGATGAAATCAAATTTGAACGACCGAGTAATGGTTTTGCTTTCTGGATAGAATTTCAAGAATCAGTTTCTTTAACTAAACTCCGACAAGAATTGAAATCAAGAGACGTGTTTTTACCACGTATTTGCATGTATCAGAATCAAAAACTTACAGCACTTCGATTGGGGTTTGCGCATTGGAATTTAGAAGAAATGGAGGAGTTTGTGGTTTTGTTGAGGGAGAGTTATGAATTATGAATTATGATATGAATTATGAATTATGAGTTATGAATGATGTACTTTGTACTTCCCTAAATAGCGTTGACCGTTTTGGTTAATATTCTTAATTTGTACTTCCCTAAATAAGTACTTTACTCTCTGCGCAACTTTGCGCAACCTCTGTTGACTTTGCGGTTAAAAAAAATCCGTAAGCATCTGTGTCATCAACGTGCCATTAACGCTATCGATTTAATAATTACGAATTGGGGAATTATGAACGACTTTAGCCCTCAGCGAAGCTAATTACGAATTATGTGCTTCCCTAAATAGGTGCTTTACTCTCTGCGCAACTTTGCGCAACCTCTGTTGACTTTGCGGTTAAAAAAATCCGTAAACATCCGTGTCATCAACGTGCCATTGCGTCCTACTTACACCACAAATCCCACTTTCCAACCTCTACTCACCGTTGTCCGATAAAAATCAATGACCGCCTGACCACTTTGAAAAGTTTTTGATACGTCTGAAACTTCTAATTGCAGACCTTTTTGACGAATTCCAACAGGTAAACTGTTTTCAAGAGCTTCATCATGTTCTTCTTCCAAAAACAACATCAATTTTCTTAAACTTTCCACGCCTTCATTCGCCGAAATAGCAAAATCATCTGAAGTTACACTACGTACAAAAGTAATCTTTGCAATCGCCCGAGACATTAGCACGTTTAACCTTCGGTGACCTTGCTCTTGATTTAATGGCCCAAAACGCATGTGGAAATCTCCGTTTTCATTCTTTGCATAACCCAAACTGATGATTAAATGCTCACACTGATCTCCTTGAACGTTTTCCAAAGACTGAATAAAAACAGCGTCCTTATCCGCAAGTTGGTCAAGATACTTTGTCGGAATTTTTTCTAAAATTGAACTTAACTGCGTCTGACTAAACGCCACCAATCCAAAATCAAATGCTTTATTTTTTATTTTTTCAATAACGATCTCCGCAACAATTCGCGCTTCTTTTTCGTTCGAACGTTCATTAAAAACACCGTCAGTGGTAATCAACTCAATGGGATTTTGAGGATTTACTGTCGGGAACGTTTTTAGTTTATTTTCGTAGAAATATTGATTACTAAAAGCAATTAAACGCGGATGAACCGAACGGTAATGATGCGTTAAAAGTGAATTCTCCCAATAAAAACTCGCATGATGAAGTGCATCTGCCTGTTGGTGGTCTTTCTTCTGAAAATAAAACTGAGGTGCCATTTGTTGCTGATCCCCAGAAATGACAATGCGTTTTGAACGCTGTACACTTCCTACAATATGACTCAATGGAATCTGACTGGCCTCATCAAAAACGGCTAAATCAAAAGAAAAATCGATGGGTAAACTTTTCGCTACGCTGTATGGACTGCAAAGAAAAACAGGATGTAATAACTGAATCCATAATTTGGCTTCACTTTCTAATAATTCTCGAACACTTGGAAACACGCGTTTCTTCTCAAAAGCCTTTACAAGAATAGATTTTCCTTTGCGTAAGTTCTTTTTTAATGCTTTTTCCTCCTGACTGAGTTTGTTTGCAGGTGTTTGCAAAAGGGTGTGATATTCTTCAAACTTTGTTTTGATCTGCTGTGCAATTGAAAGGCTAAATTCCTCACTTTCTTTATCGAAAGTAGTAATACATTCTTCTATTTTTGAACTTAAAACTGATCCGTTAATCTCCGCCAGAGATGGAAACCTACCTTTGAAATCTTTCCAATGTGAATTGTAAATTACTTCTTCCGCTTCTTTTAATGATTGGGTTTTGCTCAATACATACTTCGTCAGGTTGCTAATGCTTTCAATTCGCGCTGAATTTTCAACCAATTGTGGAAGAACCTCCTTGAGTTCTTGGATTTGCTTTTGAATCGGTTCTTTTTCGTCTAAATTGAAGTAAGTACGCAGTAATTGACTGATTTCAGTATGAATTGAAACACTATTCTTGATCGCTAAACGTTCCTCCTTCGACATCTTAAATAAAGACTGCACTTCATTATTGTCCACAGAATTTAAGCGGGTAATTGCAAAATGAATGTGTTCTAAAACAGGGATTTCTTCAGGAATATCAAGTTTTCGTAGCTTTTCTTTAGTATTGATGAGATCTCTTCTTGTCGTGTTTAATTCCACCAAATTTTCTAATGCCTTTTTCGCTTCAAGCAAATTCAAATCAGTGTATTTAAAAACCTTATTTTTCGTTCGCCAATGTTTCAAGCTGAACCTTGTTGTGGAAGCCACTGCGGCAAGAAATTCTTGTAGTTCCGAAAGACTAAAACTTTTGTTCCAATGGGCTTCTTCATGTTTTAAAAGTTCTTCTTTTTCTGTTAATGTTTTTAATTCCTTGAATAATTTTAAAAATTGCTTTTGTTTATTGCTGTCTTCTTCAAATAAATCAATGGGAAGTGCTTGATCATTGTAATAAAACAAAGAGACCAATCCACTAAGCTTGATGGATTTCTGAAGTTCGGTGCAATTCAAGTTGTTATTCGAAATATTTTGAAGCAATTGAAGTGCTTTATTCATTGCTTCTTCAATTGAATGAATGGAGTTTTGTTCCGTTTTTAGTTTGCTCCAACTTCCGAAAATAGGGAAGTCATTATTTTCTAATTGCTTTAAAATGATTTTGTCTTTTACCCATTCTAAAACACTTGGTTTTTTTGATAAATAGCGTGCTTTTTCATTCGGTGTAAACCCTTTTTTAAACGCATTAAAAGAAATGCCGCCAATCAAATCATGTTGACGTAAACGGTCAAGTGTTAAATCCAAACTTTGTTGAAGCAGCTCTGATTGTTGTCCGACAACCACATGTTTTTTAGGAATTGTTTCCAAGTATTTCCAAGTATTCTGCAGCGAACGAACAAAATGTTTTGACTTTAACTCATGGTGATAAAGCACACAGAAATGGTGAAGTTCTTTCTTCTTCAGTTGGTCATAAATCACTTGTAGCGCTACTGATTTCTCAGCGACAAGCAATGCGTTTTTATTACTTCCCAACGCTTTCCCAATCAAGTTTGCAATGACTTGAGATTTACCTGTTCCTGGAGGACCTTGAATGACTAAATGATTGTCTTTTGATTTTTCAATTGCAAGGCGTTGACTTTCGTCGGCAGGGAACAGAAAATGTTCAGAAATTTCCAGAGGAGTATTTTCATTTTCTTCACCAAACAGACTTTTTAAGGATTCGCTCAACTGTGGAGCTTCTAGAACAGCATCCAGTTCTTTTTGCAAGACAAAACGATGCGGGTGAAAGTTTGCAGCCCAAATCCCATTTTCAAGTTCTACCTTTAAGCCTAGACTTTGCAATTCATCAATTGCTTCTGTTGTGTTTTCGGGTAAAACCTCCAGATTTAATACCTTCAACAGTAAAGGGTTGATGTAAAAGTCTTCAATTTGCTCTATTTCAAAAGTAGAGTTGAATCTATTTTTTTGAATCGAAGCATCCGCCAAAAGAAAAGGCATTTGATACATCTTTCCTTCTATTTCAAAATTGAATTTGTCTTGTGCGATTCCAAAAATTGGAGATCCCGTTTCTTTAAAGTGCTGTTGATGCTGTTTTAAACATTTCTTTAGAAAAGCACTTTCTTCAATTGAAAATATTCCCTCTTCCTTATAAAAATCAGCAATAGAAATAGCGTTTTTCTCTGGAATCAAAGTCAACAACACATCATTTTGATTCGGCGCTAAAAGTCCATCTCTCCATTGTGTTATTTGCTTATGTATCGTTGCCATTTCTAAAAGCGAAAATAGGGTTTATTTTATAATTTCCGTTGAGCGAGAAGGATATGTAAGTGAAAAAGAATCTTTAGGAATAACTTACTTTTATCAGTTTGGGAGGACGCAAATGCATGAGATGGTGGAGAGAGGGAGAAAATTGTGTAGATTCTGCCTAGCAGCGTAGAAAACAATCATAGTCCATTTGACGATTTGTAAAATAGAAATGTTTCATTAGCTTTACAATATATTATTCAGTAAAACTGTATATTATTTCTTGGTTTAGAGGATATTGTGCGGATTGATTGGATATATAAAAAGTTGAACTAAACCGATTTGAAAATCGGTAATTTCCCATACTCACCCCATTGACATAAATTTATGGA
>NZ_CANNGT010000017.1 GCF_947504225.1 Brumimicrobium ulvae | reverse complement strand
TTTTGATAAATTTTATGGATTAATACTTCCATAAATTTATGTCAATGAGGTGAGTATGGGAAATTACCGATTTTCAAATCGGTTTAGTTCAACAATTGGCTATACGCAATTACGCATATATCGCCTATATCTTTTTACCAAATATAACATTAATTTCAAGCACTTCGCCCTTCTAACCCTCTAAAGTGAGAGCAGTTACAGGCCCAATCACAAAAAAAACCTCCTTGTCGATATCCGATAACAAGCATTTACAAACACTTACCTTCGATTAAACTGATAAAACAAAAAGATCTCTCAATCCAATTTTAAACTTCGTTGTTAATCCTCCAAGTCCTTCAGCTCTTCTTCAACAAATTCAGCCAATGCTTTGATGTTCTTTTTTGAGAAGTCAAAGGTAATGTTTGCCGTTTCGTAAACGCCAGGTATTGATTTGGTGTATCCTAAAGCCAATGCTTTTTTATAAGCTGAGATGGTCTTTTTAAAATCGTCTTTGCTGTTTTTCCAAACGGCCAATGCTCCCAATTGCGCCATTCCGTATTCGATGTAGTAGAAAGGCACTTCATATAGGTGCAATTGACGTTGCCAAGAGTATTCACGAACAGATTCATAACCTGTACAATCTGTAACTCCAGTTCCGTATGCATCCAACAGCGAAATCCATTTTATTTTTTCTGACTTTGAGTTAATACTTGAGATACATAATGCTACTTACACAACTTCAGATTCTTATTCGCTTTTTTCAATATGTCATCTAAATAACTCTTGTATTCTTCATATTTCTTTATAGACATATCTTTTCCAACTCCTTCTTCCATGGTAGCTAATTTATTCTGGTAAAATTGATCGTCTCTAGGCTGAGATATCATTTTCTGAATGTAGCCATAGCACTTGCAGGATTTTTCGCTGTCTACTTCTGAATAGAATTCAGCTAAAACAAACAGGTGTTCAGGTCTTACTGGATGATCGATAATTCCAGATTTTATTACAAGATAGGGGGCGTCTTCTGTTTCTTTAAAATGAGACATATACCTATTAAAATACCTTAATGCAAGATCATAGTTTTCTTTTCTTAAATAGGCTTCCCCAAGGAAATACAATAGAATTCCCGTTTTTTGTGTTGCTATGTAGGCTTTTTCCTCAATTATATTGTCATATTTTTTATGTAGTGAATATAGATTGATTAGTGACATTGCGAAGTCTAAATGCCTTGTACTGTTCACACTTTTTTTATAACCATATTCAAACGTGGTAATAGCCGCATCTTCATCACCTATTGATTGTATCGTACCATAATGAAAAAGAATTGAAAAATAACTATCGGTATTCTTAGGTAACTCATCTAAAAGTTCTGGAAGTACTTTAAGTGCCATTTCATTTTTATTTGCGAATAGAACGATTATTGATTTAACACCCAATATTTCTGTGTATTCAATTGTTCCTTTCTCGAATTCGGACAATAATTCTTCACAAATCTCAAGATACAGTTCCCATTTGCTTGGATCGCTTCTGAAAGGTTTAAAAATTTCTAGGTAAGACATTATTTGAGAAAACTCCTCTTGTTTTAATATTTCGGGTATATCTAATTTCAGTTGTTCTACCTTGTTTAAATCCCACCCATTTTCGTTTCGGAATAAAAGCGCTTTTTTATAATTCTTATCCGATTTAGAAACACTCAATGCTAAGTTGTAAATTGAATCAATTTGTTCAATATCATGCAGTTTTACTAGGGGATATCTAAATTCGACGGTGTTAGATTGACCTAAAGATCTAAGGCAAAAAGCTAATGCTATAATTACTAGTATTGGATTAAGAAATATGTTTTTATTATTCATTGAGTGTATTTTCGATTAGAATTGTTGAATTATATTCTTTCAAAATGATCTAGTTTTGTTTGTTTTAGTTTAAAAAAAATTATTTACAGTCCTTTATTTTCAATTTTAAGAATTAAACTTCATTTTCGTAAACATCACTTAAACGAACTTAATATAATTCCTTTTATATAAAAAACCAGTAGATTTTTCTTGTTACCGTTAAAAACGTCATGTGACAATTTTGAGTCATTGATTAATGAATTGGTAATGAAAGAATTATATGTTCTATTGGTTTTTAAACTTTAGATATCTTTATTGATATATTTTGAGATAATTTTATCTTTTAAATAATATTATCACTCATATACTAGCAATTTCACAACACAACAAGTACACACCCTAATCTCTTTTAATTGTCTACCCGAATACCCGCTAATAATGTCCCAACTACAAAAATCTCCGCGTTACTATGCAATAGTAATCGATTGTATATACTTGCCAACGATTCGATGAATTAGCTTCTTAAGACAAAAAATACTTTTGAGTTACAAAATTAACCCTCCATCCCCTTCAACTCTTCTTGAACAAACTCTGCCAATTCTTTAATGTTTTTCTTCGAAAAATCAAAAGTAATATTCGCCTCTTCGTAAACGCCCGGAATTGATTTTGTATACCCCAAAGCCAAAGCTCTTTTATAGTCTGCTATTGTTTTTTCGAAGTCTTCCTTGCTGTTTTTCCAAACGGCTAAAGCACCCAATTGTGCCATTCCATATTCGATGTAGTAGAAGGGAACTTCGTATAGATGCAATTGACGTTGCCAAGAGTATTCACGAACAGATTCATAGCCTGTCCAATCCGTAACGCCTGTTCCGTATGCATCCAATAGAGAAATCCATTTTACCTTACGCTCATCTTTTGAATGTGTAGGATTTTCATAAATCCAATGTTGGAATTCATCAATTGTAGCTACCCATGGAAGAACTTCTAAAACGGTTTCCAGTTGTTCAATTTTCGCTCGGGTTAAGTCTTCCTGATTATCGTAAAATTCATCCCAATAATCCATAGATAAAAGCTCCATACTCATCGATGCTAACTCAGCAATTTCTGAGGGGAAACTTTTAAAAGAAGTCAACTCCAAATCTCTTGTTAAAAACGATTGAATGGCATGTCCTCCTTCGTGAATCATGGTGATCAAATCTCTTTGTGAACCAACAGAATTCATGAAAATAAACGGAACTCCAATTTCATACAAAGGATAGTTGTAACCTCCTGGAGATTTCCCGTCTTTTGAATCTAAATCTAGGTAACCCATCGCATCCATGGTTTTTAAACAATCACCAAAGTAAGGATCGATTTTATCGAAAATAAGGGTTGTTTTCTCTAATAATTCTTTGCCGTCTTTAAATGGTTTCAAAGGTTTTCTTCCCAATGGATCAACCTGACTGTCCCATGGTTTTAGTTTCTCTTTACCCATCAATTCTGCCTTTTTTTGACTGAATTTCTTGACCAAAGGCACAATTTCATCTTTTACAGACTGGTGAAAGTCAAAACAATCTTCTTTGGTATAATCGAAGCGACCGAGTTCGTCAAACATGTAATCGCGGAAGTTGTCATAACCGGCATTGGTGGCTACTTTATGACGCAATTGAATCAATTCAGTATATAAATCGTCCAATTGTTCAGTGTCTTCAGCTCGACGTTTGGCCATTTTTTCAAAAATGGTTTTACGTAAAGTTTCGTCGTTTTCTTTTAATAAAGAACTTGCTTTTTGCATGGTCATTTTCTCTCCATCGTGTTCGATAGATTGCGCACCACTTACTGCTCCATGAATTTGACTTTTCTCCGCCAACTCAGCATTTAATGGAATATTTTCTTCACGAAACAATTTAATCGCTGTGTCAATTCCTCTAAAGTAGATTTTATACGCTTCGTCTTTAAATTCAGATTTGAATGGAGAAGCCGATAGTTTTTTATTTAAACGAAAGGAAAAAGGCTCAAGTTTGGGTTGAATTTCTTGAACGAAAAAAGAATATGCTTCCGCTAATTCTTGATCCTTTGTGTCAATGGTCATTTTAATATAGCGCCACGCTAAATCTTCAGAAATCACTGCTTCCAATTCACTTTGGTCACTGATCCATTTTTCAAACGCTTCTTTTGTATCGATAGCGCGATTTTCTAAATCAATAAAAAACGGCTCTAAATTCTCCCAAGTATCTATTTTGAAACTATCGGGTAAAAATGTTCTTTTTGGACGTGTAACTTTCATTGTGATATTGTTTTCTGAAAATGATTACGTCCCGAATAAAACTCGGGACGTAAAATTTAAAATGCTTATGAATAAAAAGATTATTTCTTTTCTTTATCTTCTTTCTTTGATGCTTTTTTTGGAGCAGCTTTCTTAGTCGTTTCTTTTTTCGCCGCTGGTTTTTTGGCTGCAGGTTTTTTATCTGCTGCTTTTTCAGTTGCTTTTTTCTTTGGAGCTTCTTTTTTAGCTTCCTCTTTAGGTTCTTCTTCCTTTTTTTCTTCTTCCAACTTAATTAAACCCGCTTTCTGAAGAATGTTATACCACTGGAATAATTTCTTAATGTCAGAAGGATATACACGGTCTTGATCATAATCAGGAAGAATTTCTTCTAAATAAGCTGATAATTTATTTAAGCTTTCTTTATGAGAAGGTCCCTCACCACAATTTTCTTTGGTAGCTAAACTAGTGTATACTTCTTTCAAAGGAACATCTTCTTCGTAAGTATAAATACTAATGTCTTCTAAGGCTGAAATACGATCAGTTGAATAAGCAGGGATGCGCTTATTGTCAATTAATGACTCAACGATAATGTTATTCTTTGATTGGGCAACTACTTTAAATAATCCAGGCTTTCCTGAAATTGAGATTATTCCTGATAAATCCATATAATTTATTATTATTTTAGAACGTCAAAAATAGAAAGAATATACTAAAAAGTAGCTTTACTATTCTTTAAAAAATGGTAAGACCTTTATTCCTTTGTTCGATTCTACCTTTATAAGGTAAGCACCACTGGATAAATGGGTGATGTCAATATTTTGTTTTTGCCCGTGAATTGGGCTTGACATTACTTTTTGACCGGTAATATTGGTAATTTCAAATTGAAGTAGGTACTCTCCTTCGGTCTTGATGTTTAAGATGTTATTGGCTGGATTTGGATAAATTACCAGTGTGGATTGATGCTCTTTTGAAACATTTAAAGTCCATTCAATTGCATTGGAAAAGCTTTTACAATTATCTGGTCCTTGAATTGCCACGCTGTAATAACCCATCTCTGTCGGGGTATAACTTTGTTGCGTTGCTCCTGGAATTGGAGTGTCATTCAAATACCATTGGTAATTTGGAGCGCTGCTAGAAATTAAAGAATCTCCCGAAATATTGATGCTTGGATTCTCCAGTGGACTGCCTTGAACAATTATGACTGTGTCAGAATAAATTTTACAAGCTTGTAGATCTCTTCCAAAAACAGAAATTGTGTCTGGTTGAGGAACAATAACTTCTGGTGCGAAGGAACCGTTCGACCATTCATAGCTTAACATAGGAATGTTGGTGGTCAATTCAACCGGCATTTGGCAAATTGCAGAGTCTCCTAAAATCTGAAGGTTTCCATTCCTACTTACCAGTAAATCAAAAGCATTAATTTTTCCATATCCATATCGATTGTTTGGTGTTGCTCCGGTATAAACATCACTCTCAGCAGTTCCGAAAAGGTCATTTTTGAAATCATCAATTGAACTGTTTGGACATCGTTCAAGATAAAGCGCTGCAATTCCTGCAACTACTGGCGAGGCCATAGATGTTCCTCCATTTCTTAAATGATAACCTCCTTCGTCTAATGATCCATTGTATGCTGGATTGCCTACCATAAACATGGGGGCACTTCCTAGAGTAACGTCCCCTGCAGCACTAATGTCGGGCTTAGTTACTCCACCACGTGAAGGTCCTCGACTAGAAGAAGGCGCTATTTTGCCTGTTGGCGTTACATCTGAAGGGGTGTAGAAATTCCCATTGTGATCAGTATGACCTTGTCTTCCTCTTAGGTTTGCTACGGAAAGTATTTTCGGCGAACAATTCCATGAGGAGACTACACTTTGCAAACTGTCCGGCATTACATAATTTACAATAGGTGGAAAATCGCTTGCTGAAGGTGGATTGGCGACAATGGTATTCAGTCCAAACGAATAACCACTCCAAAGGTCGTATTTCCCATTGCCCGTTGTGCTGAAACGCATCAGATAATCAGTAGAGTCAACTGTAGAGAAAAAGCCTTGCATGTGGTAATTACTTCCTACATATTCGGTGTAAATCTCTAAGGTTGCAATGCGCTCTCCATTTTGATTATATAAAGTGTCGTAAATAGGAGTGCCAACATTTAATTGCGCAAATCTGTATTGCGTTTCTGCAACATTTGAATAAGAAGGAGCGTTTTTATTCGCACCAAAAGAATAATGAAATTGAGCATCATTGATATCGGACCATAGGTCAAAAAACACGGTATTGTTTCCTAAACTACCAGAGGGATTGTTTTCAAACCAAACAAAGTTGGTGTCTGTTGAGTTCATGATTTGCTGCGCGTGGTAGGGGGCGTTGTTTCCAGAGTTCCCAGCAGCGCCAATGATAATTCTTCCATTTTTTTCTTCAACCAGTTGGGTCATGAATTCACCCGCGGGGTCTTTTCCGTCATGACTACCCAAATAACTTCCAACACTTAAATTGATTACTGCTGGTTTCCCTAAGCTATCAGCAACTTTGAATACATAATCGCAGGCATCTGCAACGGTAAGCGTCCAGTTGGGTAAGTTAAAGTTGGTTTCTATAAAAATGATTTCGGCTTCAGGCGCCATTCCTTTATTTTTACCATTGGCCAAACCATTTCCAGCACAAATTCCTGTAACAGAAGTTCCATGACCAACAGATTCTTCAGTGCTCGTAATGGTACCATCTTGAATTTGGTCTTCGTACCAGATTTGACCATAATTATAAGGGGCTGGTGAGTTTGTAGGGTTGGTGATGGATTGGTCCCAATAACGAATAATGCGATTTTTACCATTGGCGTCTGTAAAGTCGGGATGGGTGTGGTCTAATCCCGCATCGACCAATCCGATAATTACTCCTTTCCCAGTATAGCCTTCGAGAAGTGGAGGAATTCCGTTGTGGGCTTGATTAACATTGTGCATCACACGAACAGAATCATCGAGAAGTGTTGGGGGAGCATATTCAAAATAAAAATCAGAAATATTGTGCTCATTGATTTGTTTGAATACCCATTCAGGAGATTGCGTAATATAGAGCCAATTTTCTGTCGTTTTTTTGATTTCTATTCCTTCAGACCTTAGAAAATTGATGTTTTTTGTATTGTTTTCTAAAGAAAAAGGCATGATTGTTCCAGGGGCTTCTTTGATTAACTTGTTGAATCCCAGTTTTTGTGAAAATAAAGTGCAAGGACTCAAGAGGAGTATTAAGTATAATATGTATTTTTGGAACACCATTTGTTTATGTATTTGACCAATTATTTTACGAAATTTGTCGTACAAACAATAAATATCGTAAAATTGTTAAATAATTTCAACATTTGCGTTAAATTCAACGTGTAAATAAAAACAAGTATGAGAAAAATATTTTTAAGGCTTATAATGCCTGCACTTATTGGAGCTTACTTTTCTACAGCAACAGCACAGGTAGATAAGAAGGTTTTAAATTGGTACAACTCTTCGAAAACGGGGATGTCAACAGACAAAGCATACAAAAAGCTGAAAAAAATCACTCCTGATACAGTGATTGTAGCAATCATTGACTCTGGAATTGATACAAAACATGAAGATCTTCAGGGGGTAATTTGGGTAAACAAAGGAGAAATTCCAGGAAACGGAATTGATGATGATGGAAACGGGTACATTGATGACATTCACGGTTGGAACTTTTTAGGAAATGCCGATGGAGAAATGCAAGGACCTGCACGTTTAAATGTAACGAGAATCTATGCTGAATTAAAGCCAAGATTTGAGGACGTAGAAGCAGATGATGTAAAAGCAGAAGACAAAGAAGATTATGCTTTATACCTTGAAACAAAGGCCGTAGTAGAAGAGAACCGTGAAAAGTATGGAAACTATATTGCTCAAATCACTCAGTTGAAAGACCAAATGCTGCCAATGTTGCCAGAAATGATTGCCAACATGATGGGCGTTGAAGAGTTAACTGAGAAATCTTTGAAAAAATGGAAAGCTGAAGGTGCTCAAGAAAAACAAATGAAGCAGTTAGGTCTTCAAATTCTTTCTGGAGAACTAACAGAAGAAACATTGAATGAACAAATCGAGCAACTTCAAGGAATGATTGATCACCACCATAATCCTGATTATGATGATAGGTCTTTAATCGGGGATGATGTTTACGATATTACTGATACCAACTACGGTAACAATAATGTGAAAGGACCAGACTCAGAGCACGGAACTCACGTTGGTGGAATTGTAGCTTCACTTCGAGGAAACGGATTAGGTGGAGACGGAGTTGCAGATAACGTGAAACTAATGTCTTTAAGAGCAGTTCCTGATGGAGATGAGTTTGATAAAGATGTCGCTTTGGCTATTCGCTATGCTGTTGATAACGGAGCAAAAGTAATTAACGGTTCGTTTGGTAAATCTTATTCAAGCCTTCCACATGCAGTGTATGAAGCAATTATGTATGCGCAAGAAAACGATGTGCTTTTCGTTCATGCTGCAGGTAATTCAGCTTTAGACTTGGCATTAAATCCAAACTTCCCAGCAGTGAAATATGATTTCCAAGAGAAACCATTTACACACTTGTTGACGATTGGAGCATCTACACGTGTTCATGATGAGGAATTAGCAGCAAGATTCTCAAACTATGGTAAATGTGAAGTAGATATCTTCGCTCCAGGATTTGAAATCTATAACGCATTCCCAGAAAATGAATATAAAGCAATCGCTGGAACATCAATGGCTGCACCAATGGTGTCTGGAGTAGCAGCATTGTTGAAAGGATACTTCCCTTCTTTGACAATGGCAGAAGTGCGTCAAATTATTCTTGATTCTGGAGACTATTTTGGTGATACCTACCAAAAAGTTCCTGGAAGCGATGAGTTAGTTATGTTTGACAACTTGTCTAAAACTGGAAAAGTAGTGAACGTACTTTCTGCAGTTAAACTTGCACAAGAAAGAGTTGATGCGAAAAAAGCAAAATAGATGAACTCTATGTTAAAAACGAAAGTTTAAATAAACGTTTATAATAAAAATATAAAAAGGGTGTTCTATATTGGACACCCTTTTTCATACCAAAGTATTATGATTAAAAATTTCATTCTTTTATCCTTACTATTGATTGTTACTTATGGTTCAATGGCCCAAGAGGTTTTTCCTTATCTAGACAATAGGGATTATTTTAAAAGCTTTCACGAAGGACGATCTACACAATTGGACCATTTAAAACCTATCGATGTTAAGTTTTCTGAACACATCATTGCGTTTATTGACAATAAAAGTGACCTTATCATTTTTGATGGAGTAAAGACAGAAAAACTTTCTGGACTTGCAAATGATTACAAAATTGGACTTAATCTGGTAGCCTGGAATACTGGACCAGTGGTATACGTGTGGGATGATGGTTTCAAACAAATTTTAACTCACTTTGGTAGAGGATATGCTGTTTCGGATAGCTTAGTTGTTTTCGAAGACATTAGAGACAATGCCGTAAGGGTTTATTACAATGGTCAAATTCATGATCTGTATTATAGTGTTTCAGATATTTATTTACCTCAACACATTGGTTCAAACACGGTCGCTTTCCAAGGAAACGGAAATGTTAACTATGCCTTTATTTCAGGTGAAATCGTTGAAATAGGTGTGTTCAACGAATATATCCACTATGCACCAGGAGGAAATCTAATCGCTTTTAACGATCCTTTTAATCAATCTTTTGCTGTCGTCTTTAAAGATGAGGTGGTCGATGTTGAACCGACAATGGTTCAGAGTTACAAAACTGGCTATGATATGATTGTTTATTTAGACCGAAACAATAACTTAAAAGGATATATTGATGGCGAATTGGTCACTTTAAGCTCTTATGCTTCCAGTTATGAAGTGTTTAGAGATATGGTTGTTTGGATTGAGAATGGTGTGCTCTATACTTTTAACAAGGGCAGAAGGTATGAAATTGCCAACTATGTTCCTGAAGAATATAAAATTCGTGAAGGTATTGTAGCTTTTAGAAATTTGAATGGAGGAGTTTCAGTTTTCCATAATAATGAAGTAGAAATTGTCAGCAACTTAACTGGTGCTCCTTTTGAAGTCAATGGGAATACAGTAAAAGTAACCGTGCATAGGGGAAATTATATTTTCTTTAAGAATGGATATTCCTATCAGCACTAAATCATACGATAATACTTTCTTAATCTTGAGCTAATCTGCACTTCTTAAGATATTTTGAGTTTTGCATAAAAAAAATGGAACTATTTTTTTATGCATTCGCAGCAATTATTTCAATTGCTAACCCTTTAGGAACCTTACCGATATTTGTAGGGTTGACTTCCGATTACTCGAAAAAAGAACGCCGAAAAACGGCCTTGCTCACAAGTTTTAACGTACTGGTGATATTTCTAATGTCCTTTTATTTGGGGTCATATTTGCTTGACTTTTTCGGAATTAGTTTGAATTCACTGCGTATTGGAGGAGGATTAATAATTGTTTCCTCTGGGTTTGCTTTGTTGACTGGAAGATTCAATAAGCACAAAGGAATGGACAAAGAACGTGTTAAGTCCGATATTGCTTCAAGAGAAAGTATTTCTTTGACCCCACTCGCTATACCCATGCTGGCAGGGCCTGGCTCAATTTCTTTGTTGATCGGTCTGCACCAGGAATACACTTTATGGAATACGCATTACCTAATTATTATAGCTATAATATTGGTCTGTCTGGTGATCTGGGGAATGCTAAGTGCATCTTCAGTAATTGTTAAATACCTTGGAGCATCTGGAATCAATGCTGTTTCACGCATCATTGGATTTATTGTTATTGCTATAGGAATAGAATACATCAGCACTGCTGTGGTCAATGTTGTGCTGTCGATAATTGCTTCAGTATAGTTTTGGGATCAGTCTCAAAATTTGGTGAGGGATTCATCCTTCACTTATTGAGCAAGCAAGTGATTGATTAGTGGTTTAAACCAATTTTATGGTCAGAACGTTGATTAATCCTAATTCAGATAGACAGATATTGATCAATTAGTCTTGATTTTATTTCCGCCTGTTTTTTATCATACTATATTTAATTTAATACTATTCACACAGCTATATTTTAGAATTAGGGAAAACCCTTGGTCAAGAGTTGAGCAAACACCATATTTTTGTTCTATAAATTTTAAAAACAAACGTTATGAAGTTAAACAGACTATTATTATTGAGTTTAGGAGTTGTCTTGTTGATGGCATGTAGACGAGAAGGTTGTACAGACCAAACCGCAATCAATTATGACGATAAAGCAAAAAACGACGATGGAAGTTGTCAGTATGGTGAAGCAACACCTGGAGGTGGTGGTTCTGGAGGTTCAGGAGGAACAGGACCTGGAGGTGAAACATTGCCGATTAGGTTGACCGGGACTGAGACAAGCAATATTACCATTCAAGATCAATCTACGAATCCAAATGTTGCTGATTATTATATTGATGGAGCATGGAGAATCGATGCTGATATTGTTATTGAACCAGGAGTTAACATTGAAATGAGAGCCAGTTCTTATATTGAAGTGAAAGCAAACGGGTCTTTATCTGCGGTTGGAACGCCATCGAATAAAATTAATATTTTTGGAGCTAATAGTAATAAGGGGTTTTGGAATTATATAACTTTTGAGAGCAGCAACAATCCTAATAATAAGCTAATTCACTGTAATATTAGTGGAGGAGGAAAAAGTTCGTATAGAGATGCTACTGTATATCTTAAAGGAAACTCCATGTTAGCTATGGAAAACAGTTCAATTGATAAGAGTGCCTTATACGGCTTAGCTGTTGCATCTAGTGATTCAAAACTCGCAAGCTTCTCAAACAACAGCTTTAACAACTGTGACAAGGAACCTATATACGTACATAATTTTTCTCAAGTTTCCATAATGGACAATTCAAACTCTTTTGGGCTTGGAAATGCTAAAAATAGAGTTGAAGTTGGTGGAGGGAACGTTGACGTACCAACACAAATAAGTAACTTAGGAGTGCCCTACTTTTGTTCAGGTTCATCTAGGCTATATAGTCAGGTTGAAGTTTATGAAGGGGTTAAGTTCTTGATGGGGGCAGGTACTTATATAGAGGTAAATAGCTCTGCTTATTTAAATATGCAAGGTACAGGATCAAATCCGATCGATATCAGAGGAGATGTTAATCCAAATACTCAAGGATATTGGAAATACATCACTTTTGAAGATAGTAATAACCCAAACAATGTATTTAGTAATGTAGATATTTATGATGGTGGAGGAAGCTCTTATAGAGATGCAACAGTTTATCTTAAAGGAAATTCACAATTGAGAATGGGCGGAAGCTCAATAAACTATAGTGCTAGAGATGGGTTAGGTGGCAGTGCCTCAGCAACTTATATTGATAATGGCGGGAATTCTTATAGTAACAACGTAGGAACAGATAACGTTTATCCATAATTTTATACCTTTGTTATAACATTTAATACTCAAAAAAATGAAAAATATATTAGCAGCAGTATTCTTATCAGTGTTGTGTATCGGATACACTCCAAATACACAGGCGCAAGAAGGGTACGAAGGGAAAAAGCTTTACCTTGATTTAGGTGTAGGGTTATCGAGATATGGATTTGTAGATAATTATTTATATAATTACTACGGGTATGATAGATACTCATTGCCAACACTAAGAGCGAACTTGGAGTATGGATTTAACCATTTTATTAGTGGGGGGCTATACGCTGGGTATAACCACTATGGTTATAAAGGAACTGATATTTATAATTCACTCGAATATGAATATAGAAACCATACCAGCTATTTTTCTGTTGGGGCAAGAGCTACTTTTCATATTTGGGCTTTCTTGAACAACCATCTAGATTTAGGTCTTGGTGTAAATCAATTGGATCTATATGCATCCGTAATGACAGGTATTCGAGTTAAGACACATACAACTAAAGACCTTTCGAAAACAAGTACTAAACGTACTTTTGGTGGTCACTTTGGCCCAACAGTAGGTGCAAAATATTACTTTGTAAACAATATGGCTGTATTTGCAGAAGGAGGATATGGTTCTTCAAGCTTTGGAGTATTTGGAATTACATTCAAGTTTTAACAGCCTAAACAATCAGCAGTAGCTGATTAACTTCAGGAAGCGGAGCTCTTTTTTAGGCTCCGCTTTCTTTTTCCTTGAAATACCGTCTGTTATTCCTGACGGGAATTAGTTAAAATGCTTTTAATTAGAGAACTAGTTTATCAATCAGGAATCCGTATATTTGTTTTTATTATTATAAAAGCAGATTTATGCTACCTAGATTACTCTACAAAATACTGACATTACTTGTGTTTAAGCTATTTACTTTTTCTTCAGTAATAGCGCAAACAGAATTCCATGATGATTCATTGAAAATTGTCGAAAACGCCAATAAAATACTTGCTGTTGAAATTGATATTGAAAATCAAGAAGAGATTATTGATTTCTTGGGACAAGGAGTAGTGCGTCAAAACGACCTTGCAAAAGATTTAATTCAGTTCTACCTGGCTCGTTTTTATTACCTAAAACAGCAATTGCCTAAAGCCATTATTGTAGCCAATAGAAACATTGAAGACAACTACAACCCTAACGATAGTGATGCGAAGTTTTTTAATATTAAAGGGGCTATTCACAGTCTAAAGCGAGAGTACAACCTTGCTATTCAATCATTTTTAAAGGCGGCTAAAGGATATCAGAATCAAGGCAACGAATTGCGTGAACATGTGATTTACAACAATATCGCTAATATCTACCTAGCATTAGGCGATCATAAACAAGCCTATCATTACAGTAAATTGTGTTTTTCTGTGTATGGCCAATATCCTATGAAGCCCAATTTTTTGAGTTTTTTAGGAATTTTAATCGTTTGTGAAAACAACTTGGACATGCTGGACAGTGCAAAAGCTCACATTGATTTAGGCATGAAATATGTCGATACCACTAAAGATATTCAAGGGAAAATATTAATGAACTTTGTTAAATCAGAATGGGAGTATAAAAATAAAGAGTTTCACAAAGCGATACCTTTTGCAATCAAAAGTTTAAGACTGAGCGAGCAATATCAACTGAAACAATTTGTAATTATGAGTGAAATTCTATTGATGAATATTCACAATGAATTAAAAGAATATCGATTGGCACTCGATTATGGACTTTCAGCAAAAAACAATCAAAAGTATTACAGCAATATTTCGATGCAACATTCTATCACCAATGGTTTGTCGGTGGCGTATGCAGGAATCGGAGAATATGAAGAAGCGTATCTTTTTATTAAAGAAACAGATTCTTTAAAAAGCATTGATCGATCTGAAAAAAACAAGAGAAGTATGGATAGCTTGTTGGTGCAGTTTGAATCTTTGACCCATAAAAATAAAATCCTAGGTCAAGAAGCTGTTATCGCCATTCAAAACCATACGATAGAGCGTCGTAATAACGTGTTGATTATTATTGGATTCACTTTGTTGCTTCTACTCCTTTTTATTATCTCTTTCTTTATTTATAATCGTCAAAGGTTAAAACTGATAAAAAACCAGCAGGAAGTAGAAATTGCAAATGCGATCACAGTCTCCGAAGAAGCAGAAAGAAATCGATTGTCAAGTGAGTTACATGATGGACTTGCGGCTGAGTTAACCGCTTTAAAATTAGAATTAGAACAACATAATTCTATTTCAGATCGTGTTTTTATTATGCTGAATAAAGCCCATCAAATCACCAGAAGAATATCACATAATCTTTCGCCATTCGTGATCAATAAAAAAAGTCTTGTAGATGCACTAGCATATCTAGTGAGCAATAATAATGTCAATGGAAACCTGACCTTTTATTCTAATGTTTCTAATGATCTCAACCTGAAGCCTAAAGTAAAAACCTTATTGTATCGATCAACTCAAGAATTGCTTCAAAATGCACTTAAACATTCAAATGCAACAGAGATTGTTGTACAAGTAATTTTAAATAAAGACATGTTGACCATAAGTGTTGAGGACAATGGAGTTGGAATGGAGAAAGAACTTATTCATAACTCTGTAGGTTTAGGTTCTTTGATGAACAGAATTCAATTAATCAATGGTAGTTTAGACATTGATTCATCGCCAAATCGAGGAACAACAATATTTATTAATTATAAAATTGAAAAATGAAAGACCAAGCCTTTAATATATTAATCGTAGATGATCATCAAATGCTACTTGAAGGAGTGCGGAGTTTTGTTGCGGGTCAATTTCCAAACGCATCCATTCTGCTGGCTTCTACTCATAAAGAAATATTAAGTGTCTTGAATAAAAGGAACATTGATATATTACTGCTGGACCTTATTTTGGGGAATGAAGACTCAAGAACCTTCTTGTCTCAACTTTTGCAAGTTCAACCCGAAATGAAAATCATCGTTGTTAGTTCAATGGAAGAAGAATCAATTGTAAATGCCTTACTTCAAAATGGTGCTAAAGGTTTTGTGGGTAAATCAAGCTCTACAATGTATATTGCCGAAGCTATTAATGCCGTAGCTGCTGGAGAAGTGTATATTGATCCTTTGCTAAAAAGTCATATTCAAAAAAAGAATGAACACTTAAATACGACTGCAATTGTTTTGACACTTAGAGAGAAAGAAGTGTTGAGTGAAACCTTGAAGGAAAAAAGGATAAAAGAAATTGCAGAAGCACTATTTATTTCTGAAAAAACAGTAGAAAATCACCGCTCGAACTTGTTTACAAAGTTTGAAGTTTCAAATGTGTCAGGTTTGGTGAAAAAGGCTCTTTTACTAGGGTATATCCCCGGAAAAATTGATTAATTCAGTGACTTATATTCAGCGATCCATTGTGGATCCATGACGTCTTTCAATAATTTAAAAAAGCTTGTGTCGGCAAAAAAATCTTGGTCATATCCGCGAACGCCATACCGATCATAAATATAGGCTTGTTGCTTAAGTGAAGGCCTGATTTCGCCCATGCTCCATCCATCTCCTAGGCGATGATCAAAGGGATGAGATTTGAACCGGACTTTCCACAATGAATCAAAAGCGGCACCATAGTCGATTACAGCTCCGTCATCTAAAGTGTCATTGTACATGCCGTGCTCTTCAAAGAAATCGTGAAATGTAGTGGTTCTGGGAATAGGCCATTGACCAGTGCCGATTTTAATTAAGCGATCTAAGCTCACTTCTTGAATGGATTGAAGACGTTCTCCTTTATAAAAAACCAAAGCGTATTGCGTAAGTCCCCCTGTTGGAATAATACCAATCTTGACACCAAAAGAAACTTTGTCTGGTGCGCTCCCTTTCGCTGAATTGTTTTTTTGAGTCAAACTTAACCCAACAACCAACAGCAGAATAACAACGCTATATAATAGACCTCTTTTCATAATTTATAAGTCTAAATTACAAAAGGGATGCGTTAAATCAAAACATATTAAGATTGCTCAAGGTGAGATTTGTTAAGTAAATCTAAAACTGTTTTTACTGGAGTAAAAGTTTCCGAAGGAACCTCCACAAAAACACTTAACCAATCAGACATGCTGCCATTCCATAATCCAGGTCGTTCAATAAAGCGAATGTCTTTGTCTTGATAAGATTTCTCTACAATAAAATACTTTCCAGGATCTGCAAAGTCCTTCAAATCTAGCTTTTTTCCATTGATGTCTTTTGTGGAAACCGCCATGAGTACTGGGTTAAAGTACTGACTTTGAACCATGAGCCTGTATTGATCTCCATCTTTTCCAATTTGAGATTTCTCAACAATTTGCTTTGAAATTTTTCCGTTTTCTTTTACCCAAAATGGTCCACCACCAGGTTGACCTTCATTTCGGACCATCCCACAAATGCGAATTGGGCGATAAACAATTGATTTGATCTCCTCATCCGACATTTCTGCAAAATTTGTTTCTGGATTTACAAATTGATATTGCAGGTTTAAGGTCGTCAATTGAGCTCTTGTATTTTCGCTTTCCATCGCCTCTTTTAATTCCGATTTCAGAATGTCAAGCATTCCTCCTAAGTACTTTAGGTTTTCAATCGAAGGCTCTGATTTCGCTTCGTGCTGAATATTATCAATGTTCTTGATGAAAATAATATCGCTTTCTATAGCGTTGAGATTCTCCAGTAAAGCACCATGCCCAGATGGACGTGTAAGTAAGTTTCCTGCTTCATCTGTGAGGGTGTTCTTGTCTTTGTCAAAGGCAACAGAATTCGTTAACGGATCTTGTTCAGACCATTCGATATTGCAGGCTCTACCTGTAAGTTGACGAATAGAGTCTAACGCCGAAGCAATTTCTGATTCATGCGCTTTGTTTATAGTGAAGTGGAAGTTGATCTTGTCTTCTTTTAACCTTAGTCCTTGCAATAACTGTTCTTGAAAAGCATTCAATACAAAGCTCCTTGATTTATGGAAAGGAACCAATCCTTTTGGAATTAGACCTAAACCTAGTCCTTCAGGTTTTAATAAATAAGAAACAAAGTCATCAAGACTTATGTCGTATTCTCGCACTTTTTTCTTTAAGTCATAAGGCAGAATATCAAAAAAGGCAAAAGATTCAATCGCATTTAAAAAACGTTCGGTAGAACTGCGGGAAACTTCGTCTGGCTGCGCCAAGAATTCATATAAAAATTTAAACATTCTTGATCCAGTTCCAGATGCTGGAATGAAAAAGTAAATGGTTTGTTGCCCATTCTCAAAACGAATTTTGAAGCGATTTTTCTCAAAGTCAGAATGGCGAATAATTCCTTCGTTCAACCTACATGGGCTAACTAGGTTGATTTCAGGTTGGCTACTGAACACCATTTCTTTGTGCTTCTCAATTAAAGTCGATTTTTTATCTATTTCCATACCATTTCAATGTTATGATCACTATATTTATCCTTGATTCTGGTTTATTATGCTGATTTTAATTCGTGAATATATAAAATATTGCTTGATTGCAAAGCGCAGGCATGGTATTCATTCCCCATTCATGTTCGATTTTGGAGATAAATGCTTGAATTTGTCAGTGCCCACCTATGAGTTCGAAATGTTCAAAGCATTAAAGGCTTCATTTTTAAAGAACAAAACCTTGATCGAGGTAGATGATTTGGGAGCAGGATCTAAGAAGTTGAACCGTCAACGCTCAATTCAACAAATCGCTAAAATTTCGGGCAGCAACGACAAGTACGGAAAGTTACTTTTCCGATTGGTAGCACATTATCAACCCAAAAATGTTTTGGAGTTAGGAACATCACTCGGATTAGGTACATTTATGTTAGCGGCTGGGAGCAGTGATGTAAATGTTACAACGGTAGAAGGTTGCAAAAACACCTACGAAGTGGCGAGACGTAGTTTCCCTTCTTCTCAGCATCATAAAGTTCAATTTGTAAACAGTTCCTTTGTTGATTTCTTGAAAAACCTAGAAAAAAAGCAGGTATTCGATATGATTTTTATTGATGGTGATCATAAAAGCGATAGCTTGTTTGAACAGCTTAAAATGCTTGATCCACACATTCATGACGAAACAATAATTGTTCTGGATGACATTCGATGGTCGAAAGACATGTTGAATGCTTGGCAGAAGTTAACCTTAAATAAAAATTACCACTTAACCATTGACCTTTTTAAAATAGGAATCATCGCAAAACGATCTCACCAAGAAAAAGAGCATTTTGTAATCAGGTATTGAGTTTTGCTTCTTCGAAACGACTAAAGCCGTTGTTTTAACGATAAATCTTTGTTTTTTTTCGACAAGCTAAGCGTCTAATTTTAAGATGTTCTAAATGTTTTTTTACAGAAAACGATACAAATGTTAAAATAATCAAATATTTTTTCTATATATTAGTATCTCAAACACCTAGCAGATGGATCGATATATAGAACAGTTAATAGAGGATTTACTCAGTGCGGAGGCATCCCAAATTGCCATCAGGAGTCATCTTGACATTTTAGGTGAATGCGAAGTTCTGGAGCCTGATTCAGACGATTGTGAATTTAATGATTGTTCAGAAACGATGCCCCTATCTCAAATCGTGAACCTCGATAAATCAATTTTCCCACCTGCTGAAAAATTATCCGACGAGCAAATAGATTTAATCTATATTCACCTATTGCGTGTATTAGATAATTATAATTTTTTCCTCGACTTTCCAGACAATGTGCCCAATAGAGTAAAATATAGCATGTTGCTCGCTATTTTTGACGAGGAAACGACTTGTTCTAATGCCTATGTTACGAATATTGAGTTTTGTGATTATGATTACGATACTTGCCCATTTGGTATAGAGCTTTGTCAATGTAAAATGTACGAAGACCGATGTGATTAAGAACTTGCTTTCTTGCTGCAACAGTTGAATTCCCAACCCATTAACATTCCCATAATCAATGTTAATGTTTCCTTAACATTAAAGTTTGACTTGCTATTGAATACGGATGTATTTTTGTTCTAGATTTTAATAAAGATTAATGAAAAACAATATCATTTTATCGTTGACATTCTTAATGTTCGCCTTCATGCCTTTAGGTTTGATCGCTAAAAATCAAGAAGCAACCAGTCAGTTAGAACAAAACTTTGAGCAAAAACTCAAAGACGGTTTTGTAGAAAACATCACTTCTAAGTCTGCAATTGAAGGTTTTACAGCCTCATGGAATCTAGACTATGAATTATTTGAAGAATTAAAGGAAGAAGGTTTTACCATTTCCATCCAGTACAACACAAAAATTGGTGCAAAACGCCATGAAAAAGGCTATGACAATTCAGACTGGACCGTAGTTGAGGGAATTGATTTACATAAAACAAGTTACACGTTTACTGATTTAGCTGGAGAAGAGTCGTATGTGTTTAAAGTTGGAGTAAGTAACGGTGAACATACTTTTTGGTCTGAAAAGAACAGTGCAAGTACAGAAAGAGGCTGGGGGATATTTAGGTTTTTAGTGTTGATAGGATCACTAGGAATGTTCATCTACGGGATGAAAATCATGAGTGAAGGACTTCAGCAAGCGGCAGGTTCAAGATTAAGATATTTATTGGGCTCTATAACATCGAATAGGGTTAAAGGAGTATTGACAGGATTTGGAATTACTTCTATCGTTCAATCTTCATCTGTTACAACGGTAATGACAGTTTCCTTTGTAAATGCTGGATTAATGACCTTGGTTCAATCTGCTGGTGTTATGATGGGAGCTAACATCGGAACAACAATCACAGGATGGATCATTAACATCTTTGGATTTAAAGTAAGTATTGGTTCGTATGCGCTGGTACTAATTGCTATTGGAGCACCAATGATGTTCTTTGGTAAACAAAGAATTAAAGCTTGGTCGAGTGCAATTATTGGATTCTCTTTATTATTTATGGGACTTGGATTCTTAAAAGACTCAGTGCCAGAATTAGGTCCAGAATCAGCATTGGTTCAATTCTTTATTGATTTTAAAGATATTCCATTTTTGAGTACCATCCTATTCGTGTTTTTAGGAACCTTAGTAACGATTATTGTACAGTCTTCTTCCGCTGCATTGGCCTTGACAATGACACTTGTTGCGGGAGGAATCATTCCTTTTGAAGTTGCAGCAGCAATGATTTTAGGAGAGAATATCGGTACAACAATTACTGCAGAGTTAGCTTCTACGGTAGGTAACGTACATGCGAAACGATCTGCTCGTATCCATTCTTTGTTTAACGTGATTGGTGTAGCTTGGGCGATTCTTATTTTCCCTTTCTTTCTCCAAGCAATTGAAGCATTTATGGTTTCAATAGGAGCAGGAAATCCATTTGATAATCCAAAAGAATATGCCAACACTGGAATTGCCATCTTCCATACTGCATTTAACTTACTCAACGTTTTGATCATGATTTGGTTTGTTCCATGGTTGGTGCGTGTGGCTGAGAGAACAGTTAAATCTAAAGGTGGTGTGGATGAAGAATTCCATTTGGATTACATTGGCGCTGGATATATGTCAACCCCTGATCTATCACTTCTTGAAGCGAAGAAAGAAATTGCAAAGTTTGGTGAATTAACCAGTAGAATGTCCAAATTCTCTCGTGACCTCCTGTTCGAAAAGAGCCGTAAAAAGCAGAAGCAATTGATTGAACGTATTGCAAAATATGAGGAAATTACAGATAGGGTTGAGGTGGAAGTAGCCAACTATTTAAGTAAAATATCAGAAGGGGAATTAAGTATTGATACTGCAATTCGTATACGTGGAATGAACAGTATTGTGAATGACTTAGAACGAATTGGAGATATTTTCTATCAAGTTTCAAAAAGTCTAGAACGTAAAGCTGAAGCGAAAATATGGTTTACACCACATCAACGTAACCGATTGGCAGAATTGTTTGATCTAGTTGATGAAGCATTCGTTGTGATGTGTGAAAACTTAAAGAAACACTCGGCAGATGTGGAATTAGAAAGAGCAAATATGCTAGAAGGAAAGATCAACAGTAAACGTGATGAAATACGTAGCGAGTATCTTGATGCATTGTCTAAGGATGAAGAGTTACACATGAAAGGTGGAATTATCTATAACGATATCTTTGCTTCGCTTGAAAAAGTTGGAGACCATATTATTAACGTATCAGAAGGTATTGTTGGAAAAGTGTAAATACTCATTGAGCTTAATATCGTTTGAGGCGTACTTCGGTGCGCCTCTTTTTGTTTAGGGTGTTGATTTTACTTTAATGAAAAATACAGTAGGAGTGATCTCCTACTTTGTTTTAAACAGCAATGGTTTTGTCTTTAAATCTGAGTTTTTAAATCAAGTAGCTCAGCAGAACAGCAAGCATTGCGGATAATCGTAGGTTTTTTCACCTACTTCGATTTCGTTCTGCACAAGTGTGGTGTTTTCTGATAATCGCAGATTTTTAAAAAGTTTATTTCTTAAAGAATCTTTAAGGCTTATTCTCAAATGTAATGCCGTAGCCCAGAAAATTGAGGGTAGAACCTTTAAATAAAGACTGCGCAACTTTAATTTACTGCTAAAGGGATGAAGGTTGTGAAATTGATGAAAGAGAACACCGTCTGCGGATTGCTGGGGTTGGTAGGTTTAAAGCGTGAGTGAAATAAAAATGAGGTGCTGCCATTAAATACAACACCTCATGAAATTCAGTAATTAATTCTACAAGAAGTTAAACGCAAGTATTAAATTCGGTATAGAATCAAGCCAACAATATAGATTTAAAATCCAACCTCAATTTGAACCCTCCACGTCAAACCGTCATCAAGCAATTGATTCTGAATATAACCCAAATCAGTCTGAACTTTTAAACTATGACCTTTAATGTATTTTGAAGCGCCAAGTGTATAATGATTTGAAATATCAGCCATTGAAAAGCTTTCTGGTCCCAAGTAAGAATACCTTGCTGCCAATTCAAAATTGTTCTTGAATACATATCCTGCTTGAAGGTTCACAGCAGTTCCTGTGAAATATTGAAAAGGGGTAAAACCTCCATTTTGGTCTACAAGCATAGGACTGTTGCTGCTGGTTTGACGGATTACATATTCTCCCATCATAGAGAATCCTTTGTATTTAAACATGAAATCAGCAAAACCTGTATATAAATCTTGTAATACAATACCGCCTGGGAAGAAAGCACCTTTATTTCCCCTGGCCCTTCCTGCTCCTGCATTTCTATCAAAAGCTACAGCAACTGCAAGTTTTGGTTTTTGTTCGCGGTAAATATCTCCACCAACATAAGCCCCTTTCTTAATGAATTTACCAAAAGGCATGAGCTCTATTTTAAATGTAGTTTGATAGCCACCAATGTTTCCAGAAGTAATGTTTCTCCCTTCTCCTTGAGCGAATGCAGCACTTAAATGGAGTCCAAATTGCTTTCCTAATACTTTGTCGTAATGTAAACTCGCTCCAATATCCCTGTCTAAGTTAAAACGGCTATTTAAAATAGAACGATCTACAAACTGCATATCCGCTGAAGAAACCAAACGCTCTCTATTTCCAGACAGTTTAAATTGGCCCACTTTTAATGAAAAACCTTTGTAAAAGTTCCATTTAAGATAAGCGTCTAGTATTAAATTGCCTCCCTCGCCATAGTATTTTGCACCTTCATGATCTAAATCTCGGTTGGAAAGTCCAAGCTCAACCTTGTAGCTTAGCTTTGGTGAATAAGCAAAACCATCAAATTTTAAGCGTGCTCTTCGAATAAGAAAGTTGCTTTCTAAATTTCCTATATCATTTAAATTGTCATTATGGACATTCCAATTGGCCATGAATAAGGACTGGAAACGAAGAGATGCTTTTATACCAAATGTGGAATCTTTTGCAGTGTATTGCAACCCTTCTCCAAAGGAATAGTCCTTTACCTGTGCATAGGAATAATGGGTGAACAGTGAAGCAAATACGATGAAAATAAAAGATCTAAAATTAACCATAGATTAAATAATTATTAACTGTCTTCAATTCGTTGATAATAGAGGCTTTATGCAGCTATTTCGAAGAGGGATAGTTTGTTTTTATCCTCAAATATAAGGTTTGAATGGTTAAGCACCATTTTTTTAATGCGGATTTAACCATTGCTTAACGTTGGTATCATTTTGATAACTTAAAGGTAAAATGCAGATGACATACTCCTGTTGCTGACTGTTTATCTTTGGACAAGTTAAATTGAAAACAATGAATACAAATACAACTATACTTTTCGCAGATGATGATCCAGACATCCTAGAAATGATTACTTACAATTTGGAAAAAGAAGGTTATAATGTGGTTACAGCAACCAACGGAGAGGAAGCTGTTGCTTTATGTCGTAAAGTTCAGCCTGAATTGATTCTGCTCGATGTGATGATGCCTAAAATGGATGGGGTTGAGGTCTGCGAAACTATTCGAGAGATGGATATTCCCGTCCAGCCATTGATTGCATTTTTAACTTCAAGGTCTGAAGATTATTCGCAAATTGCAGGACTTTCAGCAGGAGGTGATGATTACATTAACAAGCCTATTCGTCCTAAGGTTTTGTTGAGTAGAGTTGAAGCTTTGTTGAGAAGAGCGCCAATATCAAAAGTAGAGAAGTCCAGTTCGGAATTAAAGTTAGATACTGACCGTTTTCTCCTTTTATTCAAAGGAGAAGAATTATATTTACCCAAAAAAGAGTTTGAATTGTTGGCCTTCTTAATGAAAAAACCAGGAATTGTATCCAATAGAGATCAAATTATGAATGAGGTCTGGGGAGATGATACTATTGTTGGCGAACGCACGGTGGATGTCCATATTCGTAAACTTAGAGAGAAAATTGGGGACCAATACATTCGAACAGTTAAGGGTGTTGGTTATACTTTTGTTGAGCAATGAAAAACATAAAACCTATACATGTATTATTGATTGGAGCAGCTGCACAAATCATCTTGGTTTCTGTGTTGTTGAGTTTTTACAGCGCTTATGTTTCTCCAATATCAACACTGTATATCGTGCTGATTGCTGTGGTAAGTGCTTTGCTTTTTTTTGGAGTAAGTTATTTCTTATTGAAGCATTTCATCGAAGATCGTATTCAAACCATATTTAGAATTATTGACCAGGGCAGTAATGTACAAGTAAGCAAACCGAAAATTGATTTAAATACGGATGTCATTGGAAAGGCCGCTGATGAATCAATGATGTGGGCCAAAGAACGAAAAAAAGAAATTGCCAAATTAAAGGAGCAGGCAGCGTTTAGACGTGAGTTTCTAGGTAACTTAGCCCATGAATTGAAAACGCCTGTGTTTAGTATTCAAGGATATATTCTTACTCTTTTAGAGGGAGGGTTGGAAGATGAAAAAGTCAATAGAAAGTTCCTCGAAAGAGCTTCATTTGCAGCAGAAAGGATGACTGAAATTCTTGAAGATCTTGATCAAATCATGAATCTTGAAGTCAATCGGGTAGAATTGAGAATGGAATCCTTCGATATTGTAAAACTGACCAAAGACATCATCAATTCATTTGAAGAGAGGGCTTTAGAAAAGTCGGTGAAAGTAAGGATGGCAAAAAAATATGAACCACTTTATGTGAAGGCGGATCGTCCTAAAATCAGTCAAGTCTTAACAAATCTGATCGCCAATTCAATCAATTACTCTAAAATTAATGGTGAAACTGTGGTCCGTTTCGAAGTAGTCAATCAGTCGCTAATTACTGAGGTTTCGGACAATGGAATTGGAGTCGCTGAGAAAGATATTCCGCGACTTTTTGAGCGTTTTTATCGTGTTGAACAAAGCAGAAATAGGGAAGAGGGTGGTTCTGGTTTAGGACTGGCCATTTGCAAACACATCATCGAATCGCATAAGGAAACAATTGGAGTGAAAAGTAAGCTCGGCGAAGGAAGCACCTTTTCATTTTCATTAAGAAAATCTCCAAAATCGATTTGATTTTAATTGTTTGAAAGTCAGATTTCTGGTCGTAGTAAACTGTTTATGCCTAGAACGGGTCAACTATTTTTAACCCCGTGTAAGCGAAGCGCAACTCGGGGTTATGAACTCAACTGATGATTCTGTTTTGGCGGCATTTTTATCGCGAAGCAATATAAAAATGATGACAAAACAATGGCAAGCCAAAACGCTGTCTACCCACGTAGCGCATTTCCGAAACTTTAGTTGTTAAAAACCACGTCTCGAAAAATTTGAGACGTGGTTTTTCTTTTCGCTTTTTCAGGAAAGAACAAAAATTCAGGTCCTAAATTTCAACCGTACAAAATCATATAAAACCTATTTTTAGATATATAGAACTTCATTTTTAGACTTTTTTTATAACTTGTCAAAAACGAGCGTATGCTTTATCGGATATTAAAATTTATTATAGGTGTTGGAATTCGCTTGTATTACAGTGAAATTAAGGTGAATAATAAGCAGTATCTTGCTTCAGGTAAAAAGCCCATGATCATCATTGCGAATCACCCCAATACTTTGATGGATGCGTGGGTAATTGGAATGGTGTGTAATCAGCCGATTTATTACATGGCAAAAGCCACTCTGTTTGATTCAAAATTCAAATTAAAACTGTTGACCTCTCTAAACATGATTCCCATCAACCGAAAAGGGGAAGGCGTAACCAAGGGGGTGGATAATCAAGATTCTTTAAGCGCATGTTATAAAGTGTTGAGCGAAGGAAAAACATTAGTTATTTTTCCCGAAGGAACTTCATATAAAGAAAGGGTGCTCAGAGAACTGAAAACCGGTACCGCTCGCATTGCCTTAGAAACCGAAAAAATGAATAAGGGTCAACTCGATTTGCAAGTTGTTGCGGTTGGCATTAACTATTCTCAACCCGAACGCTTTCGCAGTAATATATACATAGATGTAGACCAACCCAGAACGGTGATGGATCATTATGAACAATACTTAACGGAACCAAAAACTGCAGTTTACGGTCTGACCGATCAATTCAGAAGCCGATTGGAAAAAGTCTTGGTGACTACAGAAACCAAAGAGGAAGAAGAACTCTTGGATGATATTTACAAGGTGCTGAATACGAAATATGTTCCTTCAGATGAAAAAGGAGTGCAACGACAAGTGAATGAACTTAAGGACATTAAAAATAAATTGGATGAATTGAAATTGATTCAACCATGGAGAGTCGAAGAAATTAGGCAGAAAATAAAGGCCATCAATTGGAAACTCGAAAAGATGAATGTCCGTGCAGACTTTTTGGATAGAAAATTTAGATCAACCTTATTTTTTAGGCAATTTTTGACTTCTCTGATCTTTATTTTGATTGCTTTGCCTTTGGCAGTCTTTGGAGTATTACATAACATATTTCAATATTTGTTTACCGACTGGTTAGTCCCTAAACTGTCCTCAGACATTGAGTACTACGCACCGCTCGCTATTATGGTAGGAATTCTCCTGTACCCATTGTCTTATGCAGGATTTTTAATTGCTGGTCACCACTTATTTGACCTAAGCTGGTTCGGGATGACCATATATCTGATGCTTATGCCACTGACAGGTGTCTTCGCGTATTGGTTTTTTAAGTATTTAAAACACATAAGTTACAAGTGGAGATATATGCTTTTGATGGTCAGCAGAAAAGATACTTTACAGGAATTACAGTTAGAAAAAAAAGGATTAAAGGAATTGCTTTTTGATGACTAAACTCAGAAGTTTTCTATTTAGAATTCCCAAGGTTGATTCTAATAAATAACGTATTTTTGTTGAACATTATAATTCAATCTTTTTAGGGATGAGGAAAGTTATTTTATTTGCTTTAACAATGTTTTTAATCACAAGTTGTGGAGAAGAAGAGCAACCAACACGACCAGAAGTGATCAAAGAAACGTATAGACCTTTGACTGTCTTAGATGATAACGGGAAATATACTGAATGGTATCCTGGCCATAAACAAGTTAAAATTACTGGTCGAAAAGACAAAGAGGGTAAACGTACAGGGATATGGAAGTATTATTCTGAGCAAGGAACTGAATTGAGCATCACTTTATACAAGCAAGGATTAAGAGATGGACACATCATTGTGAAACACCCCAACGGTGCAATCCATTATTCAGGTGAATACCTAAACGATGAACCAATCGGAGAGTGGAAGTTCTACGATGAACAAGGTCAACTCGTTGAAACCAAAAATTATTCGAAGTAAAAATGTCTAGAATTCCTTCACATATCATTGATGAAATCATGAATACTGCGCGTATTGAAGAGGTCATTGGCGAATATGTGCAATTGAAAAAATCTGGATCAAATTATAAAGGACTGAGCCCATTTACAGAAGAAAAAACACCTTCTTTTATGGTGAGTCCAGCCAAGCAAATTTTTAAATGTTTCTCTACAGGAAAGGGAGGAACAGCAGTTTCATTTTTAATGGAATTGGAACAATTCAGTTATCCTGAAGCCCTTAGGTGGTTAGCAGAGCGCTACAATATTCAATTGCCAGAGGCCAAGCCTTTGTCGCCAGAGGAGCAACAAGAACTTACAGAGAGAGAAAGTCTGCAAATCATTAATACCTACGCAAAAGACTTTTTTGTTGATACCATTAAGAATACCAATGAAGGAAAAAACATTGGGTATACTTATTTTAAAGAAAGAGGATTTAGAGATGACACCATTGAAAAGTTTCAACTGGGGTACTGTCCAAGAAGTGAAAAATCTTTTACCGATACTGCGCTGGAGAAAGGATACAAGCAAAAGTATTTAGAACAACTTGGATTAACCAAGACCAGCAACGACAGGAAATTCGATTTCTTTAGCGGAAGGGTGATTTTCCCCATTCATTCTGTGTCAGGAAAGGTATTAGGATTTGGTGGGAGAACCTTACAAACGAATTCAAAAACAGCAAAATATTTTAATTCTCCGGAAAGTATCCTTTACGATAAAAGTAAGGTGCTGTATGGAATTTATTTTGCGAAAAACGAAATCATTAAACAAGACAATTGTTTTTTAGTTGAAGGATATACTGATGTTATTAGTTTGTCGCAATCTGGTGTTGAAAATGTAGTTTCAAGTAGTGGAACTTCCCTTACAAAAGGTCAGATTAAACTGATTCAAAGGTACACGCAAAACATTACCGTTTTATACGACAGTGATGCAGCAGGAATTAAGGCTTCTTTTCGAGGAATTGATTTGTTGTTGGAAGAAGGAATGAGCGTTAAAGTGGCTTTGTTTCCTGAAGGTGAGGACCCAGATTCCTTTGCGAAAAGCGTAAGTACAGAAGAGCTAAAGGCTTATTTACACGAGAATCAAAAAGACTTTGTCGGATTTAAAACCGATGTTTTACTTGAAGGAACAGAAAACGATCCTATCCAACGTGCTGGACTGATTAAAGAAATTATAAGCTCTATCGCCTTAATACCGGACAGTATCACACGTTCTGTTTACCTCAAACAAACAGCAGATCAATTTGAGATTGAAGAGCAAACCTTGTTGAATGAGTTGAACAAAATTCGACGTAGAAAACAAAATGAAAGTAGGGGACTTCCAGTTCCACAAGAGGAGACAGATGTTGAGTTCATAAAGAAAAAAGCACCGAAGCAAGGTGAAAGTACCCTCAGAGATTTCTACGACCAAGAGTTTGATTTACTCAGAATATTAGTACTTTATGGAAGTCGTGCAATCGAACTAGAGGAAGCACCTGAAGAAAATACGGACGAACCTGTAGAAGTGAGTGTGGCTGAATTAATTATTCATGAGTTGCAAAAAGATGACTTAAGTTTTCATAATCCTTTGCTTCAGAAGATTTACTTGCTCTGTGTACAAGGACTTGAAGAAAATATATTTTATGAACCCGCTCGTTTTTTGCGTCATGAAGATCCAGAAATAGTGAGCTTCGTTACAGATATTATGTCGCCACGTTATGAATTGAGTCGAAAGTGGTTGAGTGATTTTAAGATTGAAACAACAGAGGAAATACATAAAATACCACAAGCGGTTAAGGAATCACTTTATGCGTTTAAGAATTCTGTGATAATGAGAAGAATTGAAGAAATTCAGGAAGAGTTAAAGAACAATATGACCTATGAACCTGAGGTGGTAAATGAGTTGTTGAGTGAACAAATTTTACTTGAACGAATTAAAGGAAGGTTCGCCGAGCAACTGGGACGAATAATTTTATAATTGAAAGACCATGTTTACATTATTTCTTGATTTTACTATAGGTACTTATAAGGCTTCCTTTTTGGTGGTCCTTATTTGGATTGCAACCATTGTGGTGACAATCATTTTCAATCGTTTCATTAAACGCATCTTAAGCCGTTACCTCAAAAAACCCAACATAAAAATTAAGGGAACGCGAATTACTTTATTGAGAGTGTTGAATCAGGTCTTGTATTTGGCCGCTTTTGTGGTCGGATTTCAGGCTTTTAGACTCGAAAATGAGAACATTTCTATACGCGAATTTTTAAGCTACGATATTGTTCCGAAAATGGCTGACGGTAAATTCCACCTGAGCATGATGGATGTGATTACCATTATTTTCGTGTTTGCACTTTCTCGTTTTATTATCAACATCTTTAAAATTTATATTGATCGTAGATTTACAGGGAATAAAGACTTTGATGAAGGAACGCGATTCGTTTATATTCAACTTGCGAAGTACATCATTTATACTTTTGCGACTATCATCTCATTGCAATTTCTGTTTTCTGATTTAAGTGTATTGTTGGCAGGTTCTGCAGCGGTTTTTGCTGCTTTAGCTTTAGGACTTCAAGGCATGTTCAGGGATTTGGTTTCTGGGATTGTTTTGCTTTTTGAAGGAACAGTGAAAGTAGGAGATATCGTTCGTTTTACAAGTCCAGTTACTGGGGAAGACATAATTTCTAGGGTCTTGAAAATTCATGTGAGAACTGCTAAAGTTGAAACACGTGATGGAAACACCTTGATTATTCCAAACTCTTTATTGACACAAGATAAAATAGAAAACTGGACCTTCAATCAAGGGCCTACTCGTTTTCATATCAATATGAGAATTGCCTATGGTACAGACACAGAGTTGGTGAAGAAAATCCTAAAACAAGCTGTTTTAAGTCACCCCGAAGTGAAAAAAACCAAAGGGGCTTCAGTACGAATTATTAACTTCGGTGAATATGCCCTAGAAATGGGTGTCGTGTTTTGGGCGGAAGAGAAATGGTTCTCCGATTACTATATGTCTGAAATCAGATTTGAAATCGACAGACTCTTTAGAGAACATGGAATCAAAATTCCTTTCCCACAACGAACAATACACATGTCACAAGAAGATCGCCCCAATTATGGGAAGTCTTCGGGGCTTGATGCAATTAAAGAGTAAGGAAAACTTCTTCTTGATCTTCTGCTTTCTGCCCTTAAAACGATTCACACTTATCCTTGATGAGGTCGTATATCCTTCACCATTAATTGAGGTGTGGTTCTTCCTCTAAATTGATTTTCTTCTAAGGTGAAAACCATATCAAATGCTCCTTGGGTTACAATATCTAAAGCTTCTGGACATTTGAAGTAAATAGCATCAATGTGTTTTTGGAAATCGGGTTGATAAACCTTCATTTTTAAATGCTCATCTTTTAAAAGCTTCGCGCCATGGGCATATACATTTCTTGCCACAAACAAAGGCTTCATGTTTTCTGGACCATGTGGTTCAAACTGCTTTAAAACTCGCATCAGTCGTGGAACTTCGTAAATAGATTCACCGAGATTAAATAAATGACCAAAAGGCAATTCTTTTTCTATGATTTGCTCCGGAATAAGACTTTCGCTACCAATGATTTTACGTACCTCCTCATCAAACAATTCAATAAAACGAGGTAGGTGCTCACCTTTTAAGGTTAACCCAGCAGCAAAGTAATGTCCTCCAAACTTTTCTATCACTTCACTGCATTGTTCTAAGATATCGTACATATTCACACCTGCTATGCTTCGTGCTGAACCTGTCCAAGTTTCACCATCTTCAGATTGGGTAAGTACTATGGTAGGACGATAATGCTTTTCGATTAAACGTGAGGCAACAATTCCAATTACTCCTTTGTGCCAGTCGGCATCATAAACTACAGTTGTACATTTTTGTTCAAAGTTTGAATCGGCTTCAATTGCCGCCAAAGCTTCCTCAGTGATGTTTTTATCAAGTGCCCTGCGCTCTTCATTATAATCATGAATGGTTTGGGCTATTGTTCTGACCTCCTGCTCATCTTTAGAAGTTAAGAGTCTAACTGCTTTTTTAGCATCATCGATTCGCCCCGCAGCATTAATTCTTGGTGCGATTGTGAAAACAATATCGGTAAAAGACAATGGTTTTTCTTTCTTCGCAAGGTTCAGCATGGTGTCGATACCATAACGGGTGTTCTCATTCAGTTGTTTAAGTCCATATTGCGCGAGTATTCTATTTTCACCTGTGACCGGAACAATGTCAGCCGCAATACTAATGGCAAGTAAATCTAAATCGGCTAAAAGAGGAGTTTCATCCCATTGATTTTTCTGTATTAATGCCTGCAAAAGTTTAAATCCAACACCACAACCTGAGAGGTCTTTGTAAGGATATGAACAGTCTTTTCTTTTGGGATCGAGCACTATAGCCTCAGGAAGATGCTCTCCTGGTGTATGGTGGTCGCAAATGACTACATCTACACCAAGTGTATTGGCAAGTTCCACTTTGTCATTGGCTTTAATCCCACAATCAAGTGTAATAATTAAAGAAAACCCTTGCTCATGCGCCACACGAATTCCTTTTTCACTCAAACCATATCCCTCTTCATAACGATCTGGAATGTAGTAAGCGACTAAATCTGTCAGTTGCGAAAGGCATCCATAAACTAAGGACACTGCAGTGGTTCCATCTACATCATAATCTCCGTAAACCATGATTTTCTGCCCTTCTTCAAGTGCATTATTGAGTCTGTCCACCGCTTTATCCATGTCTTTCATTAGAAAAGGATCGTGTAATTCATCAAGTGTTCCTCTGAAAAAAGAACGTGCAGCATCGAAATCTGTTATGCCGCGTTGGACTAACATATATGCTACAACTTCAGAAACATTCATTTCTTTTTTTAACGCTTCTACTTTATCTAAATTTGGAGCGTCTTTAATAAGCCATTTTGTATTCATTTCCTGGTAATTTTGATTTAGGTCTTATTTAAGTTAGGAAAAATATTGAGGTATTCTAATTAATTATGGGTGAAAATAATTAAAAGTGAATAATTAAAAATGATAAATGTATAATTAATAAAGAAAAATTGGGCCCATCAAAATTCTTCATTGATCACTTCTCATTTAAAAAAAATAATGGTTGTTATAGATAGATGAGCGAAAAAAAACAAATCCATTAAAAGATAAAAGTTCTACTTTTGCAATCTAACTGTAAGATTAAGTCAGTATTTAGTTGCAGAAAGAAGGGGATATGTTTTGTCGAAGCAATTACTTCGTTCAGGAACAGCCGTAGGTGCTTTGATTAGAGAAGGTGAGTTTGCTGCAAGCAAAGCTGATTTTGTCAATAAGTTTACGGTTTCACTTCAAAACTTGGTGTTTGCAGGGACTGTAAAGAATTTTGTGTTTTTGAAAACGAGAGAGCTGAAATATGCACATTAATTTTGTAGGCCAAATTTTTG
>NZ_CANNGT010000016.1 GCF_947504225.1 Brumimicrobium ulvae | reverse complement strand
GGGAGGTCGTACAATAAAAATGTTTAACGTTCTGCGAACGTACAAACAAACCCCAATAAAATCTCTTGAAAATAAATTTTCAGATGATTTTATTGGGGTTTGTTTGCCTCCGGCAAACATTTTTATTGTCGGGATGAGAGGATTCGAACCTCCGCTCTCTCGCCCCCCAGACGAGCACTTTAACCGGACTAAGCTACATCCCGAAATTGATTTCGTAGGAAAGACAAATATATAATTATTATTGATTTCAAAGCTTATTTAGTCTTGATTACTTTACCTATTTGGATATCGTAAAAAATAGCTTCATTGGGTTTTACCAAATCTGTCAATCCTTCACTTCCATAGGCCTCTTTTGCTGGTATTTTAATCATTAATCGATCTCCCTCTCGACCAAAATGTAAGGCTTTGTATAGTCCGGGAACAATATTCCCATCTCCCATAACGAGTTTGAATGTCTCCCCTCTTTGATAATTATTGTCGTAACGTGGTTTACTCTCAGAACTCACCCAGTAATTGAGATAAACTTCATCCTTAAAGCCAATCGAATCTCCTGGTGATTTCAACTCGTCGTACTTCCAAATCTGTATATCATCTACTTCAACAGTTGGTTCAAACCTCTCCAATACACGTATGGATAAGATATTATTGGCGTTTGGTGGTACTATTCCTTTTATTCCTTTTTCACCTCGGGCATATTTCGCAGGTAAAAACACATCAACATCATCCCCTACACGTAATTCTTTCAATGCAATATCCCATCCTGGTGTTTGTTGATTCCAGCCTACAAGAAATGGAATAGATGTTTTTTTAACCATGTGATTCCCATCGTAAATTTTTCCATTCTCTAATTTTGCTCGGTAATCTATTTTGATCATGTCACCTTTTTTCAACTTTTCGCCTTCTCCTTTTTTAAAGTAGGTTATTGTAATTCCATTCTCTAACTTTAAAGTATCACTTGCAACTTCTGGGACTTTAACTTTGGACACCTTTATAGTGTCCGTTTCTTTGACTTTGGAAAGTGTATCATTTTCTAGATAGTTCACCTCTTCAGCATCATCACTATTCGTCTCTACTCCTTTGATATCGCAAGAGGAAAGAGCAAACATTAATAAAACAACAAAAACAATACTTTTCATGCTTAGTAAATTTTAACCAATTCTAAATCAATAACCAAAACCTCTAACGGGGGGATTTTCCTAAAATCTCCCAATAAACCATGTCCAATATGACTGGGAACAATCAACTTTGCCTTATCTCCCACTGAAAGGTATTTTATTCCTTCCATTACTCCTGTTTCAATATCCGATTTATCGACCTTAAAAGTACTCAACTCACCTTCTTCCGATTTGTAAATCAATGAGTCATTCAATAATCGCACTTCGAACTTTACATCTACTTGATCGTTTTCTTGAGCAGTTGGCCCTTCGTGGTCTTCATATACCCAAACGCGTAATCCGGAACCAGTATCAATAACATCCCAATTCTTCCTTTGTTCTAAATAGAGTCGAATTCGAATGTCTTGTTCTCTGCTTAAATTTTCATTTAAAGTGGTGGATTGTTCCTTTGTCCATTCAGGAATAAAAGGTTTTTCTTCTGGAGTTCCTTCGCAAGCAACCAAGAATAAATACAACAAACTACAGCTCAAAATAAATCGCATCATATCAATCAAATTCAGGCAATACACTTTTTATTTTAGCAATGGCTTCATCCATACTTCCTTCCCATTTCCCTCCAGAAGCGTTGGCGTGTCCTCCACCATGAAAATATGTATTGGCCATCACATTTACTGGATTATCTTCTCCTTTTGAACGGAAAGAAATTTTAATTATTCCATCACCTTCCATTAAAAATATAGATTTCCTCACCCCGATTATTGAAAGTCCAACATTGACTAATCCTTCCGTATCTCCTTTGACATAATTAAAACGTTCAAGTTCAGCTTTATTCAACCACGTTATTGCTGTTTTATGCTCATCTATGATTTCCATTTTTTCATTGATTGCATAACTTCTTAAGCGCAATTTGTCGAAGGTATTTGTATCAAAGACTGCTTCATGCACCTTATACGGTTGAACGCCTCCTTTCATTAACGTAGCAATTACCTCATGGGTATGGGCAGTAACACTAGGAAATCTAAACGAACCACTGTCCGTCATTATTCCTGTATACAATGCTTCACCGATGTTCTTATCCAATAGCTCAATATCTCCCAAGGCATCAATAAAATCAACGATTAATTGTGCTGTAGAACAAGATGTAGTTTCAGAAAAAACGATATCAAATTCGTCGCTCGGATCCAAATGATGGTCGATCACGATTTTTGTAGCATTTGCATTGATCAAATCATCAGCTAATTGACCTGTTCTAGACATCGTATTGAAGTCCAAACAGAATATTAAATCAGCTTTCTGAATTTGTGATTTTACTCTGTCGGTATGCTCTTCAGCATTTTTAATCTCATCTATGCCTGTCATCCATTCCAAAAAATAAGGGGCTGGGTCGGGATGACAAACATTCACCTCGAAACCTTTTTTTTGCAAGTAATGATAAAGTCCGATAGAACTTCCTATTGAATCTCCATCTGGAGATCTGTGGGCTACAATAACTATCTTTTTAGAAGTGGATAATACTTTTTTCACTTGAGCAATAGCTTGCTCATTAAATGTTTGCATAAATAAAATTTAAATAACCTATCTTAAACCTAACTTTTGGGTTTTCTTGGCTTCCACTAAAACAACAGCACATTGAACCAATCCAGCACCATCATTTCCTTTCACCTCAACACGAATGGTTAGGCGTTGCATTCGGTCAGACAAAAAGATTGCTTCTTCTTCCGCAGTTGCTGTTCGACTGTCATAAAGAATCACTTCTGAGGATTTATAGCTTACTCTTCCATTTTCCTCAACTTTATTTACTTCCTTCCCTACTACTTGAAAATCCACATTGTCTGCAGAAAAATCTTCCACCCCAGCTACAGCTTGTATACGGTATTTGATTCCACTTTGAAGAATAAACCTCATTTCATAGGTATCTCCTGGACGCAATTGTCCAGATTTAGATTGAGAATTTTCTCCCCAACCATTTTTTGAATCTACTGAAATAACTTTACTAGCTTGTGGACATTGAGAAAATAAATATCCTGCAGATAAAGTCGCTACGACGGTAAGTATATTGATTAATTTAAACATAATATTTTCTTTTTATGAGATTATAGATGTTCTTATTTTTACAATTAAAGATTTCATTTCTGTAAATGAATCTTCAGTAAATAGACAGGATAAACCACCGTTTAGCATGACAGTTCCTTCATCTTTATTCACTTTCAAATTAGTTTCTTCACAATCCATAGCATCATAAGCATTTTGGATTTCATTAAGGTAAGCCAACACCGGCTGAACACGATCGTCTTCGGCGTAAGTTTCAACAAAACCTGTTAGATTTTCTAAAACATAACGCTGGTCGATAATATACTCCTCAATTTCAAAGTTTTGATCGTAATTTCCAGCTGAATGGAAAAGAATATGCATTGTTTCTATCCAAGCACCGCTCAAAATCAATGACAATTCCACACCTTTCTCGTTTTCAATCAATTGATCAAAAACAGCAATATAGTTTTGCGATGAAATTTCAAACAGCTTTTCACTATCTGCTCCCGCTTCCTCAACTTGTTTGATTAATTCCTCACCATACACCTTTGTAATATCAATGTCTTGTCCTAATTTATCTAATGTTGAGACGTAGTTCAAGAACACACTTTTTCCTTGTTCGTATCGCATTAAGTAGGCAGCATCGGAAATATAAACACCGAAATTAAGTGCTTTTTTATCTGCTGTAGCATAGTTAGAAGATTGAGAAAGATCATTCACTATCGTTGGGTCAACTTTCTCACTTAATGAACGCAGTAAATCATATTGCTCATTTGGTGAAGGAATAGAATAAACGATTTCATTTTTTGGTTCCTCTTTTTCAGACTCCATTTCTGTTAATGTATCTGAAACATCTTTGACCTCTTTTTCTTCAGAATTACAGGAAGTAAATCCTATCAGTAAAATTGAGGATAGGTAGACTGTTCTTTTTAACATAAGTTATACGTTTTATATATTGATCAAATTTAATTAATTTATTAGAAGATCGCCAACTTATCACCTTATTGTTTAGAAATCAGCTCTATTCCTTCTAATTCTTTCTCCATTTGATGCCTTAAATTACTGGTTACTGTGGTCAATGGCAAGCGAACGGTATTGCTACAAATATTTAATAAATCAAGACAACACTTTATCCCTGATGGATTTCCTTCAGCAAAGAATTGGTGGGTAATGTCCAACATTTCAAAATGATGCTTTTTGGCCTTTGCCAAATCACCTTCAAATGTAGCATTCATCATCGATGAGAATTCTTTCGGCAATGCATTTGCAACGACCGAGATCACACCATGTCCACCCATCGCAGCAATAGGCATTGCAAGTGCATCTTCTCCAGACAATACTGCGAAATCTTGAGGTGCATTTTTCAAAATTTGCATTACCTGGTCCATATTTCCGGATGCTTCTTTTACACCAACAATGTTCTCTACTTTTGACAATGCTAGAGTAGTTTCTGCAGTCATATTACTCGATGTTCTTCCCGGAACATTGTAGAGAATAATTGGTTTTTTAGAAACTTTTGCGATGGCCTCAAAATGAGCGATAATTCCACGTTGACTTGGTTTATTATAATGTGGTGATGCGCTTAAAAATCCATCAACTCCATCGTTATCAAACGTTGAAATGACTTTAACCAAAGCTGCTGTATTGTTATCTGCCAACCCTAAAACAACAGGTACTCTCCCTTTATTTTCTTCGATAACAATAGCTAACACACGTTCTTTTTCATCTGTTGTCAAGGTAGCTGTTTCGCCAGTTGTCCCTTGAACGACTAAAAAATCAGTTCCATTATCAATTTGATAATTAACCAATTTACGAAGTCCACTTTCATCTATACTTCCATTGGTATTAAATGGAGTGACAAGCGCAACTCCTGTTCCTTTAAATTGCATTACAGTTGAATTTTAGTTAAATAATTATTTATTTGCTTAAAGAATACTCCGCTATTCAATTCGGCTCCTTTAAAAGTTATGTCAAATCTAGGCAAAGATTCTTTGTCCATGCCAATACTCATCAATTTACAGTGTTTGATTACTTTATTCAATAAAGAATTAGATTCTTCCATGGCGACAATCAAAACCCCATTTTTCTCATTGATCAATAATCCCCTCAATTCTGGTGTTTTTATTTTCCCAAACAGCGAAAAATCTTTTTTAGATAGGTAATTTACACTGGGCATTTGAGGTAATTCTTCAATCAGCTTAGGTTGATCAACACAAATAAGGTAAAACACCGTGTTGTTTCCAGTGATGTTTTTTTCAAGCGTTGATTTTAAATGTTGAAAATCATCTTTCCCCTTCCAACTGCTAAGAATTACAAGTTTTTTTCCCATCTTACTGAATCATTTGAATAAATTCGTCTTCGCTCAATATTTCAATCCCTAATTTTTCTGCTTTTTCAAGTTTTGCAGGCCCCATATTATCACCGGCAACAATAAATGATGTTTTAGATGAAATACTGCCTACGTTTTTCCCTCCATTTGCTTCAATGGCTTCTTTCAACTCTTTCCTCGAAAGGGTGTGGAATACTCCTGATACAACAATTGATTTCCCTTGAAGTACAGAACTGGCTAACTCTTTTTCTTCGATTTCAAATTGAAGTCCAGCCGCTTTTAAACCATTTACAATTTCCAAGTTTTCCTCTTGCTGAAAATGATGTTGAATAGCAATTGCAATCTTCTCACCTACTTCATCAATCTCGATTAAAGTATCGTAAGAAGCTTTCATGATCGCATCAATATTTTTGAGTGCCTTGGCTATCTTCTTAGCTACAGTTTCCCCGACATGTCGAATTCCCAATGCAAAAAGAACCCTTTCAAAAGGAATGTTCTTAGATGCTTCTAGTCCTTCCAATAAGTTATTGGCCGATTTATCCCCCATTCTTTCTAAACTAACAATTTGATCGAAGGTCAAGGAATATAAATCTGCACTATTGTGAATCAGCCCTTCACTAAACAATTGCTCTACCGTTTCAGTTCCTATCCCTTCAATATTCATTGCTTTTCTAGAAATGAAATGAATAATTCTCCCTGTAATTTGCGGCGGACAACCCAAGTCATTCGGACAATAATGATGCGCTTCCCCATCTAATCTTTGCAATGGAGTTTCACATTCTGGACAATTTGAAATAAACTTAAACTTTTGAGCGTTCTCAGCACGCTGTGTTAAATCTACCCCAACAATTTTAGGGATAATTTCTCCTCCTTTTTCAACAAACACTGTATCATTTTCATGAAGGTCTAACTTGTTCATTTGATCTTCATTGTATAAAGAAGCACGTCGAACAATAGTTCCCCCCAAAGCTACAGCAGAAAGATTGGCAACTGGAGTTACCGCTCCTGTTCTCCCCACTTGGTAACTTACTGATTCCAAGGTTGCGCTTGCTTGTTCGGTCTTAAACTTATAAGCAATGGCCCAACGCGGTGATTTTGCAGTATTCCCTAGTTCTTCTTGTTGACTATAATCATCAACTTTAATGACTACCCCATCAATTTCAAAAGGCAATTCTGCACGGTGCTCATCCCAATAATGAATAAACTCCATGATTCCTTCAATAGAATCTGTTTTCTTTAAATACTTTTTCTCTGGCGTAGGAATTTTAAATCCCCATTCACCAGCATTCAACACACTATTATAATGACCTTCTGCAGGTAAATCTGTTCCATACACTCCATATAAAAAGCAATCAAGACCTCTTTGTGCGACTGTACTTGAATCCAAAAGTTTCAAAGTCCCAGAAGCTGTATTTCTTGGATTAGCAAATAATTCTTCGCCATTTTCTTCTCTTGACTTATTCAAGGCATTGAAAGCATCAAGCGGGAAGAATATTTCTCCTCTAATTTCGAAAACATCAGGGCACTTCCCTTTTAACCTTAAAGGAATTGTGCGAATGGTTTTAACATTGGTAGAAACATCCTCTCCTTGGGTTCCGTCTCCTCTAGTAATGGCTTGAACAAAAGCACCATTTTCGTAGCGAATTCCAATAGCAACACCATCGTATTTCAATTCACAGACGTAGTTAATTTTACCATTCACTAATTTTTTCACCCTATTTTCCCACTCCACAATTTCTTCTTCTGAATAGGTATTTGAAAGGGAGAGCATAGGATACTCATGCTTTACGGTATTGAATTTCTTAGTAATGTCTCCTCCTACACGTTTGGTTGGACTATTGGGCAAAGCTAAGGCTGGAAATTTAGCTTCTAAATCCTGCAGTTCTTTTAAACGGGTATCATATTCAAAATCTGAAACTTCAGAAGTATTTTCGATATAATATTGATGGTTATAATGATTTAGTTCTATCGATAAATCTTCAATACGTTTTTCAGCTTCCTCTTTTTTCATATCTATTAAAATTGAGCGTGAACCATGCGGTCTTTACCTTGTAAATCTTTTTTAACTGTTACTTTTGAAAACCCATAATCTTTCAAGAAGCTTTTTATTTCCTCGGACAGCTTTTCATGAATTTCAAAAAACAAACTTCCTTTGGGGACCAAGTGGTCTTTAGCATATAAAGCAATAACCTTATAAAACAGCAAAGGATTATCATTGGGAACAAACAGAGCTGTATCAGGCTCATGATCTACCACATGATCTTTCATTTCTGCTTTTTCATCAATGGGAATATAAGGAGGATTAGAAACAATCACATCCCACTTATAATTGTTATATGCATTTAGATTCATTGCATTTGCGAAGTCAAACCTAACTTCTAAGTCAAGTAATTCAGCATTTTCCCTGGCCAAATCCAAAGCAAATTGTATCACATCAACCCCTGAGACATTACTATCGGGAAGATTCGCCTTCAATGCCAAGGGGATACACCCTGACCCCGTTCCAACATCAAGAATTTTAGGACTTCTGCCTTTCCATATTTCAAGAATCCATTGGACGAGTTCCTCTGTTTCGGGCCGTGGAATAAGTGCACGTTTATCAATTTTTAAATCCAATCCATAAAAATGAACTGTTCCCAACACATACTGCACAGGTTTTCCTTTGTTAATTTCAGCGATAGAGTTCTTTAACACCTCAACAATTTCACTTGGCACTTCTTCATCCTTTTTGATCAGAAGGTCTGCTGCTTCAAGCTTCAAATGATGCATGAGGAACATCTTCCCAATTTGCTTTTTTTCACGAGGCGTAAAAGTATCGCTCAGTTCTTCACTGAATTTTAATAACATTTCATTTACCGTGTTCATATATTTCATCCTTTGTGCAAAAGTAGTAATAAATAAAGGAGCCTAAGCCTTAAATTTATCACAAATTAACCCTAGATTTGCGTATATTAAAATTTTGTCAAAATTCGCTATGGATATAAAAACAATGGAGCAATATGCTTCACAAACGAGAAGAGATATAGTAAGAATGGTTGCAGCCGTTAGCTCTGGTCACCCTGGAGGCTCACTTGGATGTGCTGACTTCTTTACTGTAATGTATCACAGGATCTTAAAACATGACCCTGAAAACTTTACCATGGACGGTAAAAATGAAGATTTATTCTTTCTTTCAAATGGTCATATTTCTCCAGTTTGGTACAGTACCTTAGCACATGCAAAATACTTTCCTGTATCAGAACTAGCTACTTTTAGAAAGTTAAATTCACGTTTACAAGGTCACCCGAGTATTGATAAAGGACTACCTGGAATTCGTGCTGCTTCTGGATCATTAGGTCAAGGACTCTCAATGGCAATTGGTGCTGCAGTTACAAAAAAGCTAAATAATGACGATCGTTATGTTTATGTTTTGATGGGTGATGGTGAGCTTCAAGAAGGTCAAATTTGGGAAGCAGCTTTATATGCAGCAGCCAACAAAGTTGATAATTTAATTGCTACTGTAGATTACAATGGACGTCAGATCGATGGTGACGTTGAAGATGTTTTATCATTGGGGAATTTGAAACAGAAATGGCAAGCTTTTGGTTGGGAAACTCTAGAAGTAGATGGTCATAACATGGAAGAACTCGTTGCTGTATTTGAAAAAGCACAATCTTTAGCTGGTAATGGAAAGCCCATCATGGTTTTAATGAAAACAGAAATGGGTCAAGGTGTTGACTACATGATGGGAACACACAAATGGCATGGGTCTGCGCCAAATGCAGAACAACTGGAAAGTGCATTGAACCAACTGGAAGAAACTTTAGGGGACTATTAAACCCACTACTTTGTTCTAAAGAAGTACAAAATGAAAAAGATATTACTTGCGTTATTTATTGTTCTTGCTGGATTAACTCATTCACAGGAGGAGAAAACGCGTATTCTTTTCATTTTAGACGCTTCTAATTCCATGAATAAGAAATGGGGAGCAGAATCAAGGTTTATCACCGCCAAAAGAATTCTATCTAATTCGGTTGATAGTTTAAGAGGCGTACCTAATTTAGAAATTGGTTTGCGTGTTTACGGACATCAATCGCCAATTACAGCAACATATCAAGATTGTGAAGACACCAAATTAGAGGTGCCTTTTGGAGAAAACAATCACCAGCTTATTTTAAATAAAATCAAAACCATACGTGCAAAAGGAACCACTCCAATAGCACGTTCTTTGGAACAAGCTGCGGGTGATTTTCCAGATAGGGAGGCTAGAAATATCATCATATTAATTACGGATGGTGTAGAAGCTTGTGATGATGAGCCCTGCGTTATTGCGGATAAATTAAGGGCCAAAGGAATTACAATTAGCCCTTTTGTGATTGGACTCGGATTAGACATGTCTTATTTATCTCACTTTGATTGTTATGGAAACTATAAATCTGCAGAGGACCCAATGGCTTTTGAAGCTGTTTTAAAAAACGTGGTCAACAAAGCTTTGGTAAATACCACCGTTCAAATTAACCTCAACACTATTCACGGCAGACCAATAGAGACTGATGTTACAATGTTTCTTTACGAAGCCGGAACAAGCAATTTAAAATATACTTACACCCACACTTTAAATCATTTGGACTTACCAGATACTTTAATTTTAGACCCGTCTATCAAGTATGATTTAGTGGTAAAAACGCTTCCTCAAAAGGTAAAGAAGAACATAACCATTCAAAGGAATACACACAACACCATTGAATTGGATGCGCCTCAAGGAAAGTTAAAGTTCACTTTTGCTCAACCTACCAAATACGATTTTGTTGACGTTCGTGTGATGCAAAAAGGTGAATACCAAACCTTGAACACCCAAAAGTTCAATACGACTCAAGAATACATTGTTGGGGAATATGAAGTAGAAATCCTTACTTTGCCCAGAAGGTACAAAACGGTAAAAGTCGATCAGAGTTCTACCAACACGGTTTCTATAGATGCCCCTGGAGTGGTCAATTTATCGGCCTATAAATCAGTAACAGGACAAATATTTGAAGTCAAAAACAACAATGAGTTTGAGTGGGTTTGTGATTTAAATGAGCGGACAAAAACCAATCAATTCATTTTACAACCGGGTAGATACGTTGTTATCTATCGTCAAGTGGATTTAAAAGAAACCACATATACAAAAGAAAAGCAATTCAGCATTTATTCTAATAAATCAATAACGATAAATTTATAATGGAAAAAGAAATCAAAATTTTAGGAGAAAAAGACACACGTTCGGGATTTGGAGAAGGACTACATGAATTAGGGAAAACTCACCCGAATGTTGTTGCTTTGTGTGCCGATTTAACGGGTTCTTTAAAAATGGATGCCTTTAAAGCTGATTTTCCAGATCGTTTTTTTCAAGTCGGAATTTCTGAAGCTAACATGATCAGTATGGCAGCAGGAATGACTATTGGTGGTAAAATTCCTTACACAGGAACTTTTGCTAACTTTTCAACAGGTCGAGTTTACGATCAAATTCGTCAATCTGTAGCCTACTCTAAAAAGAACGTTAAGATTTGTGCTTCTCATGCAGGATTAACACTAGGAGAAGATGGTGCCACACACCAAATTTTAGAAGATATTGGTATGATGAAAATGATGCCAAACATGACGGTTATTGTACCGGCTGACTTCAATCAAACCAAACAAGCTACAATTGCGATTGCTGATTTGGAAAGTCCTGTTTACCTTCGTTTTGGTCGTCCTAAAGTTCCAATTTTCACAGCGCCAGATGCTGAATTTGTAATTGGAAAAGCAGATACAATTTTTGAAGGAAAAGATGTTTCCATCATCGCATGTGGACACATGGTTTACAAAGCGATTGAAGCAGCACAAGAGTTAGCCAAGGAAGGAATTGATGCAGAAGTAATCAATATGCATACGATTAAACCTTTAGATGAGAAAGCAATTTTAGCTACTGCTAAAAAGACAGGATGTGTTGTTACTGCCGAAGAGCACATGATCAACGGAGGTTTAGGTGATGCAGTTGCTCAGGTTTTAAGCAGAAACACCCCTACTCCACAGGAATATGTAGGTGTAAATGACACATTTGGGGAAAGTGCTACTCCAGATGAACTAATGGCGAAATATAAAATCGATACCATTGACGTCATAAAAGCAGCAAAAAAAGCGATTGCACGTAAATAAATTTCATTGTCAAAATGGAAGAACTTAACGCTAGAGCAATACAATTTAAAGCAATACAAGGTCAAACGAGTCCTTTTCCATTCTTAATAGATGTAGATTATGCCAAGGGCAGTTATATTTATGACAAGAATGGAAAGGCTTATTTAGACATGATTGCCGGAGTTGCCGTAAATAACATAGGGCACAATCATCCTGAAGTTGTTGAAGCATTAAAAAGGCAAATTGACAAGCACCTACACGTCATGGTGTATGGAGAATTTATTCAGGATGCCCCACTAGAAATGGCAGAGCGTTTAACGGCACTACTGCCTTCTTCTTTAAATGCGGTTTATGCTGTTAATTCGGGAACAGAAGCCAATGAGGCTGCAATTAAATTGGCCAAAAGAGTAACCGGTAGAAGAGAAATTGTTTCTTGCTATGGGGCTTATCATGGAAGTACCAACGGAAGTTTAAGCTTATCAAGCAATGAAGTTAAGAAAAAGCCTTTTGAACCTTTGCTTCCCGAAGTTAAGTTCATTCGCCATAATTCTATTGAAGATTTAGCACTGATCACAGAAGAAACTGCTGGTGTTTTTATTGAAACCATACAAGGAGATGCTGGAGTTCGACAAGCCACTACCCCATACCTAAAAGCTTTACGTAAAAGATGTAACGATACAGGTACGCAGTTGATTTTCGATGAGATTCAATGTGGAATGGGGCGCTCAGGAAAGCACTTTGCATTTGAACATTCAGGTGTTGTTCCCGATATTCTCACTTTAGGGAAAGCTTTAGGTGGTGGAATGCCTATTGGAGCATTGGTCAGTGCACAAGAGAAGTTAGACTTATTTAGTCACGACCCGATTTTAGGTCACATCACAACTTTTGGAGGCCACCCTGTGGTTTGTGCAGCAGCTACAGCAGGATTGAAGGTATTATCTGAAATAGATTACAATGAGGTTGAAAAAATAGGTCAATTTATAGAAGACGAACTACTTAAACACAGTTTAGTAAAATCCATTCGTAGAATTGGGTTCATGTTTGCCATCGACATGGAAGATGCTGAAGTGGTAAATCAAATCGTGATGAAATGCATGGACAAAGGACTGATTTCCTTTTGGTTTTTATCTCATCCCGACAGTTTTAGATTGAGTCCACCGTTGACTTTAAGTATGGAAGAAGCAAAAAAGGCTGTTGATATCATCAAAACAGCCATTAATGAAGTAAAATCATAAGTTAAACTCTTATTCAAACAGTTTTTTATCGTGAACTAAAATTGAGTTTCTTTCTAAATGAATTAATCCTTGCTGTTTAAATTCATTTAAAATGGTGGTCACTTTTTGTCGGGAAATTCCTGTTATACTTGCAATCTCTTGATGCGTGAGTTTATGTTTAATTAGAATTTCATAACCGATAGGTCTACCCACCTCTTCGGCCATTTCCTTAATAAAATCAATTACCCGACGTCTTGAATCTTTAAGCATTACAGAGTCCAGTCGATTGTTTAACTTTTTATAATTAGACAAAACCTTATTGATGACTTTTTGATAAACGGCTGGCTGACTTTCAAGGACCTGTTTAAAAACCGTAGTTGGAATAGCTAAAACAACAGTTTCATTTTTCATAACAATAGCCGAATCGCTAAAATGAGTATAATTTTCGGGGTCTATTGCCGCTAATTCACCATAAAAATCACCAGTGCGAATAATTTTTTTGATGCCTTCTTTTTGCGTTTCTGAAATCTTAACAATCTTCACTCTTCCCTGCACAACGAAGTATACTCGATCCATTCTGTCACCAGATTGAAAAATAACATCCTTTTTATTGTACTTATATTTTACAATTGAATTTTGTAGAACAATCTTCTGATCTGGACTTAGTTCATCAAACAATTCTATATTGTCCAACAACCACAACTTTGCATTATTTTTAGCCATCATTCGCTTCTAAATACCAATTTTAATAAAACCAAAGGTTCTTACTTAACATAAAACAATAAGTAATTAAAATTGTTCAGCGCGAAACTCTAAAAACCAAACCATTTACGATTAAATGATACCCTACTTTTCTACCAGCGGCGATTGACAATAGTTTTCTATCTCAAAACCCGAAGAATTCAACGGTGATCGAAAAGTCAATAAACAAGTATTGGGTTAGGAAAAAAAAGAATTAAAAAAGCAGAAACAAATTAATGCTCCTGCTTTTCCAATCAATTAATTTTATTTTTTTAGCTGGTAAACAACATCTCTCTCAACTTAGGGAAAGGCCAAGTTTCATCGTCCACTAAAATTTCTAATTTATCGGTATGGTAAGATATTTCTTTAAAGAAAACACGTACTGTATCACGATAAGCTTCAGCTCTTTTTTGAACGTCTTCAATTTTATTCGCTTTTTTTCTGTTCTCAAGCATTGTACGGGCATATTCTTGCATCTTGTTCATGTGTTTCGACAAATCAACCAAAAGTTGTCTTTGAGCTTTTGTAGCTTCCTTTTCGTCTTTTCCAAGAATATCAGTGATCCCCTTGATGTTTTCGATTAACTTATTTTGATAATCAACAACTACTGGAATAATATGATTTTGTGTTAAGTCACCAATTAAACGCGCTTCAATTTGAATACGCATAATGTACTTTTCAAATTCAATTTCTTGACGGGCAAGCAGTTCTCTTTTCGTAAAAACTTCCATCTTTTCAAAAACATCGATCACATCTTGACGTTCCCAAACCTTTAGGGCACTTGGTGTATCTTTAAGGTTACTCAACCCACGTTTAGCGGCTTCTTTCACCCATTCTTCACCATATCCATTTCCTTCAAAACGAATACTTTTAGATTCTTTAATCAGTTTTTGAAGTTCTTTTAAGATTGCTTCATCTTTACCATCACCGCCTTTAATTCTTTTGTCAACCGCTATTTTAAACAATTGTAATTGTCGCGCCACAATAGTATTAATGGTAATCATAGGTTGAGCACAATTTGCTAAAGAACCTACTGCTCTGTATTCAAACTTATTTCCTGTAAAGGCAAAAGGAGAAGTCCTATTTCTATCAGTATTATCCAACAAAATCTGTGGTATTTTACCGATGTTCAACTTTAATTCTGTTTTATCTGCTGGTGTCATTTTTCCAGCTTTAATGTTCTTTTCTAAATCATCAAGCAACTGTGTTAAATGAGAACCAATAAACGCAGAAACGATTGCTGGTGGTGCTTCATGTCCTCCTAAACGGTGGTCATTTGAGGCGCTTGCAATAGAAGCCCTTAAGGTATCAGAATGCTCATGAATAGCTTTAATGGTATTCACAAAGAAAGTCAAAAACTGTAAGTTACTTTTTGGATTCTTTCCTGGGGCCAACAAGTTCACACCTGTATCTGTGGCTAATGCCCAATTATTGTGTTTTCCTGATCCATTTAGTCCAGGAAAAGGTTTTTCATGCAACACAACTCTAAAATCATGACGCCTCGCAATTTTCTCTAGCAAGTCCATTAACAATAAGTTATGATCATTAGCCAAGTTACACTCTTCAAAAATAGGTGCACATTCGAATTGATTTGGCGCCACTTCGTTGTGACGGGTAGTTACAGGAATCCCTAGACGAATCGCTTCCATTTCAAACTCACGCATAAAATTAGTTACACGTGCTGGAATAGAACCAAAGTAGTGGTCATCCAATTGTTGACCTTTTGCTGGGGGATGTCCAAAAAGCACACGTCCAGTCATCATCAAATCGGGACGTGCATTATAAAAGGCTTTATCAATAAGAAAGTATTCTTGTTCCCAACCTAAAGTTGCATTTACTTTGGTAACATTTTTATCAAAATACTTACAGACTTCTACTGCTGCTTTATCTACAGCGTTTAAGGCTTTTAAAAGAGGCATTTTATAATCCAAAGCTTCTCCTGTATACGCAATAAAAATGGTTGGAATACAGAGTGTGTTTGAAATCACGAAAGCTGGAGACGATGGATCCCAAGCAGTATAACCTCGCGCTTCGAAAGTGTTTCTTATTCCTCCATTAGGAAAAGAAGAAGCGTCTGGTTCTTGCTGAACCAATAAATCACCGCTAAACTGTTCGATTGCTCTACCTGGACCAATAGGTTTAAAAAATGCATCATGTTTTTCTGCAGTCGCACCTGTTAAAGGTTGAAACCAGTGTGTATAGTGTGTTGCACCTTTTTCTAAAGCCCATTCTTTCATAGCTGAGGCTGCAACATCTGCAATATTTCGGTCAATTTTCGTACCGTGTTGAATGGCACTTTTTATAGATTTATACGCTTGTTCTGGAAGGTATTCACGCATTTTATCTTCATAAAATACATTTTCTCCGAATTTCTCTGAAATTTTCCCTGTCCATTCAAACTTTTTTGGTTCGCGATGTAAAACATCTTGGTAGGCATTTAAACGTGCTGATGACATACTTTTAATTTTGTTTCGTCAAAAGTAGACAATTCAAAATAAAAAATATTACTAAAACTTATTTTTTTTTGAACCCCCCCTTAAAAACATGGGGTGATTTTAAAATAATTGGTATTTAAACAGATTTACCCCCTTAAAACAAGGGCTTATTTTAAAGAATCAATAAATTTTCGAATCGCCTCATCATGTTCTTTTTTCAATTCAGGAGCTACAATTCCATTTTCTTTTGAAAAATTATCATCAAACGATGGAAACGAATAAATAGAAATAAGTTGTGCACCAAACTTTGGAAAGCGTTTTTCTGCAGCGCCCAAAACATTTTTAGCACCATAACCTCCTGGAGAGGCTCCCATCAATAGTACAGGCATATTTTTAAAGAAACCCGTTTCACAACGTGAACACCAATCCAATAAGTTTTTCACAGCCACAGTATACGATCCATTATGCTCTGCAAGAGATATTACTAGACCATCTGCTGTCTGGACTTTATCTATAAAATCATGAACTGCTTGAGGAATTCCACTTTCCTTTTCTAAATCTATTCCATAAATTGGCAAAGGATAATCTGTGATGTCAAGCGCTTCAGTTTCTGCTGAAGTAATCTGACTTAATGTATATTTAACTAACTGTTTATTGATCGACTTTTTACTATTACTTCCAGCGAAACCGATAATTTTCATTTTTGACTCAGTATTTTGTTTGAATAATGTTCGTTCAACAAATTTACAATTTTTGTGGAGATAGCATTCACATAACGTTTTGTTCTGTAACCTCCCACCCAAACTAGTCCATTTACAGCATTGGTTAAGAAAACTTCATCTGCGATCAATAAGTTTTGCGGCATAATAGCTGACTCATACACTTTGATTCCATTGGCGATTGCTAAATTGATTACAGTCATTCTCATTGTACCTCCCAAACAACCTTCTTTGAGGCAAGGAGTATATAAAACACCATTACTAACAACGAACAAATTTGAGCTTGTGCTTTCCAGGATTCCCCCTTTGGAGTTAGTAATCAACACATCGTCTAAGTCTCTTTCTCTAGCATCTATAGCTCCCATGACATAGACCAGACCATTTTTGGTTTTAAAATTGGCCAGAATATTATTTTCCTTCCTTATTGCAGTGTAAAGGTCCACTTCAATTCCTTTTTGATTCAAAACAAATTCGTTCTTTTCAACAGGATATATTTCTATGAAATAAGTCACCTCATTGGTTTCCGGTCGATAAGTTCCTCCACGTGATCGATCCACAGACAGTCGGACTCTTCCCCCACCTTCAATTTTAGAATGTTTTGCCAATTCTTTGATTCTTTCCGAAAAAAACGCAGAAGTAAAAAAGTTTGGCATTCTCATTTTTAGCGCGCTCATTCCCTCTTTAAGCCGCAAAATATGAATATCCAAGTTTATTGGAGCACCATCAATGAGGCGTATAGTTTCAAATAATCCATCTCCGTAAAGATGTCCTCTGTTTCCTGCTTCAAGTGTTGCTCCCTTATTGGGTAACAGTTCACCATTATTGTTTACGAATAATTCTTCCATATTAATTCAGTATATGTTCAATAAATGCGGTGGATTTATCAAAGTTGATGAGTAATACGTATAAAATTCCAAATATTGCCCCTCCAAAGTGCGCATCATGAGCCACATTGGTTCCTCCTTTTTTGCTCATATAAAATTCAAAACCAAGATAAAGAATTCCAAAAAGCCAAGCAGGAATTTCAAATGGAATAAACATGATATAAATTCCTCCTTGTGGATACCAAAAATGGAAGCAAACAAAACCGAAGCTACGGCACCTGAAGCACCCAGACTCATGTAATTTGGATTTTCTTTGTTCCTTAAATAAGGCCAAATTGAAGCCGCCAGTCCTCCTAAAAAATAGAGCATAAAAAAGTGTAAACTGCCTAGTCCGACTCCAAAATGGAAGTTTAAAAAATGTTCCATCAATTGTCCAAAGGAGAATAAAACGAACATATTAAACAATAAATGCAGCGTATCTCCATGGATAAAAACATGGGAAATAATTCTATACAACTCGTTTTCTTTGTTCACCTTATAGGGATAGAAAATCCATTTATACTTGAGCTCAGCATCTTTAAAAGCTCTAAAAGAAAGCAGTACCGTGACAACAATAATTACAATAGTGACTGGAAATTCTTGTATTTGCATAAGTAATTTTTAACCAATTTTATTTAATCTGCTGTTTTTATTTTAATAATGCCTAATTTTACTCACAATCACTTACTTTCAATGAATAGTAAAATTTTAACAGTTTTCGTAGTGTTTTTTTTAGGGTTATTCCTTTCAGGATGTAACTCTAACTTTGAATTTAACGATAATGAATCGAAAATTGATAACAAAATAGACCAATCCACAGCATTAATCGATGAATCTATGATTCAGGCCATGAAAATTGATGAAAATGCAAAAAAATGGGCCATAGACTTGTATAATTTGAATGAAAATCATGCTTTTTGGATTAAATCTGAAAGTATTTCTTCTGATCAAGCTTTATTTTTTGCTTATGTCAATTCTGATACTGCTTTAAACATTCCTTTTGGGTACTTTTCCACTCCTTCCTATAAAAACGAAACTACGCTTTTTGAAAAAGAAGTAATCACTGCCCTTCGGTGTGCAGAGTTCTTGAACTTAAAGGATACCAGTATTTTCAACCATCAGAAAAACACAGCAAATATTTCTCAACGCGTCTCTGCCGAACATTTTACAGACTTTTTCAATGCCTTCGACAACCCATCTTGGATTGCACATTTATTGAATTTTAAAGAGAACAATAAACACTTGGTGAAAATGCACTTGGCCATGAATAAATTCACGAAAAAATATGGAATAGAGACCAATACAAACAGTGAAGTCCCAACAGATTTAAAAGACTCTTTGGCTGTATTTCATTTCATTTCCCAACAATTGATGAAACGTAATTTCATTGAAGACACTACGCTTAAACAAGATGAATTAGTAGAACAACTTCGCAAATATCAATTTTTAAATGGACTGAATACAGATGGAGCAATCGGAAGGAACACTATAGGGGCGTTGACAGAGACCAACTATTCTCGATACTTGAAAGGAGTTCTTAGCATCGATAAATTAAGAGGATTCCCTGATTCATTAATTGGCGAAAAACGCATCGTTATAAATATCCCTAGTTACCTATTGCATTTGTATATTGACGATCAAATAGTGAACACTTCAAAAGTTATTGTAGGGACGCAGAAAAATCAAACTCCTTTGTTTACTGCAACTATGCAATATTTTGTTGTTAATCCTTATTGGAATGTTCCATATTCGATAGCGAGCAAAGAAATACTTCCGCACCTTAAGAAAGACAGCAGCTATTTGAGACGTAACAACTATACTTTGTTGGATAGAAACAAGAATATTTTGATTGCAGATAGCATCAACTGGAAGAATATTTCCCCATCAAACTTTCCTTATTTTGTGCGACAAGAGCCAGGTCCAAGGAACAGTTTAGGTCTGGTAAAACTTATGTTTCCTAACGAACATGCAATCTACATACACGATACTCCTTCGAAATCATTATTCTCCAGAGATGAACGAACTTTTAGTCATGGTTGTATCAGAACAGAGCATCCCTTTAAGTTGGCCCATGATATACTCGCATCAGAAAATCACAAATACATCGATTCAGTCGAACACTACTTAACTTTACCAAAAGAAACCTATCTAATACTCGGGGAAAAATTTCCTGTCACAATTGTTTATCATACCGCAGGAGTTAATGATTCAACCCAAGAGGTTCAGTTTTATAAAGACATCTATAAAAAGGAGGAAGAAATATATCAACTTTTTCAATCTACGCCTAAGGAGAATTAAACAAAGAAATTTGTACTTTCGCATAAAAAAGAAATATGAGTACAATTGTATCCCCTTCAGTTTTATCTGCCGATTTCGCAAATTTAGAGCGCGATGTAAAAATGCTTAACAAGAGTAATGCAGAATGGCTTCATATTGATATTATGGACGGTCAGTTCGTACCCAACATTTCTTTTGGTTTACCTGTAATGAAAGCCATTCATAAACATGCGACAAAGCCTTTGGATGTACATTTAATGATTGCAACACCTGATGATTACATTGATGAATTTAAAGATGCCGGCGCTGAAATACTCACCGTACATTACGAAGCTTGCACTCATTTACACCGCAGCTTGCAGCGCATTAAATCTGCAGGAATGAAAGCTGGTGTAGCATTGAATCCACATACGCCAGTTGATTTATTAAAAGACATTATTCACGATATTGACTTGGTTTTAATCATGTCTGTTAATCCAGGATTTGGAGGTCAGAAATTCATTCCTCAAGCAGTTGAAAAAGTTCGTGCATTAAAAACATTAATTACTAATGCAAAAGCAACTACATTGATTGAAGTCGATGGTGGAGTAAATTTAGAAACAGGAAAGTTATTGGTTGAAGCTGGTGCTGATGCTTTAGTTGCCGGTAGTTTTGTCTTTGGTTCTGAAGATCCAATAAAGACCATTGAGAAGCTAGGGGAATTATAAAGTACAATTGAATAGAGACTTCGAGCGAAAACACTCTATATATACCACTTTCACACTATAAAAAAACAATGGCGTCGTTGCATTCAACGGCGCCATTGTTTTTTCATTTAATCTTCTTTATTAAAAGCACTCAACATCCAGTGCATTTTTTCTCTTCTTCTCATGAATCCTGTCACTAAATCATCTGTTGAGATATCTCCAATTTCACGGGCTGATTCCACAGCATCTACCATGAAAGAGAATAAGATTTCAAAATCTTCTAGAATTTCTTCGACTATCTCTTTTGAGCTCAAATCAGTTCCGGTTTCTTTGATTTCTGAAATTTCTAGATATTCTTTCAAAGTACTGATTGGAGTTGCGCCAAAAACTCTAATTCTTTCTGCAATTTCATCGATCTCGCCAAGCACCTCAGTGTATTCAGCTTCTGTCTTCTCATGAATATCAAAAAACTCTCCTCCCGTTACATTCCAATGGTAGTTACGAAGTTTTTGATAATGCACATGTAAATTAGCCAATAATAAATTAAGGTTATTAACTACTTTTTCTGATTCTTCGGAATCAAATCCTAATCTTTTGTATTCTTTCATTTTACTTTTCCTTTTTTAAAATTTGTAATAATTCATTTCTGTATTTCTCCAATGATTTAACAAAGTCATCACTGTTTTTGTTTTGATTATTGGGTATAGTTGTTGGAGATTCCATCATTAATTTATAAGTAGACGGCCTTTCTGTTCGTAAGCGATTGGTCAAGTCATTGATTTCTTTCTGTAACTGTTCTTGTTTGTCCATATTTTGATTGAATTATAATTATCATTTTAACACTATTAATTTAAGAAGAAGATTTAGATTAGCGGTAGTTTTTTCTTTAAAAATCTATAAAATGACCAAAATCTATAGTTTTCTTGTGATTTTATTGTTTAGGTCATGATATTCACAAAACCCAAATTATTTAGGATATATTTATGGAAAAAAGTAAATTACAACATCACTATTATTAGATGGACATTACAAGAGAAAAATACGAGCAGTTTTCTGATGATGAGTTGCTGAACAATTATCGTTCTCGGCATGACAAAAAAATCATCGGCGAACTCTATAAACGCTATGGTCACCTTGTTTTTGGAACATGTTTGAATTACTTAAAAAACAAAAACGACGCCGAAGACATTGTAATGGAAATCTTCATGACTTTAGGAGATAAAATCCTAAAACATGAAATCAAATACTTCAAATCTTGGTTATTTGTCCTGACAAAAAACAGTTGTTTAATGCGCTTAAGAAAGAAAAAGTACATCAACATTCCAATCAATGAAGAACTCATTACAGACCATGACGAAATTGAAGAAAAAGAGATAAAAGAAATACAATTAAACGAATTAGAAAAGGCGATTAATGAATTAGATCCGCCGCAAGACGAAGTCATTAAGCTTTTCTATATTCAACAAATGACCTACAAAGAAGTTAGTGAAAAGCTAAATCTTACTTTAAACAAGGTTAAAAGCGCGATTCAAAATGGGAAGCGTAACTTAAAAATTAAACTCAAGGAACATGATCTTTTTAAATCTGCTTAATAGAATTTTTGGTCCGAAAAAACCTTTGCATCGTCAAGAGATTGATGACTACAAAAAAGGGACTGGGAATACGCACGACATAGAAGAAAAAGCAGCTGACACTGACCTTAATTCAGAAGCATTAGAAGGTTGGACATCAGTTGATTTCTCTGTAAAAGATGGAATGACCAATGTCGATAAAAAAATGAACAACTTCCTTTCTGGTCAATCTAATCCACGCAATGGTGGTAACAGAGGAATGATCTTAAGCTTTGCTTTGTTTGTCATTACCATGTTGGCCTTAATTATTTTTACCTACCAAGGAAACAAAGTTGTTGACGAACAAACAATTGTGCAAGCCGAAAAGATGGAACAACCATCAAAAATTGAAGAAGTCGATTTGTACACCGAGATTCCACGCGAAAAACAAATCACAAGCACCGAACTGAAGAAAGCGGATGAGATTAAAAACAATAATATCATCAATGAAAAACAATTAAAGGAGAGTGGAACTCCCATCAAAGATGATGTTGATCAAACAAACGCTTTAAATTCAGTGGATGTTGATTTAGAACTCCCTATACAATCGAGTGGTAAAATTTCTAATCGTTCGAATAACACCTTGGTTTATAATCAAGCCAAGGAGGTTTATTTACATTCTTTAAAAAATGTCGATTATCGCGCTTACCGTAATCGTCCCATTAAAGTAGATCACAATTTAGAGATTGGAATTCCCGCAAATATGGCCACTGAAAATGATCAGCAAGAATTTATTCATTCTGGTGTTCATGAAATCGCATACATCGATTACCTGACCCGAAGTGCTGAGATATTTAGTCAAGGAAACTATAAAACAGCATTAAAAAGATACTTGACCATTCTGGATACTTACCCCGATGATGTCAACGCTAATTTTTATGGGGGATTGTGTTATTTTAATCTAGGTCAGTTTGACCAATCACATCAGTTGTTTAGAAACGCATATTCTATAGGATATGGAAACTTTAGAGAAGAAGCAATGTGGTTTTCTGCTCGAGCAAATTACGAAGAGAAGAATGATTTAAAAGCGAAGTATTTCCTTAAGAAAATCATCAATGAAGGTGGGTTTTATAGTGAGCAGGCCAAAGAGTTATTAGAGACCATCGAGAAGAAATAGTCAACAAAAGATAATTAAGAGCACATTAAATCAAAAGCACATTAAGAGATCTGACTTGCTTCTGTATTTTTTTAATGCAACGCCTGGTTTTTTATTGGTCTCCGAAAGCGTTCAAACTATGCTCCCGAAAGGCCTCGGGATTAGTGCATCTCGCTTTAGCTTCGAAAAGTTTATCAGATAGTAGATACTAGACATTAAATGTTACACATTAGACAAAAATCAAATGTCTAACATTTAATGTCTACTTTTTTTTACACTTAGAGAACTTATTTCTAATCGGTATTCCCTAAAAGAAATTCTTCCCTTCTCTCACCATTCTTTTTAGCATTGGACTTGGACGGTAACGGTCTTCACCATACTCTTCAAATAATGTTTCTAATTGCTCTAGCACATTTTTGATTCCAATTTCGTCAGCCCATTTCAACAATCCTTTTGGATAGTTTACACCCTTGGTCATGGCTAAATCGATATCTTCTTTTGTGGCAACATTTAAAAACAAAGCATCTGCTGCTTCGTTAATTAGCATTACCAAAATTCTATTTAACATTTCCTTTCCTAGAACCTCATCTTTAACAGGTTCTGGTGTCACCGCATTTTCATTGTAATCGAAGTAACCTCTCCCCGACTTTCTTCCTAAGTAACCTGCTTCTGCATGACGTTTTTGCGTAAACGAGGGCTTGTATCTTGGATCATAATAAAACGCCTTAAATACCGTTTCAGTCACTGTATAATTGATGTCATTTCCAATGTAATCCATCAAAGTGAATGGTCCCATTCTGAATCCTCCTAATGCTGTCATGGCCCAATCGATAGTTGCAAAATCCGCAACACCTTCTTCGTAAATCCTCAAAGCCTCACCATAAAATGGACGAGCAACTCTATTTACAATAAAACCAGGAGTATCTTTAGCCAATACAGTTACTTTATTCCAAGCATCAATAATAGCTCTTGCATTTTCAGTTACCACTTCACTTGTTTGCACTGCAGGAATTATTTCAACCAAAGGCATTAAAGGAGCAGGATTAAAAAAGTGAATGCCGATTACGCGGCTTGGGTTGTTCAATACTGATCCAATTGCGGCGATAGAAAGCGAAGAAGTATTTGAAGCCAGAATACAATTTTCGTCAACAATAGACTCTAACTGTTTAAACACCGCGTGTTTTATTTCAATATTCTCTACAATTGCCTCAATAATCAATTCCGAGCCTTCAAAATCATTCATTTGTGTAGAAAAACGGATTCTACCAAACACTTCATTTCCAAAGTCTTCCGTCCACTTGCCTTTTTCGATTAAGCGTTCGATAATTTTCTGTAAACTTGCCTTCGCTTTTGTTAAAGCATTTTCATTGACATCTACGAGAACTACTCTATGTCCAGATTGTGCGGCAACTTGTGCTATTCCAGCTCCCATTGTCCCAGCGCCTAGTACACCTACTTTAATTTTACTCATTTGTTTTTAATTTATCTCGTTTAGTATTTTTATTTCAAGGCCTTACTTCCCTTTGAAAACAGGTTTACGTTTTTCTAAAAAGGCTTGTGTACCTTCTTTAAAATCTTCTGTTGAACCGGCTAATGCTTGCAATTTTTCTTCTACGGCTAACTGCTCATCCAAACTGTTGTTGAAGGATTCATTCACCGCTTTTTTTGTTAAGCCATAACCTCTCGTTGGCATTTTAGCCATTTTTGCAGTCATTCCTTGAATGTAAGCATCAAACTCTTCGTCATCAACGGCTTTATAAATCATGTTCATTGCTTCTGCCTCTTGAGCGGGGACTTTGTCTCCCGTCATCATTAAAGCCAAAGCTTTTTGTGCACCAACTAAACGCGGTAAAAAGAATGTTCCTCCAGAATCTGGAATCAATCCAATAGCTGCAAAAGCCTGAATAAAAGTCGCTGATTTTTTCGCCACAACAATATCACAAGCCAAAGCTAAGTTTGCTCCTGCACCAGCTGCAACACCATTAACTGCGGCAATGATTGGTTTTTCAATTTCACGCAAACGTATTACGATTGGATTGTAATGCTCACCAACAATGTTTTTTAATGGTGGTCCATTCGGATCGGTTGCTTCGGCTAAATCTTGACCTGCACAAAAGGCCTTCCCTTCTCCTGTTAAAACGATTACACGAACAGTATCATCATTTTTACAATCGTCTAGCGCTTTCTGCACAGCAAATGCTAATTCTTGATTAAAACTGTTGTATTTATCTGGGCGGTTAAACTTTAAGGTTGCAACGCCATTTTCTTTTGTGAATTCTAGAACCATTTTTATTTCTTTTTTGCTAAAAATATAAAAGAATCCACCACTTAGCGCACTTCATCGTTGATTTTTCAATTAATTCTCATCATTTTTGAGGAATATTCTTAAAATTTCAATGGGTCATGAGCAAACGTTATTATGCCATCTTCAAACCGTACAACATGCTTTCACAGTTTACAGGAGACGAAAACGCAAGTGTTCTAGGAGATTTGCATAAATTTCCTATTGACGTTTACCCCATTGGACGATTAGATAAAACCAGTGAAGGCCTTCTCTTACTGACCAACGACAACAACTTTAAAAACAAAGTTTTAGATCCGAAAAACAAATCTTCAAAAACCTATTATGTTCAAGTAGATCATGACATAACTCCAGAGGCATGTAAAGAATTATCAGCAGGAACGATTTTCATCAAGCACAATGGTAAAAAGCACCGTGTTGCTCCAGCGGAATGTGTAAAAATTGATGCACCTCAACTTCCAGAACGCAGTGTCCCCATTCGTTATCGAAAAGAAATTCCAACCAGTTGGATTGCATTAACTTTGAGAGAAGGAAAAAACAGGCAAGTTCGTAAAATGACCGCAGCAGTTGGATTCCCAACCTTAAGATTAGTGCGCTATGCCATTGGCGAATTCAATTTAGGCGATATGCAGCCTGGTGATGTAGTAGAAATTGACCCTAACGACGTAATTCCGGGTTGGAATCGTAAGTAATTTGAAGAATTTCTATTTTTCTCTCTTCCTCTCCAAGGGCAAGATGAGCAATTTCTCCCACTTTCTTTCCAATCATTGCTTTCGCAATGGGAGCGACAAATGCAATTTTCTTTTCACGAACATTTGCTTCATCTACACCTACAATTTTTAGAGTCACAGGAGATTTAGCACTTTCAATTTTATAGGTTACCGTTGCCCCGAAGCGCACCTCATCCATTGTTTGATTTGTTGCATCAAGGACACGTGCCGAGTTAATACGTTCATTCAAAAGATTGAGCTTTCCATCGATCTCAGCAGCTTTTCTTCTTTGTTCACGTTCATCTTTACTTTTAAAGTCAGACAATTCTTCCAATAGCTTCAGCTTTTCAGCTTTCAACGCTTTAAATCCTTGAGGTGTAACATAATTAGGTGTATGTTCAGGCAAAGCCGCTCTTGGTGGAATTACCGGTGCTTCTTCTTGATCTCCCTCTCTTACAAATCCTCTACTCATTATCCTATTGTTTTAACCTAATATAGTGAATTTAAAATCAAAAAAGATCTTCCTATTAAAATGAAGTGAATTTTTGTATTTTTATGCAAAAACAAGTGAAATACACTCTACCATATCCTTTCCTCTTATTATTGATTCCCTTATTTTTTCTTCAGTGTCAAATGGACGATGAAAACGAAGAGAAAGTTGACTACCAAGGAACAATGAAGTACTTTCCTGATGCATTTGGTATCGAAAGATTCATCACAGACAATGCCAATGGTGGCGTTTACATTACTCTTCCCGAGTGTTTCGAAATCAATCACTATATAGACATCAGTATAAAAAACACCAATAATTATTATTGCTACGACAATGAAGTTTATTTTTCTGCCGATCCTATAGATCAATCAACGATACCATTTTATGCAGAATTCTTTGAAGACTCAAGCATCAAAAAACAGGATGATTTAAGTATCTTGAGGGATTACGTTATAGCCATCCGAAAACAAAACACCATAGAAGCCAGTGAGTCTATATACTCTAGCATGACCACTTCAGAAAACAAAAAAATTCTATTGGGAAGTGTAAAAGGACATTCAGACCCCTATTCAAAAGAACTTTTATATCAATATGGTGTTATAGCTGTTGGAGATACCTATTACATTTTACAATGTATAATGAGTGCAGACAATGCTGTATTCTTACATGGAGATGTATTAGAAATATTCAAGAGTTTTAAAGTCAATTAGTCAACAGCAATGAACATCACAATTGAAGAAATAAGGAAACAACTGACGCGCCAATTACCCGGTGAAGAAGCGCATATTCCTATGTCTCCCGGTGGTAGAGGACGTTCTTCTGAGGCAATTAAACACGCCAAAAATTATAGAGAAAGCGCTGTAGCATTAGTTCTTTATGAAAAGCATAAGGAATTAAAAGGAGTTTTAACAGAACGTTCACCCTATCGTGGGCTGCACAGTGGAGAAGTTTGCTTGCCCGGTGGAAAAATGGAAGACTTCGATCAGAGTCTCAAGCAAACAGCTATTCGTGAATGTGTAGAAGAGATAGGGCTAAAGTATGAAGGTTTTGAGTTGTTAGGTGAATTAACTCCTGTTTTTATTCCTGTAAGCAATTTCAGTATACAACCTTTTGTTTTTCACTATACAGAGCCCCCTATTTTTATTAGAAATAACCGTGAAGTGGCAGAGATTTTTTCCTTTCCCTTGCGTCAACTTTTTGAAGAGAATATCATAAAAAAAACAAGTATTGAACTTGCTGGAAGAGGAACATTAGACAATATTCCTTATTTCGACATCAACAATAAAATTGTTTGGGGAGCAACAGCATTGATATTGCATGAGTTTAAGCATTTGTTTGTTGGAAACAGCCAATAATGGTTAATAACAAAATGTTAATTCATCATTAATAAAACCAATACCCTACATACCCCACCCATTCTTTGATCAATCCAAACCAACCCGTAAAAGTATCTGAGTCAGGAACAATAAATTCATTCCAATGATAAAAACGCTCATTTCCGGTATATTGATCCGTAGAAAAAGGAGTTACATGCATACCGTAACGATCAAAAGAAGCTTTTGCGCGTTTCATGTGTCGAGCTGAAGTAATCAACAAAAAAGAATCAAAGTGAGGGTAAGACTGTTTAAACAAAGCGGCAGTATACTGGGCGTTTTCATTCGTGTTTCTAGATTCAGTTTCAACAATAATATCAAGCGGTGGAATTCCCCACTCGAGCAATTGAAGTTTTAACTGATTGGCTTCATCCAAACCTTTGTCAGTAACATCACCATGTTTACCAACGATACATATTTTACTGATTTTTTTGGATTTATACAGGTCGATAGCTTGCCAAATTCGGTCACCTCCCCTCCTGATGCTCAAGCGGTCAACACTATTGTCATATTCAAACATTCCACCAAGTACAATTCCAACATCATGGTATTCAACTTCACTTTTATTAACCGCAGGAATTTCCCACAAATGCAAAGCTTCTTTGTAAATAAAAGTATTCGAAAAAAACAAAACGATGACAATAGAACTCACCTTAGCAAATTGCTTCACTTTCTTCTTTTTTGCAAAGGCCCAGAAGAAAATCGTCAGTATTAACCAAGTTAATGGGGTGATAAAAAAGTATATGACTTTAGATAAAATTAACATCCTAACGTTTTGATTATATGCAGACAGATTAAAAACCTTATATTTGTGATCTAAATTAATTTAATTAATCAAAACTTAAATAATGGATACAGAAAAACTATTTGGAATTTCTCAAGAAGATATTCTTAGCACACTAGTCGAAATCGGAATCAACTTGCTCATCGCTGTTGTTATTTTCATCATCGGGATGAGATTGGCAAAATTCTTCAGTAAGATGGTGGTTAAAATTCTTGAGAAAAGAGACTCAGACAAAGGATTAATCACTTTTATGAAAGGATTAGTCAGCGGTCTTATAAAAGTATTGACTGTTATCACTGTTTTTGCTCAGTTAGGAATTGAAATGACCTCTTTCATTGCTATACTGGGTGCCGCTGGTTTAGCAATTGGTATGGCATTCTCTGGAACACTAAGCAATTTAGCTGGAGGAGTAATGATCTTAATCTTTAAACCTTTTACAGTTGGAGACTATATAGAATGTCAAGGTGAGGCAGGAACTGTAAAAGAGATTCAGATATTTCATACCGTATTGACCACTCCTGACAATAAAACGATTATCGTGCCTAACGGTCCATTATACACTGGAAACATCACCAACTACAGCATGCAACCAACACGTCGTGTTGATTTCACCTTTGGATTCGGATATGGTGAAGACTTTAAATTGGCCAGAGATACTGTATTGGAAATTGTGAAAAGCCACGATAAAGTATTTCAAGATCCTGAACCTTTCGTAGAACTTGGTTCATTAGGTGATTCTTCAGTGAACTTAACAGTACGTGTTTGGTGTAAAAAAGAAGATTACTGGGATATTCACTTCTATGTAAACAAGCAAGTATATAAGAAATTTGGTGGAGGTGTTGAAGGACTATCTATTCCTTTCCCACAAATGGATGTACACGTAGATGGAAACTAGAATTTAGAGATAAACTATTCAATAGTAAACCGTATGTCGTAATTTTACTTCATACGGTTTTTTTATTTGAAATGAATTTCGATGCTTGTTCCTTTTGCAGAATATGCCTGTAATTCCGAAGTTGAATAAAGAACATAATTATCGTGTGAAATTTGCTTTATAAAACCAACTATAGCTTCTCGGTTATTGAGAAAAACGTCCCACCAGGAGTAATACTCATATTTACCACCTCCCATGTCACAAACAAGACCATTAACTTATCAATATAGGTTTTCTTGAGTTGCGTAACACGGTACAATTTACTTAGGGTAATTTGCCCCGCCTCCTTGATGGTTTGCAACACCAATTGTTCATTTTCATCAAAAGCTTGAGGAGTAGAGATTTTGTTTTTTTGCATCTTCCAAACTCCAATCAAAATCTTATTGGCCAATAATGTGTGGTCTTCCCTTCGTACATAAGTTTTCCAAACGCCTTCGTCGTCTAGCGCTTTAATGGGTTTGTTTTCTACCTCATCCACCGTAACCTCTAGCACCAACTTATGATCGTCCTGCATGATCTGGGTTTTCACCGTTAATTCAGGTTTACAATACAAAGAAGCAGCCCCCTGAATCACATGGAATTCTTCTTCTGGGTTGACTCCCACCACTTTTCCATTGTCCTTTACTCCAATCAATAATCTTCCACCGTCAGTATTGGCAAATGCGGCCAAAGTTCTAGCGATTTTTTTGGCGTCATCCACACGAAATTTAAAATCTTGCGTTTGATGTTCACCTTCTCTGATATATGATTTTAGAATGTCCACAGGAAAGAAGTTTTTAGTCAATGATGTGATACTACACATTGGTTGTTTTCAAATATAACTAGCTATTCCATATTTCCCAAGCTTTTATCGCTTGTTGATGAAGCATGGACAAACCGTTTAGGGTATCTGCTCCATTTTCACGGGCCAATTTTAAGAATTTTGTTTCTGATGGATTGTATATTAAATCCACTACAAAATGATCTTCACCGACGAACTCAATAGGAAAATTAGGTTTCTCCTCAAAATTAGGAGAAGTTCCGAGCGGCGTACAATTCACAATCATCAGAAAAGATTTTACCATAATCTCATTGGCTTGATCATATCCATAAATCATCTGCTCCGGATTTGGAGTTCTTGAAATATGTCCAACTGTAATTCCTAAGTTCTTTAAAGTATAAGCCACTGCCTTTGATGCTCCACCAGTTCCTAACAACAAAGCGCGTTCATGAATATTGCGCAGAAAAGGTTTTATCGACTGACCAAAGCCATAAGCATCGGTATTGTGTCCTATCGACTTTCCATCTTTGAAATGAATACAGTTGACAGCACCAATTGCTTTTGCTTCTGGACTCAATTCATCCAAAAAAGGAATCACCACTTCTTTATAGGGAATGGTTACACTTACGCCAGTGTACTCGGATGGTGCAGATTTCATCCATTCCTCCACTGCATTCGCATCTGGAAGCTCTATATTTTCGAAAAGCGCATCTATTTCCTCTTTTTCAAACTTTTCCATAAAGTGACTTCTTGAAAACGAATGTCCAAGCGTCTTTCCTAGTAGTCCAAACTTGCGTGTGCCTTGTTGACTCATTTCTAAACTGTTTTTGATTTATTTCCGAATTTATCCATGATATAAACCAAAAGATATCCGAAAAGTGCCAATAGCACCACATAAAGAACTTGAGGTTCTCCCACAAAGTTACCAGGCATAACATTACCCATCATCCAATCTTCTCTTCCGTCAGAATGCACAACAATTGGAGCATCTCCCATTGCATTCTTCCAGGGCCAAATCTTTAATAAAGATCCAATTAAAAATCCAGAAAGAATAGCTAAAACAAGGTTTTTAAAGTTTTCGAATAAGTATTTTAACAATCGACTAAACGAGAGGATTCCAATTAAACAGCCCAAGCAAAACAAGCCAATTATTGTAAAATCTAAGTTCTTTAAGCCTTCAATGATAAGTGCATAAGACCCCAAGAGAACAAGGATAAAAGAGCCACTGATTCCAGGTAGGATCATGGCACAAATAGCGATTGCTCCACTCAGTACAACATACCAAGACTCCCCTCCACTAGCTGTAACATGGACAGTAGAGATATAGGCTGCAATGGCAGTTCCTAAAATGAGGCCAATAACGGTTTTCACCTCCCACCTCGTCACGGTTTTTAAAATCAACTGCGCACTGGCAACTATTAATCCGAAGAAAAATGCCCAAAGTAAAACAGGATATTCAACCAATAAGTAAGTTACTACTCTTGCTAAAGACAAGACGCTAACAGCAATTCCAAAAAGCAAAGCAAGGAAGAAATTTCCGTTAACATGTTTCCAAAAAGAAGCTAATCCTTCGTTTTTCAATTTTTTAAACGCAGCAAGATTGATGTTACTGATACTTCCAATCAGTTCTTCATAAATTCCGGTAATAAAAGCAATTGTCCCCCCAGAAACTCCAGGAATAACATCTGCAGCGCCCATTGCAATACCACGTAGGCTAATCCCTGCCAACTGTGTTAACGATCGAGGTTGTTTTTCCATTATACTTCGATTGATTGATCAATTTCATTGGCATATGCCTCTACTCCACCAATCACAATTCCGATGTTTGTAAAATTAAAATTAGTACATAAGAAATTAGCAACTGCTGCAGCACGTTTCCCTGTTTTACACATTACATAAGTTTCTTTTTCACAGTCTAGTTCTGTTGCACGTGCTTGAATTTCATCCATTGGAATGTGAACACACTGAAGGTGACCTATCTTATACTCATAGTTTTCACGCACATCCAATAATGTAAATGATTTATTCTCTTTTAAAGCTGAAGCTAGTTCTTGTACTGTTATATCTTTCATCGTTCTCAATCAAAATAATTTCTTGACAAATATAGTCAATTACGAATTACGAATTACGAATTCCCCATTCCCAATTCGTAATTGAACGATTCGTAATTCGTAATTGAACGATTCGTAATTCGTAATTAAACGATTCGTAATTGTTTTTTGATTTTTTATCTTTGAGAAAAATCAAAAAAATGAGTAAAGCGATCACTAAAGAAAGTAAAGTCTTTTTAGAGAAATATTTAAACAATGCCTCTCCCACTGGTTTTGAATCATCGGGTCAAAAAATGTGGTTGGAATACATCAAACCATACATTGACGATTATATGGTGGACAACTATGGAACTGTTGTTGGGGTTATTAATCCTGAGGCTGAGTACAAAGTAGTCATTGAAGCACATGCAGATGAGATTGCTTGGTTTGTGCACTACATTACAGATGATGGATTTATTTATGTTCGCAGAAATGGTGGTTCTGATCACATGATTGCACCTTCTAAGCGTGTGAATATTCATACGGACAAAGGAACGGTAAAAGCTGTTTTTGGATGGCCTGCAATTCATACACGTCATGATAAAGACCCAAAACCGAGTTTAAAAAACATCACTTTAGACTGTGGATGCAGTACCAAAGAAGAGGTTGAAGAATTAGGCGTTCATGTAGGGTGTGTTGTCACTTTTGAGGATGAATTCATGATTTTGAACAAGAACCGTTATGTCGGGAGAGCATTAGACAACCGCATTGGTGGATTCATGATTGCACAAGTGGCAAGAATGATAAAAGAGTCCAAAACAAAACTTCCTTTTGGATTATACATTGTAAATTCAGTTCAAGAAGAGATTGGTTTACGTGGGGCCCAAATGATTGCACATAAAATCAAACCAGATGTTGCAATAGTTACTGATGTTTGTCACGACACTGGAACCCCGCTCATCGATAAGAAAGAACATGGAGATTTCAAAGGTGGTAAAGGTCCTGTTTTAACTTATGGTCCAGCTGTACAAAACAACTTATTGAAGTTAATCATTGACGCAGCGAACGAAGAAAAAATTGCATTCCAACGTCAAGCTGCATCTCGTGCCACAGGAACAGATACTGATGCTTTTGCCTACAGTAACGAAGGTGTTCCTTCAGCATTGATTTCTTTACCTATTCGTTACATGCATACCACGGTTGAGATGACGCACAGAGAAGATGTAGAAGCTACGATTAGTTTGATTTTTGCTGCGGTGAAGAAGATTAAGAATAAGCAAGATTTTAGGTATTTCACGTAGATTTTTGATTAGATCATTAGATTATGATTCTTGAAGGTGATTTATGTATGGAAACCCAAGGCCACGAGAAGCTGCGCTAAATTTCGCGGCATCTTGGGTTGGAAATACCGACACCGAAGTAAACCCCGATATGCTTAAACGTGTTATTCGGCTGCAAAAGCTATCGCCTGATGATCAACAGACCGCTATTAAGTTTATAGATGCTTTTTTGAGGGATGCTAGTACGAGAAAAAATTATGCGTAAGGGATAAATAGCCGCTCAAAAAATCACCAATGAAATGTATCAGGTGGAGTAACTTCTATTTCATTAATAAAGCTTCTTTTTGAACGTTTTCCTAATCGACCTATTTTAAAACTCTTAAAAGATGGATTTAAAATAAAATCTTTGGTATGAATAGTATGAAGTTCTTCCGAGTAAAAAAAATCTGTCCGGTTAACAATTCTTTTGGTCGAAAGTTTCGAAGAACTCATATCAATTTCAACATTACTATAATAAATATATTTCCATTTTTTATCCTCCTTTTCTGAAACACCCTCTAGCTTAATCTTTTTAAACTTTCGTGCATTCGCTTTTATTTCATGAATAGGCAATAGTTTTACCTGAAAACAAGTGTCCGCAGGAAAAGTACTTAAATCATCTTTATTCATTATGCAATAGTCTTCAATGAAGTAGAAATTATCTCCGTAGTAAATTAAAGCTCCTTTCTTCATATCATTTAGATCATTGTCTATCTCAAAAGAAACGAAAATCAATAATAAGCCAGATAAAAAAATATTAAATAATAAATTCATAACGTTCTAGGGTTTGATGATTCTTTGAGCATGGCATTATAAGAGTCTAAAGAAGTCCATCCCTTATTTTTACATATTTTATTGACCTCGTTAATTAATAGTTGACGTTGATTTTCTTTTAAAGCATCTCTTTTCTGGTCAATGGATAAATTAATAACTTTATAGACATGGGCGTATTCATAGAATGTATAATTAGAATTCCATTTAATTTTATCAAAGACTTTCTTAGCTTCTTTATATTCTCTTATTTTAATAGAGTTTAAAAATTTAGAAAACAAAAGAGAAAATTCTTTTTCCTCCTTTTTACGTTTGGTAATAAGTTTTATTCCTACTATTATCAAAAATATTAGTGAAATAATCGTGTAAATTACAATCATATAAATCGTTTCCATTAGTCTTTTTCTTGATATTCTTCAATTTTATTTTCTATTTCTTTAAGAGTATTTTTTTGCTGTTTTAATACTTTTTCTAAACTTTCTTTTACCTTATATTTAAGATTTAATTCTTCATTTATCTTGTTTAATGTTGCCCCTAAAGATAGTAAAAACCTACTGAAAAGCTAGCATAGTAAAGGATATAGGAGAAAAACGCAATTGTTAATAAGTTTTCTATTTATTCATTCGGCTTATATTTCTCATTTAACAATAGTATCATTTCTTCAACCATGTCATCGAATAAAGAATCACCAGTTTCAACAATAGTATTTTTATCCAACATGCCAAATTGATTATAAAAGATAAACATACTATCCTTGAACTTTATGTAATAAAAAGTTTCTGAATTCTCTTCAAATGAGTTTGTAAAATAAGTTTTAGTGCCATATAAAAAAAATATTTTTTGCTTTGCTGAAATACCATAATTTTGAAAATTAATGTCCTTTATATCACTTACATCAAAACGAGTGAAAACATTTTTGTTTTTAATATAGCCTGATAAAATTGAATCTTTCAGCCTTACCTCCATCTTACCAAACTCTAAAATTAAAGAATGTTCAATACATTCATATTTGAAAATGTTTAAATATGAAGAATCTCTCGTTGTCAAAACAAAATCAGGATTTTGGCACACCCCACTACATGTGTATAATAGTGAAAATATAAATATTAAAATTACCTTCATCACTTTACATTAAATAATAGCTTCTGGAAAAGCAATACAGGAATATCATAATTAACCCTATTTGGTTTTTGAGGATCGATTATTAAGTCTACTTTATAAATCTCTCTGAAGGGTTTTCCTAAATCGGACCTTATCATATTTTCTCTTAAAGACGCCCCTAATTCATTAAATATTTTTGTTGAGTTAATATTTTTAATTAATATTCTTTTATTTCCTTCTTCTGAATACGCTGGATTTGCAACTCTTGACCTCTTATCATTTAGACCAAAGTTTGGATTACTCATCGTAGGAAAAGGACTAGGTTTCCATTTATATACAATTCCTTGGTCTTTCATTACTTGATGCCCCATTTCATGACCTACAGTAATTATTTGTTTCTCTAATTTACTGTAACTTCCTCCTCTTTTGAATAATTCACTATTCTCAATCTTTTCAAGATTTAAAAACATAACTGTTGAAGCTCCATCTTCATTATTTACCAATTGATGGTCTTCGACGACCATATTAGACCCTTGATTCTTACCATCTTTATCAATAAAATCACCTAGCTTTACTTGATGTAATTGATCACTATCATCCAATAAATCATACTGCTCCTTAAAGGTCTTTGATTTTCTCTTACCTTTTCTTATAATTCGTTTTATTTTTCTTACTTCTTTTTTTGTACCTGTTGGCTCAACAATATCTCCAAAAATATCATTGTAAAAAATTGGATTATTGTCCATAGAACAATATGGAGACTGCCAAGGTAGTTCATTCGCTTTGGGGTCAATTGAGAGCCAACGCCCAACCCGTGGGTCAAGTTGTCTAAAGTGTGTTGTGTAGCTGTTGCCCTGTCCTTTAATGGAATTATCCATCTCAGAACCCTGATAACCATAACGGTACCCATCACTTCCATTTGCAGGAACATAAACAGGATTACCGTTTCCGTCTAATTCTCTTAGCTGTTTCCTCCCCGGCATTTGCATACCATACGGATAATAATCACTATAACTCACCACATCAGCAAGGAAGTAATCGATATTTCCATTGCCATCATTTACTGGAAGTTTTCGATCTGAAACCACTTCAAGGACGTTCCCTAAATGATTACTCATTTCGAAGTATTTGTCTCCAATGATATTTTGTGTTGCGGTATTGATATTGACTAAATTTAAATCGCTACTTGCTATATTTTCACCTATTTGTTCTTGGCCTATTCTGCTTGAACCGTATAGTGTTTGGTCGAGTCCCATCTCGTGGTTGACTGAAGCTCAACTATTATCTTCTAAAAATACAAATATTTTACAATCTAAGCACTAGTTTTCTAGTTGGAGATTTTTTGTTGTGGGTTACTGGGTGGTTGTGTGGAGAGTTAAGGCCAGGAGAAGTTGGGATAAAATTCGCGGCTGGGGATTGATGTATGGATACCCAAGGCCACGAGAAGCTGCGCTAAATCTCGCGGCATCTTGGGGAAAGCGCAGCAGTACAACTACTGCGAAGCTAGGGTTTGGGGTTTTATTTTGTTGTGAAGTGATAAGTTTTACGTTATTTAGAAGAGCATCTCTCATTCAACAATTCATTAATACTCAATTCTTTTTCGGCACCAACATTATACCTCTGAATTTCAAAAGGATAAACTTCTTTAATTTCAAGATTTTGTTGCCAAAGTTGTGAATTCCAAAAATCTGGATCATTTGGAGACACACCTACTGGCCCTTGGCTTTTTTTATTGTTATCATAAAAATTAGTGTATGTTTTACTTCTATAATTTTCTCCTTCAAAAAAAGCAATCATATCTTCAACTTCCTTATAAGAATAGTAACCAACGGGCATCATTGACTTATATAAATAAAGTTTCCATTCATTCTTATTTTTATAACCTATAAAAGCATCGCCTCTTATTTCAAAATCAACATTTGGATTCGCTCTGTTCTCAACATCATTAATTTGATGAACAACAATAATAAAAGCTTTAGAACTATCTGGAGAGAAATACGATTTTGAGTATCGGATAAAAACCTCTTTACCTATATGTCGATTAAACCTCCAATGACATTCACATTTGATACATTTATCTATTAAACTTGTTATGCCTGTAGGCAACAATTCTTCATTGGTTGGCACGCCTTTAAGAGAGTGTACTTCATCGTATTTATTTTTACAAGAGTAAAAACAAATAATAAATATAAGGATATAAATATTTGCATATTTCATTATTCAAAACTTGGTCTAGATGTCGGCAAATCATTTGCATTATATTCTTCAATTGAATGACCTGTACCAGGTTTAGTTGGTATAGTTTCTGCTCCAGGCCAAAGCACATTACCAGATATACCATCGTTATCTCCACTCATTTGAAAAGTGTTTGGATGAACTGCCTCATAACCAGATTTACTATTTCCTGAAAATGGCGCAATATCAACTACTCTTTCAATTTTTGGAACAGCCATATAACCTGGACCATTATATTCTACTCCTTTAAGAAATGCGGCAGCCTTCTCTATGGAAACAACCGCATTATGCAAACCAACCTGATAAGCTAAACCCTCTGACAAACCTTCAACATATCCTCTACCAAAGGCTCCACCCATACTGTGAGTTACAATTTTAATAGTTTCCCCTTCATCCAAATTTTTCAAAATTGATTTCGCATCATTCCTCCCTTGAGATTTACCTGCTGCAATTCTAAAATCATCATCAATATCTTGCATTCCAAATGTAGGACTACCATCAACATATTGAGCTTTATAATCACCCCACTTTTTCATTGCTCCACGATCAAAGCCTTTCCAGTAATTTGCTCCTATATGACCTCCGGCATTAGAAAAATCATATGCATTTTCAGCGAAGTCTAAAGATTTTGCTGCACTTTTATTTTTAATCCCAACACTCCAACCAGGAAGGAATGGACCAACAATAACATCACTCACATTATATCCATTAATGAAAATTATATATCTACCATCAGGATCAACTGCCTGAATGGGAGTATTTGCTACAAAATTATATGGTGAGAGATAAGGATATTTATCCTCTAATGGATCCCGAGTTAACCACCTCATAATCCTTGGGTCATACATTCTTGCTCCAAAGTCGTAAGAGTTTCCTTCTCCTTTGATTTCATCATCTTTAAGCATTCCGTTAAATCCATAATCGTATGAATTTGCGTTTCCTGACCTTCCGGGTAGCATCATCCCGCCCGGATAATAATCACTATAACTCACCACATCAGCAAGGAAGTAATCGATATTTCCATTGCCATCATTTACAGGAAGTTTTCGATCTGAAACCACTTCAAGGACGTTCCCTAAATGATTACTCATTTCGAAGTATTTATCTCCAATGATATTTTGTGTTGCGGTATTGATATTGACTAAATTTAAATCGCTACTTGCTATAATTTCATCTATTTGTTCTTGGCCTATTCTGCTTGAACCGTATAGTGTTTGGTCGAGTCTCATCTCGTGCTTAACTGAAGCTCAACTATTATCTTCTAAAAATACAAATATTTTACAATCTAGGCACTAGTTTTCTAGTTGGAGATTTTTTGCTGTGGGTTACTGGGTGGTTGTGTGGGGAGTTAAGGTCAGGAGAAGTTGGGGTGAAATTCGTGGCTGGGGGTTTATGTATGGAGACCCAAGGCCACGAGAAGCTGCGCTAAATTTTGGGGCAGCTGGGGAAGCTTGGGGAAGCGGTGTTAAATCTTGGGGCGACTTAGATCCCCTTTAAATTATTTTAAAATAATATATTTTGTTTTAAGTACTGTTTTTGACTATTTTTGTTTAATTACAGATAGTTGTGGAAATAGGGTAATCATTAGAAAAATAAGAGAAGAAAGAGATATTACACAACAAGAGATACCATGATTTCAAAAGTAAAATTCAAGGACTTCTTTAATAGAAATGTAATAACGCTTTAAACAATATTGGCTATGGCAACAAATGACATTCAATCAGTAAAACTCAGTATCATCAATAAAATTACAAATATTGAAGATAAATCGTTACTCAAAAGAGTATGGGAGATCATTCAATCTAATGAGGACACCAAACAAACATCAAGAGCGTTCTCAAAAGAAGAAAAGGAAATTCTAAACAGCATTAGAAAAGGAATTGAAGAAATTAAATTAATTGAAAAAGGTAAGCTTAAAGCAACTTCACTAAACGACTTTTTAGATGAGTTATAGTATATACGTAACCCAAACTTTTAAAAAAGAATTCAAAAAATTAGCTAAAAAATATCCTTCCTTAAAGTCTGATCTTGAAAATCTCAGTAACGAACTACTTAGCAAACCAACCGCTGGAGTAAACCTAGGAAAAGACTTCTATAAAGTTCGCATGGCTATTTCTTCAAAAGGAAAAGGAAAGTCCGCAGGAGCTAGGATTATTACTCATGTTAAAATTATTGATTCTAAAATATACCTTACTTCTATCTACGATAAATCAAATAAGGTGAATATTTCTGATAAAGAACTTCAATTACTTGTTCATGAAATAGATAAGTGAGCCCAAGGCCACGAGAAGCTGCGCTAAATCTCGCGCCAGCCCTTAGGTATCTCTCCATCAAGTCTTTGTTTCAAAAGACATCCTCTACAATTAGCAATAAATGAAATTGAAACCATAAAATCTTTATACAAGAATCAGAGTTTTGAATGTTGGCCTGCTGCTTCTATTTACTACCATGCAATAAGAAATAATCGTCTTTTTATTTCATTGAGTACATTCTACAAATACACTAATTTACTGAGTTTAAAGCGCAAATGGAGAAAGTCATCTGAAGAAAATTATAACCCAATTATTACAACAAAACCGAATGAATTTATTCACATAGACACAACTTTCTGGTCATTGCCTAACGGTATCAAAGCAGCCATAATACTTGTTTGTGATAATTTTTCTAAAGCCATACTCGGTTGGAATGTATCACTTAAAAAAGATGGTGAAAATGCAAAAGCTGCACTTCAAAATGCTGTTGAAAGTATTCAAAAACAATACCCTGATTTACAAACAGCTTCTCTCATAACCGATGGCGGTGGAGAAAACCATAATATGTTAGTGGAGGATTTCCTCACCAACATAGAAGCACCTGAAATCATTAAATTACTTGCTTTAAAAGAAGTAAAGTTCTCCAACTCAGCCGTAGAAGCAGTTAACAAAATTATTAAACGCTATTTACGGAAAAAATTACCCGATACACTTGATCAGCTAATTCAATGTCTGAAAGAAATTATCAATGATTACAATACGATTCGCCCTCACGGATCTTTGCTCGGCTTAACTCCTATGGAATGTTATACTTCCGAAAGTATTAACCTTGATTTTAAACAGCAAAAACTCGAAGCGAAGAAGAATAGAATCCAACAAAACCAATCAGTGAATTGTGGAATTGATGTTTGTAAGTAGATAATATTACTCATCTTGGTTTAGAACTCTTCTGTGCATATAATCTCTTACTCCATTACAACTAAATCTTTATCTCAGCTTTTATATTTCAAAGAACAAAATTCTATCAAATAGTCGATTAGAATTTACTATCCATAACCCTCTGATCTTCAAATTTCTTCGTTGTACTACGTCCGACTTTTGGCGTGAACGAAGTAGTTTATTCGCTTTTGACTCAGGAGTAGCAGCGCAGCAGTATAACTGCAGCGAAGCTGGGGAGTTTTCGATCTGAAACCACTTCAAGGACGTTCCCTAAATGATTACTCATTTCGAAGTATTTGTCTCCAATGATATTTTGTGTTGCGGTATTGATATTGACTAAGTTTAAATCGCTACTTGCTATAATTTCACCTATTTGTTCTTGGCCTATTCTGCTTGAACCGTATAGTGTTTGGTCGAGTCCCATCTCGTGGTAGTCTGAATCCTAACTATTACCTTGTTTAAAAATACAAATATTTTACAATCCAACAACCACAACTCCATTTAAAACACCTTTTGAGGTTATAATCAAGAGCACTTTACTGTTTGGAGACCCAAGGCCACGAGAAGCTGCGCTAAATCTTGGGGCAGCTTGGGGGGTTACCTTTGAAAAACACATCTCTAAAACCATCCAAAATATTAACTTCGTTGAGCTCCTTTCAGTCGGTTCAGAAAAACCCACTGAAGATTCAAATTAGGTACAACCAAACCTGAGTCGCTTTTTTGCAGCAATTTCCCTACGGTGTGCATTTTAATGTTTTCGAGAATGAAATAATTATTGTTGCCGTTTTTCATACTTCGCAGAGTCCGAAGAAGTGGAGTATAAGGAAAACGCAGCAGTACAACTGCAGCGAAGCGGGGGAGAAAAACCAGCTAGTTTTATATCTAATTGCTTCGTGACCAATATTGGAACAGTTTTGTTGCGGAATGACGTAGAGTGTGCATAAGATTATTTCGCTTGTTTAAACTTATCGCAGCAGTACAACTGCAGCAAAGCGGGAGGGTCAGGTATAATCTAACTATTTAAATGTTCCTGGGGGAGTTGTTTCTAGTTCATCAAATATTTCATCACTCTTCTTACGGGACTGTAAAGAATTTTGTGTTTTTGAAAACGAGAGAGCTGAAATATGCACATTAATTTTGTAGGCCAAATTTTTG
>NZ_CANNGT010000015.1 GCF_947504225.1 Brumimicrobium ulvae | reverse complement strand
GCCGTATGAATCGAGAGGTTCACGTACGGTTCTGTGAGAGGTTTAGGGGTGAAATTCCCCTTTACCTACTCGACTGGCAGTTCGGCTTTATATTTTTATTTCTGTTACTCTATAAGAAAAATATTTATCTATCATTTTCATTGCAATGCTTGAAGGTATTATTTTGAAAAATAAGTTTCTTAAGGTGATTAATATAGGGTTGGTGATTTGACCAATTTTTCCAAGTTTCAAACTTTCGTTTATAATTTCTTGGGAACGTGGGAATTGATGCTTTTCGTAAATTTCATATGCTTTAGTAGATAGTCCATATTTGTTGATACATTTAGCCAAAAGATAAGCCCCTTCAATGGCCATACAACCACCTTGTCCTAGATTCGGAGTGGTCGGGTGTGCTGCATCTCCAATCAGTGTAATATTGCCACTTGTCCAACCTTTGTGTGGATTACGGTCTGACAAACTATTTTTCAATATATTTTCTGTGTTTTCGATAAGCTCAGGAATAGGGTAATGCCAATTTCCAAAAAGACGTTTAAGTTTTTGTTTTGTGCCTTCAGGTTCGTCATCTTTCAAAAACTCTTCATTATAAGTTGCCCACCAACCATATACACCGTCTTTTATTGGAACAATTCCAACCCGTTGACCTTTTCCGTAGGTTTCACTTGCGTATCCAATATCAAAATTGGTTTTTACTACACCACGCCAAATATTATATCCTCTAAATATCGGTGCTCCATCATTGATGATGTTTTTTCTGACTATGGAATGTATTCCATCAGCTCCAATTACTGCATCAAAAACCGAAGATTTACCATTTTCAAGAATTATCTCTACTTGTCCATTGTCTAAATTGGTAAGTTTCTTTACGCCACTATCAATATGTAAATGAGCATTAATATCTGTCAATAAAATTTTATGAAGATTGGCTCGGTGAATGCAAATAACAGGGTAATCGCTTTTAGGTGTTGATTTACTTAAGATATTTCCATTAGCCGTCTTAAGATACACATTTTCAAACTTTCCACTTGTATTTAGTATGTTATCAAGTAATCCAATTTCATCCATTACACAGAGTGCATTTGGAAACACACTAATTGCAGCTCCTACTTCTCCAAATTCTTGTTTTTTTTCGAAAATGTGTGTTTCATAGTCATCAGAAATGCAACGAGCAAAGGTAAGTCCTGCAATTCCTCCTCCAATTATCGCAATTTTTCTTTTCATTTGTTTTTTATTTAGCTGACTGCCAACAATTGGATATACGCAATTACGCATATATCACCTATATATTTCTCTACCAAATATAACATTAATTTCAACACAAAAGCTCAACTACAACAAGCGTTTTCAATTGATTATAAAAAGAATAAAATATTTAACCCACCTCCTAACCGAATAATTATACGTATAATAAACGTTTAATTCTACGCTTAATATTCCAACACGAAGCTTCGATTTCCACCCCGACGAAAACCGGTAGCTTTGTGAAGTTGTTTTTGTTGTAAACAAGCTCGTTTGTGGAGCAACCTTGTGAAGCTCCCGCAAAAAGCATTGTTTGCCACAAACAACAAACAGACTTAATAGTTTGAATTTGGAAACACAGCAATATTAAAATCGATTCTTTTGAGCTTCTTTTAATTTTTTTCTTGTCGGCTGATGCTATGGCATCTCCTAAAGAAAGAAAAGTAAAATAATTCTCAAAATTTATTCAATTTATAAAAATCGTCTGTTTTCAAATACAAACTACAGGTAGTAGGCGGAAAAGGTGGCCAAATAATAATCATTTGAGTTTAAATCAATCACATTTTTAAACTCTACCTCGATTGGTCAACAATCTGTTGACTTATTTTAGAGTCACATCGTTTTTATATTTGAGTAACAAGTTGTTGTCTAATTTTTATGAGAGAGCAATATTCAAATTTATAACAGTCCATCTATAATCAACATTACACTAAAAAAAGTAAAAACCTTTTTGCCTGAAAGTATGTGCTTGCAGATCAATCGTTCATAAATCATCAACCTTCAAAAAGTTGATTCTTACGGAAAAAGCAATCTAACTATTGGTAAAAATAAATTTACTGTGAGTGATACTTTTAGAGAAGGCTTCGGTAAGTCAAAGGTGAGGATGGTGTAAACATCGGATTTTAAGGGAGTAACTCCTTATTATATTGAAAAAACAATAGTTTCTAACTGAATAAGGTGTTTTGCTAATCAGGTAGCACCTTACTCCACAAGCTACAACACCTCACCACAATTCAATATCGCTGCTCTGCAATATGGGATTCTAACTTCTCTCGATTTAATGGAATTATTCCTCAATATCTACCCCCCAATCTTCCTCCTCAACAATTGCGCATTCAAGGCACAAACTATAGTACTCACGCTCATCAAAGCAGCTCCAAAAGCGGGACTTATCATTAGTCCTGGAATGAAACCTGTTGCTAAAGGCAAAGCGATAACATTGTATCCCGTAGCCCAAACTAAGTTTTGAACCATTTTTTTGTAAGTCGCTTTTCCAAATATTATTAAATTAACAATGTCCTTCGGGTTACTGTCCATTAAGACGATGTCGGCAGTTTCTGCAGCAACATCAGTTCCAGAGCCAATCGCAATTCCAACATCCGCTTGGGCAAGAGCAGGCGCATCATTTACACCATCACCCACCATAGCAACAAATTCATCTTGTGCTTGCAATTCTTTGATTTTCTCTAATTTTTGATCGGGTAGCACTTCTGCCATGTAATCGTCGAGTCCTAGTTTCTCAGCAACATCTTTAGCAACAATTTCATTATCTCCTGTGAGTAAAGAAGCTTTTATGTTATGATTATGTAGTGTTTGTATGGCATCAAAAGAACTTTCTCTTATTTCATCTGCAAAAGTGATGAAACCGATTAATTCGCCATCCACAAAAGTGAAAACCTTGGTTTCTATGCCTTCATTTTCGTCACTGTCGACTGTTTTATTCATTTTCTCCAACAACATATTTCCTCCGGCATGAACTTCTTTGCCGTTTACTTTTCCGCTTACTCCAACACCTGCTGTGTATTTAAATTCAGAAACTGAGGGTAGGTCCAGATTGACTTCTTTTGCTTTTCGTGCTAATCCCTTGGCAATATGATGTTCTGAGGGACTTTCTACTGCTGCGGCATAAGTTAATAGATCCGTTTCTGTATAGTCAGAATGAAGCGAAACCATACGAGTAATTTCATGCGAACCTTTGGTTAAAGTTCCTGTTTTATCAAAAACGATGGTGGTTATTTTTCGAGAGGCTTCAAAAGCTGTTCTATTGCGAATCAATAAACCATTTTGAGCGGAAATACTTGTAGAAATTGAAGCAACAAGTGGAATGGCTAATCCTAGAGCGTGCGGACAACAAATTACCATCACAGTTACCATGCGTTCCATTGAGAAAGCAAGGTCTTTTCCCATTGCCATCCAAACGAAAAACGTTCCAAACCCTAAGACCAAGGCTGCAATTGTCAACCATTTGGCTGCGGTGTCTGCAAGTCGCTGTGTTTTTGATTTTTGCTTTTGCGCCGTTTGTACCATTTCGATTACTTTGGAGAGATAACCTCCTTCTCCGATTCCTTTCACACGGACTTTCACCACACCATTTCCATTGATTGCTCCACCGATAACTTCCTCTTCAATACTTTTGGTAATCGGTTTACTTTCACCAGTTAACATACTTTCATTGAAATCACTTTCTCCTTCGACAATAATTCCATCGGCAGGAACTTTTTCACCTGGTCGAATTAAAATGAGATCATCCTCTTTAAGTTCATCAATTTGAACTTTACGCGTCTGGTTTTCTTCAACTAAGTTGGCTTCGTTCGGCATTAAGTCTGCTAAGGCTTCCAAAGCTTTGCTTGCACCAAGTATAGAGCGCATCTCAAGCCAATGTCCGATTAACATTACGTCGATAAGTGTAGCTAATTCCCAAAAGAAAGTTTGACCTTCAAAGCCGAAAACAACCGCAACACTGTAAAAATAGGCAGCGGAAATAGCGACCGCAATAAGCGTCATCATCCCAATGGCTTTGTCCTTTAATTCAGTTACTAAGCCTGTTAAAAAAGGCCAGCCTCCATAAAAATAGACAATACTGGATAAACCAAAAAGCACGTAATTACTTCCTGTAAATTTCCAATCAACACCCAATAGGCCTTGTATCATTGGTGCTAAAGCAAGGATGGGAAGTGTTAAAATCATCGAAATCCAAAACCTTCTCTTAAAGTCTTGTATCATCATTTCGTGGTGGTTGTGTTCCTCGTTGCCGTGTTCAGAATGCTTCATTTTTGAATGTTCCATTTCTTTATGATTTTCGTGTTGTTTCATAATTGTAATGTTTATTTATTGGTCTTTTAATTAACTATTTAATTACTTGCTTCACCTCTCCACACTTCAGCATCGCTGCTCCATAATATGGATTCTTAATTTCTGATTCTAAACTCAGCCAGTCCGCACCTTTGTCGTTGTTTACCATAGGGCAATGTTCAATATAAATAGCTTTGTCCATAGCTCCAAAAGTTTTCAAAAGGAGAATCATTTCTTCAGAGATTTGTTCAAAGAAAATCCTTAGCTTTTGAATGTCCTTTGTTGCTGCGGCATTTTTCAATTGACTTTTTAGTTGGTCACTTCTTTTCATCCAAAAGTCATGTGCATCGCCAGTAAAGACTTTCATATCGACTTGATTTAGTGTTTCAAACATTTGCTTTGCACTTGAAATTCCAGGTTTGAAATCGTCATTGACTAAGTTGTCTTTTAATGTAAAATACGCTTCAAAAAGAGGGGAGAGGGCATCTTTTTCTTTTTGACCGATTGTTATTTCTGAATGTCCTTTTCCAGCGTCTGGACTCATCATACTTGGTTTACCTGCTAATTGTGCTGCTGCGTCAATACTAAATGTTCCATTCGTAGCGATTTCATCTCCAACTTCTAGACCTTCTTTAATGAGGTATCCGTCTCCCAATGAAGGTCCTAAAGTGACCATTTTCATCAAAAAGCTAACTTTATCAGAACTTGCGTTTTTCACGTAAACAACAGAACGTTCTCCTGTCCACATTACAGCAGATTTTGGAACAACAATCACTTCTTCATTTACATCCAATTGACTTTTAATTGTTCCTTGAACGAACATATCTGGCTTTAATCTTTGTCCAGGATTTTTGATAATCACACGTGCTGAAGCAACTCTAGTTTCAGAGTTTATCACAGGGTCAATAAATGAAACTTCGCCTTTGAATTTCTCGTTGGAAAGTGCACGAACGGTGAATTCTACTTGATCACCTTGTTTAATCCAAGGAATGTCGCTTTCGTAAACGTCGAACAGTACCCAAACCGTATTGATGTCAGCTATTTCATACAACGATTGTCCTTTTTGAATGTAATCTCCAAGGTTGATTCTCTTGTCGGTAACAACTCCAGAAACGTCTGCTAGAATTGGGAATTGTTCTTGAATTTCTCCATTTGCAAGGATCTTATTGATTTGATTTTCTGTTAACTTCCAATTCTTTAGTTTTTCTTTGGCGGCATTATACAAAGAAGGTTGGGATTCCTTTATTTTTTGCGCTTCAAACAACTCTTCTTGTGCTGCAACTAATTCCGGAGAATAGATGTAAGCCAAAACTTGTCCTTTTTGAATAGTTTCCCCAGTAAAGTTTACTGTCAGTTTTTCAATTCTCCCTGGAATGTGTGAGGATTGAGAATAAACATTGCGTTCATCTGTTTTCACTTTTCCATTCATCCGCACTTCTTTGATCGGTTTCTGTTTGGTCACAATCGAAGTTTGTACATTCGCCAATTGCATAGCCGTCGGGGACATTCGAATTTCTAAAGGATTTCCATCATCGTTAGAATCCGTGCTCAAAGGAATTAAATCCATTCCACACAAAGGACAAGCTCCGGGTTCATTTGCTCGAATTTGAGGATGCATTGAACACGTCCAAATGGTTTCTTCAGTATGATCGTGGGCTTCTGCCTGACCTGACTTAGCTGCTGATCCAAAAATCATCCAACCCAATAATAAACCTAAAACAAGAGTGGCGATCGCGATATATATTGTCTTTCTATTTTTCATTTTATTCTGATTTTGCTGTTAAATAATCTAGTTTTGCCAAAGCAATAAAGAAATTCTTTGTCGCTGTAGCTTCTGCGATTTGGTAGTTGATTAATTCTTGTTGCATGCGTAAAATCTCGACAAAATCTTCCCCTGAATTGCCGTATTCTTTTTCGAGTAGGGTGATGATCTGTTTTGATTTTTCAATTTGCCTTTCGTAGAGAAGCAATTGTTCTTTTGCACTCTTCAATTCATAGAAAGTCAGCTCGTAACTTGAAATCAAAGTATTTTCAACATCACTTTTGTAATGCTCAATTGCTTCTTGCTTCAACTGTGATTCTTTCGCAAAAGCTTTATATTTTTTTCTGTAAATCGGAAGGGTGACGCTAATCATTGGCATAATCATATTTCTGCCGTCGGGCATAAATCCGTAATCCAAACCTACTCCAAATCCTGGTAAACCTTCTTTCTTCGCCAGTACTTCCGAAGCCTGTGCGGATTGGTGTTTTAGGTCCAGCGAATGCAAAGTCGGATTACTCACCAAAAGACTGTCTCTTCTGTAATTCAGCGGAATTTCTACCAATTCAATTGACTCTACCATTTCAATTTCGGAATTATCTTCCCTGTTGAGCAAGCGATTAAACTGAACCGTTAAAGGTTTGATTTTATCTTCCAACAATTTGATTTTCGTATCTGTATCTTCAATCAGCAGATCTACTCGAATAACATCTGACATGCTGTTTTTTCCTACCTTGAATCCTGTCGTAGCGAGTTGTTTGTAACTCTCCAGAATCTTTCGGTTTTCCTTATGAAGTTCAATTTCACGGTGGACTTCATACAAAGGATACCAAGCCGATTTCACTTTCATAAACAGCTCATTTCGCGCATCGATAAATTCATGATACATAGCTTCTGACTGAAGTTCATAAACACTTCCTGAAGTTTTAAGCGTTCCAAACCAAGGAATCGTTTGTCGAATGCCAATACTTGCTTTTTCAGTTCCTGGATGTGGCGTCGAGGGACTAATTAAATAGCCGAAAGAAATGCTCGGATTTGGAAGGGAATTCACTTGCGCAACCCTTTGCACTGAAGCTTCGAAGTCTGCATATTTCGCTTTTAGAAGCGGATTATTCTCTGCGGCTTCTGTTAGATATTGATCCAAAGACTGAGCACTTCCATTAGCGCTTATTCCTATAACCAAAGCCAATAAGATGTTTATATAATTTCTCATTTCGTTTCTTTTTTAAATTTACGTTCCTCTTTCCAGTAGTATAAAACTGGAACAATAAAATAGGTAATCGAAGCCAATAGCATTCCACCAAAAGCGGGGATTGCCATGGGAATCATGATGTCGGAACCTTTTCCTGTCGAGGTTAAAATCGGGAGTAAAGCAATAATGGTCGTTGCTGAAGTCATTATTGCAGGTTTGATCCTACGCTGTCCAGCAATCACTACCGCTTCTTTAATTTCAGGTAAAGTAGTGGTTTTGTGTTTCTTAAAACTATGGTCGAGGTAAGTTCCCATTAAAACTCCATCGTCTGTTGCAATTCCAAACAAGGCAATAAATCCAACCCAAACAGCGACACTCATGTTCACGGCTTTCATTTGGAAGAGTTCCCTCATGTTCATTCCGAAGAAGTTAAAATTCAAGAACCAATCTTGTCCGTAGAACCAAAGAATAATGAATCCACCACTGAATGCCATGGCAATTCCTGTGAAAATCATCAGGGAAGTACTTACCGATCTAAATTGGAAGTAAAGAATGAGGAAAATCACCACAAGCACCAGCGGAACAATGATGGCCAAACGTTCTTCAGCCCTCACTTGATTTTCATAATTTCCAGAGAATTCATAATTCACTCCGCTTGGAACGATTAATTCACCATTATCGATTTTGTCTTTAATAAAACGCTGTGCATCTTCCACAACATCTACTTCCGCAGCGCCATCTTTTTTGTCGAAGAGTACAAAACCTACGAGAAAGGTATTTTCACTTTTTATCATTTGTGGACCTCGAACATATTCAATATCCACCAATTCAATCAATGGAACTTGAACTCCCGTTGGAGTGGGTACAAATACTTTCTCCAGCTGACTAGGATCATCGCGGAGTTCTCGTGGATAGCGTACACGCACAGGAAATCTTTTACGTCCTTCTACAGTTGACGTAATTTCCATTCCACCAACAGCCGTTTCCAAGGTTTGTTGCACATCTTCAATATTCAATCCATACCTGGAAATAGCATCTCTATCAATATCGAAATGTAAATAAGGTTTACCTACAATTCTGTCCGCAAATACAGCTTCTTTCTTTACCGAAGGAACTTCTTTTAGAATAGCTTCCAGTTCCATTCCAAATTTCTCAATGGTTTCGAGATCCGGACCAAAAACTTTGATTCCCATTGGTGCTCTCATTCCCGTTTGAAGCATCACTAATCGTGTTTCAATCGGTTGAAGTTTTGGTGCAGAAGTTACTCCTGGAATATTTGTCACTTTAATTATTTCATCCCAAATATCATCTGGAGAACGAATGTTCTCTCTCCAATTTCGGAAATACTGTCCTGAATCGTCTGAAATTAAGTCTTCTCGGCCAATATTTTTATGAATTGCTTCTTCAGTACTGAGTGTATCGCTATTTTTTAGAATAAAGTTATTGTCCTCATCTACTTTAAAGCGTTCACGGTGACCTTTCTTGTTGAGAATGTATTCTGATTTGTAATTTATGACATTCTCATACATTGAAATTGGAGCAGGATCTAAGGCAGACTCAACCCTTCCCATTTTCCCCACTGACAATTCAACTTCTGGAATATTAGCCAAAAGCATATCTAATTGTTGAATTACTTGTTTGTTTTGCTCAATTCCCGCATGTGGCATGGAAGTCGGCATCAGTAAAAAGCTTCCTTCATCTAAGGATGGCATGAACTCTTTTCCTAGACCAGGCATAGAATGGTTGAGTCCAGACCAAACTGAAGTCGTTCGAATGTTGACTCCAACTTTGTCAAATCCAGTGGCTATAAATCCAAACATTGTGTTGAATCCCATCCAAATTGTGGCTCCAAACAGAATTAAGAACGAAGGAATTAGTAAAAACTTGACTTTATTGTTCAAGCACCAATGTAAGATTTTGGTATAATACTTTTCAAGGAAATAGAAAGCTCCTAGAATTAACGTGACAATAAGTCCTACGAACAAGAAGTTCATAAAAAGAGAATTGCTTGGACCTAGTGGCATCCAATATTTGGCTAACAACCAAACTACAGAAACCACGGTGATATATACCGTAAGGTTTTTGGAGATTCGATTTTGTTTGCTGTACTCGGTGATAAACCAAGCTATTCCAAAAGCCAACAAAGTTAAACCGCCCCACAAACTCATCCACATAGCAACAAATAACCCACCTACAATTAGCAGTGTATTGAGTACAATTCCTTTGGTGTTTTTCTTGATGTTAATTTTAAAAACTAAATGAGCAAGGGTGGGAAGAATTATCAAAACGACAATTAAGGAAGCCAAAAGCGCAAAGGTTTTTGTAAACGCTAAAGGACGGAATAGTTTTCCTTCTGCAGCTTCCATGGTAAAGACAGGGATAAAACTCACAATTGTTGTGGTTACCGCTGTCAAAATAGCTGAACTTACTTCTGCCACTCCATTATAGACCGTATCAATTAGTTTTTGGCTTTTGGGAGATTCTTTAATGTGTTTTATGACGTTTTCAGAGAGAATAATTCCCAAATCGACCATGGTTCCAATGGCAATTGCAATTCCCGATAAGGCTACAATATTGGCATCGACATTGAAATAGCGCATGGCAATAAAAACCATCAAGATGGCAACAGGAAGCAAACTTGAAATAAGAATGGAAGCGCGTAAATTGAGTACCATCACCACAACGACTAAAACCACAATCAATAATTCGAGTGACAATGCTTCTTCCAAGGTTCCAATGGTTTCATTGATGAGTTCCGTTCGGTCATAAAAAGGCACAATAGTCAATTGACTTTCTGTTCCATCGGCTAAGGTTTTCTTGGGTAATCCACTGGCAATTTCATCTGCTTTATCTTTAATATTATTGATAACTTGTAAAGGATTAGCTCCGTATCTTGCCACAGCAACACCACCTACAACTTCAGCACCGTCTTTATCTAATAATCCACGTCGGGTAGAAGGTCCCAAGTTTACCACCGCAATGTCTTTGATTCTAATGGGAACATTGTCATTTACCGTAACCACAGCTTTTTCGATATCCTCGATACTTTCCACATATCCAAGACCTCTTACCAAGTACTCCGCTTTATTGATTTCAATGGTTTTGGCTCCAATATCTCGATTTGATTTCTTTACCGCATTCATCACATCATAAAGTGGGATATCATAAGTTTTCAAGGCATCGGGATCTACATCGATTTGATATTCTTGAACATAACCTCCAATGGAAGCCACTTCAGAAACTCCTTCCACCGCATTAAGGTTGTATTTCACAAAGAAATCTTGTACCGTTCTGATTTCATGTAAATCCCAACCGCCAGTTGGATTCCCATCTTTGTCACGTCCTTCTAGTGTGTACCAATATACTTGCCCCAACGCCGTAGCATCAGGTCCCAGAGCAGGTTGAACATCATCAGGAAGTAAATTTGAAGGAAGCGAATTCAGCTTCTCAATTATTCTTGATCTTGACCAATAGAATTCAACATCTTCATCGAAAATAATATAGATGCTACTGAATCCGAATATGGAAGAGCTCCGAATCGATTTTACTCCTGGAATTCCCAGTAAAGAAGTAGTTAAAGGATAAGTAATTTGATCCTCGATATCTTGAGGAGATCTTCCCATCCATTCGGTAAAAACAATTTGTTGATTTTCTCCAATATCAGGAATAGCATCAACGGCTACTGGATCTGAGGGAAGGAACCCTGTTTTCCAATTGAACGGAGAAGTAACCAATCCCCATCCTATAAATAAAACTAATATCAAAAAGGTTACTAACTTGTTTTCAAGAAAGTATTTTATAATTCTATTCAACATAACAATCAATTAAAATGAATAATATATTTATTGAGGAATGCGAAAAACATCCTCTTCTTTCAATCTAGATCAGATGAAAGTTTAATCTTTTGTTATTCTAAATGATGAATACTTGATGCAAGACAGAAATATCTCGATCAAGACTAGGGGGGCGATAAGATTCAAATGAAGGTTTGTCTTTTTTCAAAAACAAGTTGTTGCTTACAAAAGAGTAAGCAAATGCCATCACAAATTTAAAGTCTAAATGTGGAATTGAAGTAACTTGGGATTGATTATAGTCAATGTCTGCAGCAATTGAAGTATATTCGTTTTCGCAACATCCTTTCTTTTGAATGGATTCTTTGTGTTCGTTATGATCAACATTTGTACAATCTTCCATTTCAGAAGGAGTCATACCGCAACTTAAATCTGAATGAACCAAACTAAAGGTATATTCTACCGCTTCACCACCGCAATAATGCGTAATGTGCGTTAGTCCAAGGTTTAAAACGAGGATAACGAGCATCAGTGATATGGATAAAATTCTTTTTAGCATTGCTGATAATAATAACAAACATAAGTAAAAAAAGTTGAGAAACGGAGAAGAAATCTGTTAAAATATTGATTTTAAGGAGCTAACTTTCTTTGTTGCTAAATATATTCTGATTACATGCTATTTATACCCTAACATTTACCTTAGACTTTTTCGATACTTATCATTCTATTAGAATGCGTAAAGATAAAACTAGATATTTTTATCATCAACAGTTTTTATTGCAATTTACTTAGGATTTCACTGAAAACGATTTATTTTTGTTTCATATTTAAAAAATCTACAAGATAAAAATTACGCGTATGGATATTGAACAAATTTTCAAGAACAATAGAAGTTGGGTACAGAAAAAATTAAACCTGGATGCTCAGTATTTTGAGAACTTATCAAAAGGTCAAAATCCAGAGATTCTTTACATAGGATGTTCAGACAGTAGAGTTACAGCAGAGGAGTTAATGGGAGTAGACCCAGGAGATGCTTTTGTTCATAGGAATATTGCCAACATGGTTCCAAACACAGACTTAAGCGCAATGTCAGTTATAGATTATGCGGTAAAACACCTTGAGGTTAAATTAATTGTGGTTTGTGGACATTACTATTGTGGAGGAGTTAAAGCGGCCATGCAACCGGCAGATTTAGGATTGTTGAATCCTTGGTTGAGAAACATTAGAGATGTTTATAGAATCCATGAAAAAGAATTAAATGCCATCGAGAACGAAGAGGAAAGGTATAAACGTTTGGTTGAATTGAATGTTCAGGAGCAATGCATCAACGTAATTAAAACTGCTGCAGTTCAAAAAGCTTCTAAAGTAAGAGAAATAGCTGTTCACGGTTGGGTTTTTGATATTCATTCGGGTAAATTAATCGATCTAAATATTGATTTTGATAGCATCTTGAAAGAAATCAAAGAGATTTATCGTTTGGGATAGAATTGTACGAGGTTTTCAATATTATTCGCAGTATTGTTATTAATGATTTTTCATTAAAAATGATTAAATCAAATAAGGATTGTCTAACTTTAGTGGAAATAATAGTTAGACTTAAGCCTTTATTACATGAATTTTATAGGAAATCTTATTTGGGTAATCTTTGGCGGACTCGCTATTGCTATAGAATATCTTATTTCGAGTCTATTGCTTTTTGTAAGCAGTATTGGAATTCCTTTCGGTTTACAAACTTTAAAATTGGCAGGTTTAGCTTTATGGCCATTTGGTAGAGAAACGCGGGTGATTGAAAATTCAAACTCAGGTTTATCTATAACCATGAATGTAATTTGGTTCTTGGTGGGAGGAGTTTGGATCTTTTTATCCCATTTTGTTCTGGGAATAATCTTTGCTATTTCGATGGTAGGTATTCCATGGGCAAGACAACATTTTAAAATGGCGAAACTGGCCTTAAAACCTTTCGGAAGGGAGATTGTTGAAGGTGGAGGAATATCTAAAATGGTATAAGGAGGATTTGTGTTTATTGATCGGAAAGTAATGAGGAGTTCTGAGTATTTAGATTCAGTATTATTCCATAAATTCTAATTTTGCTCAACTCCTTCAATAATTACAACTTTAATAAAATAACTATTTTGAAAAATCTATTTCTATTATTTTTCATGCTGTATATAGCAACAGTGTGTTTTAGTCAAAAAAATCCAATTTGCAATTGCATTGAGTACAATATCACTGATTCTGATTACAGGACCCCATTGTTAGAATTTAAGGAGGCTTTTTCAGGATCACAACTTCATGAAATTTCAAATGGTATATTCTGGGATACATTATTGGTTGAGCGTTATCTAAAGCAAACAGATTACAATTATCTTTCTGAGTTTTACAATCTGAACCTTTCAGCCGATAATTACTATCAAGATAGTCCTGAAATTGGCTACGCAAAAGAGGAGGACACTGCTTTAATCAATTCTATATATATTCAATTTTTGAAAGAAAATAATGAACTTATCGAAGACCGACTTCGATTTATTTGGAGCTTAAAATCAAACGATATATATGATAACGAAGAACTCTATTTTACATTGTACATCGTAAAAGAAGAACAAGAGAAGGATGAACTACTGACAAATAAAAACATTGAAACGGTAAGAATTAGCAGTAATGATTATAACAAAGGAGAATTTGTTGCTGTTAGTTTTGAGGAAGAAGGAAGTGAGCTTTGGCGAAAGATGACCAAGAAAAACATTGGTAAGTTCATTTCAATAATATCTGAAAATAAAGCGCTAAGTACACCAATTATTAATGGCGTTATAACTGGTGGAGAAACGATGATAACATGGAATTTCACAAAAGAAGAAAATGAAAACTTGTTTGGTTTACTCTACTGTGATAGGATTGTACAAAGAATTGGTCAGAAAAAATTTGATAAAGAGCTTAAAAAGTGTAAATAAAAAGGATTGTATACTTTTTTAGAGTCGAAATAGGGATTTGTGCTTTTCATACAAAATCATTGAAATTTGTTAAACATTTCTATTCCTTCAAATGTTAAGTGATTAGAAACAATAATAGTATTGCTAATTATTCAAATCAAAGCAATGAAATTTCGGGGTAAGTGAAAGCTTAGCCCATTTTTATTCAATAACTTCTAACTCTAATGATCTATTGGACGAATATGTTTAAATCTGATCTGTTTTTCCGGCAGTACCTTTGTAGAGTCGCCAATTATACGCTGAATTTTATTGCTCTATAAGTTATCTCAATTCATTTTTGCTTGTTCCCAAATTGTTTCAGAAGCTTTCAATTTCCGTCCTTCTTCAAACCCAAGAAACTCATCATTTCCATGTTTTTCTGACCAAAACCCTGTTAAAATTGAATCGTTGATCAGTTTGTAAACGACAACACCTTTGTAGGTTTTACCTGCATTTTCTACTTCGCCTACGTAAGAGAAATTAATGACGAGCGTATCACCATGATAAAATCCACTTCCTTGCTGTACCTGCTCTCCACTGATGACCCATTCTGCATTTACTCTGATCTCACTAACTTTTGAAATATGGAGAAAACCAAAATAACGACCTTGTCTTTCATCCTGATTCAACCCAATAATGTTGTAAGACCCTTCAAACGCTACTGCGTTTTTAGAAGAATTAGCAGTTTTTAATTCATTGGCCAACGCTTCTCTTTTTTCTATTTCAGCTTGAATGGTTTGAACTTCTTCGTTAGAGAAAGAGTTGGTGTTTTGCAATGCTTTTTTAGAATGAGCTAGCCATTGGGTTAATTCAGCTTTGAAAGAGGAGTTGTTCATTGTTTGTGGTGTTTCTTTAATCTTTTTCTTTTGGAGTTAAGTTTTGGTGGTTCTGATTTGTTTTGTTGGGGTGTTTATAAGGATAACGGACGGTGGTACATTTCGGGCGGCGTAAAGGAACTTAAAACTTTCCCGCCGTTAAAAACTTGATAGAAAGCTAAAAACCAAATGTTTAAACCTTCCCTCCACCTGAAATATTACCGCATATACCAGCTGGCATTATCATTTTCTATCAGCGTATAATCCATATAAGTTTGTCATTCAATATCGTCATCTTTTTCGTACCCTTCATAATAGTAGGACTGTTCTATGCCTTTAAATATAATTTCTCTATTGTCTATTTCTTCTGTCAAATTTGCTAAAAGTAATGTTCTTATTTCTAAATCATTTATGGGGCTTCTCTCCATTGCTTGTAAATAGAGTGTCTTATCAACGAATTGCCAGTTTACAACTTTCTTTAATCTACTTTTTAAAATCATATCTAACCATATCCGCATTGTTCTACCGTTTCCTTCCATAAAGGGATGAGCAATATTCATCTCTACATATTTAGCGATAATTTCCTCAAAGGTATTTTCGGGCATCTGTTCAACTTTCGCTAAAACTTCGTTCAGATATAGTGTGTTTGCAAATCTAAAACCTCCTTTTGCTATATTTTTTTTACGTACCTGACCTGCAAAATCGTATAACTTGTCAAACAGGTAGCTGTGTATTTGTTGTAGCCCTTTAGTTGTGCCAATTTCAATATTATTAATGTCGCCTGTTTCAAATAAGAGATAGGCATTCTCCAAACTTTTTTTGTCTATATTTTTCATATCAATTCAAATATAAAACTTAATCTTTTCCGTTCCTTCTTTATCTTCTTCTTCTTTTTTATTTCTTTACTATATTTGTATATAAAATGGTCCTTCCTCATTTTTCAAATGTTCAAACCCATATGGCAAGTTAGGATATTTCCATATCTGTCCTATAACGGGATTACTCGTTACAAAAATAATTAATATTGAAAAAAGCTGTTTCACTTTAAGATTCAATTGCACGCAACGGTTTGGCTAAACTGCGTTTTAATGCAGTTTAGGTTTTGTTAGCTATCGTATTTATTTATCAAAATCTTTAATGAACCCAGTGTCTTCAACTCCAATTACATCAGGTCCTAAATTCATCTTATTCATGAGAAGCATTCTAGTTCTAAAATCTGAACTGCAAGAGCTATAAAATGCATTTACCGCTGGCATAAAAATTTTATTCAAATCATCAATGCTGATTTCATCCAAAGTGGCTAGTATGCTTTCTAATGATTCATCTGTGTCAACATGAGCACAAATTTTATTTCTAACTTGACGAATTTTATCTTCTAATTCTAAATCCCTTTTGTCAGAAAAGTTTTTCAAAACTTTATGTGCGACAGGAATATCATTTTCTAGAATTTCTAAAAAGCTGTCAATCTTGTGGGCTGGATTTGGAGGCGTAAATGGATATAAATTATCAAGCATGTTTATTACATCAACGATAATCATTGATTTAATAAGTCTTTCAATGTCATTTCCATATTTCTTTTCTGGGAATAGAGTTCCTAGATAATAAACGGTGTCAATAATACTATTAATTTGAGACCCTCTTCTTTGAAATGCGTTACAAGGGATGAACGATACAGTGTTTTCTCTAGTCAAGGCAAGATTGTCTGAAGATATGTTAGGTGCTTCTGCTATAGGTTGAGAAGCAGGAGCAACGTTTAATTTTGTAATGGGAAAATCTGAATATTCAGGAACCTCTTCTCTTTTTAAAGCATGAAGTAAATTATATATGTCTGAGACTTCTGTGATAAAGTAGTCCAAAGTTGTTAAGTCTATTTCATTCCAGACCTCAAAAGTTTCAATAATTGGTAGGTCTTGCCTATGAGCTGTTAGTTTGTCTCTGATTTTAGAGTGAAACGCTTCATATTCGTCTCGTATCTTTCCAATTTTTTCATGTATAGTCTTAACATTTATATCTCTTTTTTCAAGACTATTTTTAATCTGAGGAGCGAAAATGAAAAAAGAATCTAGGTAAACGAAAGCACTTCTAGTAATCACTCGCTTTCTATAATCATCATATCCCGCATTTGAAAACCACCTAATAAGGTTTATCATTCCTGTGCAATACAGTAACTTACTTGTAAGTTCTTCCATAACTTAAATTTAAAATGGTAAATCATCGTCATCAAACTCCACCTCTGGTTGGGGAAATTTTGATTTATAAAATGTGTTTAAAAAAAGTCCAACAGTACTCACCGCATTGATTATAAAATATGTGTAAATAGGCTCTTCAATTAGATAATCTTCACTTGTTTTACCATGAAAATTTGTTTTCTCGCTTCTTAGTTTTTCAATAGCCTGATTTATGGATAGTAGTGAGTTTCCTATTGTTTTGATTTCCTTTGGATGTTCTGTATTTGTTAAATTAAATTCTTTCAAGATAATTGAACTTAGCTTGTACAAAGTTTCATTTCCTTTAATTTTACAGGCGATTCTCTCATCTTTTAATATCTCCTTAATAATGCTTTCAAGTGCAGAATTTGCAAGACCAATAGCAGTGCTAGGATCAGTTTCAATCTGCTTATATGCCTTGTTGAATGTGTCGTAAGCAGTTTTGTAGTCCGATTTTAAAGAATTTTTGAAAGTTGGAATTGAAGGAATGAAATCGGGTGTGTCAACCCCAAGATCTATAGCAATTTTTAGGAGTATGTCACCAGGCATTGAATGTATTGTTGAGTTTAGGTCTATATTCTTGTTGTCATTTATTACAACGTTAAAATTCTCCCAATTAAAATTTTGCTCATCATATTCATGCCATTTTTCGATATAATTTCGGACTTGCTTATATGAGCTATATTCTTTCCAAATAGCATCTTCAACTTCTTTGGCAAGTTTCATTTGATATTTTGGTGAAATTAAATCTTTCATTCTGTTTTTCTTATGATAGCTAACGGTTGAGGCTTTGCGACGGCCTGTTTTTAAATGTTTTATCGAAGATACAAACATTTGATTTACATGAATGTAAAAATCGAAGGTTTTTACAGGCTGGCGTCAAAGGCTGTGTTAGAGAACGACAAATTTGTCGCACAAAAATGTATTAAATATTTACTCAAGAACGTTAAATTCATATTCAAATGGTAGCCAACGCATTTCTCCTTCTTGCTTGATTCTTACTTTACCAAGAACTTTATTAATCCCTATTTTTTCTCCTTTCACTTTAAATCTTCCAATGGCAGGTTTCCAATTATGTTCATTACTATCGTTAACTCCATAGAAGATATCAAAGTCATCTTTCTCTTTTCGTAGAATAAGCTGTATATCAATCTCCATATATTCATCTTTATGAATACTTTTCGCTTCACCTATTGCCCTGAATTCTGCTATTGTAAATCCACATCCACTGAACATTTCAACTTTTTCAACCATAAAGTCAACGACGCTTAACTCAACAAATCGTGAAAAGTTCTTGAGTCTTTCTAAAACATTTAGTCCTTCAATTATCGTTGCACCCTTGAATTGTAATTCATCCCACTTTTCTTTATTATTATCCTCAAGAATATCTGAATATTTGGAAACTAATATTGAAGCCCATGCTGTGTCTCTAGGATTCAATTGCTTATAATCTAAATTGTTATTCGAAAAATATTGTGGAAACCTAAAGTGATATTCTTTGGGTCCATGTTTATAATTTAGTGCTAATTCTATGAGGTTTTCTAAATAGGTTTTTAATGAATCTTTTATTATGGCCCCTTTTGTAAGACCTTCCTTTTCAGATAAAAATACATCTGAAACTTGATGTTTGTTATTTAAGTTGTTTATTGCTCTCAGATCCTTCCATGATGAATAAGCTTCCCTATTCAATAATATATTTTGTTGTGTGTTTAAATATTGATTTAAACTTTCTGATCTATTTGAAACAATAAAAGCTTTACTAAGCCAATAATCTATTAATTTTGTTTGACCTTTTTGGGCAAGGATTGTAGCTCTTTTTGAATCAAATTTATAATATTTAGATTCAATTTCTGAAACGATGAATTCACGTGTTTCCATTAGCTCTCTATTGATTTGTATTTCTCTATAATGATTGTTGTTACTAGAACAACTAGAAACAACTAGAAACAACTAGAAATAGAACTAATAAATTGATTAGAAAGATGCTTTTCATTACAATTAGTTTTTACCACTGGTTAAATTTAAGAAATGTTCGATCTTAGCATTACACTTGCTGTTCTCTAACGGTCTCGTATAAGAATAGTAGCGGATTTCTATGTACCTGCTTTTCGGTTTGTAACTGCCGTTTGATGTATAAATTTCATTTCGTTTAAGCAATTAAGCCGCTATTATTTTTATACATTGTTAGCTGGCGTATTTTCTTTTTCAGTTTTTGATTCAAATTCTAATATTTCTTTATCTAATTCAGTCAAAATATCAGGTTCATCAATAGGATTCCCAGATTCAATTTCTCTTTGAACGGTTTCTTTTATCTTTTTTGATGTACCTTTTAGACTCAAGGAAGTGCTATCTAAATCTTTGTAAATAATGCTTATTAAGACATATTTACATACAGTTTTTACATTGTCATATTCTTCAATGTCCTCAGTAAGAGTAGTAACTGAATGATTAACGTAAACGTTATTTGCTTCCGACAAAAAAGTATTAATTGTATTTTCTACAGTTTTGGAAATGGTAAATTTACCATCGTCACTAACTTTTATTTTAAATATCTTGTGTTTAGTTGTTGGCATATTTTTCGATTTTTAAAAAGTTAGTTTTTATTTTATCGCACAGTTTAAAAGCATTTGATAAACTTGAGATTTGCTCTTTTTCTGACATTGCATCAACTAAGTCTAGTAAATGTCTAATTACATCTTGTTTAGTAATACTCGACTTACTATTCTCAGGTAAAAATGTTTTAAAGTGATTGGATAAAGTGTTAATGATTGGTGTTTCTATTTCTTTTGTTAATTCAAAATCAATAAACTCTTTTTCGAAAACTTCCAGTGCTTTAAGTGAGTTGCAATAATTGTTATAAGCTTGAACATATAAGTCTTGTGGAAATAAATCTTCAAATGTTCTAGTTTTACGGTCGCTAAAAACAGTATTTATTTCAACTTCTTCCCAATTATTTTCCTTGATGTTGTTTTTATAAGCTTTTACTTTTTTTACATCATCTGCTTCTGAATCACTATCAAGTATAGCTATTCCAGAAAGCTTTAAGTTATTTTTACCTAAATAGTTAATTGCTTGTGGAATGTTGTTAACTCCATCAGCATTATAAATATTCATCCACTCTAAATCCCTATACTTTTCAAATTGAAATAAGCGATGAAAAGCAAGTTTTTCGGTGTTTCCCTCTACAACTAAGTTAATATCTCCGATTAGAAAGCTGTCATTAAGCATTATACCAAGTTCTCTTCTTAGAATTTGATACTTATTTAGGAATGGCTTTTTATTAATTTTAGTACCTTCTTTAGCTGTTTTATTTACAAATATCAATGAATCTACACAGTTTCTAACCGCTAAAAATGGATTGTGCGTTGTATATAATATTTGAGAACTTTCAGAAATTTCATCAAATGATTTTAATAAGTCTTTTGCTCCTTTTGGATGTAAACTATGACCAGGTTCATCAAGCAAAATGATGTTATTTTTATTACCACTTACTTTTTTTGTATAAAGCTTATTGACTAAAAAAGAAAAATAGTATTGGAAACCTGGACTACGCTCATTTATAGAAAAACTCTTGTTTGAACTATCTCTAATAATCAGATTGAGTTTATCTCCTAAGGCTGGAACAATTTTGATATTTATACTTTGGTCTTGTTTGTAGTGTTTTTTAAATATTTGATTTAACTTGATTTCGATATCTGATAAATAGGTTGTTACAAAGTTTATGTCTGAATTATTCAAATCACTAAAATCATTACAACCACCAATTACAAGTAGTTTTCTAAAAGTTTCATACTTTTTGTCCGAACCCAATAACTCTTCAATAGTGGATGGTTCAATTAATAAATCTTCATTTTCAAAATATTCTATTTCTGGGTAAATGTCTTGGAAAAATGAATCATAGAATTTTGCTAATTCACTTATTTTATCTGATAGTTTCAATCCAAACTTTCCGCTTGATAAAAGACTAATAGAGATATTTGAAATTCCATTTCCCCATCTCTTTAACTGTAATAGACAATTTTCAGACTGTTTGCTTAGAGAAGATAAATTCTCTTTGGGTAAGAACTCGCTAATTAATTTGTAAAGCTTTGAATAAACATTTTTAGTTAAACTAAAAGTGCCAATAATGATTGGAAGTCCATTTGGGTATCTATCTGAACCTTTGTTTAAAAGTGAATTTTCAAGGTCTGTTTCTAAAATATTCAAGTAGCTAACAGCTGAGATAATACTAGATTTTCCACTCTCGTTTTTTCCTACCAAACAAAGTTGATTAGATTGTATTTCTAGTTTCTCATATGAAATCGATTTGAAATCATAAATTTCTACTGACTTTAATTTCATACTAATAGTAGGTTAATTTGATGACAAAAATTGTTTGGTTATTACCAACTCCATTAACTTTAATGTCTTCATCAATTATTTTTTCAATCTTGGTAGTAGAAAGAAATTCATCTCTTTTTTGTTTTACTTGGTCAAGACCTGATTGAAATTGATTCCATCCGACTTGAGAAATAAAGTACTCGGTTTTTTTCATATTCGTTTTTTATATGCCAGCTAACAATTGGCTAATCGTATTACGATTAGCCAACCTATACATTTTTATTCAAATTTAACAATTATAACATATTATGAGCTTTAAAACGCTATGTTTTTACTCAAAAAGAGTAATTTACATCAAAAGGTAATAAACGTTTGTAAGCGTATAATTAGACGTGTAAGTCTACGGCTAAAAACCAAAATCCGAAGCTTCGATTCCCACCCCGACGGAAACCGGTAGCTTTGTGAAGTTGTTTTTGTTGTAAACAAGCTAGTTTGTGGAGCGACCTTGTGAAGCTCCCGCAAAAAGCATTGTTTGCCAAAAACAATAAGCAAACTTAATAGTTTGAATCTGGAAACACAACAAAATTAAAATTGATTCTTTTGAGTTTCTTTAACTTTTTTTCTTGTCGGCTGATGCTATGGCATCTCCTAAAGAAAGAAAAGTAAAATAATTCTCAAAATTTATTCAATTTCTAAAAATCGTCTGTTTTCAAATACAAACTGTAGGTAGCAGGCGGAAAAGGTGGCCAAATAAAAAATAGACTTCAGAATTTACCTTAGCTGTTTCTGCTTAGTAAATCACTAGGTTTTCTATGCCTTATGATTTAGATGTTTTATTTAAAATGTTCAGTTTTTCAATATATTAAAAGAGGTGGGGAAGCTTTTACAACTCCACAAACTCCCAAACAGGATTTCCTTTTTCGCCTGTCTCTGAATAGAAATCGATAAATCTTAACTTGAAGTAAATTCCTTCATGATCTTGAATAACATAAGAGATGTTGGGGTTGATTTCATAATTGTTTCCGACCAATGTTTTCCAACTAAATCCTATGGTATTGGTGTTTTCGGAGAGGGCTAGGGTGGAAGCATAGGCCAAATCAATATCATCGAAGTCAACTGCTGTGATCATTTTTACTTTGGTGTCTATTCGATTGGTAATGCAACCTGTTACTAAATAGGGGGTTTCAACGGGTTCATAAAATTGATGAATGTATTGCGTGAAAACGAGGTCCCAGTCTTTGGTTTTTGGAGAGACTTCTCTTTCTGCATTGTCAAGCATGCTGTAGTAGGTGAAATTGTATTCCACTTTTTTGGATAGCGTCACGGAGGTTGATGTTGTAGAGGCAATGCTTGCGAATTCAAAAGTGTAAGTAGTAGGCGTAACATCGAGGACTTTCAGTTTATAAAAACCAATAGGTGAGCCTGCTGCAGAATATCCCATGTCGATAATACGAACAAAACCATCTTGCCAATTCCCGATTCCTGTTGAATCTAAGTTTCCTGTAGCATTATCGAATTTTGGGTTTGTGAGATAGCCATTCTCACTGGTAATGTCTGCAAGATTTGTTTTGTCTGTGCTATAAACCATCATGTTTCTCGCCGTATTGATGATTACGCGACTCCCATTTTCCCCTGCCTCAAAACCAATGTCCCAAATGTCTTTTGAGTTTTTACCCGTCATTTGGTTGGCGGATAAATCAAAGTAGGCTTGATGTTCATATTTTGAGCCTATACTTACTTGATTGGAAATAATATCTCCAGCCTCTCTTTTAGGAACTGGACGTTCTTCTTTTAAACAAGAAGTCAATAAAATAGTGCTGATAAAAAGTATTGTTAATCTCATCTCTTTTTAATTTTATTTTGAATTAAGTTGAAGTCGAATTCCTAAATGATAAACTCTTCCCATTCCTATGCTCACACTTCCGGAGCTAACAGCATGAGCTCCTTCGCCACTTGCAGAACCTGTGATTGAAGTCACATCAAACAGGTTTTTAACTCCTGCTGTAAACTTCAATCTTTTGTTCCACACAAATTTGGAAATTGTTAAATCTGTCATGTGATAATCGTCGATTTGTGTTTCGTACAATTCTCCCTCTTCATTGGTTCTGATATTGGGTAAAACTCCTGTGTACTTATAAAATACAGCGGTCTGAATTCCTGCTTTTTTCCAGTTGTATTGGAAATTAAATTTGACCTCTGGCGAAAATAAAAAGTTGATCGATTTCGAATCATCCGCTTTTAAATCATTGTATCTTCCAATGTAGCCCAACCCAATTCCTGTTGTAATGTCTTTGTAATTGATATTACTTTCCACTTGTAATCCGGTAGTTGTATACCTGTCTAAATTGAAGTAAGAATATTCTGTGGCTGAGGATTGTGCTAAGGTGATCAACTGGTGAATGTCGTTGTAAAATAAAACCACTTTATTTTTTAGTTTCAACTTTTTTAAACGAACATTTTGATGTATAGAAAGGTTGAAATGATTGGCATATTCTGCTTCTAGATTTGGGTTCCCTACGATATTGTGGTTAATATCTACAAAAACATAATGTAATTCTTTAATGGAAGGGGAGCGGAATCCTCGGGCGTAGGAAGCACGTAAACTCATTTGCTGCTTTTCACGTTCAAAGAAATCATATTTGATATTAAGTGACGGAGTCACAGGCGATTTATATTCTGAATTGTAGCCATATCGAATTCCAGGACGAATAATCAAAGACTTGAATGGAGAATATTCTGCAGTGGCGTAAAGTGCATAATCTCCAATGGATTGTTGTTGGTCTAAAATTCGTTCTCCATTGGCAATTTCGTAAAGAATATCGTAACCAATTTCGTAATTAATTTTGCTGTTGACTTTGGTTTGAATGAACCTTCCTCGCGCAATAAAACTGTGGTAAGATGAAGTGTCGTGATCACTAGGGTTCCCTGAAATTACGTCGCTTATTTCTGTTAAATCACGAATTTGCGTGTTTTTTTGTCTGAAATAGCCATTGTAAGCCGCAATAAATGAAAGACGGTAGTTGTTTTTAAAACGGTATTGAAAATTAGCACGTTGATTTATTCGTGTGGTTTTATAATAATCATCATAGGCTGTTTGTTGATAAGGTGGACGAGGCATTCCTCGATTGATTATATTTTCATTAAAAAGTTGTCCGCTATAATTGAACAAGGTGTTTTTTCTGTTGTAACGGTAATTCATTCCACCAAAAACTTGTTCTTTCGGATTCCATTGCATCACACGTGAACTATCAGCAATTGGATGAGGATCAAAATGAAACGCTTTATGAGAAGGGTCCCAACCATCAAAAAAGTGACGTCCACCTTCTAATCGAATTTGATGTTTTTTAAGCTGCCAACCCAATGAAACTGTATTGTTCACTTTTCCGCTGCTTTCAAAATAGTTATTTGAATTTACTTCAAACCTTCGGGCTTGATTCTTCTTTGTAATGATATTTATGGTTCCTGCCAAAGCATCCGTTCCATAACTAACAGAAAGTGGACCTTCAACAATTTCAATGCGTTCAATGCTTTCCAATGGAATTTGAGATAAATCGATATGTCCGTTTAATCTTCCGGTTAAAGGAACACCATCGACAAGAATTTTTACGTTTTCCCCACCAATTCCTTGCAATTGCATACTGCTGCCCAAGATGTTGTCTTCCCCCAATCGAACATTTAATTCGTTAGTCAGTACATCTTTTAAGTCTTGTGCCGCCATGGCTTCAATTTTCTGACGATCAATAACCTTAATGTTGTGTACTGCTTTTTCAACTACTTGTGATTTGTATTGAGCGGTAATGGCTACCTCTTCAAACTCTTTAACGGAAGAAGCTAAAGCAATTGTGGTGTCTTTTGAAATAACTAAATTCTCCAATCGCTTCGCTTCATAACTTGCAAATGAAATGGTCATGCTCAACTTTTTATTGATTAAAGTTTCATTGACTTTAAATTCCCCATTGATTTGCGTACTGTAGTGATGAGTTTGACCATTCAAATGAATGTCAATTCGAGCACCAGGTAAGGGCTGACTATCTTCAAGCGAAATCACCGTAATGGTTTGACCACTAACAAAGGTGCTTAAACACAATAGTAAAATAGATGTAAAGAAGATGTTTTTAAAATTCGCTTTTGTATTCATTGTTTTTCTTTTGATAGTCAACCCTTATTGGTTTTTGAGTTTGATATTGAGTTATTTTCTTTTCTAACACAGAAAGTTTAGACAACATCAATAATTACTATTTCTGAATTATGAATTGATTATTTCTGATTGAGGTAAGCGTTGATTACAGATTGAATTTCCTTTTGTGCTGCTGCTTGATCATATTGTTCTCCTTTGAATTGCTCTCCAAGACCAAACAAGTGTTCATACATCAACTTTTTGTCTACTTTTCTTTCGAATTTCATCGTTTTATTTGCAGCAATTGTTTTTCCCCATACTGTTCGAACATCTGCCCAGAACCTGTGGTGTTCTTTCCACCAATCGATTGCTGGTTGACAATTGTAGTCGCCACGGGTGAAGATCTCATGCCCTTTTTCCCAAGTAATCAAATGGTCATCTCCATTTTCGTCTCGGTAAATTTTCTCATTGTCTTGCTCTAGCCACCAACCGTTTTCTGTAAGTTCCATGCGACTGTGACGTTTGGTAACGTTGTAGTCTTGTCTTACTGTTAATTCCCGTCTTGGTAATGGTGCATCTGCTACAGATTCCCAGTAGTGCTTTCCGTCGACATGAACCCAAGTTCCATATCCTTCATAACGAGGACTATCATCGACTTGAAAAACTTTTTGCGTCCAAGTTCCTTTGGCTTCTTTCTTAGAAATTTCGTTGTTGTTCCAAGTTCTGTCTTTGTCATACATTAGAATCGTTTGATTTTCATACAACCAATCTTGTCGCCAATGCTTTACGATAAACGTGTCGTTGACCACTAAAATATGCTGTAGAGAAATGAAGTCTGGCTCGTTTTCTATGGCAAAAACATATTCAATTCCGTGAGAAGAATAATTATCATATTTCACATATCCTGTATCTGGAGAGAAAGTCTCTGCAAAATCGAAAGTGACCTTATAGCAACCTTCCATTGCTAAAATCGATTTTCTGTCTTGTTCTTTTTTATCCTTTTGAGCAAAGGCAATTGTGCTTGTAAAAGCTAAGGCGATAAAGAGTAATTTTTTCATAACTTATTTTGTCTATTATTTATTTTTTAATGTTTGTTTTTCGAGAATTTCGTAAATCTTGTGCTTTTGAAAAGCTCAACTTTTAACTAGTAATAATTTCTATCTAAGTACTTGTATTCATTGTATTTAAGTTGAAAGAAAAAAATCAACTTGCTATTATGGTAAAATTAAAATCCGCTACAATTCTAATTCACCAATGGTGAAATCCGTGATTATCCGCGTTGCTTGCAGTTCTGCTGTGTAAGCTCAAAGCATCCGCGTGTCATTACAGCGCCGTACGACAATGGAGGGAAAAATAATTTTAATTTACGGCATAATTTCCCGATAGATCTTTTAATGAATTATCAATTTCTGATTGAATTGTTTACTTCCAGAAGTAACATTCACCATGTAAACACCTGGCGCGAAAGAATGAACTGGAATATGTTTCACATCAAAGTTAGAATCTTCAACAAAAACCTTTTCGTACATGAGTCTTCCTTCCATGTTCATAATTTCCACAACTGTTGAATTAGAAATCATGTTGTTGAGCAGTAAAGAAACACTTTCTGAGGCAGGATTAGGGTAAACCAACACCTCTGCAATAGGTAATCCATTTTCATCTGTTGACAAAGCCGAAATCTTTTCTTTTGTAAACTCAAAGTTTCCGTTTGAATTTCCTCCGAATCCTGTAGGAATGACTTTCCAAACATCTCCGGCTTGTGTTTTTACAAAGTAAACGCGGTCATTGACAACAACATAACTCATGGTAGAAAATTCAAACTCCTTCCAATCTGCTCCAATTGTGCTGATGTCAGTAGTAAATGTTTCGGCTCCCCAATCGTTATAGTTGGCAACATCCGTAACGCCATCAATTTGAACGACCTCGGTGTTTGGTCCTGCAATAATTCCAGTCAAATTGTATGGCGTTGGAATAAAACCAGTGTATTTGCCGAAGAATAAATCCCAGTTTTCAACCGTTACTGGTTCATGATCAACAGTTTCTTCATTTTGAATTGAATAATAACCGAAAAGCTTGCCTTGATAGTCTGCTTTGTTGATTGTTGCTTGGACTTCATTTGTACCGTCGAGATTGGCATGTGTGATGTTGAAAGCCCCACTGGCCATATTGTCAATACGTAACTTTCTGTAAGAATCGTCCATTAATTTGACAATGAAAATTGAATCTCCAGAAATAATGTGTGTATTCATGTCATAATTACCCCAACCAACATCAAAAGGATCGTTTGGATTAACATTTTTGTCTAAAGCACCATTAAACCATGTCGTTTCATCGTTGTAGTTTGGTGTCCAGCCAATCAACCCTGTTGTATCAACGTTATTCCAATCGGTAATATCACCATTTGGATAAGGATAAATTAAAACCCCGTTTCCATTATTTGCTCTTATTGAAGTTCCAAAACCACTTACGTCAAAGGATAAATCCCATGCATTGGCCAATTTCGAACCTTGATCTCCATTTTCTAAACTGTACCAAGTTTCATTTGTGTAACCTGATCCAATACTTACCGTTTCTGAAGTCATTTGAGCCTTCGAATATTGGTTTCCTACCAATAGTAATGCTGTTATAAGTAAACTTTTTTTCATTGTTCTTATTTAGATTAATTAAAAATAACAGTTGCAAAGGTAGAGCGAGTGTCTCGGAGGAGCAATACCAAAATGTAGGTAATCATTGACTTTTGGGTAAAATACCCTGTTTATGGTATTTTTTAAAAATCTATTTTTCGGACGTATATTTATTCTACCTTTGCCTTATTTAGAATAAATCTAATTAGTATGAAGACAATAATCAGTGCTTTCCTATTTTTAGGAATACTCAATGTAAACGCCCAACAGAATATTTTTCTGCACAATGATTTTTGGGATGAGGAAACAACCATTAAACAAGTTAAAGAGGCAATAAAAAACGGAAATGATCCTGTAGCATTTTCTGAATTTAACTTTGATGCAACCGCGTATGCTATTTTGAATAATTCTCCTCTAGAAACGCTCTTGTTTTTATTGGATATAGAGGGGAACGAGGTGACAAAAATCACGCATGATGCTAGGAATTATTTAATGTGGGCAGCCCATCGAGGAAATTATGAATTGACGAAAGTTTTAATGGAAAAAGGCTCTGATATTCACATTGTAGATGACAAAGGCAATAATTTGCAAACTTTTACTGCAATGGGCGGTGTTACAGATCAAAGAATCTATGAGTTATTTAAAGCTTATGGTTTAAAATTGAATGCTCCAAATCGAACAGGAGCTACAATTCTACATTGCTTAGCGCAACATGTTGAAGATGTGGAGGATTTCAAATATTTTATAGACAATGGTTTGCATATTAGTGCTAAGGATAAGAATGAAAGCACAGTTTTTCATTATGCCAGTGCTCAAGGAAATATCGATTTGTTAAATCAATTGATTGCTGAAGGCTTAGATCCTAAAGTCATAAATAAAAATAATGAAAATGCTTTGTTTTTTGCTGCCAGAGGAAAAAGACGCTTTTCTAATGAACTTCCAGTTTTTGAATACTTAGTAGGGCAAGGATTAGATCCTAATTTAATCAATAGTTCAGGGAATAATCTTTTGCATTATCTTGCTTCTAGTAATAAAAATGAGCGACCTTTCAATTATTTTATTGAACAAGATGTTGACCTTCAAAAGGTAAATGATGAAGGGAATACGCCTTTGATGAATGCCGCAGAAAGAAACAATAAAGTTGGAATAAACGCCTTGTATGAATTAACCAAAGATAAAAACTTGGTGAATGAAAAAGGACATTCATTGCTGACTTTCGCGCTCAGAAATAAAAATTCAGAATTAGCTGCGCAACAGATCGTAAACGGAGCTGATTTTCAATTGGTAGATCAATCAGGTGACAATTTGATTACGCATTTGGTTGCTACATACGAGCAAAAAAACAAATCGTTTTTTACAGAGTATTTTAAGATTTCTGTTACGAAAGGAGTTGAAGTTCAAAATAGAACCCTTCATTTAGCTACAAGAATTGAAAATGAATTCTTGGTCAATACTTTATTAGATGCTGGTGTGGACATCAACGCTAGGAATAAAGACGGAATAACAGCGTTACAATTGGCTGCAATGAAAGGTGATCACACGGATTTCCTTAAGTTTTTATTGCGTAAAGGAGCAGATAAATCAATTAAGACTGATTTTGATGAGTCGGTTTATGAACTGGCCAAAAGCAATGAATTATTAGAAGATGATTTAGAATTTTTAAAGTAAGCAAAATGAGAAATGTAATTGTATTCATGTTAGGTATGTTGGTATTGGGAAGCTTTGAAGGAAAAGCGCAAACTTTAGGTGGAGATTACAAATGTTTGATTCAACTTAAAAATTACCAAGGAGAAGGAGCATATATAGTAGTTTCTATTGTCACTGCTAAGGGAGAATATGTTGAAACGCTTCGGGTATTGGGAGATGACCATGAATGGTATCCTGACATTAAGTCATGGTATGCGTTTAGAGACAAAAACAGGCATCAACCCAGATTGGATGGTGTAACAGGAGCTACAATTGCCAGCGGAGAACGCGCTGTAGTCACTTTTTCGATTGCGGAAAAATACATTGACAAAGGCTATGATTTACGATTTGAAACAGCGGTTGAAGACAAAAATTATCATACTAAGGATGTTGTAGTTCCTTTAACGAGTGCGCAATTGAAACTGGGTAAATTTGAAGGTAAAGATGGATATATTCGTCAAGTCAGGTTAATTTCTGTTGCTAAATAATCCAGGTTAAAGACGATGTTGACTAAGTTTTGGAGGACCAGTCACTTGCTATTAGCAGTGTTTTCTAGTGTTTTTTTGTTGATTGCTTCGGTAACCGGAATTATTCTCTCGACTGAACCGATAGCCAAGCACATTAATTCCCCAAGCGATAAAGTCGCAGCGGATACTGTAAGTTTATCTGAAATTGTTCCTCAATTAAAAGAGGAGTATATCGAAGTTTTTTCTTTGGCTGTTGATGATGAAAAAGCAGTAAAAATTGATGTTATAGGTTTTGATGAAGAAAAAGATGGAGCGTTTTATATTCATCCGAGTACAGGTGATAAATTGGCTGAAATTCCTCCGAAAAACGAGGTTTATTCTTGGGTAACAACACTTCATAGGTCACTTTTTCTTCACAATACTGGACGAGTACTTATGGGAATTACCGTTTTCCTGCTCTTTTTGATGGCGACTTCAGGAATTGCTCTGGTTATTAAGCGTACCAACGGACTAAAACATATTTTCGCAAAGATTAAGAAACAGAGTAGTGTTCGCTATTACCATACTTTATTAGGACGGTTGACATTTGTTCCCATCGTCATCATGTCTCTTTCAGGAACAGTTTTGTTTTTAAATACGCAATTCGATTCCGCTTTACCCATTGAAAAGGAACATGTTTTAAATCAAGCAGAGCAAATTTCACTTGCCGAATTTCCCATCTTTCAAAAAACAAAATTATCTGCGGTCAAAAAATTAGAGTTTCCATTTTCAGAAGACGAAGCGGATTTTTTTTATTTGGAGTTAAGCGACACAAAATTAAAAATTCATCAATTTACAGGTCAAATAGTAAGTGAGCAAAATGCAACTTGGGTGCAAAATTTAACAGCTTTGTCCTTGACCTTACACACTGGAAAAGGCGCTTGGATTTGGGCAATTGTTTTGGGCATAATTTCAATCAATCTACTGTACTTCATGTACTCAGGAACCAAGATCGCATGGGAAAGACTGTCATCGAAAACCAAAAATAAAGTCGGTCCAAAGGATGCGGAATTTATTATTTTGGTCGGTTCAGAAAACGGTTCAACACGTAAGTTTGCACAAACACTTCATGCCGCTTTGCTGAAATCTGGAAATTCAGTCTTTACCTCAGAGATGAATCATTATCAGGAATTTCCAAAGGCAAAACATTTAATTATTCTGACTTCTACTTATGGCGATGGAGAAGCGCCTTTTAATGCAAGGAATTTTCTATCCAAAATCAATGCTATTTCGCAAGAAAACAAATTGAAAACGCATGTCATTGGATTTGGTTCCATGATCTACCCGAAATTCTGTCAGTTTGCAATTGATATTCATTCAAGACTATCAAATCACAGTGATTTTGAAGTCGCTACACCGCCCACATTAATTGACGGCCGTTCCTACATGAGTTTTTCATTGTCCATTGAGGAATGGAAGAAGCGCCATGAAATAAATATTGAAATTCCAAGTGAAAATCAACGAAAACCAGTCAGTTTAAGCTCTTTCACCGTTCACCAAAAGCAAATTGTTGATGATGGCTACGCCTTGACTTTCACCTTAGAGTTACAAGCAGTGGAAAATCAAAATTTTGAATCTGGAGATCTACTAGCCGTTGCTCCTCCAGGAGATGATTTAGTCCGTTACTATTCCATAGGAAAAACAGAAGAAGGAAATATTTTACTGAGCATCAAAAAGCATCACCTAGGGGAATGTTCATCTTACTTATTTGAAAAAGAAGTAGGAGACTCATTTCCTGCCTATATCAAAGAAAACAAATCCTTTCATTTACCTAAAAAGGGGGATGTATTGATGATTGCCAACGGAACGGGAATTGCTCCTTTCCTGGGAATGACCTCGATGTATTCGAAGCAGAAAAAAACCTTTTTCTTAGGCGGTAGAAATCCATTGAGTTTTAAATTGTACCATAAATTTATCCAACACAACAAATCCACGGAATTATTCAATACACTCCATTTCGCACTATCAAAAGATGAGGGGAATAAGCGCTATGTTCAGGATTTAGTCATTGAAAATAGGGCAGAAGTGGTTTACTTACTCAAGAAGAAGGGCAGCATCATGATTTGTGGATCATTAAAAATGAGAGACGGAGTATTAAAAGAATTAAAAGTTATTCTCGAGGAAGAAAAATTAGCTCCATTAGAAAACTTTATAGAAAAAGGAAGGATTTTAATGGATTGCTACTAGTATATTGTTGCTGATCATTGAAGCTTTGACATTTCAAAATGGTTAACTTTGTGGTTCAACGTTTTTAAATAGAATCAAATGTTGCAATCCGATTTTAAAGAATTTCTGCTTAAAATAACCAACGCAAAACAAGCTCATGAAATTGAAGTCATTCAATCTCTATGGAGTGGATATGGTAAAATTACTAGAATTCAGTTAGTCGGAGCAGCTGTTGAAACCGTTGTGGTTAAACATATTTCTCTAAATAAAGTGGAAGCACATCCAAGAGGGTGGAATACTGATATTTCACACAGCAGAAAGGTCAAATCCTATCAAGTAGAAACAAATTGGTATGAAAATTATAATCAACGCTGCACAAGTGATTGCCGAACTCCACAGTTTTTAGGTTCATTTTCGCTTGACCAAGACCAATGGATTGTTTTGGAAGATTTGGATACTCAATATCCTGTTCGAAAACAACATTTAACGATTCCAGAAGTAAAAGTCTGTCTAAAATGGTTGGCGAATTTCCATGCTACATTTCTCAATGAAAAGCCTGAAGGATTATGGGAAATAGGAACCTATTGGCATCTCGCCACCCGACCAGATGAATTTGCTTCAATGAAAGCTTCCGATTTAAAGGATAAAGCCAAAACCATTGATGAAATCTTAAACAATTGTCAATACCAAACCTTCGTTCACGGTGACGCCAAAGTAGCCAATTTCTGTTTTTCGAATGATGGAAACTCAGTTGCCGCCGTCGATTTTCAATATGTTGGAGGCGGTTGTGGAATGAAAGACGTGGCTTATTTTTTAGGGAGTTGTCTTTCGGGAGAAGAATGTGAAAAGCATGAGTCGGAAGCGTTAAACTTCTATTTTATGGAGCTTAAAATTGCGAGTACAGAAAAGCTATCTCCATCCGAATTTCAACAACTTGAGCAGGAGTGGAGGGAAATGTATCCCATCGCCGTTGCAGATTTTATACGATTTTTGAAAGGCTGGATGCCGAGTCATGAGAAGGTGAATGGGTATAGTGAAGGATTGGTGGAAAAGGTTTTATTGAGCTTGTAATATGAGTCGAAAACTGTTTAAGCTTCAAATTATATTTTAAGTTTGAATAATAGAAAATAAAAGAACTCTTATGAAAATCACATTAAACTGAAAAAATGAATTTTTCCATTTTACAGCGCAAAACGAATCAGGATTAAGTCTAGAAATTGATGGCTCTCCAGAAATAGGTGGTGAAAACAAAGGATTTAGACCAATGGAATTAATGCTTTCCGGAATGGCATCGTGTTCTACGATAGATTTATTGCTGATATTGAAGAAACAAAAACAGCTGGTGAGTGATATTAGAATTGAAACTTCGGGTGAAAGATCATCAAGTCCTGCACAAGAATTTACAAACGTTCACCTTCATTATATTCTTACTGGAGAAATTTCTTCTGACAAATTAGAAAGTGCGATTAACTTAGCAATTACGAAATATTGTTCGGCAATTTTATCTTTGCATCCGGATATTAAAGTGACGAGTAGTTATGAGATTAAATGATTAACAAGCATGTTTACTTCATGTGATATAGGAGGTTGGCTGAATGACCTAGAAAATTGAAACCACCTTTTTAAATTCTGTTTTCCCTTTTTCCGTGAGATAAGGATACAACATTAGCAATAAACTTTCGGACTGCTTTTTCATATAATTTTTGTTCATTTCGTTATTATATAAAATGGAATTGTATATCCATGTATTGCTGAACCCAAGCATGTTTTCGATGAGTAATTCTTGCTCTTTTTTAGACGCAAAAGACTTTAAATAATCGCGTTGTTTTAAAGTTTCGAAGAGATAAACATAGCCTTTACTTCGGTCGTGATACACTTTTTCAAAATGAATTTTAATTTTGTTATTCAGTTGTAGAATATGGTACAAATCCGTCCAAATGAAACGATATTCAACCATTCTTTCCATGCTCGTTAGAATATCAGATTGAATATTCATAAAGTTAATTTCTCGTTCTCCAAGTTGTTCCACTCTGGCATCAAAGGCTGAAACCATTTCAAAGTACAAAGCTTCCAGAATATCTTCTCGTTTTTTAAAATGATAATTTAAATTCCCAGAACTCATTCCTAATTCTTGGGCAATCATACGAATCGTAACATTGCTATATCCTGATGAATTGAATAATACTCTCGCGGTGTTTAAGATTTTATTTTTGGTTTTACTCATTAGTAAACTTGTCCTAAATATAAATAATTAGTAAATTTGTCCTAAAATTAATCAAAATGGAATCATTATTTAAATCTTCAGCAGGGAAAAGTGAAATTTTAAGTCTTTACAATGAGAAATTAGAAGAATTAAATATTGATTTTACCTATCAAACAGTTGCAACAAAATTCGGAGAAACGAATATCATTGTCACGGGGAATCCAGAAAATCCACCAATTTTATTGTTGCATGGATCGAATGGATGTGCGCCAATTGCCCTTGAAACCTATCCGAATTTAAGTCAGCAATTCTGTGTGTATGCCGTGGATGTCTTGGCGCAACCCAACAAAAGTGCCGAAACGAGATTAAGCATGAAAGATGAATCTTATGGGGAATGGGTAAATGAAATTATCGATCAATTGAAACTTGAGAAGGTAACTTTAGCCGGATTTTCCTTTGGAGGTTTGATAATTTTAAAGACACTGGAATTTAATGAAAGTAAAATCAAGGAAGTGTATTTATCTGCACCAGCCTACATTGTGAATGGAAACCCAATCAAGGCGATTTTCAAATTTTTCATTCCTATGAAACGATTTATGAAAACGAAGAAGGAGAAATACGTGGAGAAATTCCTCAAAGAAGTGTTTACCGATCGCGATGAATTTGCCATTAAATTTTTATCTAAAGTGTTCTTGCATTTTAACATGGATTTTACTCCTGTACCAGTTATTACAACAAAAAAAGCACAGGCCATTCAAACGCCAATTACATTAATTGCAGCCAAAAACGATGTAATGTTCCCAGGTGAAAAAATGCTGAAACGAGCAATAAAAATCTTCCCATCGTTAAAAAGGGAATTGCTCCTTGAAAATTCAAAACATGTGCAGTCGAAAAGTGATAATCTAAAGATTGAGGAGTTGATTTTTGGGGATTTGAATGGAAAGTGATGTTTTTATACTGATGTTTTATGGTTTTAACTTCTTAAATACAATCATGCGGTAATCAGACTCAGATTTATGTCTTCTATCTTTAAAGAGATATTTAATTTTTTAATATTTCCTCTCACTAAGCTTCCATCAAAATTACTTTGCGAATGATCAACTATTTTCCCTTACACTTCTTTATCTTCACACCAAAAAAATGCAGACAACTCCCTTAGAATCCATCCTCACCAAGTCCTACAAGGCGGAAATGCTTTCCTATATGGAAGCTAATCCAGCTGATTTTATGGAGTTGGTTGAACTGTCTGTGACCGATAAACAACCCTATTCGTGGCGAGCAACTTGGTTGTTGTGGAGTTGCATGGAGAAAAATGATGTGCGTGTTCAAGCGCATGTTTCCACAATGATAAAGCAACTCAACTCTTTTAAAGAAGGACAGCAGCGGAATTTGATCAACATTCTGCTAAAAATGGAAATTCCTGAAGAATACGAAGGTTTACTGTTTGATTCTTGCGTAGCTATTTGGTTGGACATCAAAAAGCAGTCGTCAGTGAGAATTAAAGCATTTGAGGTGATTGTTCAGATTGCTAAGAAATATCCGGAGCTGAATAATGAAGTAGATTCTTTAACAGATAAACGATTTGTAGAACCGCTTTCTGCAGGGATTAAGAGGTCGTTTTATAAGTTGATTAGGTGAATGTTTCGTTTTGTTAACCTATCAAAATAGATACAAATCAATTTCAATTAATTATTTTAATTTAAAAGAATCCTATTGAGTTGAAATTCTTTTTTCAAATCCAGACCTGAGTTTGGGCGTTTGAATCTTTCTCAGCTTTTAGCGAAAAATCCCAAGCACTAAACCCCTGACTTTTCGCTAAAAGTGTGTTGATAAGGCAGTAATTGTAGGAAGAACTACTGTTTAGTCGTTGCGTTTGTTGTCTTGTATAATTTTAAGAATGTCATCTTTGATGTAATATGTAATTCCACCCACTTTTGAAAACGGTAAGGTTCCGTTTGTCCGCATGTTCTGTAAAGTCCCTGGTGAAATTGCTAACATACGTTGAACCTGATGAGATTTTAATAGAACGAGCTCAGGCTCCTTATTTACCTTCTCGATGTGTTTTTTTAACACCATTTCAAACTCTTCGATCATTGAATGTTTAAACGCTTGCAAATCTTCCTCTGTTAAAACTGATATATTCATATTGATTTTTATAATTGATTAGATGCAAATAGAAATTAAAAAAAGAACAAAGAAGTAACGCTAATTATTTTTGTAGTTTTTTGGGATCAATTTCAATCGATGTTTTAAGTAATCCATAAAAAATGACGTGTATTGGTTTGATTTGATAAAGTGCTACTGAAAAGAATATGATGGAAAATATATGAATTATTACTTTCCTGCCTTTTTAGAGATATTTTGAAATAAAGGCCACTGTTTAGGAGCAATAAATCATCCAAATCAGCATCAAAACGGATCAGTCGCAAAAGTTGGGGAGGATTCATTCCTCACTTATTCAACAAGCGAGTGATGGATTTAACTACTTTTAGGCTTAAAATATTGATGATTTAGTTTATTCCAATTGTTGAAAAAACTTTCAAGTCTAGCTATAGGGCATACAAATCGTTGAATAATCCTAATTCAGATTGACAAGTATTTATGCTTAATCCCCAGCATTTAGTCTTGATCCAAAAGAGTATTAATTTTGACCACCACATAGACCACGAGATTTATCTATTCAATTGATTTTGTTTGATTTTGTGGTTTGATGTAAAACCCTCTATTTATGAGGTTTTCCATTATATTTGTTGGTATTTAACAAAAAAAGCCTCTCGAATGAGAGGCTTTTAGTGATCCCGCTGGGGTTCGAACCCAGGACCCTTACATTAAAAGTGTAATGCTCTACCAGCTGAGCTACGGAATCAAATGTTTTTACTTAGAAACGTTATTCTTAAGTGGTGACAAAATTACTATTATTGTTTTAAATTCAACCATTAAAGGAGAATAAAATAGTGACTTTGACATTTATTTTTTTGGTGTCAATAATTGACTTAAAATTTTCAAATTAAAAAGCCAACTCGTTTAAAACAAATTGGCTTTTAGTGATCCCGCTGGGGTTCGAACCCAGGACCCTTACATTAAAAGTGTAATGCTCTACCAGCTGAGCTACGGAATCATGTCTTTTACTTGCTCTACAAAAACCGTTGTTTTTGTTTTTTTATAGCGCGATTGCGGGTGCAAATATAGAGTGTTTATTTAGACTGACAAGGGGAAAACGATTTTTTTTTGATTTTATTTCTTATAAGTAATTGAACTTCCTGATTTTTAAGCGGTAAAAGAATCGAATATTTTTGATTTCATTTAAAGAATAAATCTAAGTGGAATATTTACATTTGTTGCTATGCAGAATAAACGAATTTTTTTGATTGGATTTATGGGGGCAGGTAAAACAACCCTAGGAAAAAGATTGGCCAATAAATCAGGGTTACCTTTTGTAGATGTAGATCAAAAAATAGAAGCTTATTTTCAATTGAGTATTCAATCGATATTTGAAAAATATGGAGAAGCTTTTTTTAGAAAGGAGGAAAGCAAAATGCTTGAAAAGCTTATTGAGGAATTTCCGCAAGCTATCCTATCGGTAGGAGGTGGGTTGCCGTGTTACAATAATAACATAGAGTTAATGAATCTTTCGGGAACAACTTGTTATTTGCACAGACCTGCAAAAGAGTTGTTTCATCGGCTTAAAAACAGTAAAGAAAACCGGCCTTTGTTAACTGGCAAGAGTGATGCAGAGTTATTGCAATATATTGAAGTGAAACTTTTAGAAAGGGAAGTGTTTTATTCAAAAGCAAAGATTATTGTCTATAGAGATCAGCAAGATGTATCGTCTCTAATGAAACGGTTGGAATTGACCGCTATTGTTTAAAGTTCATCAACCACTCAATGGCTTGTTCTTCCGTTTTAAATAACTTTGTATTGGTTACTTCTGAACCTTTCAACATTTGACCCATTAATATTTGCATGGGTAAGCTTGTTGCAATAATAGCAGTTGCATTTTCTTCTTTATTTTTCTCGAAGAAATATTCAAAGGCACAATCCGTTGGGAAGACCAAGCTATCTGTAGAATCCATAAGTACCTTATAAGGTTCACCATTGCTTTGCTCCAAAAAGTAATTGAATTGATTTATGGTCTCTTCTATATCATAAATTGCATTCGTGTTTTTTAATGTAAACACAAAAAAGCCACGTTTATCCCATTTTATATTTGCCACGGGGCTGTCATATTCTTTATTGCAATTCATAGTTATTTTTTGATCAGTATATTCCAAATATATACTTAATATTTAATTTAAATAGAAAAATATAGTCTATTAACATTTCTCTTTTTAGAAGTGACTGTGTTTCAGTCTTATCTGATGAGTGGTATGTTTTTTAGGTTAAAACGGTACTTTTGGGAGGTGAATGACGTATTTAGTGAAATTTAGATTGCTTCAAATACCGTCTTATTCTTGTAGGTTTATTAAAAACCCCTCCGTTAATTTAACGAAGGAGTTTTTTTTAAATTATCTGATTTGACCTTGGCCAAATACATAATATTTATTTGTGGTTAATTGCTTTAAACCTAATGGTCCTCTGTGGTGAAGTTTGTCTGTACTAATCGCTAGTTCAGCACCAACTCCCATTGCTCCACCATCTGTAAATCGAGAAGATGCATTTTGATACACAGCCGCACTGTCAATTTGCTCCATAAAAGTCATGGCCTCATCTCTATCTTCGGTCATTATTATCGAAGAATGTTTTCCAGAATGTTCATTGATTTTTTCAATGGCTTCATCTTTCGAGTCGACAGTACCTATCAGTATTTTCATGGCTAAAAACTCTTCCTTCCAGACCTCTTCATTGGCTAACTTTTCTTTTCCAGCAAGTACCTTTTGGGTGTTTTCATCTACAATTATTTCAACACCAGCTTTGCTTAAAGTAGACTCTAGGTCTTTTAACTTCGCCTCGTAGGAAGGAATGCTACTATCGACAAGAATATTATCCAATGCATTACATGCAGAAGTTTTATCCGTTTTTGCATTCATTACTACCTTCATTGTTTTGTCCCAATCGGCTTGTGGTGAGATATACATAAAGTTATTTCCTCTACCTGAAATGAGAACAGCACATTTTGCATGTTGTTTCACAAAGTCAATCAGACGTTCACCACCTCTTGGTACAATAAGGTCCAGCTTTTCTGTTGGATTTCTTAAAAATTCCTGAGTTTCTTCTCGGTTCATTTCCAACATTTTGATCCAGTCTTTTTCTAGTCCGTTTTCCGCTAATGCTTCATGCCAACATTTTACGAGTACCTTATTGCTATGGTAGGCTTCACGACCACCTTTGAGCAAAATTTTATTATTGGCTTTAAATGCAAGTACTGCAGCCTCTATGGTAACATCTGGACGTGATTCGTAGATAATCATTATTGTACCAAATGGATCTGTTTTATTGATGATTTCCAAGCCATTTTCAAGCTTCATTTCTGAAATGTTCTTTCCCACTGGGTCTTCTTGTTCTTTTACTTCACGAATGGCTTTGATCATTCCGTCTATTTTGTCTTGATCTACAACAAGGCGGTCATAAAGTGCCTGGTCGTCTCGTTCGAAAGCATCGAGGTCTTTTTTATTTTCTGCAAGAATTTCTTCTCTTTTGGAATCGATAATGTTCATCATCGATTGTAATACGTTGTTTTTTGTTTTGGTATCTAAAAATTTCATTTCTATTGTCTGTTTTATGTAATAATTTGTAATTTTCTATTGAATGCGTCTGTTGTTAAACGAATTTTGTTCCTACTTTTTTCCCTTCTAGAATATCGATAATGATATCGTCTTCTTTACCATTGGCAATGTAGGTAGGAATGTTTTTATTGGCGGTTAATTTGGCGATTTTTAATTTAGAGCCCATTCCACCACGTCCTTCTCCTTCACCTTTTTCTGAAGCTTGAACATATTTTTCTACGTTTTGATCTCCATTTACATGGTGTAATAATTCGGAGTCATCAGCATCAGGATGACCAGTGTAAAGTCCATCTGTATCAGTTAACATGATGAGCATATCTGCATCAACTAATTCTGCAACTAAGCTGGCCAATTCATCATTGTCTGTAAACATAGACTTGGTGAGTGAAACGGCATCGTCTTCATTGGCAATTGGTACGATTCCTTCGTCCAATAATGCCTCGTAACAGTTGATCATATTATCTCTGTATACACCAGGAGCAAAGTCACGTTTTGTGGCCAGTACCTGTGCACAACGCATTCCAAAGTCATGAAACATTGAATAATAGTGTCTCATTAATCTGGGCTGACCTACCGATGAAAACACCTGACGACGTGTGGTTGGATCTACTGCCGAACAGTCTCCTAATACTTCCTTTCCGGCAATTGCGGAACCAGAAGAAACCAGGATTGTGATAATATCACGTTCGTACAGATAGGCGATTTGTCTGACTAGATTTTTTAAAATTGGACCAACGATTCGGTTGTTTTTGTTGGTCATTACGTTTGTTCCTACTTTTATTACTACTCTTTTTTTGAATTCTTGCAAAACTTAATTTGTGTTTATTATTTACTGATTGATTATAAAAGTGATGTGTTATTATTCTGGATCTTTTCCAAGTTCAACTGCTCTATTGAATGCCGCATATGCTGCTTCTTTTATCAATTCTTCGACATTGTTGTCTTCCATTGAATCTAAAGCGGCTTGTGTTGTTCCTCCTTTAGAAGCAACTCTTTCCATCCAAGTTTGAGCAGAAATATCTGATTCATTGAATAGTGTAACAGCACCTTCAAATGTAGAGCTTACCAATACCCGTGAATCGTTGTCTGAGAATCCCATTTTCTTCGCTGCTTCAAGCATTGAATTCATAAAATAGAACACATAGGCTGGTCCACTTCCTGAAATTCCCGTTGATTTATCGATAAAACTTTCATCAGCTACATGAATTGACGCTCCAGTTGTATCAAGCAAGTTTCTAACCATAAGAAGTTCAACTCTAGATACATTTTTAGAAGCCGTAAATGAAGTAACTCCTTTACCAACTTTGGCTGGTAGGTTGGGCATTGTTCTTACTACTTTTGAAACATCCAATTGCTCTTTTATAAAATCAATGGTGACTCCTGCCATAAGTGAAACAAAAACCTGTTGGTCATTGATCATGCCTTTCATTTTTTCAAAAAGCTCGACACAATGGTAAGGTTTTACAGCTATAAAGACAATATCTGCTTTGGGTAGACAGTCTTCTAAATTGGCGTATACTTCAAAGTCTGGATTCTGTCTTAATCGACTTAGTGTATCAGGACTTAAATCCTGAATCATTAATTTTCTACGGTTCAATAATGGAGATTGAGACATCCCTTCTGAATAGGTTAGCCCCATATTTCCACCACCGATTACTAATAATTTCATGTACTTTATTATTTGTTATTTTAATTTTCCTTTATTGTGCAACAACCATTCTAATCTCCAGAAAGCTTCATTTTACTGAGTTTTTTCTTTAATTTGGAATAGCATTTAGGTTTCTAAGCCTTGTCATGACTACGCTAGCAAACGGGTGTCAATCTATCATGATATTCTGTCATGACGCCTAAAGTCAATAGGCTCTGCTTTAAGATAAAAGAAATAGAAGCCTATAAAAGAATTAAAGAAAGAATTTTCATAAAAAAGTATAAATGCAAAAGGAGGGGGAGGTTTAATTTTAAATGGCACATGTTGACTATTGCATGAGTTTATTATCTTTGAGCTGTGCAAAGATTTTTAATCATACAGACCGCATTTTTGGGAGATGTCATTCTTTCAACGCCTATCATTTCAGAATTGAATAGAATTTATCCTGAGGCAAAGATTGATGTAGTTGTAAGGAAGGGAAACGAGTCATTATTAGCGAATAATCCTAAAATCAATCATGTTTTTGTTTGGAATAAACAAGAAGGGAAGTACAAGAGTTTGTTAAAGACCATCAAAGGCATTCGAAAGAATAACTACGATGAAGTTATAACTTTACAGCGTTATGCGAATGCAGGGTTGATGACGAAATTTGCAAAAACGAAAAGTAGAGTAGGCTTTGACAAGAATGCATTTTCGGGTATGTATTCGATTACAGCTCCGCATTCATTAGAGGACGGAATTCATGAAGTGGAAAGAAATTTAAAGCTTATAGCACACCATAATGCCCAATCATTACTTCGACCAGAAATGTATCCTTCAGAGGATGATTTTGAAGAAGTTGAAAAATATAAGTCGGGTCATTATTATTGTCTTGCGCCTGCGTCTGTTTGGGAAACCAAAAAGCTGCCGACCTCAAAATGGACGACGTTAATTGAATTGTTACTAGAGAAGGGAGGGGAGGTGAAACTTTTAGGAGGTCCAACTGATATTGATTTATGTGGTGATATTCAAAAAGCCTTTCCGAAAGGAGTTCAAAATTTAGCGGGTAAATTAAGTTTATTGCAAAGCGCAGCATTGATGAAAGATGCACGTATGAATTATGTGAATGATTCAGGCCCGCTTCATATTGCTTCTGCGATGAATGCACCAACACGTGCCTTCTTTTGTTCTACTGTTCCTCAGTTTGGGTTTGGTCCGCTTGCTGAAAACGCAAGGGTAATTGAAACAACCCAAAAATTAGATTGTCGACCTTGTGGTTTTCATGGGCATAAAAAATGTCCACTAGGTCATTTCGACTGTGGACATTCTATTGAAATTTCTGAAGAAAATATTCAGTAAAATATTACTTCCTAATTAATGGACGAATAAGATGTTCCAATCCGTTCACTTTAATTTCATACATTAACTGCATTTGATTGCCCAGCTTTCCTTTAGGAAATCCTTTTGAGTTATACCAAACATAGTAAGGTTCGGGAACTTCAACAAGGAGAAGCCCTTTGAATTTTCCAAAAGGCATTCTCATGTTAGCTAAATCAATTAATTCTTGTTGATTACTCATTAATTTAATTCTTTCATCAGATTAAGCCGTCTTTTTAGGTGTCTCTTTAAGAACCTCTAAAAGGAAACCCCAGAATTTCTGCACAGAACTGATCTGAACACATTCGTCAGGAGAATGAGCGTGACGAATATTAGGTCCAAATGAAATCATATCAACATTAGGCAAGTGTGTTCCTAGAATACCGCATTCTAATCCTGCGTGACAAGCCATAACATTTGGTTTTTCATTGAAACGTTTTTCATACATTTCGCGCATTGTTTTTAAAATCGAAGAGTCAGGATTTGGTTCCCATCCTGGATAATCTCCAGTTTGTTCGACATCGGCACCCAGTAGATCGAATACACTTCTAATTGTTCTAGCGACGTCGTTTTTAGTTGTTTCAACACTACTTCTTTGTAAAGATTTAGTTTCAAAAGATCCATCTTTGATGATTACCTGTGCCAATGAACTAGAGGTTTCCACAAGGTTGTCGAAGTTTAAGCTCATTTTAAACACCCCATTGAATACAGCATTTAATGCAAAGAGTATTGCTTCTTTGTCATGATTAGCCACCATTTTGCTTGGTGTTTCAGTTTTTGTTACGCTTAAATCGATTTTAGTTTCTACCGGAGCATATTCAACTTTAAAGGTTTCAGCCATTGTTTTAACATGCCCTTCGAACTTTTCTGAATCATTTGAATCAACAGAAATAGTTGCAACAGCTTCTCTAGGAATAGCATTACGTAGTCCACCGCCATTCATGTCATGCAACATAATTTGTACTGGAGATTCAACAAGTAATCTTGCCATCATTTTGTTGGCATTACCTCTTCCTTTGTCGATGTCCATTCCAGAGTGTCCACCCATTAGTCCTTTCAATTCAACGGTATAAGTTACAACATCCGATTTTGAATCTACCGTTTCGTATTCATAGCTTGTGTTGGTATCAATACCTCCAGCGCAACCAATACTAATTTCATCATCGTCTTCAGTGTCAAGGTTCAACAAAATAGTACCTTCATAAAAAGAAGGGTCTAGTTCTTTAGCCCCGGTCATTCCAGTTTCTTCATCAACTGTAAACATTGCCTCTAATGCAGGGTGTGGAATGTCTGAACTCGCTAGAAGTCCCATGATTGCAGCCACACCGATACCATTATCAGCCCCAAGTGTTGTTCCATCAGCTTTTACCCAATCACCGTCAACTATCATTTTGATTCCTTCTTTATCGAAATCAAATTCAGTAGCGTTATTTTTTTGATGTACCATATCAACATGAGATTGAAGAATTACCGTTTGACGGTCTTCCATTCCTTCTGTTGCAGGTTTTTTTATAATGATATTTCCAATTTTGTCGGTTGCTGTTTCTAAACCTAATTTATTCCCGAAATCCACCATGAATTGAATCACGCGTTCTTCTTTTTTACTCGGTCTTGGTACTTCGTTTAAATCAGCAAAGTTTTCCCAAATGGCTTTAGGTTCTAGTGCTCTTACTTCGTTTGACATATGTTTTTTTTTTAGTTATCAAGTTTTTTAGTTAGAAAGTTTGTTAGTTATCAAGTTTTACACTTAACTAATGCAAATTTGACAACTTGATAACTCTTCCAAACTTTAAAACTTCCCTAGTCTACTGTTAATTTTCTGTATTTCAATCTTTTTGGTGTGTGGTCACCTAATCGTTTTTTCTTGTTTTCTTCATATTCAGAGAAGCTTCCTTCGAAGGAATAGACTTTAGAGTCACCTTCGAATGCTAGAATATGCGTACAAATTCTATCTAAGAACCACCTGTCGTGAGAAATAACAACGACACAACCAGCAAAATTCATGATTCCTTCCTCTAAAGCACGTAGTGTATTGATATCGATATCGTTGGTAGGCTCATCCAAAAGGAGTACGTTGGCTTCTGTTTTTAACGTCATGGCTAAGTGCAAACGATTTCTTTCTCCACCAGAAAGCACACCTACTTTTTTGCTTTGATCAGAACCTGAAAATGCAAATTTTGACATATAGGCTCTTGCATTTACTTTTTGATTTCCGATTTCAATTAAGTCTGTTCCTCCGGAAATCACGTCATAAATAGTTTTTTCAGGATCTAAATCTTCATGTGCTTGATCGACATAACCTAATTTCACTGTTTCTCCTACTTTGAATTCTCCAGCATCTGGTTCTAGTTCACCCATAATCATCTTGAAAATGGTTGTTTTTCCAGCACCATTTGGACCAACTATACCTACAATCCCGTTAGGGGGTAGGCTAAAGTTAAGATCGTCATATAAGAGCTTGTCTCCAAATGATTTAGCTACGTTAACAGCATCGATCACATTGTTTCCTAATCGTGGTCCATTAGGAATAGGAATTTCTAATTTCTTTTCTTTTTCTTTAGCATCTTCGGCCATTAACCTGTCGTAGTTGCTCAGACGCGCTTTGTTCTTCGCATGACGTCCTTTAGGATTCATACGTACCCATTCAAGCTCGCTGTCTAACATTTTCTTACGTTTAGACTCTTGTTTTTCTTCCTGTTCTAAACGTTTAGATTTTTGCTCCAACCAAGATGTATAGTTTCCTTTCCATGGAATTCCTTCCCCACGGTCAAGTTCTAAAATCCATCCTGCTACATTATCAAGGAAGTAACGGTCGTGAGTTACCGCAATTACAGTTCCTTTATATTGTTGTAAATGTTGTTCTAACCAGTGAATTGACTCTGCATCCAAGTGGTTGGTAGGCTCATCTAACAATAAGATATCTGGCTTTTGTAACAATAATCTTGTCAAGGCCACACGACGGCGTTCACCTCCAGAAAGGTGTTCAACAGACTGGTCGTCAGGAGGACAACGCAATGCATCCATAGCTCTGTCAAGTTGTGCGTCCAATTCCCAAGCGTCAACAGCATCGATTTGATCCTGAACCTGACCTTGTCGAGCAATTAGTTTCTCCATTTTATCTGGATCATTCAAGATTTCTTCGTCCATAAACGAATTGTTGATTTCCTCATATTCTTTAAGGATATCAACAGTTTCCTGAACCCCTTCCATTACAATCTCTTTTACTGTTTTACTTGGATCCAATTCAGGCTCCTGCGGTAAATAACCTACAGTGTATCCATCAGAAATAGTTAAGTCTCCAATGAAAGATTTATCAATTCCTGCAATGATTTTCATTACAGTTGATTTACCAGAACCGTTTAAACCGATAATTCCGATTTTCGCTCCATAGAAAAAGGACAATGAAATATCCTTTATTATTTGTTTTCCTGCTGGGGTAGATTTACTCACACCCATCATTGAAAAAATGATTTTTTTATCGTCTGACATATTCAAAATTTAATGATTCAAATGTAGTCATTTCTATCGACATTTAGGCATTGAATTCGGACAATTCATGTGCTATGGCAAGTTAAACGGTGGTGTTTAGTTTTGCTTGTAAAATAAAAGCATTTACTACACAAAAAAAGCTGTGTAAAGCTATCGAACTTCAACGATTTTTTGTTTAAGACAATTGCTGATTTGATCGAAATCTTTCTCATGATCTGAAAGCACGACCAATATATCGTTGGGTTCAATTATGGTAGATCCATCAGGAGTAATGAAATGGTCATTTCTTTTAATCATGGCGATCACCGCAGATTTGGGGAAACCTAAAGAAACAACTTTACTTCCAATGGCAATACAGTTGTCGGTGACATGGACTTCATGCAGTACAGATTTAGGGGAATTTGCAATAAATCGGTCGTATTCTGTAACAATTTTTTGATCTTCAGGTAAGTCTACTTTTAGCCATTTCGCAACAAGGCTTAAGCTCGTTCCTTGCAATAATACGGAGGTCACAGAAATAAAGAAAACGATATTGAACATCATATCTGCTTTATCGATACCTGCAATTAGGGGGTAGGTGGCAAAAACGATTGGAACAGCGCCTCGAAGTCCGACCCATGAAATAAAGAAACGTCGTTTTAATTTCATTTTAAACGGAATCAAACTAATGAAGACAGCTAAAGGTCGAGCAATAAAAATAAGGAATAAAGAAATCAATAACCCTATTCCCATAAACGGCATAACTTCAGAAGGGAAGACGAGTAATCCAAGTGTTAAGAACAAAATAATTTGCATTAACCACGCTAATCCATCGTACATTTTTAAGATGGTTTTTTTGTTGATTAAATCTTGATTACCTAGATACACGGCGCAAATATAAATGGCTAAGAAACCATTTCCACCTAAAGAATCGGTTGCAGAAAAGGTGATGAACATTAAAGCGATTACCAAGACAGGATAAAGTCCTTCGAAACCAAGTTTAATGTTGTTAATGAGGTGTTTACTTAAGACTCCAAATCCAAATCCTGCAATTGCACCAAGGATCATTTGTAAGAGAAACATGGGAAGGATAGACACTAAATTTTGGTCTTGATTTATAACGAGGGTCAGGAAAGAGATAGTCAAAACATAAGCCATAGGGTCGTTACTTCCGCTTTCTAATTCAAGGGTTGGACGTAAGTTGGCTTTTAGTGCAATACTTTTTGAACGTAAAATAGAGAAAACAGCGGCGGCATCAGTTGAAGAAACAATAGACCCTAAAAGAAGACTCTCATAAATTGTAAAATCGGTTAACCAATGCACAAAAAGCCCCAATGAAACAGCAGTCAGTAAGACTCCAAGGGTAGAAAGTACAACTCCTTCTCTTACAATTGGTTTCACGGTATTCCAGTTCGTGTCTAGTCCACCTGAAAACAAAATAAAGTTCAAAGACACTATACCGATAAACTGAGCAATTTGTGGATTGTCAAATTTAATTCCTGCAAGTCCGTCCGATCCAGCAATCATCCCTATTGTTAAGAATAATAATAAGGTAGGCACTCCAAATCTAGAGGAAGTTTTTCCAATAACTATGCTTATAAAAAGCAGGAGGGAACCAATCAATAAAATATTCTCAGTTGTTAGAATCATTCAAATTTGGGCTTGTATATGACCTTAAATTAATCGCATTTGGTAAAACCAGTAATTGGCTTTATCGATCAAGGATTTAAAGTTAAATGTTTAAAAAATCTATATCATTACAAAAATAAGAAATGTTTGTTCAATTAGAGTTTTGGATTAGGTAAATACCAACAGTAAAGAAAGAATGATTAATTTAGTTACATCATTGTAAATTTAATTATTCATGAAAAATGTAATACTATTTTTAACTTTTCTGAGTCTATCCAAAATTTTGTGTTTACGCTGAAATTCACCCATTTATTTTTTAGGTTCAATTCTTTCTTCAAAGTTAA
>NZ_CANNGT010000014.1 GCF_947504225.1 Brumimicrobium ulvae | reverse complement strand
TTGTCATTCATTATTATTAAGCTCAAGATAAACATATTCTAAAAGCTCTAAATAAATAACAATACAAACTAAGGGCTGCCGCGAGATTACCTTCGGTGCTACTCCGTGGTTCATCTCGTGGTAGTCTGAATCCTTTACTTTACTTCTTCTAAAGTACAAATTTTTAAATTATTCGTTGATAAAGTCGCTGAAATAGATTGTTTTAGTAATAGTTTTTTTAGATTATGATTCTTGAAAGAGTTTTTTGTATGGATATCCAAGGCCACGAGAAGCTGCGCTAAATCTCGCGGCAGCGGAGGAAATTTTTGTGTATATTTATAATATTACTATAAAAACCTGTAGTAGCATCTTTCCCATGCAGATACATCTCGTCCAAACGTTAGATTTTCATTCTCACGTAACAACACCAAAGATGAGATCGATTTTGCAGTTAGCATATTAAAAGAGGCATTCGAAAAAGAACTGGTTGATAAACCCAAAATACTCTTCTAAAAAAGAGGCGTAATTGAAGTTACGCCTCTTTTTTTTATTTTAGGTTTTAAACTACGTCCCTCCTCTTGGATTCGTTTCACGAGAAGTTCCTGTTGGACTCGTTCGAGTATTGGGACTTGTTCTCGTATTTGGTTTGTTTCTCGTGTGGGGTTTTCTTCTTGTGTCGGGAGTAAGCACAGGAGTTACCTTAGGTTTCTTTATGATTACCGGTGGATTTTTATCTTCCTCTTTATTAATTTCAGGTTCATTACTTTGCGTTTTTCTAGGATTATCTTCTTTGTGATTATCCACTTGATCAGCAGGATCTATGTTAGCATATGTATAATCAAAAACTGTACTGTATAACTCATCGTCTGGAACACCTGCTTCTCTAGATTTCCTTAACGCTTCAGCAATTTGTTCATCAGAAGCGTCGGCTAAAGTTGTACAACCAGATGGATATCTTATAGAATCTGAAATTGCAGTCATTTGAATTGGAAACAACGAAGTTTCTTCATTCAATTGAAAAGTATTTCCAAAAGGGTGAGCAATGTAATAACACGAGTTTTCCATTCGAGTAGTGACTTCTGGAGAACGTCTAAGACTTCCAAAAAGTTCTTCATCTGAATAAGCAGAACGGTCGTTATTGATCACCGTACTGTCATCTACAACCAAGTCGTTTTTCACACCGTCATTGTTCCCCAACAATCCATAATAATCACTTCTGCACTCCGGAACAGCAACGTACAATTGATAAAGTACATTCTTTCTTTCCGTGTCTTTATTATCCCCAAAACTAAAGTTTCTAATAATTGCCACCCTCATTTTTTCACCCGTTGGCCAGTTCACCACAAATCGATCTCCACGAAGGTGTCTATTTTTACTTTCTTTTGGCGGTTGATTCAAACGAAGCGTTCCTCCATTAGCAAGATTGATTGTGAAATTTCTTTTTGTGATGAGTTTATTGTTAACATAAACCTCACCATCGATGGGCATTTCTGTACCTCTAAATTCAACAATATCACCATTTACATTTACAACTACTCCGCCGTTCAGTGACCAAGAACTAGAAGTGTTTCTTCTAAACAGTTGTGTTTGAATAACAAAAGATTCATCCTCCGATGCAGACAACAAATAATCTCCAGCATTTTGGAAGTCATATCGCTCTCCATCAAATGTCAGCATGTGTGGTTCCCCGGTTGAAGATCCTTCCGAAACACCACAAGTTGTAGTTTCAAGGTAGTTCATCCACTCTTGCCAATAATAAGTCGCTCTTTTTCCATTGGTCGCCGCAATTTCTTTCTCTAGCTCTACTTTTGCAATACGCTGTAGTCTTTTAACGCGATCAAGGTGCATTGTTTGAAGCAATTCAAAAGGTGTTTTATAAACACCCTCTGGTCGTTCTGGTTGATTTTTTTTCATGATCATGGAAGCCATACTTTCGTATAAGTAGTCTCCAGATTTTTCATTCCAAGCTTTAAATATGTCTTTTATGTGATCTGAATCTTGGCGTTTAAACGCAACATTTTGAGCATATACGCTGCCCATCAAGCCCATAACAAAGACGCTGGTAATGAGTAGTATTAAGTTTTTCATAACCTTTGGTTTTTTATATTTATGTTTTGGATTTTATCAATAAACGTTCCAAAAATTAATTTTTTGTTAAAAAATGATGGGAATTAACATTACGCCTCTTAAAGTGGTGCTATGAAATTCATTGTTTGTAAGCAATATACTAAACCTTTCGAATGCAGGAAACAGAATTATGATTCCATGCTGATATTCCTAAAGTGTCTTATTAGGTCTCTCCATTTCTAGCTTTCGGAATGGGATGACGAGAAATCTCTATTTCTTCATAAATATTAAGTCAATAATGAAGAACAATTAGGGCTTGAAAACTCTAGGGGCACGATGTTCTATTGGGGTGGACTTTAGTCCAGCCATAATGATTAGTTTATGAACACCAAGTCAAAATTAACCCTATTGAGTTGCACCTTCAGTGCGTTGGTATAACCTTTTTTTCAACTGGATGCGATGCATCCAGTTGAAGTAAGCTGGGCTTTCAGCCCGCAATTGTATATAATATATGTTTAAATAAAAATACGGGTTTGAAAATTCTAGAAATACGGTTTGCTATTGGGGTGGACTTTAGCTCAACCATGATGATTAGTTTATGAACATCAAGTCAAAATTAACCCTATTGAGTTGCACCTTCAGTGCGTTGGAATAACCTTTTTTTCAACTGGATGCGATGCATCCAGTTGAAGTAAGCTGGGCTTTCAGCCCGCAATTGTATATAATATAAGTTTAAATAAAATACGGGTTTGAAAATTCTAGAAATACGGTATGCTATTGGGGTGGACTTTATTCCACCCATAATAGTGATTATCTGACTCTTCAAATACAGGAAATAAAATTATTTCTTTTTCTCACGTAGCCAATAAGTACCCAACTTATTTCCTTTGTAGGTAAACATATAGTTATTGTTTTTAAGGATTCCCATCGTAGCATCTAAGCTCATCAATTGCTTTCCTCTTGAAATAATTAAATTGAATTCAGTGTCAGAATTGAGCATCGCAAGGAATTTAGACAAATCAGCTTGATCTACTCTAAAGCCATTAAATGCGATGATTTCATCATTTGGAGAGAGTCCTGCTTTTTCAGCGGCACCACCTGACATCACACTGGTTACAATCAACTTTCCATTCTCCATTTTAGTGGTAATTCCCAACCCTGCACTTTGAAGTTCTGTATGTTGAATTTCTAATCCTAAAGCATCAAAATACTCAGCAAAAGGGATAGTTTCTGTTCCATAGATATACTTCGCGAAGAAATCATCTAGATTTCGATCTAAAAATTCCTCTAATGATGTTTTGAATTGTAAAGGCGTCATCCCTGTGTTGTTCTTCTCGTAATACTCTTTGTAAAGTAACTGCATGAATTCATCCAAAGACTTTTTCCCTTTATATTTCTCAATAATCATCGCATCGATAACGTGTGCTATTAAACCTCCTTTTGAATAATAAGAAATAGTTGTATTTCTACTGTTTTCGTTAGGACGGTAGGCTTTAATCCATGCATCAAAAGAAGCATGCGCTACAGGTTGAACTTTATTTCCTGGTTGACCTTCAACATAATTGATGGTATTTTCGAAGATGTTCAAGTAATCTTGTTCTGAATAGAATCCAGCTCTTCTCAGGATCAGTTCATCGTAATAAGAAGTAAATCCTTCCATGATCCACAACATGTCTGTATAGTTCTCATTGCTGTAATCGTATTCAACTAGCGCAGCAGGACGCAATCTTTTCACATTCCAAATATGAAAATATTCGTGTGCTACAAGCGAGAGGAAACTCATGTAATTTTCTGGACTATATGTCCATCTGTTCACATTTAAAGTGGTTGAATTCATGTGCTCCAATCCACCACCACGCGTATCTGTATTGTGGATAATGAACCAGTACTCTTTGTTTGGGTTTTTCCCACCAAATACCGCTGTTGTTGCTTCCACAATTTTCGCCATATCTATTTTTAATCTTTCTACATCATGATTTCCAGGTCCATAAATAGCAACATGGTGCTTTGTTCCTGCAGCATCAAAACTAAAGGTCTCTTGATTTCCGATTTCAATAGGCGCATCTGCCAATTCATCAAAATCTTTAAACACAAAGGTTTGAGCATTATTATCAGCACTTATTCCGTCCTTAGCCACAGCCAAAGGAGTGGTGATTTTCTTAAATGAAGAATGAGGTATAACGGTTAATTGTCCTCCTAAATCCATATATCCTTCAGGGAATGTAAAAACACTTGTTCCATTTAAGTAACCATGTGTTTTATCTAGGAAGGAAGTCCTCACAGTAAGTTCAAAAGCATAAACTTCATAATTTACAGTAACCTTTTTCGCTTTCCCTTTTGAAATTTCCCATTGATTTTTGCTGATTTTCTGAACAGGTAAAGCTTGACCATTTTCATCTTTGGCCAACAATAAATTTACGTTTTTGGGGAATTCGCGCACCAAGTATGATCCAGGCGACCAAACAGGCATTGTCAACACCACTTTCTCTTCAGAAAAATCTGTTAAGGTTGTCTCCACGTGGAAATAATGGGTTTCTGGAGCAGGCATTGAAAGCTCATGATGAATTTTTTGACCTAAAATTGTAGTGCTAATAAACAGCGCTAAAACAAGTAAACTATAAATTTTCATAATAAAAACATTGATTTTCCTCAAAGATACAATTTACCCCAAAGAAATCGTTAATTTTGTAAACAAGAATCAATTAAACAAACACATGAGATACTTATTTTTATTTACCTTACTGTTCATATTTGCTGCTTGTAAGGACGATCAAAACGACACGACTAAAACGGGAGAAGGTGCCAGCGAAGTAGAACTGATTGAACTGCGTAATAAAGTAGCGCAACTCGAATTAGAAAGCAACCGTAAAGATTCTGTTTTAAATGAAGCTTTTTCTTTCTTCAATGAAGTTCAATCGAACCTTGCAAAAATCAATATCAAAGAAGAAGAAATTAGAGTTAGGAGTTCAAATCCTGAATTAACACAGGAAGACCAAGACTGGATTTTACAAGAAATTCAACACATTAACTTCTTAAGGAAACAAAACGCGCAAAGCGTTAGTAAATTAAAAAAGCAAATTGCTGATAAGGATCTTAAAATTGCAGAATTAGAAGGAATGACAGATCGATTGGTTTTGCAAATCCGCGATAGAGACGAACAAATCGCTTCACTTCAACGAACACTTGCTGACTTAGACATGGAGTACTCTGAATTATTTGATGAATACCAAGAGCAAGTTGAATTGGCGTTGGATGTGATGAAGGAAATGAACACTGTTTATTATGCCTACGGAACTTTAGATGAATTAATTGCCAATAACGTTTTGGTAAGAGAAGGTGGTTTCATTGGAATTGGTAAAAAAACAAACATTGCTGAGGACATGAATCAAGAATATTTCCAACAAATGGATAAATCTAAAATTAAGGAGTTAACAATTGTAGGAAGCAAACCAGAAATGGTTACTGACCACCCTATAAATTCTTATGAATGGAAAGGAAATAAATTGATGATTTTAGATGCTGATAAGTTTTGGAGAATTTCAAATTACTTAGTAGTTACTGTGAAATAAGCACATTTTGAATATAAAAAAACGAGGCAAAAGAATGATTTGCCTCGTTTTTTATTTATATCAATCCTACCATGATTTTTTTGGTAGACTTTAAGTTGAAATACTAATCAATTATTATATATGAGCGATTCTTTTAAAAATGCCGCCTCATGTTTTCTTCTGCTTTTGCATTAAATAAAACATTACAAAGAAGATATAACCATTTCAACTAACTTATTCCATAATTCACTTTAACCTTACCCTCCTTTTCTTTTGGTTTTATATCCGTCTTTTTCCAAGAGCTCAATAACTTTATCCCTGTGGTTTCCTTGAATAAGAATATCACCGTCTTTTGCTGTACCTCCTACTCCACACGCTGATTTCAACTTTTTACCCAATGTTTTTAAATCTTCGTCTGTACCAACAAAACCTTCAACTAACGTAACATCTTTGCCTTTTCTTTGTTTTCGGTCGATGGAGACGTATAAAAGCTGCTGATTGTTGGGAAGTGTATCTTCTTCCATTTCCTCTTCATTATCAAATTCAAAATCAGGATTCGTACTGTACACAACGTCGCTTCTTCTTTTACTCTTTTTTCCCATAAACTGTATTTATCTATTTTTCAAATTTTAATAATTTCTTTAATCGTTCTACCGACCTGCTGTTCTCCTCTGAAAATACTGCATTCGAAATTTTCAGTTTTTCCTTTTGCGTCAAATGCCAAGAAAGCGAAATTTTATCATCATAATGCTCTCTTAAATTAAAAGTCACCACTTCAATCGGATAATCCATTGAACGTATAGCGGTAGAAAAAAGTTCATCCTGGTTAAAGTCTTGTACCCTTGGAAAGTTTCCGTACATATTTCCAAACGGCAATAACAAACGTTCAAACAGACCTATATTTTCATAGGTTTCTCCAATAAGTGTTTTTTTTGTATCCCTCACTTTTAACACTATTACACCACTCGTGTTTTCATGCAACCATTTTCTTAAGGCAATAAGGTAACGCACTGTTGTTTTTGATCCATAATTATCTCGAATTCCAGCATCCATTACTTGCATACCAGGATCTGTAGGCATGGTAATCATGGGCATTACATACGGAAAGGTAGCACTCATCCTTAGCACTGAAGTAAAATTCACATCATTTGGATTGTTATGCTGAAAATACTTTAAATATTCAATGTTTTCAATTTGCGGATTTAATCCAACACGTTCATCCAATCGGTCTGTTGCTTGAAGATATCCGTGATGTTGTGCACTGACCAATAATCTTCTTCCATCATTGACAATGGTTGGTGTGAAGATCATGGTTGGTATTTGCCCAGAACGCTCATACGGCTCATAATACCCTAAAGTATGGTCAAATGCGCCATTCAAATTAGAAATTAATTCTTGCTCAAAAGCATATCCCCTGTCTTTACTGTAGAGATGTTCATTGATTTCGACACTTTGATAACGGAAAAATAAATCATTGGTAGAAATAGAAAAAGTCAAGCGATTCAGCAAATCCTTTGAGATGTTTTCTAAATACTCTTGATCTAATCGCGAAGAAATCAGACTGTCATTTTCCATCAACATTAAGTCACGATAATAAGCAGCACCTATCATTCCGCCTGAAGCTCCTGTAATCATTTGAATGTGCTTACTAAAATCATTGTCACTCAAACTATCCATCTCTTGTAAAACACGGAAAGTCCACATGGCACTTCTCAATCCACCACCACTGGTATTCAAGACAATTAATTTTGGTTTTTTCTTACCTGTGTTTTTCTTCCAGTTTTCAAGGGTTTTTACGTAATTCTCATAATCTCTTTGAATAATAGAATCAGAATATTTCAAGTCGTAAAATGATTCTTTTGTATAACTCACCAAGTCTTGATTTTCATAGGAGAGCCCAAAAGCAAAACTTTTAAATTGAAAAAACTCAGTTTTAGTACTCATGTAATTCACCAAGAGAAAAGATCCCACAATCAAGGGGTAGGTCCACTGTTTAAACCACGAAAACAAAGCACTCACCAACATAAGAACAATGGTAAGAATCATCATCATACTAACACTAGCAGGCACTTGAAAAAATTCATAGTCTCTAAAGAATCCAATTGAAATATAAGACAGAACCAAAAGGATTTCAAAGACCGATGCATTGATGTGATTTTGGGCAAAAACTTTATTCAGTACGTTAATATCGTAGTGAGAACTGCTTCTCGACTGTCTAATTCTAAACCTTGAACCGATGTAATAATATTGGTCCACATTTTTATTCATAAAAGGTTCGTACCAAGTCTGCTTACGGTGTAAAGTCGCTTTGATATTACTGGCTTTCGATTGAAATTCTTCGGATCGCTTGCCTGTGATGGTGAATAAATCTTTGTTCGTGGGAAAAAAATACACCAATGCAAAAAGTATAAAAAGAGCTACCCCACCCAATAAAGAGAATATTTGCAAAAACACGTCCATGGGTTGAACGTATTCTTGACCTTGTTGAAAATGATAAATATTCACTGAAAAATTAATCAGGAACAGCAAAGGAATCAAACTATTGTTGATTGAAAATTTATAAAAAGGTCTTGACAAAGTTGCAATGAATGGATATTTAGGCCCCAATTGAATATAGCTATAAATATGAAAAGCCATAATAAATCCACCAATGCTCACTCCTAAAAGTAAAAAAGCAATAGGGTTTGACGCACCAACATATTCAGGTGACAAGAACAAATACGGTAATCCAATTCCCACTCCAAGGTAATTATTGACAATAGAGAACAGAAAAATCCAATAAAAAAGGACAATGAGATTATACTTTACCTGAGAGAAAAGTAAATTAATTGGGAAAAATGAACGTACAGCTTTAAGAAAGTTTAAAAGGCCTTTTATCATAAGTTATGGTGTAAAACTGAATTTGTTCAAAGTAAAACATTAAATTTTGGAGTCATCTCGGTTTGATTTACCAGTAATAAAGATAATAAACCAAATTGATTATCCATGACTTACGATAAAATCACTCACTAAATACGCTAAAGTTTTCCCCACAATACGTTCTTCTAATTCATTAGTCGGTGCTCCTTCAGGCAAATGGAGGTATGCGATATTCTTCTTTTTAGCGACTTGACTGATGTATAAACGAGCAATATCTACTGATATTCCCGAAGGTGAAAAAGCGCTACTGGGCATTCTTTCAATGGTGTCCATATCCAGTTCCACGCCTGTATAATCCTTTGTTCTGGTTAAGTTATCTCTTAAAGTCTGAAAATCATCCAAATAATTGTGTTCTCCAAAAATATAGGACTCATAAAAGGTGAAATAATGTCCATCCCTCCTTAGATCATCAATAATTTGCTGACTATTAAAACGCTGATGCAATCCTAAAACAAAATACTTTTTCAAATATCCATCTTTAAAAGCATAAGAAAACGGATTCCCCGAATGCCTTCCTTCCAATCGCCTATAATCGGCATGGGCATCAAAATTCACCACTTGGATTTGTTGCTGGTATCTTTCATAAGAAAATTTCATCAATGGATAAGCGTTATTGTGTCCACCACCTATAACTATTGGAATTTGGTTTTGATTAATGTGTTCATGGAGAATTTTCACTAGAAAAATATCTAGTTCCTCCACCATTTGATTTAAGTTACCATCGAACCCGGCTTCAGTATGCGTTGAAACACTTCCCAACACGTGTATATGATTACCGATGAGCGATTCATTGGACTGCATATTAAGGAATGAACTTAAAAAAGCTTCGAATCCCTTTTCTGCACCACCTCTTCCTTTATTTGCTCTTGGCCCAACAGATTCTTCAACTCCAATAATAACATACTTCGCTTGCGGCAAATCTGTTAATTGTTGTCCCAACTTTGTTTCTCCCCCTCTTTTACGAATAAAAATCTGAAGTTCTTCTTTATTCAAATGATTGAATTCAAAATGTTTTGTTTTATGGGTCATGAGTTCTATTTTACTTTGCAAACATTAAGGTAACAAAATCTTTTGGAGGAGTTGTTGGCCTCATGGTATTTTTATCAACAAAAACAAGTATGGTTTCTGCAGTAGCCACCAACTTTCCTTGTTCATTTTTGATTTCATATTCAAAATACAGTCGCACCCCTTTAAGGTCGATAATTCTGGTGTGAACGGTTAACAAATCATCGTAGAAAGCAGGAGATATATACTTGACACTAAAACTCGATACGGGGAGCATAAACCCTTTTTCTTCCATTTCTTTATAGGACCAACTCAGGGTTCGCAAAGCTTCTACCCGACCAACCTCAAAGTACTGTGCATAGTTACCATAATAGCAATAACCCATCTGATCGGTCTCGCCATAACGCACTCTCAGTTGAATCTCAGAGGAGTGCAAACATTCTTTGTTTTGGGGCATAATAATTTAACAACTTAAAGTGAATATCATAAAAAAGATGTGTATATTGGTAGTCCAAATAATGCTAGACCTAATCTCAATATTATGATCAAATTTATCGATTAATATAACATTATTTTGGGACGAACAGCATTAATTTGAAGTTAATTTTATTTTAATGTTAGGAGTAAAATATTTGTAAAAGTCAATAGCGATTTGATTTTTTTTTTAACTTTTTTATCCAAATATTTGCTCCTGTTCTGAAAGAATAAGAAGCCATAAATTCTTTTCTAAAGAACAACAATATTTATTTTGCTATAAACGCCTTAAACTAATTAAATGAGCCAGTTGCATGAACAAAAATGGGAAGCGTGTCTGAAAGTAATTAAAGACATTATTCCATTACAAGCTTTTAAAACTTGGTTTTCACCAATTGTACCTGTGAAGTTAGAGGGAGATGTGTTAACAATTCAAGTTCCTTCACATTTCTTTTACGAATGGTTAGAAGAACACTACATCGGATTACTAAAAAAGGTAATCAAAAAAGAACTGGGTCCAAATGGGAGGTTAGAGTACAGTATTATTATGGAACGCAATACACCTAACTCAACACCATATACTGTTAAAATACCTACTTCAGGAAGAACTTCTTTAAAGAACTCACCCGTTTCTGTACCTTTAATGGTTGGAGAAGATCACATTAGAAATCCTTTTGTTATTCCTGGATTAAAAAAGATTGACGTTAATTCAAACCTTAATCCTTCTTATAGTTTTGAGAATTTTGTAGAAGGTGATTGTAACCGTTTAGCCAGATCGGCGGGATATGCTGTGGCTAACAAACCAGGGGGAACAGCGTTTAATCCATTGTTGATTTATGGAGGTGTTGGTTTAGGAAAAACCCACTTAGTGAATGCCATTGGAATTGAAATTAAAAACAAATTCCCCAATAAAACAGTACTTTATGTAAGCTCTGAAAAGTTCGTACATCAATTTATTGATTCAATTAAAAACAATACTTCTAATGATTTTGTGCATTTCTATCAAATGATGGATGTACTTATTATCGACGATGTTCAGTTTTTCTCTGGAAAGGAAAAAACACAAGATGTATTCTTCCACATTTTTAATCACTTGCACCAAAATGGAAAGCAAATTATTCTTACCTCTGATAAAGCTCCTGTAGATATTCAAGGAATGGAACAGCGTTTATTGAGTAGAATGAAATGGGGATTATCAGCAGATTTACAAGCTCCTGAATTGGAAACTAGAATCGCTATCCTTGAAAAGAAAATGTATGGGAATGGAATCGAGCTTTCAAAAGAAGTGGTAGAATACCTTGCCTACAGTATCAACACCAATGTTCGTGAAATTGAAGGAGCATTAAACTCATTGATTGCACAAGCTTCACTCAACAAAAAGGCCATCACATTAGATTTAGCCAAACAAATGATTGACAAGTTTGTGAAGAATACCGCAAGAGAAGTTTCTATTGAATACATTCAAAAAGTGGTTTGTGATTACTTCGATATTGAAATTGAAATCTTGAAATCGAAAACTAGAAAAAGAGAAATCGTTCAAGCCAGACAAATTGCAATGTTCTTCTCAAAGAAAATGACAAAATCTTCGCTTGCTAATATTGGTGCACACTGTGGTGGTAAAGATCACGCAACTGTACTTCACGCATGCAGAACAGTAAATAACCTTTCAGAAACTGACAAACAGTTCAAGGCTTATCTTACAGATTTAGAAAAGAAATTATCAATTCAGTAAATACTGGATTTGAATCCCATAAAATACCGATTGGAGTTTCCTTTCGGTATTTTTTTTTATTAAAACCATTCAATTTCCGTACTTTTGCCAAATGCTATATGCTGTAACAGATTTAGAAACAACGGGTGGAAGTATTAAAAATTCCAAAATAACCGAGATTTCCATTTTCATCACTGATGGAGAAAAGATCTTGGACGAATTTACTTCACTTGTTAATCCTGAACAGCCTATCCCCTACTTTATCTCACAATTGACGGGAATCAATGACGATATGGTAGAAGGAGCTCCGAAATTCTACGAACTTGCTAAACAAATCATTGAATTTATTGGTGATGCAGTTTTTGTAGCCCACAATGTAGGCTTCGATTATAATGTACTCAGAAGTGAATACCGCTCATTGGGCTATGAATTTAGAACCAATCACTTGTGCACCGTCAAATCATCGCGTCAAATTATTCCTGGTTATGCATCCTATAGCTTAGGTAAAATCACTGATGAATTAGGTATCGATTTGGTCGGTCGACACCGTGCTCGTGGGGATGCTTTGGCCACTACGGAATTGTTTCATTTATTGTTCAGTAAAAATTATGAGTTACTCAATAGCTTTATTCAATCAGACATCATTCCCAAACATTTACACCCAGGACTAGATTTCGATGCTATAGAAGATATTCCAAAACAAACTGGGGTTTACAAATTCTACGACGAAGAGAGTCGATTGATATATATTGGTAAGAGTAAAAATATTCGCAGTCGAGTGCAGCAACATCTAAAGAACAATAAATCGAAAAAAGCCATCAAAATGTCTAAGGAGATTGTTCGGGTGGAATATGATTTAACTGGTTCTGAAATAATTGCATTAATTCATGAGTCCAACCTAATCAAAAAGTACAAGCCTCAATTTAACAGGCAATTACGCAAGGACAAATATCCTTATGGACTCTATTCATTTGAAGATGGAAAAGGATACATCAACCTACACATTGATTTAATTAAAAACAGACAAGATCCAGCCATTACTACTTTTTCAAACCGAAAAGAAGGTGTTGGATTTTTAGAAAAAGCTGTTTTAGAATACCAATTGTGTCAAAAGCTTACGGGGTTGTACCCAAGTCAGTCCTCTTGTTTTCAATACCACACCAAAGAGTGTTTCGGGGCTTGTATTGCAAAAGAAGCGGCAACAGATTACAATCAACGTATTCAGCAATTGATTGATCAACTCAATTATGAATTAGAAAACTTCTTTATCGTAGATAAAGGAAGAAACAAAGATGAATTGGCCTTGCTAATGGTAGAACGTGGCACATTTATCGGCTATGGATTTCTCCCCAAACAATACAACGACCAGTCAATAGAAACATGGAAAGAAGTCATCGACCACTACCAAGAGGACAGAGACATTCGCATGATCATCAACCGAACTATTCGCATTAAGAAAGGGATAGAAATCAGAAGATTTTAATTCACCGCCTGATCACTAAAATCCATCAACAAGAATCCTATTAAAATCTTATTCTCGCCACTCCAAACGCTGTTGAAATACTGTTAGCATCTTTTAAGAAGAAAGAAAGCGCATCTCTTGACGAAATTCCAAATTCATAAGCACCTCCTTTAAGAATAAAGTTAACGCCAACAGGAATATTGTGTTCATAAGCTCCGCCACCGAAGTAACCTGCACTTAATTGAAGCCATTTAATCGGACGAATATCTCCTCCGAAAGAAACAACGGCATTTTGCAAACTTCCAGGATTGTCTTTATTGAAAGGTGCAACCACGTCAAACCCAACATTTAATTTTTTATCAAACATCGCTATACTTCCCCCTAATCTAAAATTCGCAGGGTTAGATATCACAATTTCTTCTTGTTCTTCAAATCTTAATAATCCACCGACATCTGATAATTCATTCATGATTTCAGGGATTGCAGCATTGTCTAATCCTGGTAAACGATAAGTTCCAAGCAAAGTATCTTGCACCGAATAAGCATCACGTTTATACGTCACCGAACCAATGTTATTTACTGCAGCAGCCAAACGAATTTTATCAAAAAGGACAACACTTGCAGAAAAATCTAATCCAAAACCTTTTCCTACAGACTCAGGCATCACTCCACTATTGGATGTATTTTGACCAGTACCGAAATTAATATTAAAGAAAGGTGATACAGCCGCATTCACAGATAAGCCGTCATTATTTGAATCCATATCAAACATCGCAACAGACTGAATATAGCGTGCTCCAACACCTGCATACAGTGCGAATTTCTCAGGGTCACCTAATATTTTACGTCCATAACCTATGTTGAAATGTCTGTTCCAAAGAAATTTAACACGAGACCCTCTGGTTATATCACTAACCAATAAAGGATTGTTAATTTCTCCACTAATAACTGAAGCCAGCGTATCGTTTGAAATATTTTCTCTATTCGAAATTGTTGTTGTATCACCATTCATGGCGATGGTCAAAGAATCAAAAACACTGCTCAACTTACCTCTAAAAATGATGTCTGTTGTCTGCTCATTCAACTGAGAAAACCAATCATAATGTTCATTCACCGAAAAAGCAATACCTCCAAACTTTTCAGATTGGTAAGACGCTCCAAACCAGTTAAAGCTAGCGTTTACTGCAATTCCAGATTCAGCATAATCTCCAGCAGCTTCTCTTTGCTGTTCGAAATTAAACCCATTCCCATTTCCGGTCATTTGATTTTTAATTCCCATCATCGCATTCTTTAAACGCGTTTTATCCAAGCTTGGACTCGAAATTCCCATAGAGAGTTCCGTTGTTCCGAAAGTGAATTTTTTATCTTCAAATCCAGAACCCCATCCAAGTGCAGAACTGTTGATTCCAAGCGAATGGTAATCTGTTAAAAATGTTGTTGCAACACCTTTTCCTACTGCGGTATACGCAATACCTTGAGTTTGAGAGTAGGCCATTGAACTCATCAATAGCATTACCAATCCTCCAAATATTTTAAATTTTTTCATGGTTTTTAAATTAAGTTATTCTAAATCTTTTCTTCTAATTAAAACTAATGACTGCTCTGTGAGTTCTTCCACAAAGTAAATATCGGCAAAACCGTCTAGACTAATGAACTTTAAAAGTCTATCTTTTTCAATATAAACCCATCTTTTAGGGCGGCTAGAGACAGAATTAAATCCGGAATTACAACCTGTGGTAAAAACAAAATCAATTGCTCCGTCTTCTCGCAGTGACCATTGGTGTTTTCCACAATCGTTTAATCGACAATCAGGAGTTGAAGTTTGAAAAACCAAGGTATCTTCGGCATCTTCAATTTCTAAAGCATAACAGATTCTCCATGTTTTAACAAATTGATCATGTTTAAACACGGGGGGAGATTCTTGTCCTAAAGCGGAGAACAATGAATAAAGAACAGAAAAAAAGAGGAGTAGTAGATTTTTCATAGTTTAAAGATAGTGAATATTCAAAACTACCTAACGGAAAAATCATATAATTCGTTGGAAGGATATGTTTTTAATTTAAACTCTCCATTTTCCAAGACGCCATAGGTGTAGTATTTAAGCCAATCACCGAGATTAAAGTAAGTACTGTTATTTCCAAGGTCAATATTTAGTGGCAAGTGACGGTGTCCAAAAACAAAATAATCAACATGCTCTTTTTGAAGAACTTCCTTGGCATAAATAGCTAACCATTCTTGATCTTCTCCAAGGTATTTTTCATCTTCATCTCCTGTTGCTGCTCTACTTGAGCGAGAAAAATAATTAGCGATTCCTATTCCGAAATTGGGATGAAGCCGGGCAAAACACCATTGAAAAAACCGATTGGCAAATACTTTTTTTATGAATTTATAACCGTGATCTCCTGGTCCCAAACCATCACCATGTCCAATAAAGATCTTTTTACCTTGTGCTTCAAATACGAAAGGCGCTTTGTGCATGATAATGCCCAGTTCTTTTTCGTGATAGCCAAACATCCACATGTCGTGGTTTCCTGTAAAAAAATGTACGGGAATTCCTCTATCGGTTAGCTCAGCTATTTTTCCTTGTAAACGAACAAATCCTTTTGGGATGGCGTGTTTATATTCAAACCAAAAATCGAAAATATCACCTACTAAGAATATTGCTTCTGCGTCTTTACTGACTTCATCCAACCAGCGAACAATGAGTTTTTCACGTACTAAACTCTTTTCAGCGGTTGGAACACCAAGATGAAAATCTGAGGCAAAATATATCTTCTTACTTGATGTAGACATTGATTTAATTATTGATCAAACAATTCCTTGAGCGTGTTTGCTAATTCTTGTCCCCTTAAATTTGTTCCAATAACTTTACCCTCTCTATCGATAAGAACCGTAAAAGGTATAGAAGAAACTTTATAATCTTTGGCTGCAGAAGACTGCCAAAATTTTAAGTCAGACACATGCGCTTCCCATAAGAGTTCGTCTTGCTCAATCGCTTGCACCCATTTCTCTTTGGTTTTGTCTAAAGAAACTGAAAATACTTCAAATCCTTGATCATGATACGCTTTATACAAGTTTACAACATTAGGATTTTCTCTACGACAAGGTCCACACCAAGCCGCCCAAAAGTCAATTAAAACAACTTTTCCGCGGTAATCTGATAAACGAAGCGTGTCTCCTTCAGGATTCGGCAAGGCAATTTCTTTGGCCATATCTCCAGGGGCAATGGGTAGGCGCGCCAACATTTGAGCTTTGTTCACTCCATATTCTTTAATGATTCTTTGCACAGTTGGACTTTCACCAAAACCTTTTTCTAATGATTGTACTAACTGCTCATAAATTTCAAACTCTTGGTCAATGTTTACAGTAGACAATGCACCCACCAAGGCTGGTGAACCATTATTATTGTTAATGAATTGTGTACGTTGACTTATAAACTGCTGATAAGTTGACTGAAACTGCTGTTGAATTTCCTTCTTCTTATCTTGATTGGCTTGTAAGTAACGATTTGCTGAATCTAATTTTGCACGGTATTGAGCACTGACACGTAAAAATTCTAATAATGCAGTACTAGAAGCAGAATTTATAATGTTGGTGTGGTAAAATAGATTGCTCCCATCTCCATACACCTTAATAGTATCACTGCCTTCAACGATAATGTTAATACTCTGTCCGTCCTCGAGCGATAAAACATAATAATCTTTATCCTTTAAGGTGATGGACTTTTCAAAAAATCCTTTTTCATCCATTTCCACTGTAGCAATTTCAAGACTACTCTCACCATTGTTTTGTGAAAGCCTTAATGTATCGCTATCCGTGTTGAATATTTGTCCTTTTAGCACAAAAGAAAAATCCTCTTGAGCAAAAATGAAAGAAGTTAGTAAAGTAAATGTTAGAAATGTGATTAATCGTATCATAGTTTATTGTTTATTTTCCGAAGAGCTCTTGCAATTTCTTTTCCAAAGATGGTCCTCTTAATTTTTCTGCAATTATCTTTCCTTCTGGATCAATAAGAACAGTATGTGGAATTCCATTGAATTGATATTTTTGAACTACATCTGTTTCCCAACCTTGAAGGTCACTCACATGATAGTCCCAAATTAGTCCATCTGCTTCAATGGCTTTCATCCATTTTTCTTTGTCCTTATCTAAAGAAACACTGAATATTTCGAATTTATCTCCTTTGTATTTATTGTAAAGTCTTACTACATTAGGATTCTCAACTCGACAAGGTCCACACCAAGATGCCCAGAAATCTATCAAAACATATTTCCCACGTAAAGATGACAATTTCATTTCTTCCCCATCAGGATTGACCTTCGTGATTTCTGGAGCGATATTTTTCTCCTTGTAGTCTACATAATCATTTAGACTTTGCTCCAATTGCGCAACCTGAGAACCAATACTCACAGTCATTGGATGCTCAGGATACTTTTCTTCATAAGCTTTATGCAAAGTTTTAAGAACTTCGATATTTTTCATATCGTAATTTTCAAAGCCCATCATTGGCATTAAATTCGTCATTAAAAGAATATGAGCGGGATTCCCTGGATCTTTTTTAATTTCTTTTACAATGTAGCGATCCATTGGGTCTTTTTTCTCCATGACCATTTTGATCAATTCCTCTTGTGGGTACTGTTGAGGATTAACAAGAGTCATTTGCCAATCGACAAACTTTCTCATCTCAGCCATATATCCATTTAAAGGGGCTGCCCAATTGGTTCCTTCATAAACTGCAGAGCGGTTAAATTCGTTAAAATCCAATTGAAGCGTCAACTCATCTTCTGGCACTAAAGTAAGAGGAATAACTTTTGGTTCCTGTCCTTGCTGCACCACTTCATCAACCCTTAATTGATAAAGGCCCATTGCTTCAATCGCACCATCCAACTGGAAGCTCCCATCCGCATTCGTTACAGTTTTACTGATTAAAATTGGACCCCTATCGGTATTTGCTTCGAGCAATAATGTTGCATTACCACCATTATTAACGGTACCATTTATTGACACATTAGGAGTTGCGTTAGGATCTTTAATCATCTTACCTGAATCCTCTTTTGCTGAAGTTTCTACCGATTCCGATTGGGATTTAGGTGTTTCATCTTCTGAACCACAGGCCAAAAACAAAGTGCTTAATGCTAAAACGTAAATACTTTTCTTCATCATATTAAATCTCATCTAAAAGTTGGCGCATCAATTTGTTGGCAGATTTCGGGTCAGCTTTTCCACCTGATGCTTTCATTACTTGTCCCATAAAAAACCCAACCAATTGCTTTTCGCCATTCTTATAACGTTCAGCTTCTACTGGGTGTTGTTTTATAACCTCTTTAATTACAGCAGAAATTGAATCTTCATCACTGTCTTGAATTAAATTCAAGTCTTCAGCTATTTTTTTTGCTGATCCATTCGGCGTTTCAAGCAATGCTGGGAAGATTTTCTGTCCCGCTACAGTATTCGAAACAAAACCACCGTCGATAAGTTCAATCAATTCAGCTATTTTTTTTGCTTCAATAGGAAACTCTTCAATGGTCTTCCCTTGCTGATTCAAATAAGAACGAATTTCTCCATTCATCCAGTTTGAAGCGGACTTATAATTTTTAGTATGTTTAATTATCGCTTCAAAATATTCAGCGAAGGGTTTGGTTGAGATAATATTCGTTGCATCGTAATCCGACAACTTTAATTCTTCGGTATACTTTTTATATAAGGCTTTTGGCAACACAGGCATTTCTGCTTTAATTGCTGCGACTTGCTCTTTCGATACATGCAAAGGTTGCAGGTCAGGCTCTGGGAAAAAGCGATAATCATTCGCATCTTCTTTTGTTCGCATAGAAATGGTACGCATATTCACAGCATCAAAAGAACGTGTTTCTTGATCAATGACCTCTCCTTTTTCTAGTAATTCAATGTGGCGATCAATTTCAAAATTAATTGCACGTTGAACATTTCGCATAGAGTTCATGTTCTTCACCTCTACTCTTCTCCCATACGTTTTGGCTCCTTTTTTACGAACAGAGATATTGGCATCACAACGCAAGTTTCCTTCCTCCATGTTACCATCACAAATTTCTAAGTAACGCACCAATTGACGAATTTCTGTCAGGTAGACATAAGCCTCATCACCACTACGCATATCAGGCTCCGTCACGATTTCAAGCAAGGGAGTTCCTGCACGGTTCAAGTCCACAAGTGTATCATAAACATCTACATCGTGAATACTTTTTCCGGTATCTTCCTCCATGTGAATCCTGGTGATTCCAACATATTTAGTTGTACCATCCTCCATTTGAAGGTCTATTTTCCCATTCGCACATATTGGCGTTTTATCTTGGGTAATTTGATACCCTTTCGGTAAATCTGGATAATAATAATTTTTTCTATCGAAATGCTGATTTTCTGCAATCTCACAATTCAAAGCCAATCCCAATTTAATGGCATACTCAATTGTTTTCTTGTTCATCTTTGGGAGTGTCCCAGGATGACCTAAAGTGATTGCACTCACATTTGTATTTGGTCGTGCTCCATACTCATTTGCGTCGCTGGAGTACGCTTTGGTTTTCGTTAACATTTGGGCATGAACTTCTAGTCCAATTACCGCTTCGTATGTTGCTTTTACCTCCTCTGATACCATCTATTTTCTAAAAATGTATTAAACTCTTGCGATTAATTCTTTGATAATCTTGGTCATTTTTGGTTCTGTTTGATTAGCTACATCAATAACGTCTTGACCTGATACTTTTACAATTTTTCCTTCTACGCCTAAATCAGTAATGATAGAGACAGCAAAACACGGGATTTCCATATGTCGTGCTACAATAATCTCGGGAACTGTAGACATACCGACAGCGTCTGCTCCTAAAATTCGAATCATTTTATATTCTGCCGGTGTTTCTAAGGTTGGACCTGTCAATCCTGCATAAATCCCTTTAGAAACATGGATATCTAACTCTTTTGCAATTTGCTCTGCAAGTTCAATCATACCAACATCATAAGCATCGCTCATATCAGGAAAACGAGGACCTAATTCGTCAATATTTTTTCCAATTAAGGGATTTCCAGGGAAAAGATTAATATGATCATTGATGAGCATGATTTCACCAATTTCTTGATTTGGATTAACTCCACCAGAAGCATTACTCACCACTAATCGCTCAATCCCTAATGTATTCATAACACGAACAGGGAAAGTACATTGTTGCAAAGTATATCCTTCATAATAATGAAAACGACCTTGCATGGCCATCACTTGTTTTCCACCCAGTTCTCCAAAAATCAACCTACCGCTATGTCCTTCAACTGTTGATACAGGGAAGTGAGGAATATCTTCATACGAAATAGAGTTCGTGATGTTGATTTCATCCACCAATCCTCCAAGTCCAGTTCCTAAAATGACTCCTATTTGTGGTTTCACCTCAGTTTGGGACTGAAGGTATTTTACTGCATCATTGATTTGTGTTAACATAGCTATATATTTTCTTTAGTAATTTATTTTCATCTTCTATTTTCACAGTCATTGCTTGATAATACCAAGGATAGGACTGAATAATTGTTTTTATTTTTGAATTCATTAATCGCACAGCGTCTTTCTCGGTTGTTACAATTATTTTTTCAGCAGAGGCAAAGTTACCAAATAATTTGTGAATTTTCTCAATATCCTTCACTGTGTAATCGTGATGGTCCCCAAACTTTAAATGGGTGACCTTTGAATACTGTTTCAGGTGAGAAATTAACGGTTGTGGATTTCCAATTCCCGTCACCAAAAGAATCTCTTTAGGTGCTGAAGTCACAGTTTTATCTTCCAAATGAACCAGATCACCATAAGTAATTGAAGAAAAGAAAATGGGGACAGTAGACTTCAATTTTAATCGAGAAACAAACTCCTTTTTTCTCGATTCACTGAGGTTGCTTGGGGATTTTGTAACAATAACCACATCTGCACGGTGTTTTCCCCAACGAAACTCACGTAATCGTCCTGCTGGCAACACAAAATCTTTAAAAAAAGGCTTGTTGAATTCTGTGAGTAAAATATTACAATCTCTGTGGATGTACCGATGTTGATAAGCATCATCTAAGACAATCACTTCGGTTTCAGGATGATTTTTCAATAATTTCTGAGCCCCTTCCACCCTCTTTTCACAAACAGCCACTTCCACTTTTCCTTCGAATTTCTGCGCATAATTTAATGCTTCATCTCCAACCTTATTTACTTCCGCATTGGCGTTGACTTTAACAAATCCTTTTGATTCTCGACCATAACCTCTTGAAAGCACAGCCGTTTTATATTTTTTGGACAAGGCGTTGAGTAAAAACTCAACATGAGGTGTTTTTCCTGTTCCTCCTACAGATAAATTCCCCACGGAAAGCACAACCGAACCCACCTTAGTCACCGGCTTAATGTTCTTATCAAACAGTCCATTCCTTACCATCATGACACAGCCATAAATCAAGGAAAAAGGAAGTAATATCATCCGCAGAATAATCATTGGGTTAAAAATAGAAAAATCTTGTTGATTAGCTAAGTTTCGCTTGCCAATATTCATAGGTCTTCACCTCCCCCGTATCAAGTTTAATATCGAAGGATAGTTTGTAGGCTTTTTCGATTTCTAATTCAACTTCATTTTTAAAAATGTTTCCTGCATAAACAAAAGTATGGTATTCTCCATTTTCACCACAAACATCAACATCTATGGGTAGGTTATTTATTAATTCTGGAGTTAGATCTTGACCAATATAAGATTCATCTAATTTATCGGCTTGGGTTGTGATGATTTTTGCTTTGAGTCCTGAGTTTAAGAATCTCTGAATGGTTTCCTCTGGAGAATTGCCCCAAATCGGTTCCACTACTTCAATTCCATGCGGATTCAGTTTACTTTCGCGGTAAGTTCTGATTTCATCTAAATATAAATCTCCAAATATGAAATGTTTTACTCCCTTACGTTTAAAATATTCAACTGCTTGGAGCATTTTGTGCTCATAATCGCCTGGGGATTTATTAATGAAGATGGGATACAATTCTATTCCAATCGCCTCTGCTTGTTTTTCCATTAAAGTCAGTGGAACTGAATGTGCAGATGAACTTTCGTCGGCTTCATTAAAAGTAGTCAACAAAGCGATGACCTCAAATTTATTTTCTTGAAATACTTTTTGAAGCGCCAAAGCGGAATCCTTTCCACCACTCCAATTGAAAACGGCCTTTGGTTTTTGCATTGTTTGTTTTTGGTGTAAAAGTAGTGTTTAATTGTATTGAATAATATGTGCAGGTTGATTAAACGGATTAGAGAGATGAAAGGTATACTGTTCAGATCACCTAATTTCCAGTTTAATCTTGGTAAAGTTAATACACATCCTCCCCAACTTGGGAAACCACAGAATCACAAACAAAGCTCAAAATATATCGTAAAAACAAAGTTTTAAGTTTATTTCAAAGCTACTGAAAAGGTCTTCCTAAGTCTTTCCCAACTTGGGCCTATAATCTTCAATTATTCAGCTTTAACATTGAATAATTATTAAATTTGCATTTTAAACACAAAAGTAAATTCAATGAAAGAAACTGCGCTATCACAAGTACATGCAGAGTTAGGAGCTAAGATGGTTCCTTTTGCTGGTTATAATATGCCTGTTACCTATGCAGGATTAAAACATGAACACGAAGTTGTAAGGACAAAAGTGGGTGTTTTTGATGTTTCTCACATGGGTGAGTTTTTCGTAAGGGGTGAAAATGCAGAGGCTTTACTTCAAAAAGTAACAAGTAACGATGTAAGCAAGCTTGTTGTTGGAAAGGCACAATACTGTTATTTGCCTAATAACGAAGGGGGAATTATTGATGATTTAATCATTTATAAAATTGCCGATCAGGAATTTATGTTGATTGTAAACGCTTCTAACATTGAAAAAGATTGGAATTGGATTTCTTCTCAAAATGATGTTGGTGCAGAGTTAGTCAATGAATCTGATGAATGGAGTATCTTAGCCATTCAAGGTCCGAAAGCTGCTGAAGCAATGCAATCTTTAACTTCATTTGATTTAAAAGCAATGAAGTTTTATTCTTTTGAAATCAATGAATTTGCAGGAGTTCAAGACGTAATCATTTCTGCAACTGGATATACCGGAAGCGGAGGATTCGAAATCTATGTTAGAAACAAGGACATCAAACAAGTTTGGGATAAAGTTTTTGAAGCTGGTGAAGCGTTTGGAATTGAGCCAATCGGTTTAGGTGCACGAGATACTTTGCGTCTAGAAATGGGATACTGTTTGTATGGTAACGATATTGACGATACAACTTCACCTTTTGAAGCGGGTCTTGGATGGATTACCAAATTCACAAAAGAATTTATCAACAGTGAGGCTCTAAAAGCTGAGAAAGAAACGGGAATTAAAAACAAATTGGTTGGATTTGAATTAATTGACAAAGGTGTTCCGCGTCAAGGTTATCCTATTTTAAATGCAGAAGGAGAAGAAATTGGACGAGTAACCTCAGGTACAATGTCACCTTCGCTCAACAAAGCAATAGGAATGGGCTATGTTCCTGTTGAATTGGCTACAGAAGGAAGTGAAATTTATATCGGTGTTAGAAATAAGGCCCTGGCAGCAAAAGTTGTGAAAACTCCTTTTTATAAAGGCTAATTTTTATTCGCATATCATATTGAAGAGAGGACTGCAGAAATGTGGTCCTCTTTTTTGTTATTCATCGGATGAACAAATATTTATCCCTAATTCCCAACAATGGGTCTTGATCCGTCTTGATTCCAGAAAACGAGTCACAAAAAAAGGTCAGACTATTGCCTGACCTTCTTGTTTATTAATGAATATAATTTTTTTAGGTACTACTTAGTTCAACTTTAGAAATTACACATTCGTCACAATCTTTAATTTCTCCGTTGTATGTTTCACGGTATTTATGGATTGTCTGAATTGGAATTCCCATGAAATGTCTTTGAATACGTGTAACTTGCGTACAAAGTCGACCCATGTTAGGGTGATACCTATTTTCTAATTTACTTTTTCTTACTGTTCTTATTAGTCTGATAACTCAATGTATTGTGATTCGGTGGCAATATAAGGGTTATAATACTCAAACTCAAAATTTTTTACAGAAATCTAGAAAAATCGTGAAAATTTTAAGTTTTTTTAATGAAAAACGTAAAAATTGGATAAAAAAAGAGGTCATTTAAAAAAATGACCTCTTCTACGAAACGTACTTTTTATGATCAAGTATCGATTGAACCCATTACTCGTTCCATGAATTTCTTTGCCGCATCTCTTTGAGGAATTCCTTCCTCTTTCATCATTTTATTGACTTCGATTGCGCCGTACATATTGGAAAGTAATTCTCCAATTACGTCAAGTTCTTCATCCTTCATAGAAGAAAGTTCTGTGAGATTTTCTAATGTTTCAATTGTTTCATGAACGAAATCCTCATCATTCTCTTCTATAAAAGTGGATAAGTGTCTAATTACTGGTAGTCTCATCGATAAAAGATTTTAATACTTCTGTTTTGTTCGTTTGTGTTTGCTGAATTAATTCTCCATTTTTGAAAGCTGCGAACGTAGGTAAATTATCTACTTTTGCTAACTTTCTAGACTCTGGATTCTTTTCAGCGTCGATTACGATAAACTTTACATCATCATGATCCTGGGCAAATTTCTTAAACTTCGGCTTCATGATTCTACAGTTTCCACACCATCCGGCTGAATACTGTACGAGAACAACTCCATCTCCGGAGATCTCCTCATGTAAAGTATCTGTTGATAACTCTACATATGCCATAACTATACTGATTTTAAATATTCAGCAGTACCTTTAGCATCTGCACTCATTGCTTTACTTCCTTCTTCCCAGTTTGCTGGACAAACCTCTCCATGCGTTTGTACGTGAGAATAAGCATCAATCAAACGAAGGTATTCGTTAACGTTACGTCCAACAGGCATGTGGTTAATTCCTTCGTGGAATACCAATCCGTCTTCATCAATTAGGTAAGTTGCACGGTACGATACGTTGTCTCCTTCTACGATGAAAGAATCTGTTTCTTCGTTGTATGTTTCGTTTTGGATATCCAAAATTCCTAACATGCTTGATAGGTTACGGTTTGAATCTGCCAAAAGTGGGTAAGTTACACCTTCGATTCCTCCGTTATCTTTTGCTGTACTTAACCATGCAAAGTGAACTTCTGGAGTATCACATGAAGCACCAATTACGATAGTGTTTCGGTCTTCGAACTCTTTCAATTTTGCTTGGAAAGCGTGAAGCTCTGTTGGACATACATAAGTAAAGTCTTTTGGGTACCAGAATAACAATACTTTTTTCTTGTTTTTCTTTGCTTCTTCTAATACATTAATTTTAAATGTATCTCCCATTTCATTCATTGCATCCACTTGGATGTCTGGAAAAGTTTTTCCTACAATTGCCATAATAATTTATTTTTTTTGGTTAATAATTTTCTGCTATGAAGATAATAATATTTAAGTCTTGAAAAGTTAAATTTCTTCAATTTTCTAACCTACTCTATCCTTATCAACACTACAAATATAAGCCTTCTTTTCCCATTGTTTTTATCAATTATTATTATATTTACATAAATTTTATCTATATGATTTCACCTGTTCAACTTTCTTACATTTTTGCATTGCTCAAACACAAGAACTTTCAACGTGCTGCCGATGCTTGTCATGTTACCCAACCGACTTTATCAATGCAGCTAAAAAAAGCAGAAGAAGCCATTGGCTTTAAAATAATTGACAGGGATACCAATCCAATATCATTGACTTACTTAGGACAACAATTAATTCCAGTACTTTCTTCTATTCAATCTGCCTATGATGAATTGGATGTAAAGGTTCAAAAATTAAAAGGAACGTATAAAGCTGAAATCAGAATCGGTATCATTCCTACAATATCTAACTATTTAGTGCCAGAATTATATGCCAAATGGCAGGATCAAATTGGAGATGTTCATTTGGACATCAGTGAACTGACTTCTCCGAATTTATTGGAAGCTTTAAAAAACAAAACCATTGATTTGGGAATAATGGCGGGTCCTGTTGAAGATCTTTCATTGGATCAACAAATACTTTACAATGAAGAGATATTCATATACGCTCCCACTATTAAAGGAAAGGAAATTCAAATTGAAGAATTGGAACACGAGCATCCATGGCTATTGAGTGAAGGTAACTGCTTAAGAACACAAATGATAAATTTCTGCAAATTAGACCAAAAAACTCAATCTGAATGGAATTATGAAGGTGGAAATCTACATTTATTGACTAAAATGGTGGAACAAGAAGGAGGATACACTTTAATCCCTTCCTATTATCTTCCTTATTTAAATTTAGAACAACAACACATAAAAAGAATTAAGCACCACACTCCTATTCGACAAATTGTTGGGTTACACCTTAAGCGCAATACCAAAAAGGAAGATATTGTAAAGATTATGCGCATTATTCAACGCAGTAAGAATGTTGGTCAAAAGGAATTAACCAATGTTGAATTGCTCCCCTGGGATATTTAATGTTTTTTGTAGAACTAGAAGCCATGTTGTTTAATGATCAAGAAAAATTAAAAAAAAGTCAAGCAGAAACGAAGAAAAATATTATTTTAATAGTCGCATCAAAAACAACATATGGAAATTAAAAAATATTACGACCTTGTTATCAACAAAGTAACCCATTGGACAGAAGACTTAGTGGTTATGCTACCCAACTTCGTTCTCGCTATTATTGTCATGATACTCTTTGTTTTCTTAGGAAAACTAAGCAAGGGCATCATCAGCAAAATCCTTTTCAAAACCCTAAATAACAGGTCGCTTTCTTCTTTGATTTCTAGAATAATCCACTTGATTGTACTCACCATTGGAGCTTTTGCTGCTTTAAGTTTAATGAACTTAGATAAAACAGTAACTTCACTCCTAGCTGGTGCGGGGATCATAGGATTAGCGCTTGGTTTTGCATTTCAAGATATTGCCACCAATTTTATTGCAGGATTTTTCATGGCTGCAAAACGTCCTTTCAAAATCGGACAGGTTATTCATTGCGAAGGTCACAGCGGTATAATTAAACACATTGGTATCCGTACAACTGAAATCGCTTCCTTTCAAGGCCAAGAAATCATCATCCCCAACAAGTTACTCTTTCAAAACCCATTGATCAACGATTCTGAAAATGTCTATAAACGTATTGACCTAGAAGTTGGTGTTTCATACGGTGAAGATTTAGAACGTGTGAGAGACATTACAATTGACGCAGTAAAAAACATTCCTAACATTCAAAAAGATAAAGAAATATCCTTGTTTTATAAAGAGTTTGGTGGAAGTTCAATCAATTTCACCATTATGATTTGGATAGAATTTAAAAGTCAGCTAGAGTTCCTAAATAGTCAAAGTGAGGCGATAATCGCCATCAAAAAAGCTTATGACAGTGAAGACATCATGATTCCGTTCCCAATTCGCACATTGGATTTTGGGATTAAAGGAGGAGAAAAACTAAATGAAGTGTTGCCAAAACAGTAATTCAAATTTCGGATTATTTTTTGTGACAAGTCCTATTTCACGAACTGACTTTAATCATTTTTAATTCTTTGAAATAAGGCGATATTTGCACTTGAAAGACCAAGAGATTCACCGCACTTGACGTTGAATGATTTGGTAAAAAAATAAGTCGTTATGTTAAGTGAAAAAATCATCAACAAGTATAATATTTCAAGTCCTCGATACACCTCCTATCCAACCATTTTAGATTGGAACAGGATGGAGTTTACAGCAGACGAATTTGCACCTATATTCATAAAAGCGGAGCAAAATAAAAACCACAGCACAAGTGTTTATGTTCACCTTCCTTTTTGCGAAAGTTTATGTACTTTTTGCGGATGTCACAAGCACATTACCAAACAACATAGCGTTGAAGCACCATACATTGATGCCGTAATTAAAGAATGGCAGATGTACGAAAAACTCAATGGTGGAAGTATTCAAGTGGATGAAATTCATTTGGGAGGAGGAACACCAACCTTCTTTGCAGCTGCGCAATTGAAAAGATTAATCGAAGCAATTAATATAAAAACAGGGCCAGATCCTTTGTTTAGTTTTGAAGGACATCCTAATCACACGAGCGATGAACAATTAAAGACTTTACACGACTTGGGGTTCAGACGGGTGAGTTTTGGAGTACAATCCTACAGTCAGGTAGTTCAAAAAGCCATTAATAGAATCCAACCCTTTGAAAAAGTGAAAGAAGTTACCGAAAATGCAAGAAAAGCAGGCTTTACTTCTATTAGTCACGATTTAGTTTTTGGACTTCCTATGCAAACGATGGAGGACATGATGGATACGATTGCCAAGACCATAGAATTGAAGCCGGATGCCATTTCTTTGTATTCTTACGCACATGTGCCATGGGTAAAAGGAACAGGTCAACGTGGATTTTCTGAAGAAGATTTACCTTCTGGTGACGAGAAAAAAGCCTTGTATGATCAATCCAAGGAACAATTATTAGCACAGGGCTATGTTGAAATAGGAATGGATCATTTTGCCTTACCAACGGATATGTTAGCCAAAGCGTTACGAGGTGGAGCATTGAACAGAACTTTTATGGGGTATACAACCAACACCACCGACCGCATGATTGGACTAGGCGCTTCTGCCATTTCAGAATACGGTTTTGGATATGCTCAAAATGTAAAAAGTACCCGTGCTTATCATGGTAAAATTGATGACAATGAATTGCCTATTTTTAAAGGTCATGTACATTCGGAGACAGACGCAACATTAAAAGAGCATGTGACACAACTCATGTGTCAATTTAAAACTAACTTTGCTAACGATGAATGGATGAAAAGTCATGTTGCTGAATTCAAGGACATCTTAGATGAATTTCAAAAAGACGGCATCATTACATGGAATGAAAATGAAATAATTGTTACAGAGGACGGAAAACCATTTTCACGAAATGTTTGCATGACTTTAGATCCCTACGCGAATGGTATTCCGACGCAAGGTAGATTTAGCAAATCCGTTTGAGTCAATAATTGTGTTCATCAAATGAAAAACTGAGAATAGTTTTAAAATGATTTTCTGTAGTTTATGACAGAATTAATAAAATTTCAAGTTGTTTAAATTATGGGGTGCTATCACTGTGGAGATAAGATAATTGGGAAACCCATTTCTAAAGATGACAAAGATTTTTGCTGTACTGGGTGCTTGGCTGTTTATGAAATATTAAGCGATAATGGACTCGATCAATTCTATGAATTCAACCAACAAAGTGGAATTAAGCCCAATTCAGAGGGAAATGCAAAATATACTGCCTTAGATGTCCCTGAAATTTTTAATGATTTTATTGAATTTCAGAATGACGAATTATACATTGTTACTTTTTTCTTACCTGCAATTCATTGTAGTTCTTGCATTTACTTGCTCGAAAACTTACAAAAACTCAATTCAGACATCATTTCAAGCGAATCCAACTTTACCGCTAGAACGCTTACTTTAAGTGTGAAAAAAGACCGAAAACTATCTGAAGTTGCTGCATTATTGGAAAGTATTGGCTATAAACCCGAACTTCGAAAAGGAAAAGAAAAAACAAGTAGTTACGACAAAAAATTACTTTTACAATTAGGGGTCGCTGGGTTTGCCTTTGGAAATGTGATGTTATGGTCCGTTCCTGAATATTTAGGGCTAGATGAAATGTTTGAGGATTTTAGAAACTTTTCCGCTTACCTTACTTTGTTGGTTTCTATTCCTGTCCTGTTCTACTCTGCTTCTCCTTACTTTATTTCTGCATATACTGCACTAAAAACCCGTCAGTTAAACTTAGATTTTCCTGTAGCCATTGGAATATTAGTACTTTTCATCAAAAGCTCAAGTTCTATCTTAATGCAAGAAGGGTCTAGTTATATGGATTCTTTCACAGGATTTGTGTTTTTTCTTTTAATTGGGAAATGGTTTCAATCGAAAACCTACCGTAACATGTCATTTGACAACGACCCAAAAGCTTACTTTCCATTAGGTGTTCACCGACTGAATACTGTTACACAGGAAGAAGAAGTAGTTAAGATAGAATCCATAGAAAAAGATGATTTACTTAAAATATTCAATGAAGAAATAATTCCTTGTGATGCAGAATTAATTTCCGATAAAGCTGTTATCGACACTAGCTTTATCACTGGAGAAGCAGCCTTAGCGACATTAAAATCGGGAGATAAAATCTACGCAGGAAGTAAACTCATAGGTTCTGCTATTCAGGTTAAGGCTTTAAGTACAACCAGTAGGAGTAAATTCGCCAGTATTTGGAATAAATCAGCGAAAACGACAAAGTCAATTGTTCAAAATCGTGAAAACCTTCTAAGTAAATATTTCTTAATTATTGTTGGTATTCTCTCAATTTCAGCGGCAATTACTTGGTCTTTTATTGATCCAAGCCGTATTTTAGAAATTGTTACTGCAATTCTTGTAGTCGCCTGTCCTTGTGCCTTAGCTATTTCTTTTCCATTTGTCTATGGGAATGCCTTGCGAAAATTAGGGAGATCTGGACTCTACTTTAGAAACAGTCACGAAATTCAAAAAATGAATCAGGTGAATCACATAGTTTTTGATAAGACAGGAACCCTGACCAAAGACAGAATTGAAGGTGTAGATTATGAGGGAGAAAGCTTAACGCCGACCTTAATGGGACAAGTTTATGCACTTACGCGACAATCGACCCATCCGTATTCAAAAAGCATAACTCAGTATTTGGAAAGATTTGTTGAACAATTAGACGACATTATAGACTACGAAGAAGTTTCTGGTCAAGGTGTTCAAGCCAAAACACTCAATGGAGATCTTATTCGTGTTGGAAATGCTCAATTTACGAATGCAACAAATATTTTCAACGACAGTGGAAGTTACTTAAGTATAAATGATAAAACGTATGGATTCTTTAGGTTTCAGTCTCAGTTGAGAGAGGGAATTATTGAGGAAATCAACCGTCTACAAAAACATTATAAGGTAAGCTTACTTTCTGGTGATCGTCCAACGGACAAAGTCTTATTCGAGCATTTGGGAAAGCCCATCGACATGTATTTCGACCTCTCCCCAACAGATAAAAAGGATCACATTATCAATTTCAACGAATCAGGTGATATTGTTGCATTTATTGGAGACGGATTAAACGATTCTGAGGCTTTAGAAGAAGCGGAATTAGGCATTAGTGTTTCCGAAGATGAATTCAGGTTTACACCAAAATGTGACGCCATCATTGAAAGCAATAAAATTAATAACCTGAGGAGTTTCTTTAAGTTTGGACTTCATGCTAAGCGAGTTTTACGAATTTGTATGTATTTTTCACTCACTTACAACACCTTTGGAATTACATTCGCATTTTTGGGTTATGTCACTCCACTTTTTGCCGCTATTTTGATGCCCATCAGTTCAGTAACTATTGTTCTATTGAGTACCTTATTGATTCAACCCTACAAAATCAGGTAATTAAAATTTCCTAACTGATATTTGAGGTATTGTTACTATATTTGGGAACCAATAAAATAAAACTATGGCAAATACATCAGATATCAGAAACGGACTCTGTATTAATCTAAATGGAAAACTATCCACTATTATTGAGTTTCAACATGTAAAACCAGGAAAAGGTCCTGCTTTTGTAAGAACAAAATTGAAAGAAATAGAGTCTGGAAAAACACTAGACCATACATTTTCTGCTGGACATAAAATTGATGTAGTTCGTATTGAAAAAAGACAATACCAATTCCTTTATGTAGAAGAAGGTGTAGGGTATCACTTTATGAATACTGAAAACTACGAACAAGTATTAATTCCACCACATTTGATTGAAAACCCTTTGTTTTTACGTGAAGGAATGATTTGTGACATCACTTTTCATGCAGAAGAAGAGAATCCATTACTTGTAGATTTACCGATGTACATTGAGGCTGAAGTGACCTATACTGAGCCTGGTATCAAAGGTGATACTGCAACTAACACTTTCAAACCAGCGACAATTGATACGGGTGCCGAGATTCGTGTTCCATTGTTTATCGATACAGGAGAGAAAATTAAAATCAATACTGAAAAAGGAGAGTATGTTGAAAGAGTAAAATAAATGCTCTTTTATTCAATCCATTGAAAGCCCCGACAATAAGTCGAGGCTTTTTTTTATTTTTATGAGTTATGGAAAAACTAGTATTAATTCACGGAGCTATAGGTGACCCCAAAGAGTTTGAAGCAATTGTTCCTTCATTGGAGAAAACTTATGAAGTACACTCTTTTGAAATTCCACATCATGGAAATTACAAAGACTCAAAAGTGCCATTTGAAATCAATGCCTTGGTCAAAGATTTTCTGAAATTTCTCAGTAAAATTGGTCCAAGCTATATCTATGGATTTAGTTTAGGTGGATATATTGCAATTGCCGCTGCACAAATAGACGAGTCTAACATCAAGGGAATTGTAACCCAAGGTACGAAGTTGGATTGGACCGTTGAGAATGCCAAAAAAGAAACAGCAACCTTGACAGTTGACTTTCTTCAATCAAAAGCGGAAGGATTTTACAACTATCTTGTTGCGTTACATGGTGAATATTTACCTCAATTATTGGAGAAAACTGCCCATTTCATGACTTTATTGGGTGAAAATCCGATAGTTTCGAAAGAAAGTGTTCAAAACATAACCATTCCTGTTCGTTTAACAAGAGGAGGTAAAGACCGAATGGTAAGCGAAGCCGAAACGCGTGTAATTTGTCAAGCAATACCCAATGGAAGATATTTTGAAGTGCCTCATATGATTCATCCCATTGGATTTATTGCTTCAAAACATATTGCAAGACACATAACTGTTCAACTCAATAGTTTGAATTATCAGTGGGCTTCTACCCCATTCGGAGAAATGGCTTATCAAATCATTGGTAAAATAGAGAATAAATCAGAACCAGTAGTCTTGTTTCTTCATGAAGCTATAGGTTCAATTGGACAATGGCAAAACTTCCCCACTCATCTTTGTGATGAATTAAATCTTCCCGGGATTGTCATTGAATTTCCTGGATATGGATTTAGTCAAGCCGAGGAGAAAACAAGAGACGCCAACTACCTTCATGAATTTGCTTTAGAATATCTACCTGCTTTTCTTGAAGCAATACAACTGACTAATCCTTTGTTGATTGTTGGACATTCAGACGGAGGCACCAATGCTTTACTTTACAGTTCAAAGTATCCTTCCAATGTAAAAGGCATCATCACCATGGCCGCGCATTACATCAACGAAGCCCAAACCAAAGCTGGGATTCAGCCTGCAATTGACGCTTGGAATGCTGGTAAGCTAAAAGGTTTGGAGTATTATCATGGAACAAAAACAGAACGTTTGTTTTTTGCATGGGCCAAAACTTGGTTACAAGCTGACTTCCACGATTGGGATATTTCCAAGGACATAAAAGGGAATACTGTTCCGGCATTAATCATACAAGGAAGCGAGGATCAATACGGAACAGGTGCACAAGTGAATGATATTGTAGATTTATTAGTAAAAGCTGAGGCGTTTTTTATTCCAAATTGTGGTCATGCACCGCATATTGAAAAAGAGGAAGAGGTTATCAACGTAGTGAAAGAATTTTGGGAAAGTTTGTTGTAGGGACGGTTTGCAAACCGTCCTTACTACAAACCGTCCTTATTAAAAGCCGCCCCTACACCAATAAAAAAGCTCAGACCTTACGGCCTGAGCTTTTTTAATTTCATGACACCTTATTAGGTATCGATTGTTGCGTATTTTGCATTTTTCTCGATGAAATCTCTACGAGGTGGAACATCATCTCCCATTAACATAGAGAAAATCTGGTCTGCTTCAGCGGCGTTATCGATAGTCACTTGACGAAGCGTTCTAAACTCCGGATTCATTGTAGTATCCCAAAGCTGAGTTGCATTCATTTCCCCAAGACCTTTGTAACGTTGAACACCAACTGAACTTCTTGGAGCATTTCCTCTAAGTTTATCAATAATTACATCACGTTGGTCATCATTCCATGCATACTCTTGTTTTGCACCTCTTTTCAATAAGTAAAGCGGTGGAGTAGCGATATATACATAACCTTGATCAATCAATTCTTTCATATAACGGAAGAAGAAAGTCAAAATAAGCGTTTCAATGTGCGCCCCATCGACGTCGGCATCACACATAATCACAATCTTATGATATCTTAATTTTTCTGTATTCAATGCTTTGGCATCTTCTTCAGTACCTACCCTTACACCAAGTGCGGTATAGATATTTTTGATCTCATCGTTTTCAAAGATTTTGTGTTGCATTGCTTTTTCAACGTTCAAAATCTTACCTCGCAAAGGCATAATTGCTTGGAAATTTCTATCACGACCTTGTTTAGCAGTACCACCTGCCGAATCTCCCTCGACAAGGAACACTTCACAAAGCGCTGGATCTTTCTCGGAGCAGTCCGCCAACTTACCTGGCAAACCACTTCCTGACATTACACTCTTACGTTGTACCATCTCACGTGCCTTACGCGCAGCGTTTCTTGCACGCGCAGCGACAATGATTTTTTCAACGATTTTCTTGGCATCTGCTGGGTGTTCCTCAAGATAGTTGGTCAACATTTCCGAAACTGATTGAGAAACTGGAGCTTGAATCTCTCTGTTTCCTAACTTTGTTTTCGTTTGACCTTCGAACTGAGGTTCTGCAACTTTCACAGAAATAATTGCAGTTAACCCTTCACGGAAGTCATCCCCTGCGATTTCAATTTTCTCTTTAGATAATAAGCCAGATTCATCTGCATATTTCTTCAAAGTAGTGGTTAAACCACGACGGAAACCAGTAAGGTGCGTACCTCCCTCATGCGTGTTAATATTATTTACATAAGCAAGAATATTTTCTGTATAAGAGGTGTTGTACATCATTGCTACTTCGACTGGAATACCATCTTTTTCACCTTCCATGTAGATTACCTCTTCGATAAGCGCTTCTCTACTTTTATCAAGAAACTTTACGAATTCTCTTAACCCTCCTTCAGAATGGAATTTTTCAGATGGAAATTTACCCTCTTCATCTTTGGAAGCTTCTCTTTCATCAGTAATAGTAATAGTCAAGCCTTTATTCAAGAATGCTAATTCTCTCATACGGGCTTTTAAAGTATCATAATTATAATGTACTTCGTCAAAAATTGTTGGATCCGGACTAAACGTTACAATAGTACCAGACTTGTCAGTTGTTCCAATTTCTTTTACATCGTATTGTGGAACACCGATTTTATATTCTTGCTGAAAAATCTTACCGTCTCTATGAACAACAGCTGATAAATCAGTAGAAAGTGCGTTCACACATGAAACCCCAACTCCGTGAAGTCCTCCTGAAACTTTATAAGTATCTTTATCGAACTTACCACCTGCATGCAGGACGGTCATTACGATTTCTAGTGCCGATTTATTTTCTTTTGTATGAATCGCCGTTGGAATACCACGTCCATTATCTTCAACAGTAATCGAATCACCTTCATTGATGGTCACACGAATGGTGTCACAATGACCTGCCATCGCCTCGTCAATGGAGTTGTCAATCACCTCATACACCATATGGTGTAATCCCTTGTTCCCTACGTCGCCAATATACATGGCAGGACGCTTTCTAACCGCCTCGAGCCCTTCTAATATCTGTATATTATCCGCGGAATAATCTTCTCTATTCTTTTCAGTTTCACTCATTTGTTTACAAATAAATTAAAATTGTAATTCTTTGTCTCGATAAAACTTGAGACAATAGCAAATATACGAAATTAAGCACGATAAATGAGGCTGATTTAAAGGTTTTTCAACGGGGTTATTAACAATTTAAGTTTATTCTATGGTAATTATCAACAGGGCAATTTTCCCACACCAAAAACCACTCTGTATTCACTTTTTTTTAACCATTAAAAATCTAAATCTACCTCTCCTTTACTTTTCATTTTATTGAGTTCAGAAAAGGACAAATACAAATAGGAAATAATCACTACGAGTGAAAGGGGTTTGTAGTAAAAGTTTAAGCGGGCAATGGAAACATTGAATAAATAAGCAACAAGAAAACCGAAAAACAATGTAGAGAGTACCAATGTGACCATCTTCCTCTGATTAGATAATGGTTTAGCGAATAAAAGATTCAACAGCAAACTGATTAGAATCCATACCACCAGGCAAAGTGAAATCCAGAAGAAATATCCAGTAGCACCAAAAGCAAACAACAATACCAATCCACTTAAAAGGGTTGCTCCCTGAATCACAACATCTATCAACTTAAAGTTATACATGATCCAATGGTTTTTCGCCATAATGGTCATCCCAATCCCTTACCTGTGGGTCACCTAGCTTACCTACCGATTTTGCAATAATCATAGAGACTGCTGCATCACCTGTAACATTAACTGTTGTTCTCAACATATCCAAAGGACGATCAATGGCGAAAATTAAAGCCAATCCTGCTTCGGGGATTCCTGCTTGGGCCAAAACAATGACCAACATCACCATTCCTGCTCCAGGAACAGCCGCCGAACCGATACTGGCCAAGGTTGCTGTAGCGATGATTCCCAATTGAGCATAGAGGTCGAGATCCATTCCAAAAACTTGTGCAATAAAAATGGCTGCGACAGCTTGGTATAAACTCGTTCCGTCCATGTTTATGGTTGCTCCAATGGGTAAAACAAAACTTGTGACTTCTTCCTTAACTCCAAGATGTTCTTCCACCCTTTCCATGGTTACAGGAAGTGTAGCCGCCGAAGAACTGGTACTAAAAGCCAACAATTGTGCTGGCGAAATTCCATTCAAGAAAAATTTTGGCGTTTTTCTGGTAAAAACATAAACCAATAAAGTATAGATAATAATCATCAAGAGCAAACCAATCACAACACTGATGGCATACCAAAATAGTCCAACAAACAAATCCTGACTTGGTGATTCTACAACAAGTCCAGCCATTAATGCAAAAACTCCAATGGGCGCTACCAGCATAATTAAATCAATGAGTTTAAGAATGACTTCATTAAACCCGTCGAAAAAAGCTTTAACCGGTGCCGATTTATCATCTGAAATTAATATCAAACCAATTCCAAAGAAAATGGCAAAAACGATTACCTGAAGCATATTTCCATTGTCAGTAGCTGCTGCAAATATATTGTCTGGAATTAAATCTTCTAATGCCCTAAGTGGGCCACTTTCTTTTTGTTCAGAAGCTGATTTTATTTTCTCTTGCGCTTTACCGCTATAATTCTCTAATAAAACATCTCTGGTTTCACTACTGATAGTTTTTCCTGGTTGAACAATATTCACAATAATCAAACCTATTGAAACAGCAATGATTGTTGTCGCTAGGTAAGTCATGATTGTTCTCAGTCCCATTTTGGACAACTTCGAAATATCCTTTAAATCGGAGACTCCTTTAATCAAGGAGCCTAAAATCAATGGCACTGCAATTAATTTTAATGCATTGATAAACATATTTCCAAAAGGCTTAATCCAATGGCGTACAAAAAGTTCTGCTTTATTAATTGGTGTCTCTTCACCATTCACCAAATAGGTGGTCATTGAACTTCCCCAAGAAGTACTCAAAAGAAGTAAACTAAAAACAACACCAAGTGCCATTCCGATTAAAATCTTCCAATGTAAAGCAAGTTTCTTTTTCTTCTTCTCAGACATAGTTTTAGATTTGTGTCATTTTATTGCGTAGGTAGTGATCCAATATAGTGATAGATGCCATTGCTTCAACGATAGGCACAGCACGTGGAACAACACAAGGGTCATGACGACCTTTTCCTTTCACCTTGACTACCTCCATTTTTGAGTTCACAGAGGATTGGTCTTGCATAATCGTTGCTACTGGTTTAAATGCAACACGGAAATATATGGGAGCTCCATTTGAAATCCCCCCTTGAATTCCTCCACTGTGATTGCTTAATGTTGTTCCGTCAGGCTGAATTACATCGTTGTGCTCACTTCCTTTCATTTCCACACCAGAAAATCCAGACCCATATTCAAATCCTTTCACGGCATTAATGGAAAGCATCGCTTTTCCTAAATCCGCATGTAACTTATCAAAAACAGGAGCGCCTAATCCAAGAGGTACACCATTGATTCTTGCAAACACCACCCCACCAATTGTATCTCCTGCTTTACGAACAGTTTTGATGAAATCAATCATCTTTTCAGCCACTAAAGGGTCAGGACAACGCACGGTATTTTCTCTTCCAGGAAGAGGTAAGTTTGTTAAGTCACCTTCGAGTTTTATCGGACCAACCTGAGATACAAAAGCCTCTACTTTGATTCCTAGATGGTTTAAGAATTGTTTTGCAATTGCTCCTGCAACAACTCTGCTTGCTGTTTCTCTAGCGCTAGAACGCCCTCCACCACGATAATCTCTATGACCGTATTTTTTATCATAGGTGAAATCTGCATGGGAAGGACGGTATATATTTTCAATGTGACTGTAATCTTTAGATTTCTGGTTTTCATTCTCTATGACAAAGCCAATGGGCGCACCTGTTGTTTTACCCTCAAAAATTCCAGACAAAAACCTTACGGTGTCAGACTCTTTACGTTGGGTAACGATATCTGATTGTCCGGGCCTTCTTCTGTCGAGTTCTACCTGAACAGCCCTTAAATCTAAAGCGAAATTTGAAGGAACACCATCAATCACACCACCGATAGCCTCTCCATGAGACTCACCGAAAGTAGTCAGTTTAAAAGTGTGTCCTATCGAATTTCCAGCCATTATTTTACTTTGTAATTGTCGCTTCAGTCGCTTTTAAAATGCTTCTCACCTCATCTAAGTCGATGGCTTCAGCATAAACCCTTAACACTGGTTCAGTTCCTGAAGGACGGATCATTACCCAGCTTTCGTTGGGCAAATAAAATTTAAACCCATCGATTGTTTCTACTTTTTCTACCTCATATTTTCCAAAAGAAGTATAAACGTTATTCTTACAGTTGGTAATAATTTCTTGTTTCAATGCTTCATCGATATGCAAATCACTTCTTTCGAATTTAAAAGTACCAACAATTTCGTAAACCTCATCAATCAGAGATTCAAGAGACTTACCTGATTTCGCCATAAACTCCCAGATGATCATTCCCATCCAAATTCCATCACGTTCTGGAATATGTCCTTTAGTTGCAATTCCACCAGATTCCTCACCTCCTAACAAAACATCCTCTTCAACCATGTATCCAGCAATATGCTTAAATCCAATTTGAACCGTTTTATGTTCTAATCCATAGTGTTCACACATTTTAGCAATTTTCGGAGAGCAACTAAAAGCGGTAATCACTTTTCCTGACATTCCTTTATATTTCACCATGTAATGAATCAACAAAAGAATAATATGGTGAGAATCAATAAATTCACCTTTCTTTCCGTATAAACCAATTCGGTCTGCATCTCCGTCAGTTGCCAAAGCTGCATCAATAGAACCATCTTCTTTGATGAACGCTTCAAGTTCTTTTAAGTTCTTTGCGATAGGTTCTGGAGCCTGACCTTTAAATCCTGGGTTATGCTCACAGTGCAAGTAATGCATTTTAGGAAACAAAGGTTTTAATACATTTTGTCCTGAACCATACATCGCGTCAAAAGCCAAGTTTAATCCTGAATTCTTAATGGCTTCAAGGTCAAAGTTCTCTTTAACTGCATCAATATATTGAGTTTCTAAATCAACTTGAATCAAACGTCCATCTGCAATGGCATCTTCTAAACTGATGTTTAAAGCAGATGCATCAATGTGGTCTGGAATTAAGTCTTCAACCTCTTGAATTTTATCTGGCAAAAGTGGACCACCATAATTAGATTTCAATTTGTACCCCCCGTATGATGGTGGATTGTGAGAAGCCGTCAAAACCACTCCTATATTTGCTCCATACCTCTTTGTTCCCATTGAAACCATTGGTGTGGAGACAAAGCCATCAGCATAGTAAACTTTTATTCCATGATTTAGATACACCTTAATGGCCGTTTCCATGAATAATCTACCATTGAAACGACAATCGTGTCCTATTACGATACTCGGTTCCTTAGACTGTTGTTTTACCCATAAGGCAGTTCCTTCTGCTACACGAGAAATATTCTTAACTGTATATGTATCTCCGATCACTGCTCTCCAGCCATCTGTTCCGAATTTTATTTGATCTATCACTTGTTTTGCTTTTTTAGATATTAGGAATGCTAAAATAATAATGTTTACTCAACTCTAAAGCATTCTGGGATATAAATCAAAGAAAATAGGTGTCTCAAAAATGAAACACCTATCACTCTTATTACAAAAATTGACTTTAGAAACAGTTACAAAAGCTTTTTGACTTCTAACACGTTATTTTAAATTATCAGCTTTTTCTCTTGCCGTTTTCATAACATTATCAGCTCTTGTATTGGCTTCGTTTTCTATTTTTTGTGCTGCCTTCTCACCTTCTTCGCGAATTTTCTTGGCACTTACCTCAGCTGCTTTCTTTTCTAAAAGGTTTGATCCGGCACGATCGATAACATTTTGCGCTCTTTTATCAGCTTCACTTCTGGTTTGGTCAGCAAGCTTTTTACCTTCAGCCTTGATGTTATCCGCTTGCTTTTGTGCAGCATCAATCACTTCTTGCTTTCTCTTTTCCAATTCCGCTTTTGCTTCTTCTATTTTGTCATCCACTACTGCTTTAACGCTATCCTTAGCTTCCTGAACTTTATCATCCACAAGGTCTTTAACTCCTCCCTTTATATCGCCTCCAAGTTCGAGCAATTTCTCTTTAATATTCGTTTGAATCTTTGGATCTTTCACCTTGTTGGTTACCAAAGCAGTAACTGGAATATTTGCAGGCAATTCTTTCATATTAAAACCAGGAATATTTTTCGCCTTTGCAATGGCTTGTTCAGCATACTTCAACAAACTACCAGGGATTTCTTCTTTTGGTATATTCATTTGAAGTTCGTAGTCAATATCTTGTTCGAAAGAAGTTGTTCCGCCAACAGTTGTATTGATATTCCCCAGTTTAATGTTAAAGGGTTTTACTTTTACCTTTCCATCGTTGAACTCGAAGCTTGCTTTGATATTGTCTATCGTTTGATTGCTTAACTTTTTAATTTCAATTGCATCTGCTAACTTCTCCAAAGGTTCAAATCCTGATATTTTCACTTGGTTAGAGAACAAAGAGCCATTCCCTGTCAAGGTATTATAAACGGGTTCGAAATTAGAGGTAAGATTTGTCGTCATTGAGAAATCTGAAGAGATCTTACCTTGTGTATACTTCGCCACTGGAGCCAACTTATCTATTGTCAAGAAATTTGAAGCCAATTGCTGAATATCTAATTCTTTGAGACTATAACTAAATTCCATTTTTGGTGTAGTTTTGTCTTGGGTATTGTACTTACCGCTCAATCCAACTGTTCCTCCAAGAGTTTGCATAGTCAGGCCTTCTAAAATGGCTTCTTGATCTTTCAACAATACACGTCCTTTCAGGTTGTTAATGTCCATTCCATCATAAATCACCTTATTGATACTAGTGTTTAAAACGAAATCTATTTTCTCTGGAACAAGAACAGTTTCTCCCGCATCTGCAGTCGTTGTTTCTATTGCATCGGTTTCGCTGGTTCCTTCAGTTGAAGTTCCCTCTTCTGAAGGCGGCATAATTTCATCTACATCCAATAGGTCAGAATGATAATTGAAAACACCTTGTAAGTCTCCATCGTTGAATAAATACCCCATGTAATTCTTTACATCTCCATCCATAGAGAAGTCACTTCTTCCCATTTTCGCTTTCAACTCTGCAAGTTTTAATTGCTGCGGAGAGAATTCAAAGATTAAGTTTTGAATATCTACAGGTGCAGGCAGATCAGTTGACGCATAGTGCATTTCTTGTAAACGCAAAGTTCCTTTCGCATCAAATTTATCGTATCCTTCTTTTTCCAAGGTAGACATTCTTCCTTCAATAGAAATATCCGAAGTCAGTTTCCCATTGTACTCTTCACCTTCTTCTAAAGGATATACTTGACCAATTGTAGCTAAGTCAACATTCAGGTTAAGCTTAGACTTCATGTATGGATCTGTCATCGGGTTTTTCATATAGAAATTTGCATCAATGGTATTTCCTACGAAAGTTGCTTTCAATTGATCAACATCAATCGTCATGAGGTCCAAATTAGATCCACCAGCAAATTTAGAACCCGCAACAATACTCACATTATCAATCGTTGCTGGCATATCAGGATAAGCAATTGAAGCGCCATTTACTTTTGCTGCAAAATCCCAAGCGGGGAAACGAGAATCATCTAGCTGACCTTTCACAAAAGCATCCAAACTCACGTTTCCTTTTGCAATCATACTTTCATATCCAGTATGGTAAAAGGCAGGAACCAAGGAAAGCAAATCTTTAAAACTTGTATTGCTGGCGATTAACTTTAAATCCATGTTGTCATGGTCTTCAAGCATTTCATAAAACCCATCAAATGAAAGTGTCAAAGCATTCAAGCTCAATTCGTTTTCCTTTAAGGTAAACTTGCTACTTTCTTCTTTGAACTCCATGAGTATTTCCATATCTAGGTCTGTCTTTACTTTAGACAAATAAGACAAACCTGCCATCTTGAAACTTAACTCATCCATAGAAGTCAGCGTTTTAAAATCAATCACATCTGCGGTCATATCTCCTGAGCCTGAATGATTAATATTTACGATCTCAGCAAACAAATCAGAAAGTCGATCATCATACACGATGTTACCATCCTTAATTTCATAATATTCTAAAGAGAACTTAAATGGAGAGTCACTTGTATCTTCTCCTTCTTCAGCCATTTCTTCTGTTGACTTTACGATATCGTAATTGGCCAAACCAGACTCAAGTACTTTCACATGAATATTGGGCGCTATTAATCGCACGGAACGAACAGAGATATCCTCCATGTTGATCACACTCCAAAAATCAAGCTTTGCTTCAAAAGCTTTTAAGTCGACCAATTTCACTCCTTCAAATTCATCTCTTCCAGTCACTGAAACATCATCAAACACCAACTTCATTTTTGGGAAAGAAGAAAAGATCGTTAAATCGAAATCTCCAACTGCTACTTCCGCTTTTAACATTTTGTTGGCTTCTGCTAAAGCCAGTTCTTTTAACTCATCTTTAAAAAAGATAGGAATCAGGATAACCGTAATGATCATCAATAAAAAAGCTAATCCTGTATATTTCAGAATTTTTCCGAACAAAGATTTTTTCTTTTTCTCTTTTTTTGGGGACATAAATATAGTTTTACTTAGTTAAATTTTAAAATTATGCTTTAATTAGCTAAATATAAGTGAAATTTTCGATTCTAAAATCTCTTGACATATATTAACAACATGAAAAAATATTTAACAGCTCTATTCATAGTAATGAGTATTTGCGGGAATGCTCAAATTGTTACTAACGAAACTAAAAAAGAAGAAACGCAAATAATAAAGAAAGAAAAGCCAACAAAACCCAAACAAGGAACTGAGATTTATTTTGGAGTTAGTCCAGCGTATACCTTCCGAACATTAGAAGTAAACGAGGGTTTATTTGCAAAATCGATTGGGCACAGGGCGGATGAATCTGGAGAGTGGACCGCGGGATTTAATCTAGGAGCCCGAACTAAAATCAGCGACTTTTTGAAATTGGAAATCGGTGTTGGATACGCCAGTAACAAAGAATCATTCGATTATACAAAAACGGATTCGGTATACCGTTATAACAATACTTATCGTCACATCTCCTTCCCTATCCGAATTGCATATACTTTTGGAGAAGACATCTCATTCTATGGAGGTATTGGAATAATTCCTAAGGCCTTTCTTTCAATGAAGCATGAAGAAACTGTTTTAGACCCTTTCGGAAAAGAACAAACTTCGACCACAACAGAAAGAGATAAGTTCAACATGTTTCTAATCGATGCAGTTGCAACACTTGGGACACAGGTTAAACTGAACAAACATTATGGATTATTTCTAATGGTTGAAGGAAGAAGACAATTGACCAATAATTTCAATGCTCAATCTCCATACATTCGAAAAGCTTTTGCTTTAGGCTTTAACATTGGCGTAGAGGTTTACTTATAAGCACTTTCACCAAGGTATTCTACCCTTTACTCCATGCATCAAAAGCTTCGACTTGGCTTGCATTGGCTTGTTCATTCTTCTTAAGAAAATACCTTTGATAAAAGACTTTTTCTGATTTTGGAACTTGTAAAGTAAGCAAACGTCCTTTTCTATTCACAACGATTTCTTTATTCTCATCATGGAAAAACTGAATCCATCGATCGGCATCATTGCTTACCGCTACACCATTCACCGAAACGACTTTATCGCCGAGCATCATCCCAGAGACATCCAATGGAGCTCCCGGATACAAAGCCACAACAACTGTTTCAGAATTCACCTCCATTGTTTTCGCCCCTAAATAAGCAGCGATGAAGCTAGAAACAGGTTCGCTGTGAATATCAACACCTAGGTACTCGAAACATTCATCTAGGAGCGTAGTATAGGTTTTAGTGCCATAAACATAATCCTCAAAGAACCACTGTAGAGAAACTCCAGCGATTTTTTCTATTTCACCTTGATAGACTTCCCTTGACACTCCGATGCCTTTCGCACCAAAATCATGATACAAATTGCGCATAACATCATCTAGTCCGTGCTGATTTGAAGTATTTTTCAAGATCAGAACATCAATCATAAAAGACAAAAGACAACCTTCTGTATAGATAGACACTTTTCTACCTGGAGCACCTGTTACATATCCATCTAGCCATGTATCAAAAGATGAAGCAGCAACAGAATAATTGAATCGCCCAAAGTTATCCATGTGACGTTGGATTTGGTTATTCATTTCTAAAAAATACTGTTCCGTATTAAACACTCCAGCCTTATAAAGCATCAAATCTCCCATGTAAGTTGTAACACCTTCCGCAATGTATCCAAGTTCAGAATAATTCTCTTGTTTAAAATCATACGGAACCATTTCCTCAGGACGAATAGACTTCACGTTCCAAGTATGGTAAAGTTCGTGAGAGCTCACCCCCAACAATTCCTTATATAATTCTTCAAAAACGGCATAACTTGGACCTAAGGTGATGACAGTAGATTTAGAATGCTCCACACCATGGTAAGTTTTATAGGGTAAGATTTGAAATAAGAAATGATATTCTTTGGTAGGGAAACTTTCAAATCGATTCACTTGTGCTTCAGTAAAAGCTTTGAAATCTCTAATCAGTTTCTCCCAGTTTGGCTTTACAATACCATTGAACCAAATATAAAAAGTAGTTCCTTTGAATTCATAACTTGACTTTTGCAGATCTGCAGAACAGATAAAAGGACTGTCCGCCAACTCATCGTAGTTTTCCGCTACGAAGATATTGTTTTCGACCTTAAGAGAATGAGCTACCTTCCATGATTCAGGAATATTTAAGCGAACTGAAATCGGGTCATTGTATTCTTCTTCAGTAAAGAGGCAGCAATTAACCGGATTTACATACAATTGGGAAGCATCTAGGAATGTAGACCCAGCATTCATATCCATTGCATAATAACTATATTTCACCGTAATCGTGGAACATCCTTCTGTTTGAACAATCCATGTATTTTTGTTTTCTTTTACAAACGGCAAAGCCTGTCCACTTCCGTTATGAATTTGAAAATGATTAACATTCTTTGCGAAGTCTCCCAATTCATACCTTCCCGGACGCCAAGCTGGAAAAAAGACCTTGGTTTCGTTCCCAGAAACTTTTAGTTCTGCAGTAATTTGAATGTATTGTTGTTGTGGAGACTTAACGTCAAAAGTAAATTTCATGCTCAATTTTTTTTTCTTAAAGATAAAAATAAATTGAATTTAAGCAGGAATATACCACAAGTAAAGCCCATCTTATTTATGCTTGAATCACGCCCCGTTCACACCATACCTTGTGACTAATCCTTAAAAAGCAATGGGTTTTCCGACAGTCCCACTCATCGATTAAACCACAACTAAACCCGACAGAAAAGAATTTATAACCCATTAAGTCAAAACATCAATTAATATTGCTATGTTTGAAGCGCTAAATAACTATACAATGTACAAACTACTACTACTTGCGGGTGGCCTAATTTTGGGCAGCTCTGTTTTGGGACAAATGGAATCCAAACAATACAACTACACAAAATTCAAAGACAATGTACCAAAGATAACAGAGGAAATGTATCTCTTGACTCCAAAAGAGTATCATGATCATCCAGAATTTGGTAAAGTTGCATACAATGCACCTTGTGACAATTGTTTTGAATTGATACAGAAAAGAACAGATAGTACTAAACTATATGTTGAGCACAACTCAAATGGAACACACTTTTATTCTCAAGCAATATATGGTTTGTTTCATTATGAAAAAGAGGGTCGATTATTAACCTATGATCCACGCTTGAGTCATAAAGGGAATTACATCTATCGAAGCGATAATCAAGACACACCTACTCAATTGGATATTAGCGGGAGAAACTCTTCTTTTTTCATCGGCGAAAAGGAATTGAAATTCAATAATGAATTAACACTTACCTTAATAAAAAATGATGATACAGAAGTAAATCTAGGTCAAGCTAATTGGAGCAATTATACTGTAGGAGAAGAAGGAATCTACATCACCGATGCATGGGATGGAATTGATATTACCATTTCTTATGAACTAGACAGGGTAAAAACAAACTATGTAATCAACGATGAATTAACGTATCTTGAGCAGGTGAGTTTTTTAAGATTCTCAGATAATCTAATATTACCTGAAAACTATACAATTGTAGAAGGAGATAAAGAAATGTTTGACCCCAATGGTAACAGATTTGGTGAATATTACATTAGAGACGAAATCAATGTAAAGCGTTTTGAAATAGAAAAAGCTTTTGGGTATGATCAGAGTGGTATTAAAGAACGTTCCCCCTCTTTTTATTATGAATTAAACAATACGCAATTAGAACTATTTGTTCCAACAGATTGGCTTATACATGAAGATGCAGTTTATCCATTAATTATTGATCCATTGGTTACTTCGACAGCTACACAAACTGGAGGCGCTATGGCTTTTCGATATGGTGGTGATTTTTGTGTTGGGGGCCCTAATGGGTCATGCAACTATAACTTAATTGTTCCAAGACCAGCAAACTCAACCATTACAGGTACTACTTTTAATGCTGTATATAATACTTTAATTGGTTATTGTGCTGGATGTTGGATGAGAGAAGCAGCATATAACATTGTAAGTACTTGTGGAGTGTCTGGATTTTGGAATTGCAACTCTACGAGCCCCGGAACATGCACTGCTGCAAACTATGATGTATTTTCTGAGCTTGGAAATTGTCTTGGATCTGCATGTAATGGTAATGTTACCTTTCAAATTCAAAACTCATATTGTTATTGTGGTAGTTCTGGATGTGGAGCTTCTTGTCAAATAATGTTCAACAACACATGGTCCATGACACTAGAAGGCCGCACCCTAGAAACCCTCGGAAATCAATCCACAGGAAATGGAAGTTTAAACATCACACCTGTGAGCTGTTCTGGAGGGAACGTTACCCTTGACCCTACACCAGAGTATGGTGTTCCAGGTTATTCTTATTCATGGAGTACTGGTGCAACTACACCAACAATATCCATTCAACCTTATCCATACAATGGTCAAACCGTTGCGGTGGACGTTACAGATGCTTGTGGAGTAACACGAACTGCACAATTCCAAATAGAATGTCCTTTGGCTGTTTCTCTCACAGCGTTTAATGTGGAGAATCTGGGTAAAAGTGTACTCCTCGAATGGACCACAGAAACAGAGACAAACAATGACTACTTTGAAGTTTATCGTTCACAGGACGGAAAGGAATTTGAAGTTTTGGAAAAAATCAAAGGTGTTGGAAATTCAAATCAGACTTTACACTATCAATTTAAAGATGAACGTCCATTGCTTGGCGTATCCTATTATAAATTAGGAATTGTAGATATGGATGGGAATACAGAGTATACAGACATTAAAACAGTTCAAAGAAACAGTGAAAATCAGAACATTCAACTGATTCCAAACCCAGCAAAAGAAAAGGTGGCCATTGCTTTTGACTTCCCCACCACAGGAGCATATCAAATTAAAATCATTGATGCCTTAGGGAAAGAAAAGTATAACAACGTAAAAGAGCTAAAAAAAGGAATGCAAACCATAAATGTAGACACCAAAAGCTACGGTCAAGGCGTATATACAGTAATTATTGTCACTAAAAACAATGTTAATTCCGCGCGACTGATCATCAATTAAATTTTGAATCACACGATTCAATAAGTTAAGGTCTGCTCTATTACGGCAGGCCTTTTCTCTTTTTTAATAAGGGGATTGACATGATTTTTCAGTATTCTTCTTTGATGTTGAAAAATTCTCAATCAATATCCGCTTTTTAAGGCTTAAATCATTAAATTCGCACTACGAAATTTTGAAAAATCTTAGAATATGAATTACGATATTATTGTTGTTGGAAGTGGACCAGGAGGATATGTTACAGCAATCCGCGCTTCACAGTTGGGATTAAAAACAGCTGTAGTAGAAAAAGAATCACTAGGTGGTGTTTGTTTGAACTGGGGTTGTATTCCAACAAAAGCATTATTGAAAAGTGCAAATGTATTTGATTACTTGAATCATGCAGAGGATTACGGAATTACAGTAAAGGATGCTAAAGCTGACTTTGGTGCAATTATTAAAAGAAGCCGTGGTGTTGCTGAAGGAATGAGTAAAGGTGTTCAATTCTTAATGAAGAAGAACAAAATTGATGTCATCAACGGATTCGGTAAAGTGATCGCTGGAAAGAAAGTTGAAGTAACTGATGACAACGGAAAGAAAGAGGTTTACGCTGCTTCGAAAGGAGTGATTATTGCTACAGGAGCACGCTCTCGTCAATTACCGAATCTTCCTCAAGATGGTAAAAATATTATTGGTTACAGAGAAGCAATGTCTTTAGAAAAGCAACCAAAGAAAATGGTTGTTGTAGGTTCTGGAGCGATCGGAATTGAGTTCGCTTATTTTTACAACTCATTAGGAACTGATGTAACAGTTGTTGAATTCCAAGACAGAATTGTTCCTGTTGAAGATAAAGATGTATCGAAAGAGTTAACTAAAAGCTTGAAAAAACAAGGCATTAAAGTAATGACGAGTTCTTCAGTTGAAAAAGTTGACGTAAAAGGCGGTAAATGTACAGCACATGTTAAAACCAAAAAAGGAGAAGAAACAATTGAATGTGATGTTGTTTTATCTGCAGTTGGTATTGAAGCAAACATTGAAGGAATTGGACTTGAGGATGTAGGAATCGCTACAGATAAAGGTAAAATCTTAGTGAATGACTACTACCAAACAAACATACCAGGTTACTATGCAATTGGAGATTGTGTTCCTGGACAAGCATTAGCTCACGTCGCAAGTGCAGAAGGAATTCTTTGTGTAGAGAAAATTGCTGGACATAATCCAGAACCTTTAGACTACAACAATATCCCAGGTTGTACTTATGCTTCACCTGAAATTTCTTCAGTTGGATATACAGAAGAGCAAGCGAAAGAAGCTGGATATGAATTGAAAATCGGAAAATTCCCTTTCTCAGCTTCTGGTAAAGCTAGTGCTGCTGGAGCAAACGAAGGATTCGTTAAATTGATTTTTGATGCTAAATACGGTGAGTTATTAGGTGGTCATATGATTGGTATGAACGTAACTGAAATGATTGCTGAATTAGTAGCAGTTAGAAAACTAGAAACAACAGGTGAAGAATTGATCAAAACTGTTCATCCTCACCCAACAATGTCAGAGGCTGTTATGGAAGCAGCTGCTGCAGCTTATGATGAAGTAATTCATTTATAAGTCGATCGACAATTATATATTGAAAAAGCGGGAAACTTAATGGTTTCCCGCTTTTCTTTTTGATTGAAATTTATCTTGCTGTATTCTAAATTGAAGAACCAAAATTAACAGAGTTGAGCTGTACCTTCAGCGCGCAATTGTATAAAACTAATAATTAAAAAAAGTACGGGTTTGAAATTTTCCACACAAACCAATTATAGACAAGTTTTTTTCTCTTTCTTTAAAATTAAATATTGGTTTTTTACTTCTTAATAACTCTTGCATTCATCCAAACGTCATCAATTTTCATCAAAACAATATAAGTTCCAGAAGCTAGAGAGCCAGTATTCAACTCGTATAGATTTTCTTCTATTTGGAGGTGTTGAACATTCATTGTTTTCCCCATAATATTCATTATACGGACATTACTAATTTCTTTTTCTGCACGAATGGTCAGCTTTTCTTGAACAGGATTTGGATACAACTGAACTTTAAATTCTCCATTTACTTCTGGAGTAAGTCCTGCTATTCCCCCCACTTGTCGATTGATTTCCAATTCACATCCATTGGCATCGGTAACAATAATATCATATGAGCCCATACATAAATTCTCAGCTAAAGGACCTGTTTGTCCAGGCAATTGTGTCCATGAATAAGCATAAGGCTCTACTCCCCCTCCAATGAGTAATTGAATATTTCCAGTGCAATTCCCTGAATTATCAGGGGTAATGAATGAATTAAACTGCATTGCATCTGGTTGTGTTAAGGTCACACAGTAGCTATCCACCTCCCCAAGGTCATCTGTAATTGTAACACAATAAGTTCCTGCTCCTAAGCCCGTTGCGGTGGCCGTAGTTTGATTCCCCGCATTATTGTCCCACTGATATGTATATGGAGCCTGGCCCAAATGAGGAGTTACAGTAATTTCTCCATCAGTACTTCCAAAACATGAAGGCTTACTGACAGAAGGCACTAAAGCAAGTCCGTTTTCAGTTGGGTAAGTAACATCAACCTTCAACTCTACAGGTAAATGATCTGACATATAATAAAGCGCACGTACAACTGATGTTGGATACATGCTGTTTGATCCAGAAATCAAACTTGAATTAAAATGATTTCCATCATTCCCTACTGCACGGTAACTTCCTGATTGATATTCAACATTATCGGTGTTATTCATCACGTTTTGAGAAACTAAAATTTGATCAAAACGGTCATCCATTCCCCCTTGTGAACCACAATCAATGCTTTGTCCTGAACGCGTAGATTGAGTATGTAGCGCTGCATAAAAAGAACTGTTGTTCCAATTCCCAGGTTGATTAATTGGATCTTTTAATGCATGAGTCCCAGTTGTTAAGTTTTGATATCCATCGTCATTTGCGCTATACACATTAAAATCTCCACAAACAAAAACGTTTCGATCGGAAGGACGTTGTGCAATGTAATTCATTAACACTTGTGTTTGTGTTTCTCTTTGTGCTTCACTACTACTGTTGTTCCCGGCTTTTAAATGTGTCATATACACTTCGATAAATGTAGTATCATAATACACGTCCAAGTTTGGATCTTTTAAATACAAAACATAATGGTCAATATCACGAGGTACGCTTTCCACAACATGCTGACTTTTAAGCACCAGTTTATCTGAATTATAAAACATGGCATTGTGCAAATATCCATTCCCATTAAAATTAGCGGCCATATAGTTGGTGTTTCCATTGGCGTTCAGGGCGTCTGTCAACACAGCATCAACTCCTGCTTGCGTTTGGACTTCACACGCCACAAAAATATCGGGCTGAAGATAATCTGTTATTTTCTTTAAAGTATCTGCACGATTAGGTACAACTTGAGTGTTACCACAGTCATTTCTACCATCAGGAAAATTCAAAAGATTATACGAAACAATAGATAGGGTCTCATCTTGAGCTGAAGCGAATGTCGAAACAGCAATAAATAGGAAAAATAAATACTTCATTTTACGAAATTAAGTAAAATCACGGATTAACTTCTCAGGAGTTCATTAGAATATTGTTAATTTTTATTTTTAGAATGTTCCACCCAAATCATTTCCTCGGTGTTATACCCAATCTCACTTGCTTTTTCTAAGAATTTAGTTTTAATGTCGTCGGGAATAGTTGGAGTACGAGAAAGAATCCACAAATATTTCAAGTTCTTTCCTGCGACTAAAGCATATTCGTAATCTCCTTCTAAGGCAATCACATTATATCCTGTATAAAAAGGACCAAAGAAGGACACTTTTAGCATTGCTATTTCAGAGTCTTTCACAAACTTAGCTTTCCCTTCAGCTGAAGTCCATTCATTCTTAAGGTAGTTGAAACCCTTATTTAAAACCTTTACAGAGCCATCTTTATTAAGCGAATATTCGGCTGTAGTATTGTTTAAATTTCTTTCAAATCGAAAATCAAAGCGTGCTATTTCATACCATTTGCCTAGGTATTTATCTACCTTGAAATTATTAACTGCTTCTGCCTTTTTGGGAATACTTGCACAACCAAATAATCCAAATAACAATACTAATAGACCAATATCTTTCATCTGTTTTAATTTTATCTTAAAATAGTAATTATCGTTCAACAAGCATAAAAAAATATATTTAAAGATCAATCTTTATGGTGATAATGAAATCTTGAAACACCGAAATTAAAACAAACCCCAATAAAATCTCTTGAAAATAAATTTATTGACTTTGGTCTAATGAGGATTACTCCGCTGCGCTACGTGATCCTTGAGGGAGGTCGTACAATAAAAATGTTTAACGTTCTGCGAACGTACAAACAAACCCCAATAAAATCTCTTGAAAATAAAT
>NZ_CANNGT010000013.1 GCF_947504225.1 Brumimicrobium ulvae | reverse complement strand
TTTTGCAAACTTGGGATTAAAGATCCCTTTGAGCTCCGAATTCCGAGTAAAAGCCTTATGTTCTTTCAGAACATTGGACTTTTTTCTTTTTTCATCCGCTTGAAAGTTTTGCAAACTTGGGATTAAAGATCCCTTTGAGCTCCGAATTCCGAGTAAAAGCCTTATGTTCTTTCAGAACATTGGCCTTTTTTCTTTTTTCATCCGCTTGAAAGTTTTGTAAACTTTCAGACTACTGAAAAAAGAAAAAAGCCCAGCACTACGTGCTAGGCTTTTTACTCTTAGTGACCCCGGAGGGATTCTAACCCACGACCGCTGGAGCCGAAATCCAGTGCTCTATACAGCTGAGCTACGGAGCCATATTTTCCTGATTGAAAGGAAATACAAAAGTAAAATAATATTCAATTGTTAAAAAATTAAGTGAATAAATTATATCTTCGTTTTTAGAAACTTAATAAACAACATTATAGACCATGAAATCAATATTATTCACTTCGCTGTTCCTTATATTTTCATTTTCAATTTTTGCTCAAGAGTGTATGAGTGCTGATTACCTTAAAAAAGGTACAAAATGGGAGATGACGAACTACAATAAAAAAGGAAAAAAATCAGGTCTTGTTCAATACGAAGTTTTAAACACCAATCATACCGGATCAAAAAACGCTTGGGAAATACAAGTGGAAACCTTCGACAAGAAGGATGAGTCCCTAAACAAAGGGTCAACAGAAATCGTATGTGAAGATGGCGTTTACAAAATGGACATGAGTCAAATGATTCCTTCAGAGACAGTAGAATCACTTAACAGTATGGAAGTTGAAATGGAAGGAACAATGATCAACTTTCCAACCAGTGAAAACCTCGAATTTGAATTAGAAGATGGTTACATCAATATTGCAGCGGCGACTTCTGGAATGGTTGTCATGAGTATTAAAATCTCTACCATTAACAGAAAAATAGAAGGTTTAGAAACTGTAGAAACTGAAGCAGGTACTTTTCAATGTCTAAAAATTACTCAAGACACCAAGATGGAGAACAAAATCATTAGCAGAACTTACTCAAGTGTATCATGGTTCTTACCAGGATTTGGTGTTGTAAAAACTGAGTCCTATGATCACAAAGGTAAATTTATGGGAAGTTCAATCTTAAGTTCTTTAACGCGGTAGTTAATCCTCTTCCACAGTTAATTTAAAGCCTATACCATGGATGTTTTCGATGGTAACCCTTGGGTCTTCTGCTAAATATTTTCGGAGTTTTGTAATGAAAACATCCAAGCTTCTTCCTACGAAGTAATCATCTTTTCCCCAAACAGCATTTAGCACCAGCTCTCTAGGTACAACTTGGTTTTCAAACTTCCCTAACATTTTAAGAATTTGAGCCTCCTTCTTTGTTAGCTTTTTTTCAAACCCAGGTCCTGTTAAAGTGAAATTTAATAAATCGTAAGTTAAATTTCCAAATTTCATTTCGTCCTCATTTTCCTCACTGATTGTGATATCTACACGTTTTAACAAGGCTCGAACACGTGCTTTAAGTTCAGCAGAGCTAAAAGGTTTGGTCAAATAATCATCACCACCAACATTAAACCCTTTCACCTTATCTTCTGTCATCGACTTTGCTGTTAAAAACAAAATAGGAATAGATTTATCCACTTTTCTGACATCTTCGGCAAGACTAAATCCATCTTTTTTCGGCATCATTACATCGAAAATACACAAATGGTATTTTGACCCGTTAAACCTTTTGAAACCTTCCATTCCATCAGAAGCTAATGTAACATCATATCCTTCCGTTTTGAGTTGATCTGAAATAACAAATCCTAAACTGGTATCATCCTCAACGAGCAATATTTTTGGTTTCATAACTTTAGTTTTTATTTGTTTGTGGAAGCCAAATCGTAAATGTACTTCCTTCTCTTGGTATACTGTTCAAGCTGATCTTCCCTTTGTGTTTATCCACAATTAACTTAACATAATACAATCCTAATCCAAATCCTTTTACATCATGCTGATCACCAGTGGGCACACGATAAAACTGTTCAAAAACTTGATTTATCTGGTCTTTCGAAATGCCTATTCCCTGGTCTTGAACCTTCACCTCTATTCCGTTCTTTTTGTTCTCTGTAATAATCTTAACCTGGGGAGCATCAACAGAATACTTTACTGCATTATCCATTAAGTTGAACAGTACATTCGTAATGTGTACCATATCCCCATCTACAACATCATCTTCTGCTTTTAAATCAAGATTAATTTCACCGCCCGACATACTTTGATTAAATCTAAAACTGTCTGCCACCTCTTCAATTAGTTCGTGAATTTCAATTCGTTCAATTTGTAATTCTAGCTCATTTCGGTCTAATTTTGCCATGTTTAGCACCCGCTCTACCTGTTGTTCCAAACGTTTATTCTCTTTAAAAATTACTTCAGCATATTTTTTCAATCGCTCTGGGTCTTTAGTAAAATCTGAAGTCATTAACATTTCACTTGACAATCCAATTGTTGAAATAGGAGTTTTTAATTCGTGGGTCATGTTATTCACAAAATCAGTTTTTACTTCTGATATCCTTTTTTGTCGAATAATAACAGAGATAGAAAAGGCGAAAAAGATCAGTAATATCCCAACAATATAAGCCACATATAGCCAAGGTGATTTTTCAACAATCAAACTATCTGTAGGCTGTGAAAGTAATTCTGGAAAATAAACAGTGAAATAATGTCCATCTCGTTTCCAAGACAATTCTGGTGAAGTCACTCCAAGTGTAGTATCTGTTGCCGGTGCATATAGAGAGTCTCGGCTAAATCGAATCAAATTTCCATAAACAATACTGTCATTATAACAATCGTAAATTCCATATTGAAAGTTTTGCGTAATGTTGTGGTCGTAAAAGGTTCGCTTAAGTAACTGTTCTAAATAATAGGGGTGCAAATTCTCGTTGATGTCTACCAAGAAGTAATTTGAGCTTTTCTGTTTAACTGCCCCGTAAATATCAGAACTATCCACGTAATGGGTTCCAATCTCTTCGACAGCATTTCTTAACGCTACGCGAACCGATTCTTCAAACTGACGAACGTTTAAACTGTCTTGTCGTTCTTGAAGAATTACAGCATCCTTTTGAGCACGAATAGTTCTATTAATCCAAATAACCTGCACCATAAGTATGCTAAAAATCGACAGTACACCGATTATAATTACCGCATTAATGGTTTTTCTATTCATGGTTTAAAAATACTGAGATTTACACTAAAATAATGTAAACCTCAGTAAAAGTATATAATTAATTTGCTGGCCATTAAGACCAACTATTTCAAACTAGTCAATTACCTTAAGCTCTTTACCCACTTTGATGAAAGCAGCAATCGCTTTGTCTAGATGTTCTTTGGTATGCCCTGCCGAAATTTGCGTACGAATTCTTGCTTTTCCTTTAGGTACAACTGGATAAAAGAATCCAATAGCATAAATACCTTCTTTTAGCAAACGATCAGCAAACTCTTGTGACAAAGCAGCATCATAAAGCATAATTGGTACAATTGGAGAATCTCCTTTAACGATATCAAATCCAGCTTTAACAATTGCTTCTTTAAAGTACTTTGTGTTTTCCTCTAACTTATCTCTCAAGGCTGTACTTCCATCTAAAATATCAAATACTTTAATTGATGCACCAACTAAAGAAGGAGCCAATGAATTAGAGAATAAATATGGACGAGAACGTTGACGTAACATGTCAATCACTTCTTGACTAGCAACAGTGTATCCTCCCATAGCACCTCCTAGCGCTTTCCCAAGTGTCCCGGTAATGATGTCTACCCTGTCCATACAGTTGTAATATTCTGGAACTCCACGTCCAGTCTTACCAATAAACCCAGCTGAATGACACTCATCGCTCATCACCAAAGCGTCGTACTTATCTGCTAAATCACAAATTTCATCCATCTTAGCGAAGTCTCCATCCATAGAGAAAACCCCATCTGTGACAATAATTCTATGACGTTGATCTTGCGCTTTTTTCAATTGCTCTTCCAAATCCGCCATATCACTGTGTTTATAACGGTAACGTTGTGCTTTACACAAACGCACTCCGTCAATAATTGAAGCGTGGTTTAATTCGTCAGAAATAATTGCATCTTCAGCACCAAAAAGAGGTTCAAAAACACCTCCATTGGCATCAAAAGCAGCAGCATATAATATAGAATCGTCCTTTCCGTAGAATTTTGCAATTCTTTGTTCTAATTCTTTATGAATATTTTGTGTTCCACAGATGAAACGTACAGAAGACATTCCAAAACCGTGAGAATCTAATGTGTCTTTTGAAGCTTGAATGACCTCTGGGTGAGAAGATAATCCAAGATAGTTATTTGCACACATGATTACGACATCATCTTCTTTCCCGTTTCTAACCTTAACCTCAGCGCCTTGTGGCGTAATGATAACACGCTCTCTCTTATAAACGCCATCAGCCTTAATTTGCTCTAGTTCTTTTGCTAAATGATCTTTTATTTTTCCGTACATCTGCTTTATTTTTGTTTCTAACAAAGCTAATCATTTCCGCCCTATTTATGAAGGTTTTACAGGAGAAAAGAGCAGGCTTACTAAAGTGGGTTATAAGTTAGTGCTTATAAGCTATCGCAGAAGGTTAACATGACCTACAATTTCATTTCTGACCAACTTCGTATCTTCATAAATAATCTTCCAAACATAGGTTCCGTCTTGACAAACATGACCATTGTAAGTCCCGTCCCAACCTTCTTCAATGGAGGCCCCTTCGTAAACCACTTCTCCCCATCGATTAAAAATGATTATTTCAAAGTCTACAATATTTCCTCCTTGAACCATAAAAACATCATTAAAGCCATCATTATTCGGTGTAAATGTATTGGGAACATAGATCAAAGATTCGTATTTAATCGCCACCTCATCACTTGCTCTACACCCATTTTCATCGACATAAGTAACAGTATAAACCATTGATTGTGGTGGCGTAGCAATAGGGTCTTGGCAATTCACACACGACAAATATTCTGTTGGTGACCATGAATAAATACCTCCCGAACCACTCCCAATAGCCGACAATGGAACCTCATCACCTGTAAATCCAAAATAATCAGAACTAACATGAAGAATAGGCTCAGGAAAATGATCCACCTCTACTTCCGCTGTGGCAGAACAACCATATTCATCACTTACAATTACAGTATAAGTAGTCGCGTAATCTGGTTGTGCTGTAGTTATAGAGTCATTTGGTGATGCAACACTATGCGCTGGTAGCCATTGATAAGCCACTCCTCCACTCGCCCAAAGATGAACCACCTCTCTTGGACAAACGATTGTATCATTTCCTGCTTGCGGAAACACCTCTTGCAAATCTATATAAATACTGTCGGGAACTGTTCCACAAACATTTGTAAAGTCGATATAGTACCAACGACTCTCTGTTGCGGAAATAGTCACTGCAGGTCCAGTAACAGTATTGATTTCAATATTGGGTGACCAAGAAATTATTGGTGCTCCTTCAACAAAAACATCTACAGACTCATCCTGACAAACCCGAATGGTGTCCTCTACAGTTGGAGCCGGAACATCTTGCACTACCACAACATGTATTACTTCAGTAAATATACATCCCTCTGCAGTGGTTATTTCTGCAATAAAATCCATATCTACTTCTGGAGCAACAAGAACTGTATCCTCATCTACTGCTCCAATAATTGCATTTGGGTTTGATGCAGACCATAAATAATCAACACCTCCAGTAACCCATAACTGAACAGTGTCTCCCTTACATATTTCTAAATCATCAATTGATTCGCTCACACCTTCAAATACCTCCAAGGTTAGAGTAAGTGTATCTGTTCCACATGTGTCAGAAATAATTACGGTAAATTCTGTTGTTTCATCTACAGTTGCGATTGGTGTTGGACTTGTGGGATCATCTAAAAAGCTGGCTGGTGACCACTCGTAAACAGATCCTCCTGAAGCCTCCAACCCATAAGGACTTCCTGGACAAACAGAGTCTGGAGGTTGAACAACCGCCCCATTAAAGTCTCCTATTTCAATCGTTAAATAACTGGTGTCAGATTCAAAACATCCTTCTACATCACTAACGACAAACATCACCTCATAAGTTCCTGTATTTTGATAAAAATGACTCGGTTCAAACGCCGTGCTTGTAGATCCATCACCAAAATCCCAAAAGTAAGCACTTCCATTTTCAGAATCATTTGAAAAATGCGCAGAATCAGGCAAGCATATATAAGGCTCAGGAAGAGAAGTCGCTGAATAAATCGCCCCTAAATCAAATTTCCAAGCAGCTAAATTACAATTTGAACTATTGTTGGTTTCAGAATATGCACCTGGTGTGGTAGTAAATCCATTTGAATTTCCTCCACAAGCTCCACAAACGGCGTGATAAATTCTACCATGCTTATCGAATCGACTTGTTCCTCCATCCACATGATTATTGCTACTGGCTACTCCTCCCATATAGGTACCATAATTAAGTGCCGTTGCATTTTCAGACAGCACACCAATATAGAAGTTGTTCCCATTTGTATTGGTCTGGTATGCATCTGCAGTTGTTGGAAACCCATTTGAAGTACTTCCTGTGGCTTGAACAGATTGATTGGTTTGTCCTCCCCAACCAGTATAATATATTTCATTGCAATTTGAAACTAGAAATGCTGTGGGCGAAATTTCTACCACCCCATTTCCTCCTCCAACAATCGTTGACCAATTTAGAGTCGATAAATCTTGTGAATACTGTCGTATAAATTGTCCTGAATTGGGATTCGAATAGACCCCTGGAGTAATTGGCATTGAGCCAGCTGTTTGTCCGAAGGTATACACCCTGTCTGACTGATCCAATTGCACGAAGAAGGATTGGTCATAAGCATTTGTACCGATGTAAGTCCCGTTCAATATTGCTGAAGTTGTTCCATCCAACTCGGCAATAAATCCATCTGCTTGACCCCCTTGAAAAGTGGCTGTATGTCCTCCTGCAAATGGCAGCCCTGGAGATTTCGTCCCACCACTTACAAAAATATTGTTATTTGATGCCACTTGAATGGAATAACCGGCATCATCTTGATTTCCTCCTAGATAGGTAGACCAAATCAAAGAGGATAAATCCGGAGTCATCTTTGCGACTATTGCATCTTGATTTCCCCCTAGAGTTGCATCCGCTCCATTCACAATTGGAAAATCTGAAGACTGTGTTGAACTGGTAATTAAAACATCTCCAGCCTTGTCCAAAATTATTTCCCCCCTAAAAACGTCTCCATAATTATAATTTAAAGTACTGACATTCAACCCGTCGTTTTTCGTTCCTCCAAGATAAGTACTATTCAACAAAGCTGTTCCATCGGCGCTTAACTTAGAAACAATCATATCTGTTCCATTGAACTGGATTTCTATTTGAGTGGTAATTGTTCCACTGTTAAATGTTGTTTGATATGCATTTGCTGACAAGGGAAAGTTCGATGATGCAGTTATTCCAAGAATATACAATTCATCTTGGTCATTGGTAATAATAGAATTTGGTGTTTCATTTCCGTTTCCACCGATATATGTTGAGTACAATAAGTTCGATCCATCACTCGAAAATTTGCTGATTCCAATGTCTATTTTGTAAAAAGAATGTCCTCCATTAAAGGTTTCATCATAGGCTCCTACTGAAACAGGGTAACCAGTTCCGAAGACAATTCCACCAGCATATAGGTTTCCATCATTATCTGGAGCAGCAGTAAATCCCCAATTATCAGAAGTAGAACCTGTAAAAGTCGAAAAAGTTAAACTTGGATCAATAACTAAAGTCTTTGTTGAGTCATAACCATTCGGGAAAAAGTAGCTGACCGTGTCGTTATTCTCTATAAATTTTGCAGCAACCGGCGTGTCCTCTTCAACTTTTGATGCATTCCAAACCATTAAATCATTTTCAAAAATAGAACCAAATCGGGTTTGAATTTCAATTTGGTTTTCATCTACCTTTAACCCATCCATTCCTTCGTAAAATATTTGAATAACACTGGGGTCAACTCCAGGACTTACTTTAAAAGAATATTTAATTTTTTCTGGTGAACTCTCGAGGATCAAATCAATTCCAGGATAAAAATCCAATAGTTCAATCATTTTATACGAATGAATACGAGATTGCCATTTCGAGCTGTCACTGCCCAAAAAATAATTTTCGTAAAACTCTGAGGAATCTTTTTCTATTTTTTCACCTTGCCATGAGGAGTTAACAAAATGACTATGAATTGTATGATGGCTAACACGATCAACACTTCCGCCTGTATGTGCTTCGTGGTAGACATCTCCTAAATCTGAAAGTGCAAACGTAAACTTGTCCTTTTCTACAAAAAAATCACCTTTTACTAATCCAACTTTATACAGAATCTTACTGTCCCATTGACCTCTGTTGGGTTCAAACCAGACATCCTCCCCTTGAGCCAAAAGACCATTGGCTAAAAAGCTAATAAACAAACACATGAATATCAATCGACCCATATTTCAAATATACAAATACTAATAGTTAAAATTAAATTATGGTGTTAAATCTCATTATTTCATCCTGAATAAAGACAGTTTCAAAAGGAGTTTCGTTGCTTTTATGAATTTTAATTCGACACAATGTGAGAATTATGCGGTAAAAAGAGATTAATAAACTATTTTTGCACAAGAAAAAACAACAATTCCATGAGTGATGCAATTAAGCATGAGTGCGGTATAGCACTTCTTCGTTTAAAAAAACCTTTAGAATATTACATTGATAAATACGGAACGGCTTTTTACGGCTTAAACAAAATGTATTTGTTGATGGAGAAACAGCACAACCGAGGCCAAGATGGTGCTGGACTAGCCAACATAAAGCTAGACATGAGCCCAGGAGAACGCTACATTTCACGCAGTAGATCTATCAATTCAAAACCAATTCAAGAAATCTTTACAAACATCAACAGGCGTTTTGAAGAAATTGGAGAGGAACATCCAGAGAAATTAAAAGATGTTGAGTTTTTGAAAAGAAATGCTGGTTTCACAGGAGAGCTTTTCTTAGGTCATCTACGTTATGGTACCTCAGGAAAAAACAATCTTGAAAGTTGTCATCCTTTTCTTCGTCAAAACAACTGGATGACGAGAAACCTTGTGGTTGCTGGAAATTTTAACCTTACCAATGTAGACGAACTATTTGATGTCCTATTAAACTTAGGTCAGCATCCAAAAGAAAAATCAGATACAGTTACTGTTTTGGAGAAAATTGGGCACTTCTTGGATGTAGAAAATGAACATCTTTTCCAACAATATAAAACACAAGGTTACAACAACAGAGAAATCACCTCTAAAATTGCCGAAAGTTTAGACATTCAAAAAATATTAAAACGCGCCTCTGAAGATTGGGATGGGGGCTATACTATGTCGGGACTTCTTGGTCATGGTGATGCATTTGTTTTGAGAGACCCTGCAGGAATTCGTCCAGCGTTTTGGTACGAAGATGATGAAATTTGTGTGGTTACTTCTGAGCGTCCAGTGATTCAAACTGCATTCAACTTAAAGAAGGAAGACATTAAGGAGCTCACTCCAGGACACGCTTTAATTATAAAAAAGAATGGAAAAACTACCGAAGTAGAAATCAATACACCTACAACGAGAGCAGCATGTTCATTTGAGCGCATCTACTTCTCTAGAGGAAATGATTACGACATCTACAACGAAAGAAAATTATTAGGTCAGTTATTGATTCCGCAAATCATAAAAAGCATCAACAACGAGTTAGACAACGCTGTCTTCTCCTTCATTCCAAACACTGCTGAAATGTCCTTCTACGGCATGATGAAAGGTTTAGAGGACTTCCTAAATATTGAAAAAATGGAAGCGATCAAAGCCTTGGGAAGCGAAATGTCTGATGAAAAGCTAAGCAAAATCTTAACCCGTAAAACACGATTCGAAAAAATCGCCATTAAAGATGCGAAACTAAGAACTTTCATTACTCAAGAAGATTCTAGAGATGATATGGTTGCTCACGTTTATGACATCACTTACGGTACCGTTAAGCGCAATGAGGACAACCTTGTTGTTATTGATGACTCTATTGTTCGTGGAACCACTTTGAAACAAAGTATTTTAAGAATTCTGGACCGTTTAGAGCCAAAGAAAATTGTAGTTGTTTCTTCTGCACCACAAATTCGTTATCCGGATTGTTATGGAATTGACATGGCAAGAATGAGCGAATTTATTGCCTTTGAAGCTGCAATAGAATTGTTAAAAGAAAGAGGAAAAGCATATATCATCGATGATGTTTACAGAAAATGTAAAGAACAAGCGCTTTATCCAAAGGAACAAATCAGAAATTATGTAAAAGAAATTTACGAGCCCTTTACTGCAGACGAAATTTCAAAGAAAATTGCTGAATTACTTACACCTGTTGGAATGAAATCTGAACTTGAGATTGTTTACCAAACAATTGAAAACCTTCATACAGCATGTCCAAACAATAAAGGCGACTGGTATTTCACCGGAAATTACCCAACCCCAGGCGGAAACAAAGTAGTCAATAAAGCATTTATGAATTACATCGAAGGAAATACGAACAGGGCTTATAGTTAAATCATGAAAAGGCAAACGGCAATATTTTTCTATATTTTAGGAGTTTATGTTGTCCTTCAGTTTGTTTGGTGGGGCTATCACCTAATAGAACTTTCATCTGAGATCAATACACCGGAGTCTCAAAGAAAGAGAATCATCATGATTACAAGCGAAGGCTTTGTTTTCTTTATGATATTATTACTTGGCCTTTGGAAAATCAGAAGTTCGATACAAAAGGAAATGCGGATGTCTAAACGACAGAACAACTTTCTTTTGTCGGTAACCCATGAATTAAAAACGCCCCTTACTTCGAATAAACTCTACCTTCAGACCTTACTAAAAAGAAGCAACCTTGAACGTGAGCAGCAAGAAGATTTAATTCGACATGCTATTGCCGAGAACATCCGTTTGGAGGACATGATTGAGAATATTCTAACAGCAACACGCATTGAAAATCACCGATTACAACTCAATTTTGAAGAACATAACCTCAGTGAAGAAATCACCAGAATTACGAATAAGTGGTCTGAAAACAGAACTTCGGTAAACCTTCAAGTTGAAGAAGGAATCATCTGTAGAGTTGATTTATTCATTATAGAAACCGTTTTGCATAACCTTTTAGAAAACGCCTTTAAATATGCCGGAGAAACTCCCGGAATAGAGGTCTACCTCAAAAGAGAAAAAAACCTAATTATCTGGGGGGTGAAAGATAAAGGAAAAGGTATTCCAGCAGAATATAAAAATGATGTTTTCGGAAAGTTTGTTCGACTAGGAAATGAAGAAACGAGAGATCAAAAAGGAACTGGTCTCGGATTATTTATTGTCAAGAGCCTTGTTAAATTTCATGGAGATACCATAAGCTATCTCCCCAATAAACCACAAGGCTCGCATTTTAAAATTACGCGAGATGAAAAACGATAAAAAGGTTGGACTCATCATCCTTGACGGATGGGGTATTGGAGACAAAAGCCAGTCTGATGCTATTTATAACGCCAACACACCAGTAATGGATGGATTACTGAAAGAGTATCCTAATGCGACTTTATTAACTTCTGGAGAAAACGTAGGGCTTCCTCATGGTCAAATGGGAAATTCGGAAGTAGGCCATTTAAACATTGGAGCAGGAAGAATTGTCTACCAAGAACTTACCCGAATTAATAAATCGATTGAAGAAAAAGAATTCTTTGGCATAGATATTCTTCAGGCCGCCATGAAAAAAGCGAAGAATCAGAATCAAAAGGTACATTTTATTGGTTTGGTTTCAGAAGGTGGTGTTCACAGCTCACAAAAACACTTACATGCACTTTGTGATATGGCCACTCAGTTTGATTTAAAAAAAGTTTACATCCATGGATTTACAGACGGCAGAGATTGTGACCCAAAGAGTGGAAGAACTTTCTTCAATAACCTTGAACAACACATCGCCAACACCCCTGTGAAAGTTGCAAGTATCATTGGTAGATACTATGCCATGGACAGGGATAAAAGATGGGAACGTGTAGAACAAGCATACAACTTAATGACTTCTGGAAAAGGTCAACGTTTCAATACTGTAGACAATGTATTTGAGCATTGGTATACCGAAGGAGTTACTGATGAATTCATCAAGGCCTCTGTTATAAACCATGGAGATGAAAACACTCAGATAGAAAATGGAGATCTTGTCATTAGCTTTAACTTCAGGACAGATCGGCCAAGAGAAATCATAACAGTTTTGAATCAAAAAGCAATTGAAGGATATCAGATGAAACCTTTATCCATTGATGTTTTAACAATGACCTCTTACGATGACACCTTCAAAAATGTTGGTGTAATTTTCGAAAAAGATAACCTAAAAAACACCTTAGGAGAGGTAGTTGAAGCTGTAGGAAAAACCCAAGTTCGAATTGCCGAAACAGAAAAATATCCGCATGTTACATTCTTTTTCTCTGGAGGTAGAGAAGTTGAATTTGAAGGTGAAAAAAGGATTCTTGTGAATTCACCAAAGGTCGCTACTTATGATTTACAACCTGAAATGAGCGCCATTGAAGTAACCGAAAAAATAACAGAAGAAATCAACGATAATACCCCTGATTTTTTCTGTTTGAACTTTGCTAATCCAGACATGGTTGGTCATACTGGAGTTTACTCTGCAATTATCAAAGCTGTGGAGACAGTTGACAGTTGCCTAGATAAAGTCATCAAAACAGCACAAGCAAATGGATATGAAATTATGGTTATCGCTGACCATGGAAATGCAGACATGACGATTAACCCTGATGGCTCACCCAATACAGCTCATTCCTTAAATCCTGTTCCAGTTGTTTATGTTACAGAGGAACAATTGCAAATTCAAGACGGAATACTAGCTGATGTTGCACCGACCCTCTTAAACAGAATGGGCTTGGTTCTTCCTTCAGAAATGACAGGAAAAGTTTTAATTCAATAAGGTAAGGTTTTTATATAACGTAAAAAGGCTGTCTAATCTTAGACAGCCTTTTTTTTTAGGCTACACTGTGTAAGTTATTATTTTTTCTCGCCTCTAAACAAGTGAACAAATCCATGTTCTTCAATTTCTTCACCTGAAGAGTTAGTCAGTTTAAATTTATAGAAATATACTCCATCGGCACATTCCACGTCTCCGTTATCTACGTTACCATTCCACTTAAAGTCTACATCAGAACTTTCAAAGACAACGTTACCCCATCTGTTTAGGATTACAATCTCTAGTGCCATAGCGTTTTGGGCATTGATTGTGAAGTAATCATTTTGATTATCTCCGTTTGGGGTAAATCCGTTCGGCATATCATAGTTTAACGGAAGTAAAACCGTTATTACTTTCGAAGCTTGGTCTGTACAAGCACCTTCAACTGTAGTCAAAGTAACCGTATAGGTTCCCTCTTCTAAATAAGTTGAATATTGCGTACTCAAGTCATTTACACTTGCAGTTTGTCCATTTCCAAAGTCCCATTCATAAGACGAAGCAGGATCTGAAGTATTCGTAAACGTAACATCTAAAGGAGCCGCTCCCATTTCTGGATCAGCATCAAAACTAGCTGTTGGTGGTGGGTTTTGCTCTAAAAAGATACTATCCGTAACACTACAAACATCATCTGTAATCGTAAAGTAGTACCAACCAGAAGGTTTATTTGGCCATGCAGAAGCACTTACCTGCGAAGGATTGTTTGCTCCTGGTCCTTGCCAAGTAAATACAGGTGTACCCGTATATCCAGGCTGATGACCATACCCAACAACTGCTCCATCTGCCATTCCACAATTAGCTGGATATTGTACCAGAGAATCAATTTTCAAAGTTTGGTTCAGTTGAACACGGGCGGTATCCACATATTCAAAACCACAGGCATCAGTGGAGGTCACGATAAACTCTGTCATTCCATTATCCCAAACACTACCAAATGTATTGGCTCCAGTTTCTCCGTTACTCCAAGAGTAAGTGTAAGGTGGGAAACCTCCTTCAGTGGTCGCCCATAAAGGCACACTATCATTAGCACAAAGTAAAGTTGTATCAATTGAGGTCACAGTAGAATAGGGTTCATCATCTATCCATATAATTCCTTCCGAATAGACGGTATCCCCACAAGCCGTTACCGAATAGGCAGAAATAATTACACTTTCTGGTCCTTCAAAGGTATTGTCATTAATTGGGTTAATAGTCAACACGATAGAGTCTTGCCCAGGGTAGAACACTACACTATCACCAGGAGCCAAGTTAGGAAAATCTGTTCCTTGAGTTGCAGTTCCTGTAACATCAAAATAAATTATTAATGTATCACTTGTTTGATTTGGCGGACGTGTAAAGTGAACTGTTCCTTCTGTACACCCTTCAAAAAGCAAACTATCCGAAGCTGCGGTATTGGTTTCAATACTAATGTCTACACCTCCTGAAGAGAATGAGTTGGCTTCTAAAAACACTCCTGAATCGAAACCTGTATCAGAAACATTTGAAATGGCCATTTTAATATGAAAAGTATCACCACAGGTTAGGCCTGAATTCGCAGGTAAAACAACAGTACTTCCATTATAAGAAGGTGATGAAGGAATATTTGCAAAGGCGGCAGTATAGCTGGTTGTAAAATAAACATTATTGGCTTGCCAGTTAGGGTCTGCCGCAGCACAGTTACCTGAAATATCAGCATTTGTTCCGTTATTAACAGTATTAATACCTACAGGGATATTTGCTGAATTTGGAACGGTTGCAATGTTTATGGCATTATTCGAATAAGGCCCATTAATTCCAGGTCCCGAAATAAAGAACCCAAATACATCATTATAATTTGAACATGTAAATGAAGTGTATTCTGCAGAAGCAAAAACGTAGTTAAACGAAAGCGTATCTCCTGAAGGTACAAAGTCAAACTCAATTACAACTCCATTGGTAGGATTACTTGTGGTAATGGCTTGTAAATCCGCATCTGTAACAGCAGGAGCAGAATTGGTATTCAACAATACTCCTTGTGAAATCGGAAAGTTGGATGTACCATTATTAAACTGACGAACTGATTGCTGGGCGGTGTTTGCATTTACTGCAGACCCATTATAGGTAATATTAAATGCATTAATTCCGGCACCTAAGAGTACATCTTCAACGGCTTGAACTGGTGTCATCGTTGGATTCACCAAGTTTATTTGTTGGGAAAATGTTGATGAGACCATCAATAGGGCTGCTATACATGTGAGTAAAAATTGCTTCTTCATATTCTTGAGTTATTTATATCGTATTCATTAGACTCTATGCATGTCTATAAAGTTGCATGAATATAAATATTATTCGCAAACAGAACAGCACCAGGTATAAATTGACTCTTGTGCGATAGAGAATTACCCTTCTTTTTAACACCTAAAAAATGAATTAGCAGAATCACTGAAGACAAAAAGTAACATATAGGGGTTCATGAGAATAAAACTTTCTATTAAAAAATAGGTGAAGATTTGATGTATAGCGGTTTTTTAGAAGCTAAAACGAAACGCCCTAGAGTTCATAATTTTGGCTCTATTTGAGAACAGTAAAAACAATTTTGACTGCATTCTGTTCTAACACCATTGTACCTGCAAGGTGTTATGTTTAATTTTTTAACTTTACAGAAAAAGAATTTCAATGAAAAAGACACAAGATTTTATAAGCAATAATCAACAAAGATTTTTAGACGAACTTTTTGAATTACTTCGTATTCCATCTGTTTCTGCAGATCCAGCGAATAAAAGCGATGTACAATCAGCAGCAGAACTCGTTGCAAAACACTTGAAAGAAGCCGGAGCAGATGAAGTTGAAATCTGTCAGACTGCAGGTCATCCAATTGTTTACGGAGAGAAAATTATAGACCCAAAATTACCTACAGTATTGGTTTATGGCCATTACGATGTTCAACCAGCTGACCCTATCGAACTTTGGGACTCTCCTGCATTTGAACCTATCATTAAAAAAACAGACATTCATCCTGACGGAGCAATATTTGCAAGGGGAGCTTGTGATGACAAAGGGCAAGTTTTTATGCACATCAAAGCTTTTGAAGCGATGAGTAAAAATGGTGAACTTCCATGTAATGCTAAGTTCATGATTGAAGGGGAAGAAGAAGTAGGTAGTCCAAACTTAGCGATTTTCATAAAAGAACAAAAAGAACGTTTAGCAGCAGATATTATTTTGGTTTCTGACACTGGAATTATTGCGAATGATGTGCCTTCTATTACAACTGGTTTAAGAGGCTTAAGTTATGTAGAAGTAGAAGTAACAGGTCCAAACAGAGATTTACACTCTGGACTTTATGGAGGAGCTGTAGCAAATCCAATCAATGTTTTATCAGATATGATTGGGCAATTGCAAGACGATAAACACAAAATTACTATCCCTGGTTTTTATGATAAAGTTGAAGTATTAACCGAGGAAGAAAGAAATGAAATGGCGCGTGCACCTTATGATGAAGAAGAGTATAAAGCTTCAATCAAAATCAATGCTGTGCAAGGGGAAGAAGGATACACGACAAGAGAGCGAAGTTCAATTCGCCCAACACTAGATGTCAATGGAATTTGGGGAGGATACATTGGTGAAGGAGCCAAGACAGTATTGCCTTCAAAAGCTTTTGCGAAAATCTCTATGCGTTTGGTACCTCATCAAGATCCAGATGAAATTACGGAATTGTTTAAGCAATATTTTGAAAGTATCGCTCCTGAATCTGTAACAGTTAAGGTAAATCCACACCATGGTGGCTTGCCAGCTGTAACTCCAATCGACTCTAAGGGTTATATAGCTGCAAGTAATGCAATGGAAAAAACATTTGGAAAGAAACCTATTCCTTTAAGAAGCGGAGGAAGTATTCCTATTGTGGCATTGTTTGAGCAGGTATTAGGATTGAAAACAGTATTGATGGGATTCGGATTAAACAGTGATGCTATTCATTCGCCGAACGAACATTATGGCTTATTCAACTTCTATAAAGGAATTGAAACGATCCCTTATTTTTATGAAGAATTTGCAAACTTAAACAAGTAATATATGAAAAACTTCAAGTACTTAGTCGTATTATTATCTGTCCTGTTTATTACTACAGGATGTATAGAGGATCCAGAATTCAAAGGCGTATCTAATTTTAAATTAGATGAATTAAACAAAGAAAAAATATCTTTTAACATTGATGTTTCGGCCTACAATCCAAATGGCTATAATTTGAAAGTGAGAAAATCTTCTTTTAAACTCTACCTCAACGACAAGTATATTGGAAATGCTCAGCTTCTTCAGAAATACAAAATGAAAAGGAAGACCACTACCCTAGACAATGTTCCGGTAGAAGTACTTTTAGAAAAAGGAGTTCTACTTTCCCTAATGAAGATTGCTACGGGTGGAACTGTAAACTTAAGACTAGAGGGAGTCCTTAAAGCTTCAGTTGTTGGAATTCCCGTGAGAAAACACATTGACCAAACTAAAAAGATCAACCTCAAAGACTTAGACATAAACCTAGGTCAGTTTTTAAACTTTTAAAATACAATGAAAAAATACACCAATGATTTAATCAATTCAAGTAGTCCTTACCTTCTCCAACATGCACACAACCCAGTAAATTGGGTCGAATGGAGTGAAGAAGCTTTTACAAAAGCAAAGGACGAAGGGAAACTTGTTTTGATTAGCGTTGGTTATTCTGCTTGTCACTGGTGTCATGTCATGGAACACGAAAGCTTTGAAGATGAAGCTGTGGCAGAACTCATGAACAAATATTTGGTGTGTATTAAAGTCGACAGAGAAGAACGTCCTGATGTAGATCAAATCTACATGAACGCCGTACAACTCATGACCCAACAAGGAGGTTGGCCATTGAACTGTTTTGCGCTTCCTGATGGTCGTCCAATATTTGGCGGAACATATTTCCCCAAAAACAATTGGATGGAGATCATTCAACAACTATGGAAAACCTATCAAGAAGACTTACCACGTGTTGAGGAATATGCAAAACAACTCACCGAAGGGGTCATCAATTCAGAATTGGTTGAAGTTGTGGAACCAAAACAAGATTTCGATCCTGCTACATTAACGGAGATGGTTCAAAAATGGAAGCAAATCTTTGACTTTGAAGAGGGTGGTGATAACAGAGCCCCAAAGTTTCCCATGCCAAATAATTTCGAATTTCTATTGCGTTATGGTTACCAATTAAACGACCAAACAGCAATAAACCACGCGCATAAATCGCTAAAAAAAATGGCTTTGGGCGGAATTTATGACCAATTAGGAGGTGGCTTTTCAAGGTACTCCGTTGACCATTTATGGAAGGTTCCTCATTTTGAAAAAATGCTTTATGACAACGGACAGCTTTTGTCTGTTTATGCGAAAGCCTATCAACACGACAATCAGTTAATTTACAAAGATGTAATTGACCAAACCATAGCTTGGATGATGCGTGAAATGCGCCATAAAGACCATGGGTTTTATTCGGCATTAGATGCTGACTCTGAAGGCGTAGAAGGGAAGTTTTACACATGGACAAAGACAGAGCTCCAAGATGTTTTAAAAGAAGATTTTGATTGGTTTAGTGAATTCTATAATGTAAACGATGTGGGCTATTGGGAGGATAATCAATATATTCTTTTAAGGAAGTCTACAAAGGAAGAATGGTGCAGTGAAAAAGGAATGTCGCTCATAAAATTTGAACAACAATTAGAACTTGCACATCAAAAGCTAAATAAAGTTAGAGACCATAGAACTCATCCAGGTTTGGATGACAAACAACTAACTTCCTGGAACGCAATGACCATAAAAGGACTAGCAGAAGCTGGTTTAGCATTGCAAAACACGAACTATATCGATGAAGCAAAAAAAACAGCAAATTGGTTGGTCGATCATCAATTGAACAACGACAACGGGCACCTATACCGAACACGAAAAGATGGAAAATCAAAAATCAATGGTTTTTTGGAAGATTACGCTCATGTTATTGATGCCTTTATCACACTTCACGAAACAACATTTGAACAGAAGTGGATTAACCTTGCCAAAACATTATTGGATTTTACGATCGATCATTTTTATGATGAGCAGTCTAAAATGTTCTTTTTCACAGATAAGGATACAGAATTGCTCACTCGAAAGCTTGAGGTCAATGACAATGTTATTCCTGCTTCCAACAGTGTGATGGCGCACAATTTATTCAAACTTGGTAAACTCTACCATTCTGATAAATATGTTCAGATGTCGAAGCAGATGTTGTCCAATGTATACGATCAAATGCCAAGGTATGGCGCTGGATATTCTAACTGGGCATTATTGGCACTTTCATATACCGAGCCTTTTCATGAAGTAGCCATCACAGGTGAGGACGCCGTACAAATTCGATACGAATTGGGCGAAAGCTATATTCCAAATGTGGTTTACGGTGGCGGGAATAAAGTGACTACTCCGTTTTTGCAAGACAAAGCATTTACACAACAGAGCACCATTTACATTTGCGAAGACTTTGCTTGTCAAGCACCTACTCAAGAAATAACTGAAGCACTTTCAATATTAAAGGGATAAAAGAAAAAGGCTTTCCGATAATTTCGAAAAGCCTTTCTATATTCAATTTAAGCTTAAGTTTCTATTCTAAAAAGTTTGAGTAAAACTCCATGATGGTGTAATCATTTCCATCGAATTGGATGGTTCTAACTCCAGAAGAAAGTAAAAATCTCATGATTACCCTTCTGTCACTTTCTGCCTCAGAAATCAGCAATATTTTAGCAACCTTAGTTTCATCACTATACTCAACTGTGAAGTAATCAGTATAATATTGAGCTGACTTATCAATAGTTTCAGAGGTTATTTCACTTGGCATAACAAAAATAACTTCTTTTTTAGCGAGATTGGCTTTCAAAAGATCTTTATCTCCTTCTACTTTAGCAGTTTGAGCAAAGCTCACTAAAGCGAAAAACATTATTGCGATAAGTGTAATTATTTTTTTCATAACTCTATTTATTTTTAAAGAAGACTAAATATGCGGATAAAAAGTTGCATCTACAAATTAACTTCTTTATTTTATTTATTTAATAACCTTCGGTCAAAACATGTGCCACGATGGTGAATACTAGGCTAAAACATCAAATTAAACGCACTAGTCTTCTTCAAATGTAAGTCAAAACAAGGAAAACTCAATACAAAAATTCATAAATCTCTTTTATAAACGATTCAAATTGAATAATTCTAAATACTGAGATAGATTTTTATATTTACTCACCGAAATGAAAATAGAACAAAATGAATCCATATTTTACAGAAGACAAAATAGAAGCTGGATGCGATGAAGCAGGAAGAGGATGCATCTCTGGACCAGTGGTTGCTGCTGCTGTAATTCTCCCTAAAGATTGTATAATACCAACATTAAATGACTCAAAGCAATTAAGCGCCAAAAAACGTCAGCAATTGGTCCCTCTCATAAAAGAAATGGCTCTTTCTTATTCGGTTGCCTTTATAGACCAAGTACGTATTGATGAGATCAATATTCTTAACGCCAGTTTTGAAGCCATGCATAAGGCCGTTGATGGATTAAATCAAAAGCCAGAGCTTTTATTGATCGACGGGAATCGATTCAATCCTTACCCTGAAATTCCACATGAATGCATTGTTAAAGGTGACGCTAAATTCCTTAGCATTGCTGCTGCATCAGTCCTGGCCAAAGAAGCTAGGGATGAATTTATGCAAAACATTCACAAAGAACATCCAGAATATGATTGGCAAAAAAACATGGGCTATCCAACAAAGGCGCACAAAGCTGCTGTTCTTCAATACGGAGCAACAAAATATCACAGAAAAACATTTAAGCTTTAATTCTTTTCTTAAATCTCAACTGTATTATCCAAAAGAACATTAATTCGTTAATAAAATTCATCAAAGCAGTGAGATTGTTTATCTTTAAGCCTTAGTTTTGAAAAAAATAATTGGATGAAGCGTTTTATTCTTATCAGTATAGTATTGTCTGCCATTGCTTGGATTGCTTATTCAAGTTATGAGTTATGGATTAATGTAGACAATACTGTAAATCCGGAGAACGTCTTTTGCAATGAAGATCAATCCATACTACTGATTAATAAATTTGAGGAAACAAAAGATGCCAATTACTTTGAAGCCATTAAAGGTAACCCCTTAGCCCTCACATTACCAGCTCTTGACTCTTTACCTTATCAAGGATTGAAAATTTATGCAAGCGGTAATCGTGCGATTATTATTTTCGAAAAAGACAGTAAATGGAAAAGCGCTGAGGCTGCCCACATCAACTCCTTTTTCAAACTAAAGGATGTTACTTATAAATTTGAAGGTAGACACCTAATGATTTCAAAAGATTACCAATACTGTGAAAATAAACTCACTAAAAACCTTTTGCTTGAAGGTGATAAAAAAGCCTCTGCAAATTTTTGGGTGAATCTTGGTCAACAATGGAAACGAACAGATGTATACAATTTGAGCAAAGGATTTTTCGAATACAGATCTAGCGAACCCAACGCGGTGTATGGTGAAGCGGTAAAAGATATTCCAATCTTCTCCTCTGTCATTCCGCATTCAAGCTCATCCTATTTATTTAAAGAGCGTTTCTTTGCAGCGAGCAAAGATTCTATTTTTAAAGATGGCCCTATGAATTTATGGGTTGATAAAGGTTATGTGACTATTGATTACGAAGGACACCATATTTTGGTAAGCGATTATCGCTCACAACAAACCCCAAGCTTAATTTTAATCGAACAATCTAAAAACGAGGATTCTGTACTTGTTTTAGAAGACATGCACTCATTTAGTGGTTTTCAACTTACCCATGACTTCCCTTTAAAGGAAAAGTCCCGATTTTATGTTATTGAAATTGAAGATAAAGTCTTATTTATTGAATCAAAAAGTATTGCCCGAAAGATTTTGGTTAATTACCAGCTAGGAAAAACTTTAGCTTTGAGTCCAGACCGTCAAGAGCAGTTTTTTGGTGGACTCCCTTCCCATGTTAATATGCGTGACATTTCAATGGATAAAAAAGCCAGTTTAACATGGAAAAACAAACTCATGTTTGAGGTGAATACACAACCGCCAAGTGAACAATTAAACCTTGCTGATAAAACAACGTGGTCAACCTCGGTGAAGCATGAAACTTATAAATTAGTTCCAATCACTGATCATTTAAGGAATGGTACCTCTGTTTTAAGTTATGACCAATCAGGGAAGTATGAACTTGTAAGTCCAAATGGCAAGACCCTATGGCAAGGCGATGTTAAATCTCCAATTCAAGGAGAAGTTATGGTGGTGGATGTATTCAATAACAACAAACACCAATTCTTATTCCGTACAAAAAGACAAATTCATTTAATTGATTTAAACGGAAATGATGTAGGAGGTTTCCCTTACCAATCAGAGCACGATTTAACAACGGGGATCAGTGAATTTGTATGGAATGGGACCAAACGTTTTTTAATTGGTAACCAACAAGGAGAAATCATCATGTTGAACAGCGCTGGACTTGAACTGAACATCATTCAGGTTGGAAAAGAAGGAATCGTTTCAACTCCTTATGCGTTAAACATTAAGGGGAACTTAAGGGTGTGGGCTGTTAACGCTGACTTTCAACAGTACCTCGGATACCTAGAAACACCTGCTAAGGCTCAACTAATCGGTAAAACGACAGTTCAACATGCGATAAAATATAAGGGACGAGTAATCACTTATTTTCAGAAGGACGGAAAAGTTTACAGTCAAGTCTCAGATATAAAAGGAGTAGAAAACAAAGATGCTCGACTCATTGATAACGGTCAGTTATTTAAAGTCAACGCTGAATACTTTATCATTTCTAACGGCAACAATTTCAAGGTATTTAATCATGACAATGAAATTCTTTACAGTAAACAACTACCATTCAATGAAGTAGGTGCATTCGACTACCATTCAGCAAGCAAAACAAGTGTTGTTTTTGATTATCTTCAAAACAAGATCCATGCATTCAACAAACTAGGAGAAACACTTGAAGGCTTTCCAAAAGAAGGTAGAAATAAAACGATTTCCTACTTCAATAAAAACGACAATACACTTTACACTTATACGATAATTGCCCAATCAATTATTTGTTATAAGAATAAATACTAGTCTCAAAGTCGTATTTCTAATTGCTTTTATTAGATTTGTCTTAGAGATTACTCTATTTAAGAAACACTTTACGAAACACTAAACTACAGGTTTATGAAGAAAATTAAGTTTTTGACAATAACGATTTTTGCGTTTTTGTTACTCAACATCCCTACTTCAAAGGCTCAAAATTACCTTGGAGTTATCCATAGTAATTACGCTGGAATCATGGGGGCCGACCTCCAACCGGCATCGATAGTAGACAACCGATTCATGGTTGATGTTAACCTATTTAGCGTCAATGTTGATGGTTGGCAAAATGCTAAATATTTTGACGCTAGTATTCTGCCTAAAAGAAGTTGGTTGCATTCCTTAAGAAAAGACACCGCATGGCAAAGTACACCGAACTTGTACGAGAATTACTTTCATAACATAGAAGACTACAATGATCCAAATGCTAAAGCCCGGGGTGCATATCTGAGTTCTCAGCTAGATATTTTGAATTTCATGTTTCACATCAACCCAAAGATAGCTGTAGGGTTCTCTGCAAAGTTGCGATTTATAAACAATTTAGATGAAATTAACCCACAAGTTTTAAAACTTGCAGAGGAAGGCTTAAATTACAATCCTCTTTGGAGCACAAAAATAGACGGTTCATTACTGTCTCAAAATGCTTTAGTATGGGCCGAATATGGAGTTAATTATGCGCAAGTTTTAGCAGATGAAGGTGAACATTTCTGGAAAGTTGGAGGACGTTTAAAATTCAACCAAGGGATTGCTTCTTCTTATGTTTACTCTAAAGATTTAGACTTCGAATTATTAAACAAGGATACGGCTACAACAATGCGTGGTGATTTTAACTTTGGGTATTCAGAGAATATAGATCGATATTTTTCCAACACTTCAGGAACAACGACTTTTGGAGATTTCTATAAATTGACTTCAAAATTAGGAATAGGAGTTGATTTGGGAGTTGTTTACGAATGGAGACCTGATTGGAAAGAATATAAATACGACATGGACGGTGAAACCAACATTTGGAGAAGAGACCGTAACAAGTATAAAATTCGTGCTGGGTTCTCACTCCTTGACTTCGGAGGAATGCAATTCACCAAAGCAGATAAGAGTAGAAACTTTAGTGTAAACACTACACAACTAGATTTAACCATTTTTGATGATGCTGAAACACCAGGGCAATTCACTCAAATTGTTGATAGTTTAATCCAAAATGACCCTGATTGGACAGCCAGTGAAGACACTTCTGAAACCTATTACATGAATACGCCAACGGCAATTAGTTTTCAGTTTGATTACAACATCTACAAGGACTTTTATGTGAATGCTACAGCATACATTAATGTTAACCCAAAATCGAATGCTACAAACGTTCGTATGATGAACCAATTCTCGGTGACTCCAACTTACGATTTTAAGTGGGCTGGTGTGGGTGTCCCTCTATCCTATAATCCACATGCAGGATTTAGAGCAGGATTAGGATTGCGTCTAGGTCCTCTAACTGTTGGGGTACCTGATTTAAAAACATTATTCCCAGGAGGAAAAGTAAGAGGTGCTGGGTTCTATGCAGGCCTGCGTGTACCTGTACTTTATGGTCATCCAAGTGATATTGATAATGATTTGGTATCCGACAAAAAAGACGAATGTATTGATGTACCGGGAGTATGGGCGTTTAGAGGATGTCCTGATACGGATGGTGATGGAATTCAAGACTCTGAGGACGATTGTCCGATGACGCCAGGATTGGCTGAATTCAACGGATGTCCTGACACAGACGGAGATGGTATTCCAGATAAAGATGACGAATGTCCAGAAGAAGCTGGTTTAGCGGAATTCAATGGATGTCCTGACACTGACGGAGACGGAATTCCAGACAAAGATGACGATTGTCCAAATGAGGCTGGTCTAGCTGAATTCAACGGATGTCCTGACACTGATGGCGACGGTATTCCTGATTTCGAAGATGCTTGTCCAGATGTACCTGGTCCAAAAGAATACAATGGATGTCCTGACACCGATGGAGATGGAGTTTTAGACTTCTTGGATGAATGTCCTGAAATACCAGGTCCTGAAGAAAACAACGGTTGTCCATGGCCAGACACAGATGGTGACGGTATCTTAGACAAAGACGATGAATGTCCAAACTTACCTGGTCCGAAAGAAAACAACGGTTGTCCTTATACTGATACAGATGGAGACGGTGTACCAGATAAAGATGATGACTGTCCAGAAACGCCTGGTCCAGTTGAAAACAATGGTTGTCCAGAAATCGACGAAGAAGTTCAAGAAATTCTTAAAACTGCATTTGACAATCTAGAGTTTGAAACTGCTCGTGCAACAATCAAGCAAGAATCTATAGAATCATTGAATGAACTTGCAGAAGTATTGTTGAAGAAAGAAGACTGGAGTTTACAAATTGCGGGTCACACAGACAATGTTGGAAACGCACAAAGCAACTTAATTCTTTCGAAGAAACGTGCAGAGTCTGTAAGGGACTTCATGATTGAAAGAGGAATTGAAAAAGAAAGATTATTTGTTCTTTACTTTGGTCAAACACAACCAATAGAGTCAAATGACACGAAAGAAGGTAGACAAGCCAACAGACGTGTTGAGATGACAATTATTTTTAAATAAATAAATATTATTAATTTTAATGTCCGTGGCAGGTTTGTCACGGACATTTTTAATATAAAAAAACGATGAAAAACATAAAAGTATTCTTATTCTGTATACTCCTTACAGGCTTTACCCTATCTTGCGATCAAAAAGAAAAAACTGCAGAAGCTGGAGAAAACAACGCCATAGAAACTGAAGAAACACTTTCATCTGAAGAAGGAGAAGACCATCCAAATCAAGTTGCATTTATGCAATATCCAAATGCAAAAAAAATCATTGAAATCGATGAGCGAATTGATCCATCGCGTGTTGTAAAATCACTTCGCTGGGAAAAGCAAACTAAGGACCATGGTTCAGAATTCATTCAAGTTACAGCCTTCCTAAACGAAGATGGTTTTCCAATGAAAATTACAGAGCAATTCATTGATGGTAATTTCAGACCACAAGGAGAAAGAAACTACTACCTTGAAGACCAAAAGCTTATTGCTTTTATAGAACTTGCTGATGTTTGGATAGATTCTAACATCACCAACTATATTGAAAAGCGTACGCTTTATAATGATGACATGCCAGTAATTACCCAAACAAGAAAAGCTCAAGATTATACCCAAATAGAATTCGAAAATTGGAAAAACATTGCAACTGAACATCATTCTTTAGAAAAGGTAAACAAAATTTTAAATGGATCAGGTGAATTTCAAACGCATTTCATCAGTGTTATTAAAGCCGATAATTTGTTTATTCTCTTGGGTGAGAACAAACCACAAAATCAGGAACGTTACACCACAGCACTTCGTATTGATGAAATGACACCATTCATAGAAGACTTATTAAACAATTTGGACAAGTATAAGTTTCGCCCAGTAGACATAGAGTTTACCGTTGTTGGTGGAAGCAATGAAGCTGAATATCGGGTTTTAACCGATATCGCATGGAAAAACAAGTAAGCAAAAGAGGGCAATCCATTTTTCTAATTAATTTTGTACCATGATTGACGAAATAATAAAATTTGCATTTAAAGAAGATTTAGGAAATGGAGACCACACTTCACTTTCTTGTGTACCTGAAAATGCAGTAGGGAAAGCAAAATTACTTGTAAAAGACGATGGAGTAATTGCTGGAGTTGAACTTGCTGAAAAGATTTTCCATCATTACGATCCCACGCTAAAAATCACCCAGTATATTCAGGATGGTGAAAAAGTAAAGTTCGGTGATATCGTTTTCGAAATCGAAGGTAAATCCAGATCAATTCTTGCTACTGAACGCTTAGTCCTTAATTTCATGCAGCGCATGAGTGCAATTGCAACACAAACAAGATCGATTGTTGACAGTATTGCAGGAACACATGCTAAACTCCTAGACACACGTAAAACCACTCCAGGAATTCGTGCCTTAGAAAAATGGGCTGTGAAAATTGGAGGAGGGCACAATCACCGTTTTGGATTGTATGATATGATCATGATAAAAGACAACCATATTGATTACGCTGGGGGAATTGAAAAATCAATCGTGAGTGCAAATAATTACCTCAAAAAAAATAATTTGGACATCAAGATTGAAATTGAAGTTCGTGATGAGAAAGAGCTTGATGAAGTTTTAGCAGTAGGAAATGTTGATCGAATTATGCTCGACAATTTTACACCAGAGCAAATCAAAGCTGTTCTTCCTAAAATACCAAACACTATTGAAACAGAAGCGTCGGGAGGAATAACCAAAGACAACATTCGTGGTTATGCAGAAACTGGAATCCAGTACATTTCTTCTGGAGCACTTACACACTCTGTTAAATCAATGGATTTAAGTCTAAAAGCAATTTACTCTTAACAATTAAAGAATGGCACAAATTACAGAGAAATACATTACAGAAGCAGTTCTGAAAATTGATGGATTAACCGAAGACAGTTTAGAAAAACTATCTGAAACGCATGTACTTGCACAAGATGTTTTTGTTGGATACATTTTATCTTCCGCAATTGAATATGAAAATGATAGTCTTTTGGATTATCTTATTTATTATTTCAATATTTTTTCTGAAGCAGCAGCGATGCAAGGCGTTAAAATGAAAAAAATTGACGAAACAATTATCGATGAGTTTCAAGAGGAATATATTCAAACCTTAGATGAATATATGGAAACCGATGATGAAGACTTAATCAATAGTCTATGTAATCAACCCATGATGCTTTCTTTCCTTGTCCATGAAATCAGTGGTGCAGATGAAACAGGAGCTGTGATGGAAGAAGATTTGGCAACAAATGTTTTCATTGTTGGCATTGCACTTATCGCTTTGATGAACAGAGCCTTTGTCGATTAATTAATAACCTATGGAGGCCAAATCAATTGTTCAAAAAATGATGGAAAAAGATGCTTTTTCTCAATGGATGAACATTGAAGTTGTAGATATTAAACCCGGTTATTCAATATTAAAAACAACCGTTGTTCCAGAAATGGTCAACGGTTTTTTAATTGCCCATGGAGGCATATCCTACAGCCTTGCAGATTCGGCTTTAGCATTCGCTGCAAACGCACACGGAAAACAATGCGTGAGTATAGAAACCTCTATTTCACACACTCGCCCTGCAAAAACTGGGGACATTTTAGTCGCTACCTGCAAAGAATTAAACAGAGGAAAAACCATTGGTGTTTATCAAGTTACCGTTTGCAATCAAGACCAGAAAACGATTGCGCTTTTTAAAGGCACTGTACATATTTCTGACAAGGACTGGACACCTTAATTACACTCCCATAATCCAGCGGATCAGTTTTAATTTCTTGGGTGAATAAGGTGGGTATTTCACACTTGGGTCCAACCAAGTTACCTTATTTAAAATACTTTTATGGTGTGTAAAAGTATCAAACCCAGCCTTTCCATGGTAACTTCCCATTCCACTAGTTCCTACCCCACCAAAAGGCAATTGACTGTTTGCAATATGCATGATTGTATCATTTACAGCCCCTCCACCAAAGGAAATTTCATCAATAATTCTGGTTTTGTATGAACTGTTGTTTGAAAACATATAGCACGCCAGAGGTTTAGGCTGTTTTTTCACCTGATGAATGGCCCAAGACAAATCTTCATAAGGAATAACCGGTAAAATAGGACCAAAAATTTCATCTTCCATGATCCGATCAGAGAAATCAACATTCTTCATCAACACAGGCGGAAAATATCGCGTGGCTGGATCAAAATCACCGGCAAAGTATACCTTTTCTTCATCAATCAGTCCTTTAAGACGATCATAATTGGCGTCATTGATGATCTGAACATAATTTTCATTCTTCAATGCAAAATCCATTTCTAGAATTCTGTTCTTCATTTTTTGTAAAAACTCATCTTGAATTGAAGATTCAACCAAAATATAATCTGGAGCAATACAAGTTTGACCAGCATTCAAAAATTTCCCCCAGACAATTCTGTTCACGGCAACATCTAGATTGCAGTTTTTAGAAACAAATGCTGGACTCTTCCCTCCCAGCTCCAAAGTTACCGGCGTTAAGTGTTTTGCAGCAGCTTGATAAACAATTCTCCCCACCTTTATGCTTCCCGTAAAAAAGATCTTATCCCACTTCATGCTTAGCAAATCTGTGGTGACCTCAACCCCTCCTTCAACAACATGGAAAAATGATGACTCAAAATTAGAATTGACAATTTCTGCAATAATATTGCTTGTTTCAGAAGGCACCTCACTGGGCTTTAACACCACGGTGTTTCCAGCAGCAATTGCAGCCACAACTGGAGCAAAAGAAAGTTGAATAGGATAATTCCATGCTCCAATTACCAAGCAAGTCCCTAAAGGCTCTGGATAGATATAACTCTTCGCTGGAAAATTCAATAAGTTAGTTCTTACCCGCTTTCGTTTGGACCATTTTTGCACTTTGGAAACAGCCTCGTCAATGTCTAAATACACCAACGCTAACTCATTGGTAAAAGCATCAAAATTTGATTTTTTAAAATCATTGTAAATTGCTTTGTACATTTTCTCTTCATTACTCTTCAAAGCAGTTTTTAATTGCTTGAGTTGTTTCACTCTAAACTTTATCTCCTTTGTCGAATTCGTATTGAAGAAAATATTCTGTGCTTTTATCAATTCTGTTATTTGCTCATGCTCCATATTATAAAGTTAAGGTTTATATATTAATAACACTTCTTTCATCTACTTGGTTCACATAGTTCTGAGAAAGAGTAAAATCTTAATCATTCCTTTTATTATATTTGTCTTGGCTTAAAAATAAGAAGTCCTTGCATGCAAAAGAAATTCCTCGGCAATTTATTATTCATCATCCTATTGAATGTGCTCATCAAACCATTCTACATTTTTGGGATAGATGTTCAAGTGCAAAATATAGTTGGATCTGAATCCTATGGAATGTACTTTTCCTTGCTTAATTTTTCTTTCTTATTCAATATATTTCTCGACATTGGAGTTACGAATTATAACACCAAAAACACAGCCCAACACCCCACCTCACTAACAAAATATATCGGTTCATACCTAGGACTAAAAATGATGTTGGGTATTCTATACCTCATTATCACCATCGGTTTTGCTTTGATTGTTGGGTATTCTGATCAAGAAATGTATTTGTTGAGTTTTTTTGTGTTCAATCAAATTCTAGCTGGGCTGATCCTGTACCTTAGAAGTAATTTCGCAGGACTTCATTTGTTTAAAATTGATGCTTTACTCTCTATTCTCGATCGTTTATTGCTAATCATCATTTCACTGTTACTAATTTATGGAAGTTTTACCTCACAAGCATTCAGAATAGAATGGTTCATTTACGCTCAAACCTTTGCTTATGCATCAACTTTGATCGTTGGATTATTATTGACTTGGGTGAAAATTGGAAAAATCCGAATAAAAGCCAACAAAGTATTCTCGATTGCCATTCTAAAAAAAAGCACACCGTTTGCCATTCTGATTCTACTTATGATGCTCTATACACGAATGGATTCAGTGATGATTGAAAGAATGCTGCCCAATGGAAAAGAACAAGCAGGAATTTACGCCCAAGGTTTTAGGTTATTAGATGCCGTAAATATGTTTGCCTTTTTAGTGGCAGGAATTCTACTTCCAATGTTTTCTCGCATGATTAGTGAAAAAGTTATCATTCAACCTATTCTTCAAATGGCGGGAAAACTATTGACCGGGGTTGCTATTGTGGTCGGTGTAGGGTTAGCCATCAATTCCGAGCTGACCATTTCGCTGATCTACAAAAACAATATAGATGCTTCAAGCCAGGTCTTTATATGGCTAATTCTGAGTTTCATTCCCCTTTCACTTTCTCATGTTTTTGGAACACTTTTAACAGCAAACAATAGTTTACGTTTACTCAATAGGATGGCACTTATTGGAATTGGAGTAAACATCGGTCTAAACCTTATTTTAATTCCAAGAATGGAGGCTGAGGGTGCTGCAATTGCAACCGTAATTACGCAATCTGCAACTGCTTTATTGCAACTAGGATTAGTGATGAAAGTTTTTCAATTTTCTATTCATTGGCCAACCATCATTCGGGTTTGTATTCTGGCCGGAATCTATACTTTCACCGCATTCATCCTAAACGAAAAGTTTGGAGTGCTTTGGAGTTTAATTACAACGATTATTATCGGCGTACTTCTACTCTTCCTCCTCAAACTAATTAATATTAAAGACATTTTAGGATTACTGAAATCTAAGGCAGAAGCCTAAGCTCTGATTTGTCTCACCGGTTGCTTTGGTGAAAAGTATTCAATTTCAATTTGGTCCCAATTTCGTTTGCTGAAGTTTAAAGTATACAACATTCCTTGAGGTGTTGAATAATACTCAAAATCTTCGCTTAGATCAATGGAAACACCTTGACTATTTAATTTTGCGAAAAGTTGGTTTAATTCTGTAGGGCCTAAAACCAATACTGTTTCAATAAACACTTTATCTTGAACAAATTGAACTTCAACCTCGGCCAACTGTGTACGTTCTTCAATTTGAATGTGCTGAATCGTCATATTTCTAAAAGCATTTTTCATATCTCTTGTTTTTAATTACATGACAAACTTACAAGTGCAGAACGTAATCTATTTACGTAGTGATAAAAAGACCACATTTCTTTAAATTCCCCACTAGATTTTATATCTTGCCCAAACACAATACAAATGCGCTTAACATTAGCAATAAGTAAAAAATACAAACCAATGAAATACGAAAGAATAGACAAAAGATTATTTGAGAGAAACCGCGCAAAATTCACAAAAAGAATGAAGGAAAATACGGTTGCGGTATTTAACTCTAACGACATATACCCAATAAGTGCAGATAGCACAATGCCATTTGAGCAACACAGAGATATTTTTTATTTATCGGGAGTTGATCAAGAAGAAAGCATTTTAGTATTGTTTCCTAACGCATCAGATGAAAAGCACCGTGAAGTTTTATTCTTAAAAGAAACAAACGATCACATAGCCGTTTGGGAGGGTGAGAAGTTAACCAAAGAGGCAGCATTTGAAACCGCTGGAATAAAAACGGTATATTGGTTAGATCAATTTGATACGATCTTCAATAGCATGATGGCGGAAGCTGAAGGTATTTATTTCAATACCAACGAACATTTACGTGCAAACACTGAAACGCAAACACGAGAAGACCGATTCATCATTGAATGTAAAAAACGTTATCCAGCACATCAAGTACATAAAAGCGCCCCTATTTTGCATGAAATCCGCAGTGTTAAGGAGGACATCGAATTAGATTTAATGCAGACTGCTTGTGATATTACAGAAAAAGCCTACAAGCGTGTATTAAAGTTCATCAAACCAGGAGTATGGGAACATGAAATTGAAGCAGAGATCATCCACGAATTCATTAGAAATCGCTCCAACGGATTTGCATATACCCCAATTATTGCATCTGGGAAAAACGCTTGTGTTTTACATTACATTGAAAACAATCAAGAATGTAAAGATGGAGAGGTGATTCTAATGGACTTTGGTGCAAAATATGCTAATTACGCAGCAGATCAAACGCGTTCTGTACCCGTAAACGGTAAATACACACCGCGTCAAAAAGAAGTTTACAATGCTGTTCTTCATGTAAAAAAAGAAGCGGAAAAACTACTTGTTCCAGGAACTTTAATTCCAGAATATCATAAAGAAGTAGGATTGTTGATGCAAGAACAATTGCTAAAACTTAAATTAATCGATAAAACTGACATTAAAAATCAGGATCCAAACTGGCCTGCATATAAAAAATACTTTATGCACGGAACATCTCACTTTATTGGATTAGACACTCATGATTCAGGGTTATACCACAAACCCATCCAAGCAGGAATGGTATTTACATGTGAACCAGGAATCTACATTCCGGAAGAAGGTTTAGGAATACGTTTAGAGGATGACTTAATTGTTCAAGAAAAAGGAGCCCCCATCAACATGATGCCAGGTTTACCTTTAGAAGCAGATGAAGTTGAAGACTACATGAATAGCTAATGAATAAGAATTTAAACACATTAAATTACAGGATAGTCGGGGAAGGCTATCCTGTTGTTTTTTTGCATGGCTTTTTGGAAAGCAATGCCATGTGGCGCAAGGTAATTCAGGGCTTACCAAACATTAAAGCCATTTGCATTGAACTTCCAGGTCATGGAGAATCAATACTTCCCAAAGAAGATTTAAGTCTGGAACTCATTACCCAGTGGGTAAAGATCACCCTGGAACATATAGGCATCGAGAAATTTTCAATTGTTGGTCATTCGTTGGGAGGCTACACAGCCCTGCACCTTGCAGAAGATGAGCATCTAAAACTGAACCAAGTTGTTTTACTGCATTCTCATCCATGGGCAGACCCACTTGCTAAGAAATCCGATAGAAATAGAGTCGCTAAAATTGTACAGTACAGTAAGATTTTATTTTTAAAAGAAGCAATTCCTAGTCTTTATCATAAACCTGAACGATTTGAAACGCAAATCAATCACCTCATCGAAGACGCTTACAACATGGATGAAGAAGCAATTGTTCAGACCTTATATGCCATGCGGGACCGTGAAGATAAAACAGGAGTTTTGAAAATATTAGGAAAAAAGGCACATGTAATTCAAGGTGAATTTGATCCATTAATTGACGCAGGAGACATGCTGAAAACAGCAGAAAAAACAGGGGTTAATTATAGACTCATCAAAGATATTGGCCATATGGGTCATGATGAATCAACTGATGAAGTAGTTACTCTTTTGAATCAGATTTTGGAACAACAAAGTTATAAGTGAAATGTTGGTTTCCGTCGAATAGATCTAATTGCATACAATTGGATGCTTCTAACGCTTCGATATTTAATTCAACCTCTTCTTCAAAAATTCCTTTTTGAAGAACAGAACCATCGGGTTTAGAAAGGGCATAATTAAATTTCGAATTAATTGATGTCTCAATAATCAACTTATTTGAGATCAATTTTACCTTTGGTGCATCTGGTGAATTCACATTAGGAGCTAGCATCAGTTTTAAGTTTGGTTCTATAACAAAAGTAACAGGTGCTTTTATTATAAAGAACTAAAGCTCCAATTATTAGACGAACCTCCAATTGTTAAAGACGAAAACCTCTATTTCTCCACTGTAATTCAATTCGTTGAAATTTCGGCACATTAATTGCCATTATCATTAAACACCCAAAGATCTACGCTCATCTGATTTTTGTATTGATTTTTCATAACTATAATTTTAAGAATTCATTATCAATATAAGCTTTAAGAACTAATCTTCAGATTCAAAAACCTTAACACACCTAACCATTGATTCAACGGATTATTTCAGTAAACCAACGGAAACATGTAAAGTGAAAATTGCATCAAATGCATTCATCTTACACTTACTTTACATGAGAAAAAATTTCTTATCAATTATTTAATCTTAAATTATTCTTATTTTAGTTCAAAACAAACGAAAAATGGAACTACGCGCAATTATTGTAGATGATGAAGACTTAGCAAGAAAGAACCTGGCAATCATGCTAGAAAATTATTGTCCTGAAATTGATGTAATAGGCGAAGCAGGTGATATAGATGAAGCTGAAAGTATCATTAAAAGCGCACAGCCAGATGTTGTTTTTTTGGACATTAGAATGCCCAGTGGTTCAGAAGGATTTGACCTTTTGGAGCGATTGGAGAACAGAAATTTCTTAGTTGTTTTCGTTACTGCTTTTAAAGATTATGCCATTCGTGCTTTTCAAACCAATGCTGTACATTACATTTTAAAACCCATAGACGAAGATGATTTAAGAACAGCTGTTGACAAGCTCATTGCTACCAAAGAGACATTCACAAAGCACCCTGAAAACTACGATAATTACTTCAACGCACTTCAAAATTTGGCCGATCGTTTAATACACAATAAAGCAACCAACCGCATTGCTATTTCCCATACTAAAGGAGTGAAAATTGTTGAAGATGATAATATTGCCTATCTCGAAGCTAGTGGGAATTGTTCCATGATTTACTTTAAAGATGGTACACGTTACCTAGATACCAGAACATTAAAAGTGTACGAAGAGATTTTAAACTCCCTAAAGTTTTACCGAATCCACAAATCCTATATCATCAACTTGGATATGATCAAAGAATACATCAGTGAAGACGGATATTCAGTTTTGTTAAAGAACGATGTTGAACTCCCTGTTGCTCGCAATAGAGTAAGTGCCTTTTTAAAAACCATCAAAGGTAAAGCATGAGGTTAATTCTAGTTTTAATTGTTCTACTTTTTTTCTCAGGAACAGTACTGGCCCAAAGATTTTCATTCATCCAGTACAACACTAGCAAAGGATTACCTCAATCACAAGTCAACACTATTGCACAAGATGATGCGGGTTATTTATGGATAGGAACCTATGGTGGATTAGCACGTTTTGATGGTGAAAATTTTAAAAACTTTGGTCGAAACAACGGCTTACTCAACAATAGAATAACTAAACTCCAATTCATCAATGGAGTTCTATACATAGGTCATCCACAAGGTATTTCTATAAAAAAAAATGACAATTCCTTTACTTCAATCCCCTATTCTGATCCAAATACATTAGTAGATGTTTCAGGATTTGCCGAAATTGATTCAACCCTATATATAGGTACCAATGGAGCTGGATTATTTGTCTTGAACGCCAAAAAAAACACCTTAGAACACATAAAAGGTAGCCCGCTAAGAATACGAAGTCTCACGAAAGTAAATGAAAAGATATACTTAGCAACACGTACAGGATTGTATTCATTTGATGGTGAAAAATCTCAATTAATTGACCACTCCAACGACATCTCTTTTTCGGGAGTTACCCAACACAATGGAAAGCTTTTGGCCACATCATTCAACAGAACATTTTACAATGTTGACTTAACAAAAGGAAAAATAAGTCCACTGATTGAAGACCATTATTTTTTATTTAGAAATGTAATTGTTGACCACAACGGATCCAAATGGATCAATTCACGAAATGGCATATTAGTACTCAAAGAAACGGATACATTAACTATCACCGAGGAATTAGGTTTACCTTCGAATGATATAGATGTTATTTTTGAAGATGCTGAAAATAATATCTGGATAGGAACAAACGGTAAAGGTTTAATTCGTTTTACTGATGAAATATTCACCTACTATAATAGCAGCAGTGGATATCCTAGTGATATCATCATTGCCATGGAGATAGATTCCTATAACAATAAATGGATTTCTACTATAGATCAAGGGGTGTTTAAAGTCAACCCGCAAGGAAAAATTGAAAAGATTGATTTTATCACCAGCCCTGTGTGGCAAATTGCCAGCGATAAAGATCTCGTTCTATTTGCTTCAAACTATGGTTTGATTTCTTACAACTACAAGAAATTTAGTAGTTTTTACATAGAAGAAGATAATCTGCCCTCCAATAGGATTCGAGGAATACATTCTATTGATGATTCTACGTTTTTAATCAGTACTACAGAAGGAGGAATTCTATTTGACAAAGCTAAAAACAAAACGATCAACGCTTTTCACCCCCTCAATAAAGCTCCAAACCTAAGAGACTTTGAAAACGATGAAAAGTCTTTTTATGCGGCTGCACCTAGTGGAATCTACAAGTTAATTGGAGATAGTATTCGGCGCAAACAGTTTGATTCCGGAATTAACTGTATCGAACTTGACGACAAAGGAAGTTTATGGGTCGGTACAGAAAGTGGTTTATTTATTGAAAATAAAGGAGAGTTTGAACGCTTCTATCTAGAAAAGGAAGAAGGTTTAGAGTTTGTCAACTTTTTGCAAAAATACGATTCTATTATGTTCGTTGGAACCAATAACGGACTCTATGAAATAAACATCTACAATCACACTATTTATCGTTATGGAATCACTGCTGGTCTAATCGATTTAGAGACGAACTTAAATTCAAATTTTTTAGAAAAAAACAGATACCTGTGGTTTGGAACAGCTTCAGGATTAATGAAAATGGATCTCAGTATTCGATCATCGCTCATCAAGAACACCTTGCCGAAATTACAATTAACCTCAATTATTGTGAACAATAAAGAGCTCAGTAATAAACGCGTTTACACATTAAGTCAAAAAAATAACAATGAAAAACTAAGCATCAAATATGCAGATAAAAACCTTTCTTTTAAGTTTGATGGAATATACATGACCAATCCAGGTAGTTTAAGGTACAGTTACTTCTTAGAAGGATTTTCCAGCGAATGGACAAGAGCAACTAAAAACCCCAATGCCAGTTTCACTAATCTCCCTCCAGGTCAATACACCTTTAAATTCAAAGTAAGCAACGGTAACAATCAAACCTTCTCGGTTTTCAAACTTCCTATTGAAGTGCTTCCTCCATTTTACCTCACTTGGTGGTTCTTTGCTATTGTAGGAGGAGTCATTATCTTCATCATTTTAACCATAGATAGGGCACGAACAAAACGCCTTGACAATAAGAATTATCAAATGCGATTAGAGTTTCAGAACAAACTTTCTAAACTCGAACAGCAATCTTTGAATGCAAGTATGAATAGACACTTTATTTTCAATGCGCTAAATTCGATACAATATTACATTAACACCTCAGACACAAAATCAGCCAATAAATACCTTTCTAGATTCGCGAAGCTCATTCGTAAAAACCTAGACAGCTCATACCATAAAGACGGTATGGTCGCTTTATCGGATGAAATAGAGCGATTAAAGCTCTATTTAGATTTGGAAAGTATGCGGTTTATAGATCGCTTTGATTATGCTATTGAAATTGAAGACGGAGTAGAAACGGAAGTATTAAAGGTACCAGCCATGTTTCTTCAACCTTTTGTTGAGAACAGTATTATTCATGGTGTCTTGCCACTAAAAGATAGAAAAGGAAAAATTGAAATTATTATTTCAGACCACTTCGACCATATTCGCATTGAAATTAAAGACAATGGTGTAGGAATAGAAAACTCGCAAACCAACAAGAAAGAAGACCTTGACAACCACAGGTCACAAGGAATGATTATAGCTAAAGGTCGAATAGAATTACTTCAAAAAATTTCTGAACGCTCGATAGAGATGATAGGTCCCCACCAAATCAAAGAAAATAACCGTTTACTCAATGGAACTGTCGTTACATTCAAAATAATGAAACAATATTTGGGATAACTGACTAATTATTATATATTTGATAATACGATTTACTAAAAACCCGTCGTCATGAAAAAATACATTTACATTTTTATTGGCTTTACACTCTTCACAATTTCAAGTTGTAAGAAAGAAGAAATTCGTCCAAACATGAACAATAATCAATTGTCTGAAGACTTTCAATTAACTAAAGGTTTTGGAGATGATAACGATTATACAAACAAGTCTAACACTCGTGGATCTTTTGGTGATGGTGTAAGAAGCGATTCTACTTTTACAATTACAGATCCTAATAGAGACGAAGACGACGATCGTAAAATAAAGAAAAAATAAGGTTTACACCTTTAAACATACCAAAAGCTATCTATTCGGATAGCTTTTTTTATACTTAATTTTTCCTCAAACCTTCTATAGTTACAGGTTGAAGGCCGATTCTTTGCACCTTAAGGCACAGGTCAAAAACAGGTTCAGTCGAAAGTCTGGACGGCACCTCTATCAATGGTTACTTTTATTTTTTACCAGGTCAGGTTTTATCGGGGAGTGCAAGGAGGAATCAATTTTACAGAAGTATATTGTGCTGAAATACAAAGTTATGTAAAACTGTTTACACTCATTTGTTTTCAACCTTGGAAACAAAAACAAACAAGATTCTTAAACTCGAATATATATACAGGTCAATCAATAAAACCTTCACTTCACCATCTAATTAAAAATCACATGATTATATAAGCTATATTGATAAAGAACTAATACTGAAACACTATGTCAAAAACAGCTTCACCCGCATTATACGAGCTCATTAAGAGCCTTACTAAGAGCGAAAAAAGGTATTTCAAAATTTACGCTTCCCGACATACCATTGGAGAAGTGAATAATGGAATTAGAATTTTTGATTTTATTGATCAACAAGAAGAATTCGATGAAGAAGATTTGTACACTCATTTTAAAGGAGAGGCTTTTCTGAATCAATTTCCAATTACCAAAAACAGACTCTACGAACAAATCATCAGTGCTCTAGATGCCTTTCACGCGAAAAATGACATAGACGCTCAACTATATACGATGCTGCATGCCATTAAAATTCTTTACAGCAAAGGACTTTATGACCATGCCAATAGAGAAATAAAAAAGACCAAAAGACTCGCTAAAAAACACAACAAAATTGCAATTCTTTTACAAATTGCAAATGAAGAAAAGCGAATTATAGAAACTCGTGGTTATCAAAATGCAAACTATGAAACCTTAAAATTGCACGCTGAAGAAAGCATAGATTTAACCCATCAACAAGATTTCTACAACAACCTATGGCTCGTAAAAAGTCAGTTGTTTGTTCTTTTAAATCAAACAGGTCAAGTACGATCGAAAGAAGATGTTTTCGAATATGAAAAAATCTATGATGCCTATAAAGCTATTAAGCAACCAAAAAACATATCTTTTGAAAACCAATACCTCATTTATCACTTTAAAAGTGCTTATTATTTCGCCATTTTAGAGCATGAAAACTCTTTAAATATGCTGAAAGAAAATTTATCTCATTTCAAGAATAACAATGGTCAATTTAAAAAGTATCCAAATCAATACTTTTCAATTCTTACAAATATCATTCATTTAGAGGCAAAAAACGGTAACAACAAAGCCATTCACACCTACCTCAATGAACTTAAAGCTTTACCCAACGCATTAAAATCTAGCCTAACTGAGGACCTAGCGATCAAGTTATTTTCTAGTATCAACAGTATAGAATTAAAAATACTGAACCATGAAGGAAATTTTGACAAAGCCATTGCACTCGCTCCAGAAATTAAAAAAGGAATGGAACAATACAACGCAGAATTAACCCCTTCAAGAAAAGCCTATTTGGCATTCAACATGTCGATTGCCTATTTTGGTAAAGATGAATTTAATCAAAGTTTGAAATGGATAAACCTCATTTTAAACAGCAAGGAATTGGATCAAAAAGAAGACATTGTTTCATTTGCACACTTGGTTAATCTACTCCTACATTTTGAACTTAAAAACAACATACTTCTACCCTATGCCATTAAGAACACTAAACGTTTTTTATCTAAGCGTAAGAGAACTTTTAAATTCGAAACAATTTTCTTAAAGCACTTAACAAAAATTTCGAACGCTCAAGATAAATACAAGATAGAACAGCTTTTACAAAACATTGAAAGTGAAATCGAAGCGCTGAAAAACGACCCTTTTGAATCTGTTGCATTTGAATATTTTGACTTCCATGTTTGGCTGACCTCGAAAGTAAAAAACAAACCATTTCATCTGGTCAAAAGAGAAGCTTTTTTAGCAAAGTCGGCGTAATGGATTTACCACAATATTGGGTTGTTTTTTTTCTCTTCCCCTATTGTTGTTTCCTCACCATGCCCTGTATACACAAGTGTGTCATCTGGTAAGGTGAAGAGTTTTTGCGTAATGGTGTGTTTCAGTTGATTAAAATCACCTCCCGGAAGATCTACACGACCGTAACTGCCTTTAAATAGAATGTCGCCATTAATAATCAACTTGTTTTCCGGACTGTAAAAAGCAACATGACCTGGCGCATGACCTGGGCCAAAAATAACATGGAAAGACATTTTTCCAAATTGCAAGATTTCACCTTCCTTGATAAAAACATCAGGCATTGGAGAGTCTTCAAAAAGATTCAAACCATAAAGTTGAGCACTTCTTCCACCCATTTGCAATGTAACCACATCTGCTTCATGCAAATACAAATCAACGCCATATTCACGTTTCACGAATGCATTCCCCATAATATGGTCTAAGTGTCCATGCGTATTCAACAAAGCCAAAACCTTCAATTCATTTTTGCTAATATAGTCTCTTAGCAACTGACGCTCTTCTTCAAAGTAGCAGCCAGGATCAATAATCACCACGTTTTTCTCATCATCTATTGCGAGGTAAGTATTTTCTTGAATTGGATTGAAGGTAAACTTTACAATTTTCATTTTATAAATCTTTAATGCAAATAAAAGCGATGTTTTACTTTATTCATAATTTCATCTCAAAATTAGCATCTTTGTTGCTCAAATAAACATTAAATTCGTAAAAAAGCATTTTCTATTATAGAATGCTTCTTATTTTAGTCTTGGGAATAATTTTATTTGACATTAGACCTAGAAATTTGCATACAAACATTGAAAAGATGAATCAGAGCAAGCAGCAATACGTCACCCAACAAACAGAACTTCTATTTAATAAAGTAGTTGGATACAGAAAGCATTTACACATGCATCCCGAGCTATCGTACGAGGAGTACAATACCATGGAATACATTTCAAAACAACTCACTCAAATTGGTATTCCCCACGAAACCAAAATTGCGGATACTGGAATTGTCGCAATAATCAGGGGCAATCACCATTCGAAAGACCAAGAATGTATAGGTTTACGTGCAGATATTGATGCTCTTCCAATTTTAGAAATGAATGATGTTCCTTATGCTTCGACCAACAAAGGAGTGATGCATGCTTGTGGACACGATGTTCATACTTCAGTTTTATTAGGCGCCGCTGAGATTCTTTTTCAACTAAAAGATGAATTAAAAGATCCTGTAAAGTTGATTTTTCAGCCAGGAGAAGAGAAAAATCCAGGCGGAGCAAGCTTAATGATCAAAGCAGGTTGTTTAGACAATCCTAAGGTTAAGGAAATGTATGCCTTACATGTTTTCCCTGATTTACCTGTTGGACAAGTAGGAACAAAAGAAGGATTGTACATGGCTTCCTGTGATGAGGTTTACATTGACATCATTGGTAAAAGTGGACATGGTGCCACGCCACATGAAACGATAGATAGTATTTTAGTCGGTGCTGAAATCATTACTTCACTTCAACAGATTGTGAGTAGAAAATGTGATCCGAAAATCCCTTGCGTGCTCAACTTTGGACACTTCGAAGGATTGGGCACAACTAATGTTGTTCCAGAAAAAGTTCACATTAAAGGAACATTCAGAACAATGAATGAAAAATGGCGGGCAAAAGCTTTAAAGCAAATAATAAAACAAGCAGAGCTCATTGCTGAAGCCCATGGTGCAAAAGCGATTGTAGAAATCAGTAAAGGCTATCCATTTTTAGAAAATGATGTGGATTTAACACGGAAATTTGTCGTCAAAGCAAATGCTTGGTTGGGAAAAGAGAATGTACATGACCTACCTATTCGCTTAACAGCAGAGGATTTCTCATTTTATGCACAAGAAATTCCTACGTGTTTTTTTAGAATTGGAGTTCGCAATGAAGAAAAAGGAATTGTTCATGGCGTTCACAACGCAAGATTCGACATCGACCACGAAGCATTAAAAGTTGGAATGCAAATGATGGTGATGGCGTGTCTTTAATCAGTTACGAATGATTAAATTGGCATATTTCAGCTCTTTTGTTTTTAAAAACACAAAATTCTTTACAGTCTCTCTGCTTACAATTGTTTTGTCATCATTTTTATATTACTTCGCGATAAAAATACCGCCAAAACAGAATCATCGATTGAGTTCATAACCCAGAGTTGCACTTCGCTTACAAGGGGTTATTAACAGTTGACCCATTCTGGGTCGTGTGTACCTTACTATGAATTAAGTAAAGAAGGATTTGTGTAGTTTAGGGGAATAAATTAAGAACCACAAGGCCTGAAGGTATCTCTGAATGGAGCGCAAATTATTTCACTCTAACAACTTACTCCAATGCTTTTACCACTTACTAAACTAACTATAGATCCATAACAACCTACAAACTAAACAGTAAATTAGTTCCCCATTTCTGACATAAACTTAATGCGCATCAAACGCAATTCTTCTTCTGTGTAATCACCATCGAATTCGTCGTAAGCTTCTTTCAAAGAGTCTGTTTCAGCTTCAGAGAAATAATCATAAATCTCCTCTTGATTATCTTCATCTAAAATTTCGTCCAGATAATAATTAATGTTTACACGGGTTCCAGAGTTAACGATCATTTCAATTTCATCGATAATTTCATCCATTGATTTACCTTGTGAAGAACTAATGTCTTCCAAAGGAAGTTTTCTGTCGATATTTTGAATTAACTGTACTTTCAATCCAGATTTATTCACTAAAGACTTCACCACTAAATCTTGTGGACGTTCAATATCGTTGCTTTCCACATGCTCTTTAATCAAAGCTAGAAAGGGCGCACCATACCTACGTGCTTTTCCTTGACCAACACCTTGAATATTAACCAGTTCTTCCTTTGTAATTGGGTATTGGAAGGACATATCCTTCAAGCTGGACTCCTGGAAGATCACAAACGGTGGAATGTTTTTATCCCGCGAAATTTGCTTACGCAAGTCAAGCAGACCTTGATACAACACCTCATCAAAAGCATCTTTCATTCCGCCACCGCTTACAATATCACCTTCGTCTTCATCAAGGGTATAATCATGTTCTTTAACAAGTATGAAGGAATGCGGGTTTTTTATGAAATCATGTCCACGTTCTGTCATTTTGATCACGCCATAGGTTTCAATATCTTTAGAAATTAAACCTGCAACAAGCGATTGTCTAATCACAGCATTCCAAAACACTTTATCTTTGTCTTTTCCTGCGGCAAACGAAGGCAACAAGTCGTGTTTATAGGATTTTATTTCTGTTGTATTTTCTCCATATAGGAAAGAACATATATGATTTGCCCTTTGCATTTCTTTCAGTTCAATTACAGCGTTAAGCAATTTCAACACATCTTCTTTTCCTTCTGTTCTTTCTTTCGGGTTTCGACAATTATCGCACATTTCAGAACACTTCGAATCATCATATTCTTCACCAAAGTAATGAAGTAAATATTTTCTTCTACAAATAGAGGTTTCGGCGTAGGATACAATTTCAAACAACAACTGTCTTCCTATTTCTTGTTCAGCAACAGGTTTTCCTTGGAGGAATTTTTCTAATTTCTCAATGTCTTTATAGGCGTAAAAAGCTACACATTCGCCCACTCCACCATCTCTTCCGGCACGACCAGTTTCTTGGTAGTAACTTTCTAAAGACTTAGGAATATCATGGTGAATCACAAAACGAACATCTGGTTTATCGATTCCCATTCCAAAGGCAATTGTAGCAACGATTACATCGCAATCTTCCATCAGGAAAGCGTCTTGATGTTTTGCACGTGTGGCAGCATCCATTCCGGCATGATACCCCAATGCATTAATTCCATTGACACGTAAAACTTCTGAAAGTTGTTCTACCTTTTTTCGTGAAAGGCAATAAATAATTCCAGATTTACCCTTTCTCTTTCTGATGTACTTAATAATTTCTTTTTCGACGTCTTTCTTGGGTCGAACTTCATAATATAAATTATCTCGATTAAAAGAAGCTTTAAACACATCGGCATCCACCATGTTCAAGTTCTTTTGAATATCCTGCTGAACCTTTGGCGTCGCTGTTGCAGTTAACGCTATAATAGGAACATCAGAAATGGCTTCAAAAATCTCACGTAGTCTTCTGTATTCAGGTCTAAAATCATGACCCCATTCAGAAATACAGTGGGCTTCATCAATAGCAAAGAATGAAATCTTTACAGAAGTAAAAAAATCTATATTCGCTTGCTTGGTTAAAGATTCAGGTGCAACATAAAGTAATTTTGTTTTCCCTGCTTTAATGTCCTCTTTAACTTTATTTGCCTCCGTCTTTGATAGGGAGCTATTGAGAACATGTGCTACAGAATCGTCCTCGCTGACATTGCGAATGGCATCGACTTGATTTTTCATCAAAGCAATCAAAGGTGAAACGATAATAGCTGTTCCCTCTGACAATAAAGCGGGCAATTGATAACACATTGACTTCCCACCCCCGGTAGGCATGATGACAAAAGTATTCTTTTTGTCTAGAATACTATTAATGATTGATTCTTGATCACCACGAAACTGATCATATCCAAAATACTTACGCAAGGCAAGATTTAACTCCGAAACTTCTGCAACAGACATAATATAACTGATTTTCTTCTCTTAAATATACAAAAAAAAGGCAATACGAATTTAAGAAATAAGTAAATACTTCTCAAAGTCTATCGGCATAAGACATTATCACGGGGATGAAAGCGTTATTTTCAAAGACTAATCATTTGAAAACTTGTGGTATTAAGAAAAACTTAACAATCTGCCATTGTAGTTAAATGCTTAAACAATGAGGTTTAAGGTCAAAAAAAAGAGGTGAACACCAAATCAATGGAATCACCTCTTGAAATATTAAATCAAACACTAATTATAGCTTCTATGTTGTCCATTGGTTGTGAATAATTGCCTTGAGCAAATAATCTTCACCTTGTTTTTCTACAACAAATATTAAAGCTTTCCAGTCCAAGTACCCCTCCTCTGATGGAGCGATATAAAATTCTACAAAAGTAGCTTCTGGATAAAGTTGATGTACATTATGAAGTTCACTTCCATAAGCCTTAGGCGCTTCTCCTTCATAAGTTTGAATACTCAACTCTTCTGCTCCAAGAATATCCACTCCAAAAATGTATTGATTAAGATACTCAGGAGTTGACATCAATAAAGAGTCTCCACTTCCATCTTGGATGCCCCAAAAGTGCACCTCATCTGTTCCTGCTTTGATCTCTTCGATAGTCACTTCTCTTGCAGTAGCTGTATCGATGTAAGCATAAGGTGAGAAAAGAATTTTACCTGAAGTATATCGCGTCAATAAATCATAACGACCTTCACTCATTTCTTTATATGCCATTCTAGCAAAAGCGACTTCATCGTCAAAGTGGTAAGAAACTTCTTCTTCCTCCGCTTCTCCAATAACAACTTCTTCTTTCACTTTTTCTACCGGTTCAACTTCTTGTTCTGCGTCTTTATTTTCACACGAAAACAAACCAACAAGAAGGACTAACATCCAAATTTTTCTCATTATTTCTTAATTAATTTTTTAACGACTAACTGATTCTCTAAAGTTAATACTAAATTATAAACTCCTTGTGAGAAATCCCCAATTTCAATTTGATTTTCATTTGGTCCAATCATGGAGCGCAATACAAGCTGTCCTTTCATATCGTAAATCGCAACACTCATATCCTGTTTAACATCTTTAAAAAGAATGTATTCAGTCGCTGGATTCGGATAAATAGAAACCTTTTCTGGCCCATACAAAGGAACACTTAAATTATCTAAATACCTTTGCCCGTTACTAGACGAATCTGCAATTAATCCGGCTCCATTTTCAGCTTTAACAGAGACATAATACACTTGATTATAAATAGGATTTGCGAGCAAGTGTGATATTGTAGTATTCAATCCGTTGCTTGACCATGCTACGACATCATCATCTCCAGTAGTTGTTCCAATCGCAACTTCAAACTCAACGATTCCAGAATTCGGATCGTTAGCTGTACCCCAGTTGGCATCAATAACCGGAGTATAAGTTGTATCGATATCGGTACTCGTACCATCATTAATGACTAAGTCTACAGGAGCTGTCCAATCTATATCCACCAACTCGGTGTGTATATTTGAAACATTGTAAGCATTGTCTTTTATTATAGACATTACTCGACCCGAACTCGTGTTTGGATTTGGATTCTCCATTCTTATGTCATCGCCTACTGTTGGCCCCACATGAACATCAACGGAAGGATATCGAGAGCGGTAAACAGTGAAATCATCCACCTCCATAGTTGCATTTCCAGAGCGGAAAGAAACAAAATCACCCGTTCCTACAGGGTCGGGATCAACATAAGTACCAATCAGTTCATCGTCAATATACACTTGCATTTTACCAGAGATTCGATCAAAACTAAATTTAAAATCATACTCTGTGTTGGCATCAATTGTATGTGAAACATTAATCAATGGAGGTCCAAAAACATTGTTTTCAACTTTATAGAATTGCACTGCGTTATCATCTACTCTAAACCAAATAAAATAAGAGTCACCTCTTTCAATTCCAGTAGGGTCACTACATAAAATATAAAGTCCTCCTCTTCTGTTTCCGACAGCACCTCCAAACTTACCTTTCCAATGATAGAGGTAGTTATTCGACAAACTTTGGTTCAAAGGAATGTAAACATTATTGTTGTGTAAACTTGCATCTGTTTGCACTAGTTTACCGTTGCTCACCCCCCAGCTTCCAGCTTCCACTGTCCAATCCGAATTTAGCGTTGTTCCGTCAAACCCATCATAAATAAATCCTCTTTCATGGTTTGCCGTCCAGTGTCCGTTCGATAAATACCCTACATGATACAGCGATTTCTCAACACCAGCTCCATCTACATCATCTTCATCCACGAAATCAGCTTGAAAATTACTTGTCTTCCAACCGTTAGAAATATTGATTGCTGTACTCGGTGAAATATGATCTGGGGGTGTCACCGGAACAGAAGAGTAAGTTGCTGACCAGCCTGGCTTTCCAGTTGCACAATCTGATCTAAACTCAAACAAGAGCGTTCCATTGTTGGAAGTTACTGATCCAGGACCACTTGTTCCTGTGTACTTTCCAATCAGAGGAGCATTAGTTGTTGTACCGTCATAAACAAAAAGGTAATCCCAATTGGTTTCCAAATCAAAACTAGTAAAGTTCATTGTTAAGGAACTCACATCATTGGGAGCAAACAACCATAATTTTCTTTCATCATTTCCATAGTTTCCTGACGCTCCTCCAGAATCATAAAAGTTACCACTTGTATTGGTAATTGTAGTGATACTTGGATTGGCATTGACCAACTTATAATACTTTTCCCAGTTCCAATGTATTCCAGGATCTGTGTGCGACTGGCTGGGGAAGTGTTGGTGTCCCTTAATACGTGTACATGCACCAAGGGTATTAATTCCTGAAGTTGAATTACCAAAATATGTTCTTACAGGTTTTAAATTTGCGTCATGATTCTTTGTTGTAATATGTCTACTTAAAGCAGCAGAACTTTGATACATGGCATTGGTATACCAACTAGGGTCGTTCACCCAGCCTTCATGCTCATAGCCAATTGCAATAGAGTTTGAGTTTCCAACATGCCACCCTCTTTTATACTCCTCTAACATTTGGGTTATTTGACCATCACTAGATCTAATGACATAATGATAAGAAACATTTGCAGAACAGTTTTGAGCCCAAGAAATAGCCCCTGCATAAGACCCTTGAATCGTATGGATGGTAATTGCCTGAACAACCGTACCATTTCTAGAATTATAATTACAAGATGGAGTTGGCACCCATAAAGCAGGACCATATCCTACAGATTTATTCGTTGATCCTGAATTAGGCATATAGGATAACCCTGAATCTATTTCAATTCCAGTTGGGGTAAAATTAACTTGAGGTGCAGAAAGCACTTGATAATTGCTTGCTCCAAACACCTGTTCTAGATTTAAGTTATGTGGTGCAAAACCATGGGTCTGTGCAAAATCAACATCTTTTAGGTAACGCATAATTTCAAAAACCTGTGCATCTCTTGCATAAAGATTTACTCTTCCTGAATCAGGAATTTCAGAGAGTTGAATTAATGTATTATAAATCCTTTGATCAGCTGGCAAACCAGCATGCTGAAGGTATATGTGTTCAAATGCAGCAGCATAGGCTTTAATCTGAAGGTCAACATCTGCTTTTTGTTGACTGACAGTAATGTTTGAAAGTTGGGCAATTAATTTTCCATTTTGCTTGAAATAGTTAGCACCATCATCAAAAACACCCATCACACCATAAGGACTAGGCATACCTGTACACGACGGTGCATAAGTTTCATCAATATTTTGCATATGGGTTCTTGTCCAAGAAACTGTTTCTAAAACTCCTTCAGGAACGTTTGGATGATCTATATAAGCTTGATTAAAAGATAAATTTTGCCCTAAGATTAAAAATGGAGCAAAAAACAGCAATAGTAGCGTACTGATTTTCATTGTAGTATTAATATTAGTTTAGTGGGATAAATTTAAAAAACATAATTTAATAATCGTGTTAAAATTTCACTTCAATCTCTTTTTTAGTTAATTTTCTTATTTCATTCCAGCCAGAGGAATTTATTATATCATTTAATCTTATTCAAGCATATAATTATAAATTAGGATTACTTCTTTCGTTTATAATTTTCATAATGCTACTCAAAAACGGTTTAATTGGTTGGGTAAAAGAAAGCTTCAAATAAGCATTTCAATTGAAGTTGGACTTTCTTAGAAGAAATTAATTTTATTCGGACATTTAGGTGTAAAACAAGAATAAAACTCTAATTTTGATGTACAAAAAACGAGTTATGGAAATCACAAGAGATAAAGTTTTAGAAGCGTTGGGAAATGTAATAGAACCCGACCTTAAAAAGGATATAGTTTCACAAAATTTAATTGAAGATTTACAAATCGAAGGCAACAAAATATCACTCAATGTAAACGTTGTCAATCCTGCAATGCATGCAAGAAAAAGAATGCAAGAAGCCGTTTCTTTTACTTTAAAGCGAATTTTAGGAGATGAGATTGAAGTAGAAACCAATGTAAAAGGAATGTCTGCTGAAGCAAAAGGTTCGCGCAGAAAAGTTCTACCAGAGGTTAAACACATTATTGCCATTGCATCTGGAAAAGGTGGAGTTGGTAAATCAACAGTTACAGCAAATCTAGCAGGTGGCTTAGCCAAAGCAGGATATAAAGTAGGTATAGTAGATGCTGACATTTATGGTCCATCTATGCCAACGATGTTTGATGTGGTTGGAGACCGTCCTGCCTCCATCAATGTAGAAGGCGAGACAAAAATGGCGCCTGTTCTATCTTATGGAATCTCTATTATGTCAATCGGGTTCTTTACAGAGCAAGACGACGCAGTAGTATGGAGGGGGCCAATGGCATCAAAGGCACTTACTCAAATGTTCACAGACACCCATTGGGGCGAGTTGGATTATTTATTAATTGACCTACCTCCAGGGACAGGTGATATTCATTTATCCTTAGTACAAAACATTCCACTAGACGGGGCCATTATTGTATCAACACCACAAGAGGTTGCACTTGCAGATGCCAGAAAAGGAGTAAACATGTTCCAGCTGGACACCATAAAGGTTCCAATCGTAGGGTTGATTGAAAACATGGCTTGGTTCACACCAGAAGAACTTCCAGAAAACAAATATTTCATTTTCGGTAGAGATGGAGTGAAGAATTTAGCCAAGGGGATGAATCAACGTTTCCTAGGTCATATTCCCTTAGTTCAAAGTGTTCGAGAGGCTGGAGATATTGGAAGACCGGCGGTAATGCAACAAAACACAGTTGTTTCTGAGGCTTTTGACGAATTAGTTCGTAAGTTTGTAGAGATAACAAAGTAAACATTTAACATGACCGAAGGAATGGAAGCATTAAAGAAAACAGTGAATGATGCATTAGAGCAATTGCGTCCGTTTTTAGAACAAGATGGAGGCGACATGGAATTGGTTGAAATCACCGAAGAGAAAGTTGTACGCGTCCGTTTACTTGGTGCTTGTCGTGATTGCTCTATGAGCGTTATGACATTAAAGGCTGGTTTAGAAGAGGCCATAAAAAAAGCTGCTCCAGAAGTACTTCGTGTAGAAGCTGTTGATCAAACAGAAGAAATATCTAAATAAACCACGACATGCTTGGTTTCAATCATGCATTTCGTGGTTTATCTCAAATGTTCCGTTCGGAACGTAATTTCAGAATTCAATTTGCTGTATTTCTATTAGTAATAGCAACAGGTCTATATTTAGACATTTCAAACATCCATTGGTTGGTTATTTTGTTGTGCAGTGGATTGGTCCTCTCGCTCGAAACAATCAATTCTGCAATAGAAAAAACCTGTGATCTCATTTCAAAAAAAGAACATCCTCAAATTAAACTCATCAAGGACCTATGTGCTGGAGCAGTTTTGCTTGCCTCAATATTTTCAGCCATTATAGGTGCAGTGATTTTTTATTCCTATTTATTTAATGATTAAAGTCAGCTAAAACGCTCTGGGTTACTTAATAAAAATTCATTATCTTGTTAGAAAATTAAGATTATGAAAAAGATACTTGTACCTACGGACTTTTCTGAATATGCATTAAATGCTGCTAAACTAGCAGCTAACCTAGCCAAGAAATTTGACGCCCGAATATACTTTCTCCATGTGGTTTCTATGCCTGTGTATGAAACAGGGATTATTCCTGGTCAATCACAACAAGATATTGCAGAAGGTTTATTTATTCTAAAGAAAGTGAAAATGGATTTTCAAGAATTATTAAGTCAAGACTTTCTAGAAGGAGTAAACGTAGCTAAAGCAATTCAATATGATGGAGTTTATGAGTCTATCGTTAAACAGGCAAAAGAGAATGATATTGATTTAATTGTAATGGGAACACATGGTTCTTCGGGGTATGTTAACGACTTTTTTATCGGAAGTAACACAGATAAAATTGTTCGACTTTCCAAAACACCAGTTTTAACTACGAGAGATGAAGTTCTGGACCCGAAATTTGAGCGACTTGTTTTTGCAAGTGATTTTGGAGATGGCGTGGTTACATCTTTTAGAAAAATCGCTGAAATTGCTGAACTTCTACAAGCAAAAGTCGACTTAGTGAGAATCATAACACGTGATGATTTCTTTTTCTCTGGACCGATGTTAGATTCAATGGAATCATTTGCTAAAGAAAATGGCTTGGTTAATTACGATTGTCACGTATACGCAGCCGAGTCTGTCCAAATTGGAATAAACGAATTTGCTCATCGTGTAAATGCAGATTTAGTTACAACAGTAACTCATGGGCGAAGAGGGTTGGCTCGACTTTTTAACGGTTCTGTAACGAGCGATCTTATGAAATCAAGCACCTTACCAGTACTTACCATCCGTGCTCAAAGATAATATTCACTTGATATTCTGAACATTGCAAAAAAGTTGATTTTTTTTTGAATTTTTTTCGCCTAAGGCTTGCTTCAAAAGAAATTAATTGACTATATTTGCAGTCGCAGTCGAGAAAATGACTTTTATAAACGAATAAAAAATCTCAACCGCAAAATGAAATAGAATATCTTTTTAAAGAATATATTCCTCCTTAGCTCAGTTGGTTAGAGCATCTGACTGTTAATCAGAGGGTCCTAGGTTCAAGTCCTAGAGGGGGAGCAAAATTGAGCTTGTCGTTTTACGGCAAGCTCTTTTTGCTTTTAATGAACATTTGAAGTTGAAAATTTGGGGATTAAGCTTATTGGATACTTTTAGAAACCAAACCACCAACTAGCAACGCTGAAGTAGATCAACACTCCGCTAATATCAGCAATAGAGGTAATTAAAGGAGCACTTGCTGTTGCAGGATCAAGTTTAAGTCGGGTAAAAATAAAAGGCAATAACAGACCAACAACACTTCCCATCAGCACGGTAAGAATCATTGTAAGGGAAACTACAATAACAACTTCGGGAGCGCGATAACTGGCCACCAAAGACACCCCTACAGCCATTGTAACTCCTAAAGACAAAGAAACCAAAAGCTCTTTTCCGATTAACTTATACCAATCCGACAGCTTAACGTCCCCCATGGCCAAAGAACGTATCATTAAAGTCGCAGTTTGAGAACCAGCATTCCCACCACTATCAATCAATAGCGGTAGAAAAAACACCAAAGCAACCACAGAGTGTATAACGTTCTCAAAACTGGCCAAAGCTGCGCCAGAAAATAAATTCATGAACACTAAGGCCACCAACCAAACCACTCTATTTTTATACAAATCAAAAACACGTGCTTTAAGTGGATTATTTACTGCACTCTGAAACGCACCAAACTTTTGGAAATCTTCTGAAGATTCCTCATCGACAACATCCATGATATCATCAAAAGTTACAATTCCAAGCAATACACCGTCTCGACCAACAACAGGCAAAGCTACCCTATCGTAATCTTTAAAAACCTTAATAGCTTCCTCTTGATCTTCGGAAGCACTAAGAGAAACAAATTGATAATCGATTAGCTCCTCCATTGTTTGTTCTGGATTGGCCAAAATAAGGTCTTTAATTTTTAAATCATCGATCAAATTCCAATCTGCATCTACAATATAAATTACATTGAGGGTTTCAGCATCTTGACCATATTCACGGATATGTTGGAAGGTTTGTTCAACTGTGAATTCAGGCCTAACCGCAACATATTGAGTTGTCATCAGTCGACCGATACTGTCCTTCGGATAACCCAATAATTGATTGGTGATTTCTCTTTGCTCAGGAGACAACTCTTTAATTAGTTTTTGCGCAACTTCTCCTGGGAGCTCACCCAAAAAAGCGGTCCTATCATCTGGCTCCAAATCATTTAGCAGTCGCGCAATTTTTGCTGCATTCACTGCCAATCCATTAATGATCTCTTGTTGTTTTGAATGCGAGAGAAGTTTAAATACCTCTTTTGTTTGCTGCTTATCTAGCAGTCTAAAAATAATGATTTTATCGCGTTCAGAGATATCTTTAAAAAGCTCAGCAACACTAACAGCTTCAAGCTTTTCAAGTTCATACTTTAAAGTCTTCCATTCTTTAATTCTAATCAAAGAAATCAAATCTGATTTCAATTCATCTATTGCTTGGTCCATATACGGTTATCAATAACATTTTACACAGTGTCTAAGATATTAAACTAAAACAGATTGATTACACAAAAACCTACAAATAAGGAAGTCATTAAAAATCATAGCAACAGTCAAATAAATATAGAGCATCAAACCGTAGATCTTCCATATACGTAATATACCGTTAGAAACATTGTAGCCGTAGTAATTTTACAAACTTGATTCACTGCATCACCAATACTTTCTTTTACAGGCCAATTTTGAACTATTTCTTTTGCGTTTTTTTCAAATTCCTTACGCTCCTTCTTTTTACGACATATTGTAGGGTAAAGTTTACAAACATCAATCAATCCAATCAACCCCCTGTCCTCATTATCTAAATCATCCAGATACTTTAGTTTAGTTCTGTATTCAGAAATAAGGATTTGCTGTGCTAGCGTATTGGTCAAGACACTTTTTCTATATGGAAACAGACCTAAAAATCGTTTGTGCTCAACACGGACCAAAGACTTACCTTCCATTTCCTCCAAATGCTCCCATAATTTAGAAGACCGTTTTCTATAAATACTCAACAATCGACTTTTAAGGACTTTGGGGTTCTTCTTATTACTCACCTCCTCCAACAATTCTTTCAGAAAAGGGTGTTTGACTTCAACATCATTTCTTTTCACAAAAATCCGACGTTTCTTGATACTAATCTTGTCTAAGAGGGCCAATTCCATATAAACACATGCAGCATAACCCAGCTTAATATAATTAAAAGGTGAGACAAACCTCTTCTTGCGAGGATGATGGGCCAATAAAAGGAATTTTTCGGTGGTAGTGAGTTCCATATTTGCAATTTTACAACAAGATAAAACAAAAATACCGAACCACAAACAACATAACAGTCACAATTTGAAGCTATTATGGAATTCCTAAAAACAAAAACGGGATCTAAATCCGATTAAATTCGGAGTAAAAAAACAAGGATAACTGAAAAATCTAACCACAAATTACTCGTCAAAAAACGTGTAATTTCTCAGTTCAAGCACCATTATAAAGTTCGTTGCGATGTTTTGAATCAGCACATCATTAATTAACATCGTTTCGTCGTGATAAATCACTTGGTATTGAGTAATATACTCGTCATTCTTGTATTCCTGTTTCTTCACAAGGTTATCAAACTCATCGTAGCCAAAAACAAAAGTTCTATTTTGAACACCGGGTGTATTCGAGCGCACTGATATACTATCCAATAGATTTTTCTCATTATACGAATAAGTCGTTGTTTTGGTACCCGAAGTCCTGTGCAAGCGTTCAACCTCTTGAGTAACTAGTCCTGTTTCATCATAGTAGGTGAAAACATCTTTATATGGAATATCGTAGCTATTATAGATTGTACGTTTTTGCTGACCTTCATAATTAGCATATGACGAACGTTCAGAGGACACAGTAAACTCTCTTCCCAATTTAAAATTGGTGACACTAGTAGTGTTTCTATTTAAGTTTCTTCGGTATTCTTCATTAACAACACGTCCTTCATCATCATATTCATATATGTAGGCATAGAAGCCATACTGGTCACGCTGTCTTAAAGCGGTTAAGTTCCCCTTTTCATCATACTCATAAATACTCACTAAAGTATCTTGACCTTTAGCTACCTGGCGACTTTCCAATTGTTTTATCAGCTGCCCATTCTCATTAAAAGTATACTGACGAAAGTAATCGGTTTCCCTTAATATATCTCCAAGTTTATAATGGATAAATCCTCCTGAAATGGTTTTTATTTTATTTTTTTTAATGATTTTCTCATTAAAATAAGGTTGGTCTGTAAATGCTTTTCCTGAGGAATTATCGAGCAACTGTGCACTACTTATCTGAGCATTACAGAACAAGAGAAAAACTATTGTAAAAGCTTTAAATCGAAATTGCATTTTCGTTCAATTTTATTTTTTAAAGAAAAAAGACCTCTGCCGAGGTAAACGCAGAGGTCTTTTTATAACCGATTTAATTAACAAATAAAATTCTGGCTATTTATTTAACTCTTCTTTTACAAGAGTTGAAATTATTTTTCCATCCGCTTTTCCTGCTAGGGCTTTAGTAAGATTTCCCATTACTTTCCCCATGTCTTGTGGTCCAGAAGCACCAACTTGAGCTATTGTTTCAATCACTTTTGATCTGATTTCTTCTTCGCTCATCATTTTTGGCATATATGCTTCAATAATTTTCGCTTCAAACAATTCAGTTTCTGCTAAGTCTTCTCTTCCTTGTTCCACATAAACATTGTATGAATCCATACGTTGTTTATGCAGTTTTATTATGACTTTGTTCTCTTTTGTTTCATCCACCTCTCCTTGTCCAGAAGTTGCTTCATTCAAAAGTTTGGCTTTGATATCACGAAGTGCACCCAATTTCTCTTTGTCTTTGGCGCGCATTGCTTCTTTAATATCTTGGCTTATTTTTTCTGTTAAACTCATTGAATTTCTATTTTAATCTACATTATCATGTAGGAATGAATTTGTACCACGAAGAGTGGTATTATTGTCATTTTTCTTTGGGTCAGTAACTTCGTAGCGCGATGTATTATCATCTGAAGAACGCACATGATCATCCAAATCAATCTTTCTACGTTTGAATGCAGGCTCTCTTTCCAGCTCACTCAACCCTTCGGCACTATTCAAGTGAGACGTATAATTACGAATACGTTCCATGCGTTCTTGCGTACGTCTTTGCTGTTCTTCAATGGTCAATTCATTAGACTTAACGTTTCCCTCAAAAGAAGTGTCTTCATCCATTTCATCATCTAAGAAAAAGCGTTTCACCTCTTCTTTCTTTTCTCCAGAAGTAGAAGTTGTTGTTTCTTCTTTTTTTACTTCTTCGTTAGGAACAACAGTTTTTACCTCCCAGTTCATTGTTGAAGCAGAAGACTCCTCATCTACCTCGTCATTTGACGTATCATTAGATTTGATGTAAGGTTCTATTTCCTCCGGTTCTTTATATTGATTCTGAGCAATAGCACTTGTCAACGGAGTTGTAATTTCTTGTTTTTTCTCTTCATCTAAAACTTGCACCTTTTTTTCAGGCGCCTTTTCAAAACCCGTTACAGGTGATTGAGACTGTTTAAATCCAGTTGCAATAATCGTAACGCTAAGGGATTCATTTAAAGTCTCGTCATAACCATGCCCCCAAATAACATCGGCAGTTGAACCTGCAGCATCTTGGATATAATCTGTAATATCAGAAATTTCATCCATCAACACTTCGTTGGTACCATAAGTAATGTTCAACAACACATACTCTGCACCAGAAATATCGTTATCATTCAACAATGGCGAGCTCAATGCCGACTGAACTGCTTCAATTGCACGGTTATCACCTTCAGCAATTGCAGATCCCATTACGGCAACACCACTATTCTTCATTACCGTATTCACATCGTTAAAATCGACATTAATTGCACCTGTAACAGAAATCACATCAGCGATTCCCTTAGCGGCGGTAGACAATACGTCATCTGCTTGGGCAAATGCATTTCCTAGAGTAAGGTTACCTGAAATCTCGCGCAAACGTTCGTTGTTGATCACCAACAAAGTATCTACCGCTTCACGCATATTCTCCAAGCCTTCTTCAGCTTGTTGACGACGTTTTCTACCTTCAAAATTAAAAGGCACTGTAACGATTCCAACCGTTAATATTCCTAGCTCTCTTGCCACTCTTGCCACTACAGGGGCAGCTCCAGTTCCTGTTCCACCACCCATTCCGGCAGTAACAAAAACCATTTTAGTGTTATTAGCGAGTAATTCTTTAATGTCTTCTATGTTTTCAATCGCCGCATTCATCCCAATTTCAGGAATAGAACCTGCTCCTCGTCCTTCAGTTAATGAAGGTCCAAGTTGAATTTTATAAGGTACAGGAGAAATATCAAGAGCTTGTCTATCTGTATTACATACGATAAAGTCTACTCCATCAAACCCTTGGTTGTACATGTGATTAACGGCGTTGCTTCCACCACCACCAACACCAATTACTTTGATGATTGACGATTGGTCTTTTGGGATATCAAATTCCATATTCTTTGTTATTTATGGTTGCAAATTAATTATTCTACGTCTTCTTCAAACCAGCTCTTTCCTTTTTCAAGCAGCTTATCAAAGAAGGATCCTTTTGTACGTTTTGAGTGCGATTTCACCGCTGCAATAGAACGTTTTTGACGATCATTGCTCTCAAAACCTTTTAACACAAGTCCAACACCCGTTGCGAACATTGGACTTGTTAATATTTCATTGGTTGCAGACTGCCCCAAATGTTCGTTCGGGTAACCAATACGTGAGTTCATACCTGTTACAAACTCAAACAATTGATTAATATTTTTCAATTCTGCACCACCACCTGTTACGACAATTCCACCAATGAGTCTCTTCTCATATCCTGAATTTTTAATTTCGTAATAGATGTGTTCGATGATTTCCTCCATACGTGCCTGAATGATCCCAGACAATGCCTTAATAGAAATCTCTTTAGGTTCACGCCCCCTTAATCCAGGGATGCACACCACTTCATTTTCTTGACTTTCACTTGCCAAAGCGCTTCCAAATTTCACTTTCAAAGCTTCAGCTTGACGTTGAAGAATAGTACATCCTTCTTTGATGTCATCTGTAATTACGTTCCCTCCAAATGGGATAACGGCAGTGTGGCGGATAATACCTTCATGGAAAATAGCAATATCAGTTGTTCCACCACCAATATCTACCAAGACAACACCCGCTTCTTTTTCTTCATCTGAAAGAACGGCTGCAGCACTTGCCAATGGTTCAAGAATGGTTTCTTCAACCTCTAGTTCTGCTTTATTGATGCATTTTTGGATATTCTTTGCTGCTGCAATTCTCCCTGCAATAATGTGGAAGTTAGCTTCCATTCTTACACCAGACATACCAATCGGATCAATGATTCCTTTTTCACCATCAACAATGTATTCTTGTGGTAAAACGTGAATAATTTCTTCCCCTGGTTCCATAACCAGCTTGTACATATCATCAATCAATGCATCGATATCTGCTTGTGAAATCTCATCTTGATTAGAATTACGGGTATAAATTCCGCGATGTTGTAAACTTTTAATGTGTTGTCCAGCAATTCCAACATTCACTACACCAATTGTCAGATCTCCCTCAACATTTTCTTGCGCCTGCCTAACAGCTTCTCTAATTGAGTTCACTGTTTTTTCAATATTAGAAACCATCCCACGAGTTACCCCATGAGATTCTGTTTTTCCCATCGAAAGAATTTCGATCTTTCCATGTTCATTTTTACGTCCAACAAAGCAAGCAATCTTTGTTGTTCCAATATCAAGTCCTACAATAATATCCGACATCTTATTCTTTTTTCTTTGCTACAATTTGATCTTTAAACCTCAAATTGATTGATTCATATTTATTCCATCCTTCGTAGGGGATCACTTCATCATAAAAAGTGGATAACTTTCTAAACTTGTCTTCCACCATTTCATCTGATTCCGCTGCTCCAAAAATAATTCTGTGCTCTCCCACTCTAGGAATCAACACAAAACCGTCTTTTTTTGTGTAATGAACCTGTACAATTTGCGCATTATAAAATGCATCATTACAAACATAGTTCGAAATACGATAGATTTGATCCATCTTTGATTTAGTTTTCAAACTATCATTGTTAATTATTTCATCGTAACCCATCTCAACACTAATGAGTTGCTCTAACCCGGTGAATGCAAGTATTTTTGGTTTAGCATAAGGTGATAAACGCATCAACTGAAATTCATTATCAATATAAAAATCATCCACACCATTGGCTATAACCCTAGCAATAGGTCTTCTGGTTTTAACATCGATGTGCCATTGGTCATCTAAATTGGTGTAAACATCTGCGGTTAAAACCTCATTCATATTTTCTAAATAGGCTTCAATTTCTTGAATCTTTAACTCATTCTTTTTGAGTCCATCACGAAACAAACGCAAGGTATACAACTCATTTAAAAGCTCTTTTTCTGTCAGCAAAGAAATCCCATCTTGAACAGTTAAATCAATCACAGGAGACTTCATTGACTGTTGATTTACCTTTTGGTTTGCAGCAATCAACAAGAATACCGTTCCACCAAAAATGACCACCAAAACTACTATTTTGAGAATTTTCTTCATAACAGCATTGTTTTAATGGGTTCAACAAGTCGATCAATATTTCCTGCTCCGACCGTAAGGATGATTCCTGAATTTATTTTCTTTAGTGATTGGAGCACTGTTTCAGGTTGCTGAACACTTACTTTTGTTTGCATTAACTTGCTTAATGCTTCACTTGTCACTCCTTCTATCGGTTCTTCACGAGCTGGATAGATCGGCATTAAAATCACTTCATTTGCTTTGTCTAAAGATCTTGCAAATTCCTGCATAAAGTCTTTTGTTCGTGAAAACAAATGGGGTTGAAAAACAACGTAAATTGGCGTATCCTCATAAATTAAACGAATAGAATCCAATAAGACATTTATAGCCGTAGGATGGTGTGCATAATCATCAATATAGATGATGTTTTCATTCCTGACCACCAATTCAAAACGTCTTTTCACACCATTAAAACTGAGTAAAGCAGGGCGAATTTCTTCCAAGCCAACACCAATTGTTTCACACAGCGCAATTACAGAAAGTGCGTTTTCAGCATTGTGAATTCCTGGTAGGCCCAAGATAATATTTTCATGAAATTGGGTCGGTGTTCGAACATCCATCATAAAATGGCCGTTTTCCACTCTAAGGTTTTGCCCTTTGTAATCGACATCTATATTTTCTCCAATACCATAAGTAAAATGAGGTAACTCTTTGCAAACATCAACAGAATCATGAAGAATTAGCTTTCCATCTGGAGAGGTCAGCTGTCCATACTCTTCAAAAGCCTGAACCAATGTTTCCTTGCTTTTATAAATATCCAAATGATCTGCATCAGTTGATGTGATGATGGACGAAAAAGGTTTCAGTTGATGAAAACTTCTGTCGAATTCATCAGCTTCAACCACCATCCAAGGACTTGACTCTTCAATCAATAAGTTTGAATTGAAATTAGCGCTAATACCCCCTAAAAAAGCATTACATTTTGCTTCGGTCGAAGACAAAACATGTGCTAACATGGTAGAGGTCGTTGTTTTACCATGAGTTCCTGCAACTGCTAAGGTTTTATATCCCGCCGTAATAATCCCTAAAACTTCTGCCCGCTTTTTAATCACGTAAGCTGAGTTTTGCAAGAATATTAATTCCTTCATCGACTGAGGAACTGCTGGTGTTATAACCACTAATGTCGAAGTTACATCACCGACTAAGTCACCTACTTTTGCACCTAGATCTTCATAATGGATTGAAATTCCTTCTTTTACTAATTGTTGAGTTAGTCGTGTTTGTGTTTTATCGTATCCTGCAACAGCTATCCCTATTTGATTAAAATAACGAGCAAGTGCAGACATACCGATACCACCGATTCCAATAAAATAGATATTTGAATATTTCAAGTCCATTACGAAACAATACTTTTCACAACATTTACAATGCGTTCATCTGCATTAGCAATTGCTTTTTTCAAAATGTTTTCTGACAACTTCTTTTGCTCAGTGTCATCCTCTAGCAACTCCAGTACACGAGGAACCAATTTTTCTCTTGCCTCATTATCTTTTACCAAAACAGCTGCTTCATCTTTGACTAAAGCCATTGCATTCTTCGTTTGATGATCTTCTGCGACATTAGGTGAAGGCACTAAAATCGTTGGTTTACCGATGATGCACAATTCAGAAATTGCAATTGCACCAGCACGAGAAATAATTACATCTGCAGCAGCATAAGCCAACTCCATTTCATTAATAAATTGAGTTAACACGATACCATTCATGTCCAATTCTGCAGTTAGGGCTTTCATTTCTTCGAATTGATAGCTTCCACATTGCCAAATCAGTTGTACATTTTTATCCTGCAACTCTTTGAGTCTATTTACAAAACTTTCATTGAGTGTTTTGGCGCCCAGACTCCCTCCTACAACCAAGATGGTTTTTTGGTTTGAATGGAGACCAAAGAATTCAAATCCTTTTTCTCTTAACCCATCGATTTCGACCACTTTTTTCCGAACAGGATTTCCAGTTAGCTCAATTTTCTCAGCAGGAAAAAAGCGCTCTAAATTTTCATAAGCAACACAAACTTTTGTCACTGTTTTAGAAAGAATTTTGTTGGTTTTTCCAGGAAAAGAATTTTGTTCTTGAACGATAGTAGGGATTTTCAGCATACTGGCTATCCTTAAAGTTGGTGCGCTAGCATACCCACCCACACCGATAACAACATCGGGATTAAACTTCTTAATAATGCTCCTCGCCTTCATTAAAGAAGAAAGCAATTTAAAAGGCAGAGTCAAGTTCTTCACTGTTAGCCTACGCTGTAGGCCGCTGATCCATAAACCTTCAATTTTATATCCAGCTTCGGGAACTTTTTTCATTTCCATTTTCCCTTCGGCACCAATAAATAAAATATCAACCTTAGGATATTCTTTCTTGATCCGATTAGCAATAGCAATGGCTGGAAAGATATGACCTCCTGTACCTCCTCCTGAAATAATGACTCTTTCTATGCTCATATTATTTCGTTTTATTTATTGTGTTTAAAGATTCACCTTCTGGATTGTTTTTTCTGGCAATACTTAGCACAATTCCCAGTGACACACAGCTCATCACCATTGCCGAACCTCCCATTGCTAGGAAAGGCATGTTTTGCCCAGTTACAGGCATAAGTCCAGTACAAACAAACATATTCACCATAGCTTGTGTCAATAGGAGCAAACCTATCCCGATAGACAAATAAGTTTCAAACAAATTTTTAGAATTCAGCCCAATTCTCAAAATGCGATAGAAGAGAATTAAGTATAAAAAGATCAACCCAACTGCACTAATCAACCCAAACTCTTCAACAAAAGAAGAGTAAAAGAAATCGGCGTATGCTTCGGGTGTATAGTGTTTCAAATCACCATCACCAACACCAACACCAGTATAACCACCATTATGAATGGCCAACTGCGCATTAATGGCTTGCATATTCTCAACCGACCCACTTCCCTCACCATAGGCTTTAAAAAAACGACTCATCCACGTATCGAAGCGCGGAAGAAGATTCATTGCAGGTAGTGCCAGATGCAACAATACAATCACACCTACTCCAACAATTCCCGTTCCGATGATTCCCAATATTTTCGATATTGGATATTTCCCCACAAACAATAACAATAAGGAAACAAGGAATAAAATGGCAGCAGTAGAGAAGTTGTCTTTCGCAATAAGAGCACAAATAAATAGAATAGGAATAATAACACCTGTAAAACTTTTTTTCCAGGTATCAAAGTATTCACGTCCACTCACCAAACGTCGAGACAAGAAAATCACCAAAGCTAGTTTTGCAAAGTCAGAACTTTGAAAGGTGAGTCCAATAATAGGCACACGAACCCACCGCGAGGCGTCATTCACCCTCACTCCAAAAAAGAAGGTAAATACAAGAAGTGCAATGGCCAGGATAAAAATAAACTTGGACAGCTTCTCTATGTAGACAGGATTCTGTCGATGAACCCAAAACATAGCGGCAAAGCCAATTCCAATATAAATAACATGTTTAAACAAATACCCAAACGGACTTCCCCCCTCTGTTTTTACCAGAATAGGCACGAAGCTATAGACACTTAACATAGAAAGCCCCAAAAATAAAATGGTCACAATCCAGATTACGCTATCTCCTTTAAGGTATTTAAAAATATTTTGCACTTATATCAATTTAATAATGTTGCTGCTTTGCATTAATGCACACTTTTCTGATCACAAAGTAATCAACTACACTTTCAAGTGTTTTTCAAAATGTATTTTCCATTCATTTGCGAATGACTCTGTACCTTCGTTATAACAAAGAATAAGTTCTTTACCTCCATAATTCAACATTCCCAAACCTTGAGAAATATTGTATTGAAACCAATTTTCTTTTCTTTCCTCTTCAATTCCAGGAAGTTCTTTGCTCAACCAATCAAAATAAAGAATACTATACACATCATTTTTCTCCCATTGAATATCATCGAACTGCTTTGAGTCATCTAAGGAAAACAACCAAACCGAAGGATGATTAGTGAGTACTATTGGTTTAAGTTCATCTGAAATTTCAAGTTCTTTCCAGTGAAAACAAGGTACATCATTGAACCACTTTTGTTTAAATCGCTTTTTAAAATCCTCAACTGCGGAACTTCGAGCATTCCTGATTAAGTCTTCAATTGATTTTGCCATTTTTCTAAAAATTAAAGTGAACGAACAGCGTTCTTAAACTGCTGACCACGGTCTTCATAATTTTCAAAAAGGTCAAAACTTGCACAAGCAGGTGATAACAATACCGTTTCATCTTTTTTCGCCAATTGATATCCAAACCCAACCGCTTCAACAGGAGATTGAGTTTCAACAATGGTATCAACGACACCTGAAAACGCTTCAATGATTTTAGAATTATCTTTTCCAAGACAGATAATTGCTTTCACTTTTTCTTGCACCAAAGGAATCAACTCTTCGTAATCATTTCCTTTATCCACTCCTCCAACAACCCAAACTGTTGGGTTAGTCATGCTTTCCAAAGCATACCAAGTGGCATTGATGTTTGTTGCTTTAGAGTCATTAATGAATTCTATTCCGTTGACTTTAGCAACGAACTCTAAACGGTGTTCAACATTGGTGAAGTCGGCTAAACTTTCACGAATGCTCTCTTTTCTAATATCTACTAATCTCCCTGCGATACCAGCTACAAGAGAGTTTTGAACATTGTGCTTGCCTTTTAGGGCCAAATCATGGATCGACATAGTTAACTTATTTTTTATGGTTATTGTTTGTTCTTCTTTATTATAAAATCCACCCTCTACTGTTTGATCAACAAGTGAGAAGGGGTAACTTTTCGCATTCACTTTATGCGTTTCTAATTGCTTATTTATTTGCGGATCGTCGGCATTATAAATGAATACATCGTCCTCTGTTTGATTCTGAATGATTCTCATTTTTGCTTTACCGTATTCTAGTATACTATCGTTATATCGGTCTAAATGGTCGGGTGTAATATTTAACAATACAGCAATATCTGCTTTGAAATCATACATATCCTCCAATTGAAAAGAGCTCAATTCGATCACATAACATTCCGCTTTATCTTCGATAATGCTACGCGCGAGACTCACTCCAACATTCCCTGCTTTTTCCACCACCATTCCATCCGTTTCCAAAACATGATGTACCAAATGCGTGGTGGTCGTTTTCCCATTGCTCCCAGTGATTGCGATTAACTTTGCATTAGTGTATCGTGCAGCAAATTCAATATCACAAATAGGTCTTAAGCCAGCTTTTCTGATTTTCTTTATCAAAGCACTGCTGTTTGGAATACCAGGACTTTTAATCACCTCATCAGCGTTTAAAATACGCGACATAGTATGTCCACCTTCTTCCCACTCAATTGCGTTTTCGTTCAATTCTGCCTTATACTTATCTTTAATCTCTCCAGCATCACTCACAAAAACAGAATAGCCTTTAGCTTTTGCCAAAAGTGCAGCTCCGACACCACTTTCGCCAGCGCCCAATATTACGATATGTTGAATTGACGTGTTCACTATCTCAATTTCAAAGTAACAATGGTAATTACAGCTAAAAGAATTCCTACAATCCAGAATCGCGTAACAATTTTGGCTTCATGGAGTCCTTTTTTCTGATAATGGTGATGAAGCGGAGCCATCAAGAATATACGCTTACCTTCTCCCGTTCGTTTTTTCGTTAATTTAAAATAACCTACTTGAAGAATTACCGAGAGGTTTTCAATCAAGAATACACCACATAAAACAGGAATCAAAAGCTCTTTACGAATGGCAATAGCAAATACTGCGATTATCCCACCAATGGCTAAACTTCCGGTATCTCCCATAAAAACTTTTGCAGGATAAGAGTTGTACCACAGAAAACCGATACACGCTCCTACAAAGGCAGAAATAAAAACCACGAGTTCTTCAGCATGAGGAATGTACATCACATCGAGATAATCTGCAAATTGCACGTGAGCACTCACATAGGCCAGTACAGCCAGGGCAATTCCGATAATTGCAGAGGTCCCTGTGGCCAAACCATCGAGTCCGTCCGTCATGTTTGCACCATTAGAAACTGCGATCACAATAAAGATGACAATTGGAATAAAGATTAACCATCCCCAGCTTGTTGAATTTTCACCCAAGAACCAATTGTAGTTGACTTCATTGTTTTTCACAAATGGAATTGTTGTGGTCATGTCGCGAGTTTCAATCCACTTCACATCCTCATTCGGATTTTGCTTGTGCGAATCAGTAACAAATCTCTCCCCTTGTTTTAACTCATAAGTACTGGCTACTTCTTTATGTACTTTTACATCTGGATGAAAATAGAGCATTGCCCCTACGATTACACCCACTCCAATTTGCCCTACAATTTTAAAACGACCCGCTAAGCCGTCTTTATTTTTCTTTCTCATTTTCAAGAAATCATCAAGAAATCCGATAACACCTAGCCACACCGTAGCAATAATCATGGTAATTACGTAAACGTTGGTCAGCTTGGCAAAAAGCAAAGTTGGCACAAGGATAGCGCCCAAAATAATGAGTCCCCCCATAGTTGGCGTACCTTCTTTTTCTTTTTGACCTTCAAGACCTAGATCTCTCACCTGTTCACCCATTTGCATTTTACGCAACATGCCTATCAACTTATTCCCAAAAAGCACCGAGATAATCAAGGAAACGATTAAAGCCATTCCCGATCTGAAGGAGATATAGTGGAACACACCCGCACCTGGGATGTCAAAACTGTCTAAATAATTAAATAGGTAATACAACATTATTTCTCGAATTTAATGAGTAAATCTTTCAATATTTCCAAATCATCGAAGTCGTGTTTAACCCCGTTAATTTCTTGGTAAGTCTCGTGACCCTTTCCTGCAATTAGAATAATATCTCCAGGCTCAGCCATACTGCACGCTGTTTTTATCGCTTCTTTTCTATTGGTGATGCTGATGGTTTTTTTAAAGTGTTCACCACCCACACCCGTCATCATTTCTTCAATGATTTTTTCCGGGTCTTCAGTCCGTGGATTATCAGAAGTAAGAATCAGCTTATCACTATATTCACAACCGATAGCAGCCATTGTTGGACGTTTTGTTTTATCACGATCACCGCCACAACCAACAAGTGAAAAAACAGTTTCGTTTCCTGTGCGAATATTCTTTATGGTTTTCAGCACATTTTCTAATGCGTCGGGAGTATGGGCGTAATCCACAATTCCAATTACCCCTGTATCACTTTTATAATATTCAAAACGACCTTCTACGGACTTCAACTCTGAGATAACCCTTAGAATTTCCAAAGGTTCTCCTACTAATCGATCAGCAATAGCATAAACCAGCAAGATATTGTAAGCGTTAAAATCTCCAATTAACTGAGTGTACAACTCTGTACCATTGATGGACAACACCAATCCAGAGAAGTTATTTTCCAAAACTTTTGCTTTATACTCCGCTACATTTTTTAAACCATAAGTGGTCTTGCTTGCCTTTGTATTTTGAAGCATAACCTCTCCATTTTTATCATCTGCATTGGTAATTGCAAAAGCATCCGCAGGCAATTGATCAAAGAATTTTTTCTTTACATGAATATATTCTTTGAAGGTTTTATGGTAATCTAAATGTTCGTGGGTAATATTTGTAAACGCCCCTGCAGCGAAATGTAAACTTCCCGTTCTATTTTGGTGAATCGCATGTGAACTCACTTCCATAAAGCAGTATTCACATCCAGCTTCAACCATCTCTGCAAGAAGTTTATTCAAGCTTACCGCGTCAGGAGTTGTTCTTTCAGTAGGAATAGCCACATCATTGATTCGATTCACCACAGTTGAAATCAATCCAACAGGAATTCCCATCTTCATAAACAAGTTGTACAACAATGTTGTAGTTGTCGTTTTCCCGTTGGTTCCAGTTACCCCAACCAACTTTAACTTTTTTGAAGGTTGGTCATAGAAGTTATTGGCTAAAACGGAAAGCGTTTTATGTGCATCATCAACCACAACATAATTGACTTTTCCATTCAATTCTTTAGGTTTTTCCTCACAGACGATGACAGATGCACCATTCGCTATGGCTTTATCAATAAAATCATGTCCATCAACAACAGCCCCTTTAATGGCAACAAACAAGTCATTCGGCATAACCGCTCTAGAATCAAACACTAAAGCATTGATATCCACAGCCGTTGTTCCAACCACCTCTTTAATTGAACTTCCGTATAATATGTCGCGTACATTCTTCACTTCTTAATTCGGTTTTAATTTCAATTTAATCACTCCACCTTGTACCGATCGAGCTCCAGCAGCAATAGACTGCCACACTACGTTTCCATAGCCATCAGAGCGAACGACCATTCCTTGTTTTTCCAACAAATACATTGCATCACTCAATCCCATTCCTCTAACATCAGGAACCTTTTCTTTTTCAATATGGAAATCGGCGAGAGATATTTTTTGATTACCAACAGCAGAAGCCTTTACCCAGGCTTGATTCCCATTGAATTCTTTTTTGATTTCAAAACGATTTAAAACCGTATTGACATCGTATCTACTTCCATTTTGAACATGTGGAATCGAAGCAATCGAAGGCTTTTCATTTACTGCCTTGTGATAATTGTAACTAGAGGCATAAACCTTATTGGCGATTGCAGAGAAGACCGTTCCAGAAACAGAAGCTCCATAGATATCATCCGTAGGTGCAGCAATAACAACAATACAAGAGTAAATAGGATCATCAGCAGGAAAGTAACCAGCAAAAGATGCAATATACTTTTTCTCTCCTTCGGCTCCATACCCTTCATTCCTATTGGCTATCTGAGCAGTTCCTGTTTTACCAGCAGTTTTAAAGAAAGTCGATTTTAGATTTCGACCCGTACCATTAATCATCACTCCTTCGAGGGCTTCTTTCATCACATCAATGGTTGACTGACTAGCAATTTTTTCGTACTTCACGACAGGCTCAAACTCTTCAACAACCTTTCTATTGTTAAGAACTTTCGTCACAAATTGAGGTTTCATATACTTTCCATCATTCGCGACAGCATTATAAAAAGCTAATAATTCGAGAGGAGACAACTGGAACTCATAACCAATAGACATCCAAGCCAATGATCCGCCCCACCATTGTGAACTTCCAGGTTTAGAAAAATTCGGTTCCACTTCCCCTTGTAAGTTTACTCCTGTTTTCTGAGTCAACCCAAATTGATGCATCCGATCAATGTATCTTCCAGGTTCTTTTCTATAATTATCAAAAATCACTTTCGAAATTACGTTTGAAGAATACTCGAATGCCTCTTTGATGGTAACCTTTCCATATCCCCACGGACGCGAATCCCTTAGACTTCTATCATAAAATTCATAACGCCCTACTGCATTCACAGTATCTGTCATTTTAATTTTCCCATCTTCCAATGCTGCCATTAGGGAAGCTAATTTCATAGTTGAACCAGGCACCTCTCTAGTTCCGATCGCATGATTATAGATCTCACCATAATCTCCCTCTTTGGTTCTTTGTAAATTCACCATGGCTTTTACAAAACCTGTCTTCACATCCATAACTATGGCACAACCGTATCGACCTCCTTTGATTTTCAATTGGTTTTCCAACTCTGTATGCGCAACTTCTTGGATGTCTTTATCAATTGAAGTCACCACATCATATCCATTGATGGCTTCACGAACAACCGTACCTGTTGGTTTCCATGAATGGGATATTTTTTGCTCAATGATCACTCCATTTTGCCCAGCCAAATAGGAATTGTAAGCCCCTTCCAACCCTACATACAAGGTATCTTTATTATTGAATTTAACATACCCTAAAGTACGGGCCAACAAATCATCGTTAGGTCGTTTCCTAATGATGGTCGCCTTGTTGTCGATGATTCCACCTTTAAAACGCCCTTTTTCAAAAATCGGCAATTCACGAACCTTCTTCCTCACTTCGTTAGTCACTTTTTTCTGTATCAAAACATAACGTCTTTTTTGAGCACGGGCCTGCCTTAAATATTCTTCGTATTCACGTGCGGATTTTTCTGGGAATAATTCTGAAAGCCCAACTGACAATCCTCCGATTCCTTTTTTCCAAACAGACTCTTCAACAGTCACAGGATCCATATAGACATCATAAAAAGCCACCGAAGTCACCAAAGGATTTAAGCGCGCATCTAATATTTCCCCACGTCGGGGCTCAACATTTGCAGAGCGTTGTTGTAACTTGTCAGACGATGAGGTAAAGATATTATTTCGCCCATCAATAATAATGGTAAAGGTTTTACCAATTACCACCAACATTGCAATGACTACTATGAAGTAGATCAAATACGTACGTATTATGACTGCTTTGGGCATTTTCATTTTTACTTCTCTTCTTTTTTAACACGAATCACCTTTGTCGGATTTATCGTTTCCTTCAATCCATAAGGCGCGAGTTTTTCAATCATTTGAGTCCTTCTCGTAAGCTCTTCTAACTTTGCTTTTGTTTCAACATAATCCGCGGTAATATCACCGACTTCTTTTTCTGCTTTTGAAATATCATTTGCCAAAGAATGCACATAGTATCCCTTAGAAACCATCAAGATCATCAAGAAAATCACGAAGAAAATATAGCTGAGGTTATTCAACACAAAGCCCTTCGTCAGAAAGTCTCCATTCATGATTTGCACCAATGACTGAGATTGCTTTCTACTGACCTGAGCGAGACGACTTTTTTTCTTTTTCGTCTTTACCCTCGCCGCTTTCTTACTGTCCGATATGTAATTATTCCCCTTCATTACGCTCTGCAATTCTTAACTTTGCACTTCTTGCTCTAGAATTTTGTTCTAATTCATCATCATTTGCCACAATTGGCTTTCTCGTTACCTCTGTAAAAGGCTTAAGAATATTTCCGAAAAAATCTTTTTCAATCTTCCCATCAAAACTTCCCCTTTTCATATAATTCTTAACCAATCGATCTTCTAGTGAATGATATGACATCACCACCAACCTTCCTTTTGGCTTCAATACTTCTGCAGTTTGCTCAAGCATTCTTTCCAAGACGTTCATTTCGTCATTAACCTCAATACGAATGGCTTGAAAAACTTGGGCATAAAATTTATTTTCTTTGAATTTTGGTGCAATCGGCTCTAGGACTTCAATCAATTGACCTGTAGTCTCGATCGGATTCCCTTGTCTTTTTAAGCAGATGGCTTGAGCAATTCGACGTGGGGACTTCACCTCTCCATACTTCCCAATAACACTCAGCAATTCCTCTTCATCATACCCATTAACAACATCAAAAGCAGAATCACCACTTCGCTGATTCATCCTCATATCTAGTTTTTCATCCGACCGAATGCTAAACCCTCTTTCTGGTTCATTGAACTGGTGAGATGACACGCCTAAATCCGCAAGAATTCCATCTACTTTTGAAACCCCCAGCATACGCAATTGATTTTTCAAAAATGAAAAGTTAGAGGCTACAAAATGAAAGTTTGGTGCTGTCCATGCGTTTTTCTTCGCATCTACATCTTGGTCAAACACAATCAACTTTCCTTTACTCGAAAGCCTCTTGAATATTTCACGAGCGTGTCCACCACCTCCAAAAGTTAAGTCAACATAAATTCCATCTGGATGAATATCCAAACCATCAAGACATTCTTGAAGCATAACTGGAACGTGGTATTCGTATTGCTCTTTATTCTCCGTCATTTCCTATATTACCCATTACTTCATCTGCTAAATCAGCAAAATCTGACATGCTCTCTTCGATCATTTCGAAGTATTTGGATTTGTCCCAGATTTCAATTCGGTCGTTATAGGCAATTAACATTGCTTCTTTTTTCAGACCGACGCGTTCCATGTGCGCCGAAGGAATCAAAATTCGTCCTGTTTTATCAAGAGATACATCTTTTGCACCCTGATGAAACAAACGATAAAACATTCGATTCTTCGGTTTGAACAAATTGATTTTACTCAGTGATTCACTCAACTTTTCCCATTCATTCATCGGGTAAAGCGACAAGCACTCTTCAAAACCTTTGTTCAACATAAAACTTTCTTGGGCAGCAGGAGACAGTTGCCTTCTCAAGTGAGAGGGAAATAAGAAACGCCCTTTTGCGTCCAATTTCACTTCATATTCTCCTACTAATCCTGCCATGTACTTTTATAATGTGTAAAAATAGCGGAAATTTTACCACTTTTTACCACTTTAATGCAAGTGTTGAAAACTATTTACGCAGAAGGATACAAAAAGTTACACAATTTCGCTCCTAAATCTTGCATTAACAGCAAATATAGGCATTTTTATGAGAGTGGTAAAATGTGGGAGATTTTTATCGTTGTTGATAATTCATTCACAATAGATGAAAGTATTGGTTTATTCACAATAGCTTTTTTTTACTATTAGAAGAAGAGAAATAAATAGTGAAAACCAGAAGGTTATTGATCAAAAAAACGATCAAAACGACTCCTATAGAAGAGTGGCAAATGTACTTTAGACAAATAGAATATATTGGGAGAATCAAAGACAAAGAGGAAATAAATTCACCACAAATAGGGAAATCTGAAAATTTATTGAATGGTGAATGAGGTTACTTCACTACCACCCTGCGAACGACTCTTTTTTGGCTTTGAATTAGTGTTAGTTCAACGAAGTAGATTCCAGATGTTGGATTTTCTAACTGAACAAAAACCTCAGATTGGCTTAAGTTTTTTTGGGCTGTGATTTCTCGTCCCAACGGATCCAATACACGAAAATTATATCTTTCTCCATTAAGTTCATCGAATGCTATCACAAACTCTCCTCTTGTTGGGTTAGGATAAATTAAAAGCTTCAATGCAGGCTGTATTTGTTCATTATTTACATTCAGGTAGGTGGTGTCTCCTGGGCGATAACTCCACAAGCCTCCAACTTCAGTTCCTACGAAAAAATCATAACTATTGTCGTTTCGAAGTTGTCCTATTGCAGGTGCTGACATTCCTCGGGTATCGATATTTAAAAACTTAGAGGAAACAAGGTTAAAAGCATCCCCTGGAGCTAGTTGACCATCGACTCCATCATAAAATGAAATTGTACCCGTTCGATTTCCTGCAAAGAGATAAGTGGTATCATTACTTCGCACGAATCTAGGAACACCAAAAGTTTGCATATACTCAGAGGAAGTTAAATCTACCTGGCCCAAATTCGAATTGATCAATTCGAAAGAATAGCTAGTTGTTGTACCGATATTTTTATAATAAATTAAGGGACCATTACCTTGACCAATAACCAAATCAACTAATCCGTCATTATCTAAGTCAAAAAGTTCTGGAGTTGCATTGTTTGAAACCACGATTGGATCTCCATTATTATCCAACAACTGATATTGAGCAATATTAAAATTCATTGGAGCACTTCCTCCAGAGTTTTCATAATAATAAAGTCGTCCATTAGCTATACCCACAATCATATCTTGGTCTCCATCTCCATCTAAATCAGCAAAAGCTGGGCTCACTCGCCCACTATATCCGCTATTTCCGAAGTTATTCCAATTTTCATTTATCAACTTAAAGGTAGGCTCAGATGCAGAACCAACATTCATATAGTAATTCATTCTTGAAGAACTAGACAAGGCTTCTCGATAATTGAACTGATTGGCAACAAGCAAGTCGGTTAAGCCATCGTTATTTACATCTACGAATATAGGGATAGCTCCCTTTCCGTTTTGAATCATATCCCCTTGAAGGAAGTCTTCTCTTGTAAATTGAAAGTCTGGATGATTATTCATGCCATTGTTTTTATACAGCCAAACTCCTTTTGTGTTATCAGAGGTTCCCGAAACAGTTGTAGAAACTATTAAATCATTGACTCCATCTAGATCAAAATCCTCGTAATAGGCGGTTAAAAAGTTGGATAGATCCAACGGTACATCATCGCTTGGGAAATTCGCATCATAACTTACCATTAATGCATTATCGTGGGGAGAACTACCGCCATTAATCAACAAGGTTAAATTATTAAAGTCAATATCGCCAATAATCAAATCCATCAATCCAGAAGCATTTGCATCAAGTGCTAAAATTGATCCTCCAGAGTGTCTTTCAGCACCTCCAGCTTTATTTAGAGTTGTACCACATGGACTCATTGTACTATTTAATTCGATGGTATTTCCGGTTGGACTCTCAACAAAGTCTCCCCAACAAGGCTGTTCCAATTCAAAAATTAAGGAATCTGCATGTCCATAATTCTCCACAGAAAGGTTTTTATGCCACTCTACCCGTGAAAAAGACACGTTAAAAGCAAGCACATCAATATCTCCATCACCATCTACATCAACATAAGCAGGAATGTCGTTTGAGGAAACATATAAACTAACCAAATTGTTGTTGACCACACTTTTTATTGGATCCTTATACAATTCCCATTGAACACCATCAGTTGAGTTACTGATATTTTTATAGACTTTAATTCCGCCTAAGGTGTAAGTAAAAATATCTTTTTTTCCGTCACCGTTGAAGTCAACCAACTTCATTCTGTACCTCAGGCCTTTAGGGAACAACGAACTTCCATTGTGCCAATATGAATATACAACATTCCCTTCGTGTAGCTGTCTTTTGAAAACATTGACAATACCATTTTCGAGTTCAAATGCAACAAGTTCTTCTACACCATCAAAATCCAAATCAATTGTTGAGAATTGAGGGTGACTCATACCCCCAGCCCAAGCAACAGGAAGTGTATCGGCATCATGAATAACAACAATGGAATCGTTATAAACAAAGTTAAATTGCGAATAAACAGCCCCTTCAACCCCCATCATAAACAGGATAAGCATCAACACTTTCAATCGCAAGACATTCATTTGACTAAACTTTAAGAATTACTCCATTTTATACTTAAGGACCCAAACCTCTTTCTCAACCTCCTTTTTATATTTCATCAATGCATTATAAGCACTTTCCATGTCTTTTGTATAATGAATCACAACGTATCCATAATTATTAAAGGTATTGATTACATGATAAGTATTTGGGAAATAAGATTTCATTCTGTTGGTATTCTTCACTATGTTTTTCTCCTCATCAAACACCCCAATAATTACGTAATAACCTGCTGGAGATTCGGAACCATCAACTTCAATAAAGTGGTGATTTGTTGCCTCTCGCACTTCGTTTCTATCTTCCGCTTCACGATAGAGTTCTTCTTTGGTTTTATCTTCTTGAATCTCATCTTTAAGTTGTTGCGCTAACATTTCTTTCAGTCGACGTTCCAGCTCTTCTTCTTTTGCTTTTAATTGCCTTTTCAGGTCCTCATTTTCACGCTGAAGAGCTGGGTCAGGAACTTGAACTTCAACACGACGAACAACATCTTTTCCACGCCCACCTTTGAAAGTATACCCCAGCAGGAATTCGTGATTCACACCAGAGTAATAGTTTTTAAAAGATCCGACCACATATTCATAACTATAACCAACATGCAATTGCTTGAGCACATGAAATCCTAGATTAAACTGTACTGCGTAATCAGATTTATAGGTTGCAGAAAACCATCCAATATTTTCATATGCCACATGAGCAGTAATATCGTATTGCACTGGCGCACCAGGAACAATCCTCACCAATCCATGAGGTGAGACAGTCAATTTAGAGTCAGCTTCGAATTTTAGATCATACGAAGCTGTAAACATAAAGTGTCTGGCCAGCGCATAATATCCTCTGGTATTTTCTTTTGAATAATTGACTTTATTCCCAATTAACTGAGGAACAGAAAAACCTATTTTCATTTTATCCCAAGAATAAGCCAATCCTAAGTTAAAATCATAAGTTGGTCTATATTCTTTCATCCCATAAAGATAAGGGTCGCTCTCATGGAGCACATTCACCTCCTCCATTCGGATACGATTATCTAGGTAACCTCCACTCAAACCAAAACTCAACTTGTGTTCATCTGCCAATGTCAACATATAAGAGTAACTTAACTGAGCACTCAATTGCGTTTGAATACCAGCTGACTGTTGGCCAATTAATAAACCAAAACCTGACTTAGGAATAACAAATTCACCTTCCAATGACAAAGTATTATTGATTGCTCCTGAACCGTAGCCCATGTAACGTTGTCCACGTGTCAAGTAGGCATTCAAATTTCCAGATGCACCAGCGTAGGCAGGATTAAGCACTACCGGATTAATGATATTATGATTATAAAACGGCAATTGTTGTGCGTTCACTGAAAACATCAGAAACACACTAAATAAAAGCGATATGAAGCCCTTTCTATTCATCTCCAAGAATGGTTAAATTCCCTTTCAATACATTCTCCGTTCCACCTGGCATAACAATATAAAGGTAGGTTCCATTTGGCAATAACTTACTACTGTATATTCCTCCCCAATCATTTTTATAGTCTTCATCTTCAAAAACCAATACTCCATAAATATTGTATACCTTAACCGCCATGTTAGGGAATGCCTCTATTCCTTCAATAATCCATGTATCATTAAATCCATCATTGTTTGGTGTGATCAAATTTTTCACATCTAGAGGTGGAATGGGAGGCCCTACATTTACTGTTACCGTATCAGAATTAAAACAACCATCGAGACTAATTACAGTTAAGTAATAATCCGTAGTCTCCAACGGTGACGCAACAGGATTGTAAATAGTAGTATCGCTTAATGTCGAATCAGCAGACCACAGCGCTAGCACTCCACCACTACCATTTAATTCAACTGAGTCTCCTTGAAGGATATTCGCATCCGTTCCTGCATCCACAACAGGTAAAGACAACACCTGAACGAAGGCTTGGTTAGAAGTGTCTTCTGCACAGACTCCGCTTTTTACGATGACCCTGTAATAGTATGGTGATGTCACTGAAGGAATTGTATACGACGAATCGGTAATATTGATTGTCGTCCATGAAACACCGTCTGCAGAACTTTCCCAGAAGGACACATCACCGACATTTCCTGTTAATGATAAGGTAAAAGGGTCTCCATAACAAATAGAAGTATCTCCTGTTAGCGTACCCCCAACACTAATTGGTGAAACGACAATAAATGCCGTATCAGAATGTTGATCGTTACAAACGCCTCCGTCTACTAATACGCGATACCAAGTAGTTTGAGATAAGCTGGAATAATTTTCTGTGTTTGATGTATTGGAAATGATATTCCAATTAGCCCCTTGATTCGTAGATTGCTCCCAATGAATAACAGGAGAGTTGTTTCCATTTAAAGTCAACGCACCTGAAGCGTTCGCTGCACATGTTGCTGTACCTCCTGAAATAGTGCCTGGAGTAATATTTTCTTGTACGTCAACAAATACTTGGTTGGATTGATCAGCTGGACAAATTCCATTAGTCACATTTACTCTATAATAAGTTGGAGTAGATAAGGGACCAGTGCCGTGAGTAGTACTTGTATTTGTAATAGGACTCCAATTTGTTCCATCTACAGAACTTTCCCAGTCATCAACAGCACCAACATTTCCAGACAACACCAAATTGACCGCTTGATTTTCACAAATAAGTGTATCTGTTTCTAATGTTCCAGCAACTGTAGCCTCTTCAATATATACCTCGTGTATACTTGAATAAACATCCGCACAAACCCCTCCGTCAATCAAAGCCCTATACATTGTTGTTTGTGTGAGTCCAGAAAAATTTTCTTGTGTGGTCGTATTTCCGATACCTATCCAAGTCGTACCATTATCTATACTTGTTTCCCAATCCAATACAGCTCCAGAGTTTCCTGTCAAATCGATGGTCCCATTAGCACTAGAGATACATAATGCTGTAGGTCCTGTTAGACTTCCGCCAACAGGTGTAGGTTGAATCGTAATTGTTGCGAAGCCAGAGGTAGCGTTCGGGCAATGACCTCCGTCAATTTCCACTGCAAACTGTGTTTCGTCGGTCAAATTATTAAATCCGTGACTAGTTGTTGTATTTGGAATTGAATTCCAAGTTGCTCCATTGTCTTCAGAGTAAATCCAATTAGTGATGGTTCCATGCTGCCAACCATTCAAATTCAGTGTATTGCTATTGATTCCATCACACACGAGCTCATCTGAATCTACTTGTCCTGGCACAATTGTACAATCATTTCGAACCACCCAAGATAAAGTATCATTTGTTGGATCCACATCTGCTCCGTACTCTAGCCAAGTCACAACATTAAAATCATAATTACATGTTGAGAAGTCAGATGGAACATCAAAAGTAAAATTCCATGTTGCCCCAGTATTCAGCATGGCTACTAAGGGTTGTGAAACTGTTGGGCCACCATTTACACTATAATGTAAAGTAATTGTTCCACCTGGAATGGGGTTCGGCATGGAGGAGTTATTGAGCACAACAATAGAAATACTTTCGTTTCCTAGGTCGCAACCGTCCGTTGGGCCAATAACTGATGTCAACGCAGCGTCCTGAGCATAGACCCCGCCCGTCAAAATCAACATGAACAATATTTTTATGTAGTGTGTCAGCATAAATTGTTTTAAATATTTTCCACAATGATTAATTCATTTAATTTCTTACGACGACATTTCTATAAACAGAAGCACCATTTTTACTTGTCAACTTAACAATATACATTCCTGATTCAATTTCATTTCCTAAATCTATTTCAGTCTGCCCTTTAATTTTATTGTCTAAATATACAAGTTGACCTACAGAGTTAATGATTTCTATCTTAGCATCAAAGTTTGTTTCGATTTTAAAATGACCATTATTGGGGTTTGGGTATACTTTTACAGAATTTTCAGCCAAGTATGAATCCAAACTTGCGAAGTAAATAATCACACAATCAGAAGTATCACTACACATTCCATTAGAAGTCACGAGAGCGTATGAACCATTTAACCCTACATGCAGTACAGAATCTGTCTCTCCTACAATTGGCGTTTTGTCTTTGCAGTTCATCCATTGATAAGTATAAGAACCTCCGGTTAAGTCGGCACTAAAAACTGTATCAATCACAGAAAATGTACTTACAGGTACCGCTACAATTTCTACTGTATCGGTTGACATCGCTGAACATCCGTTAGAATCGTTTATTGAATAAGTTATAACATTTATTCCTAAGTCCGCAATTTGAGGGTGAAATACATTTGCAGTCAAACCTGAAGTTGCCGTAAAAACTCCTCCTGACTCAACAGGAACAAGCGTAACATCAGGTTCATTATTACAATAAACGTCATCTAAATTAGTAAAGCTTGGATTTGGTGAAGCCAATACTTCAACAACAACGCTAGATGAATTTACACAACCTCCAGACCCCACTTCATATTCAATCGTATTATTACCGATAACTGCATCAGCAGGAGACCAGTTATTTCCCGTTACACCATTTCCTGAGAATACACCCCCTGACTCCACAGGAACCAAAGCAATAATTGTATCATCAGATGAACAGTAGGGACCAGATAATCCAGTAAACGAAGCATTGCTTTCGAGATTAACCTCTACATTTTGAGAGGTAACGGCAGAACAACCATTTCCATCTGTATAAGCATAAGTAATTGTATGAACCCCTTCTAAAGCACTACCTGGATCAAATGTATTTCCTAAAATACCAGGACCTGAAAAAGTTCCACCACTTGGCGACCCTGTTAAGGTCACACTAGAAGAGGTGATACAATAATCAGATGCTAATCCTCCAATGCTCAGTACAGGAAGAGGATTTACCGTCGTATTTTGAGATGATGTTGCAGGACAACCATTACCATCAGTATAGGTATAGATAATAGTATGTGTTCCCGCTCCTGCATTGTTAGGGTCAAAGGTGTTGCCTGTCACACCAGGTCCTGAAAAAGTTCCGCCGCTTGGACTGCCGACTAAAGTAGTGCTTGATGCATCTGCACAATAAGCAGGATTCAATCCACTAAAACTTGTAGTTGGAGTGGCATTTACGGTTACACTCTCAGTTGAATTTGAGGTACATCCTCCAACAGTAAGAACATAAGATATAGTATGGGTGCCTGCCCCTGCAGCATTCGGATTGAAATTACTGCCAGTTACTCCTGGTCCTGAGAAAGACCCACCACTTTGAACCGGTGTTAAGGGAACAGTGTTTACATCTTCACAATATACAGCATTAGGAATTGTGAATGCGGCATTTGGAAGTAGGTTTACCGTTACTGTTTCAGAATCAGTTGCAGAACATCCGTTAGCACCCGTTACAGAATAAGTAATCGTATGTGTACCCGCTCCAGCAGCATTTGGATCAAAATTATTTCCTGAGATTCCTGGTCCTGAAAAGGTTCCTCCGCTTTCAATTGCACTCAAGGCAACAGAAGAAGCATCAACACAATAAGTTGAAGCCAAGCCTGTAAATGAAGCATCAGGTAATACCAATATCTCCACATTTTCAGTTGATGATAAGGTACACCCATTTTCAGTTACTGAATATTCAATCGTATGATTTCCAACTAATGCTGTGCTTGGGTTAAAATTATTACCTGAGATACCAGGACCTGTAAAAGTACCTCCTGATGTATTTGGACTCAAAGCAACTGTACCATCATTCAAGCAGTATTCAGCAGCTAAACCTGTGAAGTTAGC
>NZ_CANNGT010000012.1 GCF_947504225.1 Brumimicrobium ulvae | reverse complement strand
GAAGGGAATATCCATCCAAATCAAATCGGTCCTATAGTTTACCCATAGCGCGGCATAGTCCAACTCCGTTTTATCAGTTATTTTCTACTCGTCAATTAATCGACTGCTTGGTTGATAATTAATTTTTTACGACTATCTTTAGCTATTGAAAGAAAACAACTGATAAAACGCTATTAAGTTAGAGGTAATTGTACACCAATATGAAAGTCATCCTGTTAATATCATTAATGTTTATTTCTTACTCTGGTTTAAATCAAACTAAATCGAAGTTAAATACTTCATTAGATTTTATCATGATGACAAAAGCCTTGAATAAAAATGACTTCTCGAATGATCTAAAAGTAATTTCTTCGATGAAATTATCTCAACCTTTAAACTATGCTGGAATTACGCTAACATCAGGTTTTGTTGCAAATCGAAGGAGTTCTTCTGAAGGAGGTTACAGATTTGATGGTTATATAGAATATTTACAAGTTATCCCTCAGCGAATCATGATACAAGATTCCATAGAAGGTAAAATTAATGGATTTAACTTTGGTGTGACTCTCGGAGGGATTGATTTATTGAAAAGTAAAAAGTTCGATCTAATTACTTGTTTTGGTTTTAATACAGGAAGAGTGTGGATAAATGGAACTGATATTGTAAAACAAAAAAATCCATATTTTGCACCTATGATTGCCATTATTCCGAGAGTTTGCATTGGAAGAATATCTATACAAATGCGATGCGCCTACGATTACGATATTTCAAATAAAAATTGGAAAAGAAAAGGATTTAGTGATTCGGAATTAATGGAATTAAAAAAGTTTTCCTATCAAGGCTTGAACATGTCAATGGGAATTGGATATGTTTTAAAATAAAATACCTCTAACAGCCGTCTAGCGCCAACCCTCCAATCTTACTTCGAAAGAACGGAAAATTTAAAAGAAAATAAGTTTAACTTCGAAACTATAATTAATTTAAAAAGTCGGGCCGAGCGCCAGGCGGCAAAACGTTAGCGGCAACTTAAAACAATAGCAAATGAAACAAATTCTAATTGTAATATTTTTTACTTGGTCAATTCAAGTTTGTTATGGAATAAAACCAGACTCGACTTATCATTCTACACCTGATTCACTCGGATTAATCTATCAAACCAATAGAATATCAACTTCTGATGGTAAAGCGGAGCTAAACTCGTGGATGATAAAAGCTGATTCAAATATTAAAAATGGAACAACCCTAATTCTTTGTTATGGTGATTCAGGGAATATGTCCTACTGGTTAAATCAAGCAGGTATATTAAGTCAAGTAGGTTATGATGTACTATTATTTGATTATCGTGGTTTTGGGAACAGTTCATCATTTACAATTGCTCTAGACCAGCTTTATTATGATGAATTTGCAACAGATTTAAAATCCGTAATAAGTTGGGCGAAAAGTAATCTTCAATTTAAAAACTTGGGAATAATTTCTTTTTCTATGGGGACAATTATGAGTACAATTGCACTACAAACTGAAAAAGTAGATTTCTTAATCGGTGAGGGTTTTGTATTAGATCCAATAGAAATTAAAAATAAAGTTTTGAAATTAAAAGGAAAAGAAATCACTCTTCCTAAGTCTAGTAATGATTACTTAGAAATGGTTTCAAATTTAAAATTACCTATATTATTATTTAGTGGAATTAAAGATGAATTCACAACGACTGAGGATAGCGAGAAAGTAATTAATATGAGTAAAAACAGGACATTAGTGAAATTTGAGGGTAATCATTTAGAAGGCTTTGCAAAACTATCAGGTAAGTATTATGGAGAAGGTTATATAGAAGATATAAATCATTTTTTAGTAAAAGAAATAAAATAAGATTCTGCTAACACAGCCTTTGTCGACCAGCCTGTAAAAACCTTCGATTTTTACATTCATGTAAATGAAAAGTTTGTATCTTAGATAAAACATTTGAAAACGGTCTGCTGCAAAGACCCAAACGTTAGTGACAATCATAGGACGTGAATTAATTAACCGATATGGAAAACTTCAGAACCATAAAAACCTTCACTCATTCGACCGAAATCATAATTTTGAGATCCAGACTTGAAGCAGAGGGTATTGAATGTTTTTTGAAAGATGAGTATACTGTTGATGCTAACCCATTTTATTCAAATGCAATAGGAGGAGTAAAGCTCCAAGTAAGGGAGAAAGATGTTTCTAAAGCCATGGAAATCTTAAAAGATGGTGGATATTTAACTGACTCTCTACCTTATCAACCAAGATTATTAAAGCTTTTTGAAAAACACTCCAGGAAGCTTCCCGCAATTGGCAGCTTGAGAATTGAGGTTAGATTGATGATAATCGTTTCCTTAATCGTATTGATTCTCTCGCTAATTCTATATTTCTCATCATTACCAACTATAAAAGAACAACTTACTCAAAAAAACTGGTGTGTTGATCGAGTAACACATTTAGGAAACGAGTATGTCCCAAACACGATTAGTTTTATTCAAATTTCAGGTGGTGGATATTGTTCTGAAAGAATTGAAATCAAACCAAGTGGTGCTATAAAACTACCCGGATTCGACTCTAAATCAACAAGCGGAAATTGGAGTATCGCAAATGATTCATTAATCTTATCTAAATCTGAATCTTTCGAATCATTATATAATGGGAAGTATAGTATTGAAATATCAGGAAGCGAACTGATTCTGGAATCGAAAACCACCAAAATACTATGTCACCAAGAAAGTCGAAGGGAGCTGAGGTTACCAATTTAGTTTTGGATCTTAAAAATTAAACGTAAATGACTCGAATATATTAATGTCACTAACAGCCGATAGGGCTTATGGTTTGCCCTACTTTGCTCATTATAGACCATTAGTGAATACCTACCCATTCTAAACCAGTTTTCAATTAGACGCTCAAAAGTTTCCTATTTAGGAAACTATACTCTATCTTTGTATCAAACATTAACCAAATGAAGAAAAACTTTGAAGTTGAGTTTTTAGAGGATGCGGTAACTTTTTTAGAAGAACTCAACGATAAAGCACGTAGCAAGATATATTACAATATACGGAAAGCTCAGCATGTAAATGATAAAGAGCTTTTTAAGAAGTTAAATGATAATATTTGGGAATTTAGAACATTATATAATAGTAAAAGTTACCGCCTTTTTGCGTTTTGGGACAAATCGAAAAACACTGAAACTGTTGTTATTTCGACACATGGAATTCTGAAAAAAACTCAGAAAACACCAACCAAAGAGATTACAAAAGCTGAGAAGTTAAGAACAGAATACTTAAAACAGAACAAAAGATGAAAAAGGAAAATAAAATGAAAACTGTCAGTCTTGATAAAATGATTGACAAGCATGTTGGTAAAAAAGGTACAGCTGAAAGAGACGCTTTTGAATATGAGTTAAACATTGATTTACTCGGGCACGCTATTAAACAAGCCAGAAAGGAACGTAACTTAACACAAGAACAGTTGGGGAAATTGGTTGGTGTTCAAAAGGCACAAATCTCAAAAATCGAAAACAGTATTAAAAACGCTCGACTTGATACAATCATGAAAATATTTAAGGCTTTAGAAGCAAAGGTTAATTTTAATGTAGAGCTGAAAGATAACAATTTAGCATATTAAATTGGGCAGCCACTAACAGCAAATAAACCCAAGTGGCAAACGTTCACATGTGTTATCCGCATGCGCCTATTTGCAAACCGTTATGCTCAATAAAATGTAATCGTATGAAAATTGACTTTATTGGATTAGAAATAATCACTTTTCATGATTTGCCATTAAACAAATTATCAATCGAATTAGAACCTTCCCCAGAATTGGTAATAGATATTTCAGAGTTTGATGAGGAAATTAATGGTTATATAGAAAAAAGAATAATTTTTGGGAACATAGAGAGCATTAACCCTAAATCAGACTCTTTTAAAGATTATTCAGATTCGGAAATCTATTCTTTTGATTATTTTCTGAAAGGTTCGTTATTTTATGGAAAAATGATTTGTTTAAAAGGGTTCGGAAAGCCTACTATTGAAATAGAGTTTTCTTGCAGAAGTGTTACAATAAATGAAATAACACAAGTAAAATGAAAATTACAAAAATTAATATTTTAACTTTATTAATCAGATTCGTAGCTGTAATAGTACTAATTTCAATAATTGTAATTGCTCCTTTTTTACCAACGGATAATAGTTGGGTTGTAATTCCTATTATTGGTGGATTACTTTATGTTATATTTATGTTTGTGAGATCGACGATTTTAGACACAATTACAATTCATTTAAAAAAGGGCAAAATAGAGCTTAGCAGGTTTTTAGGTTATAAACATCAAGTCCTGAAAAATGAAAAAATTCTTGGATTTGCGGATTCAGAAATTGAAATTGGTAGATTTCGATGGAAAATTAAAACGATTATAGTTTACACAAAGGATAATCAAGCTTTTGAATTAATAAAGTACAATTACATTAATTTCAACCAGATAAGAGATGGTCTAAATCAATTTAAATACTTAGGATACGAACCTTATCAAACAGGTTTGATGTTTAGAAAATATAAATATATAAATGAGCATAACAACAAATAAGCCCAAGCGGCGAACGTTCATACGTGGTAGCCGCATGTGCCTATTTGCAATTAGCTAGAAGTACAATATGACTAAATTGAAACTACTTATTATTTGTTTAGTACTGATTTCATTCAGTTGCACAAACAAGAAGGATGAATTGACTTTTGGAGACTTTGTTGAAATGGAAAAATTAGACAGAGTTGAAATGTCAAATAACTCAGGAACATTTAATCTTAGCGATAAACAGATTCAAAATATCAAAAACGATTTATCTCAAATGGTATATGATCCTTACATTTCTGTTAAAGTAGGAGCAATCAATATTGAACTATTAATAGATGGAAAAACATACCACATTTCATCTGCCACGCATGGCGATTATATTGAAGTACATAGAGACATCGTTATGAAAAACAATAGTTCAATTGGAACTTCTGAATGGCTCTATTTTAAAACCAATGAAGTCAATTTTGACAATTATAAAAAAGAAACCCAGTAGCTAACAATTAAGCATCAATGAGGTCAAGTAAGGCTTGAGTTCATTGAGCTTGGAGTTTAACCAAGCATACTTCTTCTTTTCCATATCAATAAGTTTTATGTTATTGATGTGTACGAAGAGTTTTGTACTTTAGCTACCGAAGGTTGAGTTCAACAGTGTCGATAAAAAATGATATTGACATACCTTCTGATAGTAAATTTGTTTTTGATAACACATCTCTATTATCATCTCGTTAAATCAGAATTTAAATGAAACAAGTATTAAACAAAAATATATCTAATGGCCTAATAGTACTTAGTGCTCTATCGTTATATTCCGGATATTCATATGACTCAAGCAATTTCATACCAGCAGAGGTCAGTTATGCTGTTGGAATAACCGCTCTAATTTTTGGTGTTTTAGGACATATTTTAAATTTCAAAGATTCAAATACTAAAAAGTAAATACGACTAACCCAACCTTTGTCGCTTCGTAAAAAACCTCCAGGTTCTATTCTCAAAAAAACATCATCAACTATTATTAAATTTGAAGAAGTGCATCAAACACTATTTCCAAGTCGCCTCTAAAATTTCGTAGGCTTTTTGAATTTCTATAAATCTTTTCGCAGCAATTTCTTGATGTTCCTTTCCTTTGGTGGCAAAAACATCAGGATGATGCAATTTCACAAGGCGACGGTAGGCTTTTTTTATTTCGTCCTTTGAGGCGTTTTCAGAAACCCCCATAATTCTATATGCAAGTTTTACAGCAGCAATTCTTGAACTTGGACTTTCTGAAGATTTAGTCCTTTCTTGTTGCTGGGTATAGATCGCGATAATCCTGTCTAAATCCTCTGCCGAAAGTTTTAACAGTTCGTTTATCTCTTTTAATAATGCTATTTCCCGTTGGTTCATAGCACCGTCAACATTTGATAAGCCTGCTAGAAAATACATGATTTGCAAGCGCTGCTCACGTTGGGGTAATTTTCTTCGCAACCACTTGGAAACCGTACGTGGATGAATAGGCCGTTTTAAACTTGCGGTAAACGAACGTCCAAAATCGTAATGTGAATGTGGGAAATGCCTAGCGAAATAACTATTCAAATAAAGTATTTTCTCTCTGTAAGATGAACTGTCTTTGCGAACCATGAGTGCTCCAAGGCTTATATACGCCTCCAATAAAGGGTCATGAGGAGGTTCTTCCTTTATTTGCTGTTCATTCATCATTAAATTATGATCCCATGCTCTATCATTTTTAATGTTATTCAACACCTGAATGAAAACAACAACTAGTACTAAAAATAAATAGAAAAAGATGGTCATCATAGGTTTGCCTGAATTAGTCTTGGTTTTTTTGCAGTATTTTTAATTAATCAATGGATTAAATGTGAAAATCACATCGTAAATCCGGCCTAAAATAGTTAAAATTGCTGTAATTACTATTCGTGATTGTCTAATGGTTTTTCATACTCTATTCTAAATAGGCTGTAAATTAGGCGATATGAAATTTTATAAACTTGCATTTACTATTGAAATGTTATCTTTAGAAGCATGAACAACATTACTTTATACCTAATAATAGGAATTACATTTGGAGTCCTTCTTGGATACAGAAAGTTAAAAGCTTCTAAACAGGAGTTTCATAACTCAATAAAGCCATTAAACAACCCATCAAAAAAACCATTTCCAAGTCTTTGGAGAAGTATACTTCGAGATCGCGTCAAGTTCTATAATCGGCTTACAAGAGATGAAAAAACGGAATTCGAAAGAAAAGTCCACGTTTTCCTATTAAATGTCAAAATTCAAGGAATGAATACTGAAGTATCGCATGAAGACAAAATACTAATTGCAGCAGGAGCAGTAATCCCTGTTTTTCGTTTTTCGAGATGGAATTATGCTAACCTCAAAGAAGTTCAGCTTTATCCAGATCAATTTCAGATTCCAGATTCTACCAGAATGGCGCATGGATTGGTAGGTTGGGGTTCTAATGAAGGAACAGTAATGTTATCCCGAAAGTCTATAAATGAAGGTTTTCATGATAATACAGATAATAAAAATGTTGTAATTCACGAATTCATTCATGTTCTTGATAAACAAGATGGTAAAATTGATGGAATTCTGGGTAACTCCATGAATGATATCGATTTAATGCCTTGGCTACACATTATCAACATTAAAATGAACGAAATTGATTTTGGAACCTCAACAATTCGAGACTACGGGGCAGCTAACAGGGCTGAGTTCTTAGCGGTTGTCAGTGAGTTCTTTTTTGAGAATCCGGAACGACTAAGAACAGAACATCCTGGATTGTACAATGCATTGGATTCATTTTACAGTGAGAAAAAATAAAGTTGAAAAGCGATTCACTGCTTCAATATTTACTGTTGGAGGGATAAAAAGCTATGTCGATTATCTCGTTTATTCACCATTAAAAAAACCCAAACTTTCCCTTTTCTCAAAGAATAATCCTACTTTTATTCTTTGAATCTAAAATAGAAAATGAAAGTAGAAGATATCGATAACATCACACTAAAGTACTTAGATATTGATGATTATCAAGAGCTAAAGGACGTAATGATTGAGGCTTATCCTACAATGGGAACCTATTGGAAGGAAGGGCATATTGAAAAATTATTATCGATTTTTCCGGAAGGACAAGTTGTGGTCAAAATTAACGGAGAATTGGCTGGTTGTGCTTTATCTATTATTGTAGATTACGATAAATACGATGATGCGCACACCTACAGAGACATTACAGACAATGATACTTTCAATTCACACCAGCAAGATGGTGATGTTTTATATGGGATTGATGTATTTATCAAGCCAGAATTTCGTGGATTAAGATTAGGCCGAAGACTTTACGATTACCGCAAAGAATTATGCGAAAAGTTAAACCTAAAGGGAATCGCTTTTGGAGGAAGAATACCCAACTATCACAAGTATCAGGATAAGTTAACTCCAAAAGAGTATATCGATAAAGTTAGAACGAAAGAAATTACCGATCCTGTATTGAATTTTCAAATTTCAAATGACTTTTATCCTACGCGAGTTTTAAAGAACTATTTAAAAGGCGATGTACATTCGAATGATTATGCCGTTTTATTAGAATGGCGAAACATTTATTATGAGAAAGCGTCAAAAAAAGCTGCGTCAAAAAAACGTGTGGTTAGACTTGGATTAGTCCAATGGCAGATGCGTCCGTACAAGGACACGGAGACTTTCTTTGAACAATGTGAGTTCTTCATTAGCTCATTGTCGGGCTACCGTTCAGATTTTGCGTTATTCCCTGAGCTATTTAATGCTCCATTGATGGGAAATGACAATCACTTATCTGAAGCAGATGCTATTCGTTCGCTTGCAGAATACACAGAAGAAATCGTTGAAAAATTTTCTGGATATGCTATTTCGTATAACATCAATATAATTTCAGGAAGTATGCCTGAGATGATCGATGGGGTACTCTATAATGTTGGGTATTTATGTCGCCGAGATGGAACCGTAGAGCGTTATGAAAAAATCCATATTACTCCAAACGAGGTGAAATATTGGGGGATGCAAGGAGGAAATAAAATTCAGGTTTTTGATACCGATTGTGGGAAAGTAGGAATACTTATTTGCTACGATTCAGAATTCCCAGAGCTCAGTCGATTATTGGCCGATCAAGGAATGGAGATTTTATTCGTACCTTTCTTAACAGATACACAAAACGGATATTCAAGGGTAAGGCATTGTTCGCAAGCTAGAGCAATTGAAAATGAATGTTATGTGGCCATTGCTGGAAGTGTAGGAAATCTACCAAACGTTCACAACATGGACATTCAATACGCACAATCGATGGTGTTTACGCCTTGTGATTTTGCCTTTCCTACGAATGGTGTAAAAGCAGAAGCCACTCCAAACTCAGAAATGATTTTGATTGCAGATGTTGACTTAGATTTGTTGCGTGAACTAAATGAATTTGGAAGTGTTCGTAATTTGAAAGACCGAAGAACAGACTTATTTGAGTTAAAAAAGAAAGTAGCTAAATAGAATTTTAATAAATAAATAAATCATGATTGAGTTTTTTGAAGACTATCAGTATGAAATAATTTACATTATCGTTACAATTATTTCTGTTGTTGCATTGCGATTTCTCACCACTTTTATTCAAAAAAGGGCCTTAAAAAGAAGTGTCGAAAAACTTCATTATCAAAGTGACGGAACCCTAAAAACCGTAAGGCGAATATTAAACACCTTGTGGTTAGTTTTGGGAATCATTGCTATTGCATTGCTCTTTGTTTCTCCTGAAGTCAACAAAACTTTAATCGACAACTCAAAATTCATAATTTACAGTGCAATTGTAACGATTTCCACCGTTGTTTTTGCTTCCACCACAAACAAATGGTTTAAGTGGAAAGTGAATAAAAAGAACGATGAACATGACGATCCCACAAGTTTAAAGTTTCTTCGATACATTGCTATTGGGGCTATTTATACGACAGGAGTATTGCTGATTTTATTGGTACTGCCTGGTTTTAAAGGAGTAGCACAAACTGTTCTAGGAGGTGCAGGGGTAGTTGCTGTCATTGCAGGAATCGCATCTCAAGAAGCGTTGGGGAATATTGTAAGCGGATTATTCATCGTTTCTTTTAAGCCTTTCAGAATTGGTGACATTATTCAAATAGAAGGAGGAATGACTGGAACTGTTACTGATATAACTTTAAGACATACTGTAATTCGAAATTTTGAAAATCAAATGATAGTCGTTCCAAATTCAGTGATTAATAAAGAAAAACTGATTAATTACAAATCTGTAGATAAACGCATTTGTGAACGTTTAGAAATCGGTATTTCCTATGATAGTGATATCGATTTGGCCAGAAAAATCATGACTGAAGAAGCCGAAAAGCATCCTTTGCTTATCGAAAAGAGAACTTTAAAAGAGATTAAGGACAAGGTTCCTAAAGTTCCTGTTAAAGTCATACGTCTTGATTCATCAGCTGTAATTTTAAGATTGTATGCTTGGACCGCGAATCCAGACGATGGTTGGATCTTGCGTTATGATCTACTTGAAAGCATCAAAAAAAGATTTGATAAGGAAGGAGTTGAAATTCCTTTTCCACAGCAAACAGTTCATTTTAAAAAACCCTTATTTAAAGAAGAATGAAGATTTTTAAGCTCACAGCCTTAATGTTAGTCGTTTTTTGTCTGAGCTCCTGTAAAGTAGGCCGTTTTTTCGTTTACAATGTAGCTGACATAAAAGACCATAAGATTTTTGCCAACCGAACTGTTGAGACAGGAGACTCAACCTTCTATTTCACGCAAGGTATTGAGAAAAAGCCAGATTCTGTTGTTTTTGATGGAGAGACCTTTGATTTTGATCAGTTCCTGAAAAAGCAAAAGTCTGTGGCTTTTATGATTATCCGAAATGACTCTCTATTGTATGAACGCTATTTCAGAATGTATGACCAAGAAGATATCATTCCCTCCTTTTCAGTGGCGAAATCTGTTACTTCTATTTTAATTGGAATTGCAATTGACGAAGGTTTGATTTTATCAGTAGACGAACCTGTTACCAACTATATTCCAGAGCTAAAGCCCAATGGATTCGACAAAGTGACAATCAAGCACTTACTTCAAATGACTTCTGGTTTAGACTATATTGAAGGTTATTTCAATCCTTTTGGTAACGTTGCTACCTTTTACTACGGCACTAAATTGCGTCAAGAAATTCCTAAACTGAAATTGAAATACGAACCAGGAGAAAAATTTGAATACCTCAGTGGAAATACACAAATTTTAGGTTTGGTATTAGAAAGGGCATTAAAAGACAAGACCATCTCTGAGTACCTCCAAGAAAAGATTTGGATTCCATTAGAAATGGAGTACGATGCCAGTTGGAGCATTGACCGAAAAGAAAATGGTATCGAAAAAACATTTTGTTGTTTAAATGCCAGAGCCAGAGACTTTGCTAAAATTGGTCGACTCTATTTGAACAAAGGAAATTGGAACGGGAAGCAAATTGTTTCTGAAAAATGGGTTGAGGAATCAACGAAAGTTGATCGCTCTGAAGGTAGTCCGCGTTACTATCAATACCAATGGTGGTTGCCTTCTGATCAAGGTGATTATATGGCCCAAGGAATTTTAGGGCAATACATTTATGTTCACCCGGAAAAGAACCTCATCATTGTTCGAATGGGTAAAAAAGAAGGGAAAGCAAGTTGGTGGAAGGTACTTACTGATTTAGGGAAGGCTTATTGAGGCAATATGAATACAATCAACTACGAGATGAAATTTCGCAGTAGCGTATTGTTTTATTACAACAGTATTTCTATACACAATCGGTGCTTTATAAACGTAAATTCTTTTTTTGAATTAGAAATTTCATTTGCAAGGCGCTTTATTTTTTAAATCCAAGGAGTCCCGACTGTAACGTCGAGATGACTGATTTCATAAAATATAAGCAACGCAGGAAATGGATTTTATAATCAAAAACATCAGGATTTCTTTACGAATTGAGTAAGAATAACAATCTGTTGTCCATCCACACGTCCTTCAATATGGTTAGCATTGTTGTGGTCTAAAGAAATACGTCTTACCGCGGTTCCTCTTTTGGCTACCATACTCGAACCTTTCACAGGAAGGTCTTTAATGAGGACCACAGTATCACCAGCTTCTAGTACTACTCCATTACTGTCTTTATGCACAATTTTATCTTCTTCATCATCTTCTGCGCCTTGTTTAGCCCAAGCTAAATCCTCTTCTTCAAGGTACATCATATCGATTAAATCTGCAGGCCAACCTTCACCACGCAACTGATTCAACATTCTCCAAGCAACAACCTTAACAGCTGAAACTTCACTCCACATGCTATCATTAAGGCACCTCCAATGATTAGGGTCAACTTTGCTTTCATCATTAAGCTGTGTATTACAGTTTTCGCAGATTAAAATCGAATTTTCTTCACTTTCTGTATCACGTGGTGGAACAGTATAAACCGTTAAATCGTTTTTCGAAGTACACAATTCACATTGATTGTTACTTCTTTCTTGAAGTTTTTCTTGAATCATATTATTGGTGTTTTAAAATACAAAGATAAGTTTAATATTGGAAGGTTTAGCCGCAAAGTTGCAGGAGGTTTACGCAATGATCGCAAAGTAAAAAAAAGTGAAAAGAAATGAATTATTTTTTTTTCAATAAGGAAGTTGCCCAAACTGGTAAAAAGCACAAAGCCGCAGTTGTTCCAAGGGCTCCACCAAATCCTTCAAAATAAGGAGATGTGTGTAGGTAAATGAAAGTGAATAACAATCCAGCCATTCCAATCAGAAAGTAAGAAGAAAGAATTTTATGGGAAGCCATGCCAATAAAAGCAGCTCCGTAAAAAATTACAGGTGCCTCTTCAACAAAGCGAATTGATAAATACTTTTCAAGTAAGACCACGGCAAGTGCAAAAATTAAGGAGGGCAAGGCTGAACCCACTACAATGCCTAACTTGAAGTTATTATTCAAAATAAAAGCAATAACAGCGCCCAATAATCCAACGGTATATAAGGAAAACACCATCATCTCAACATAAACAATATTACGGTTGCCAAAACTCCTGAAAAAGCTACGGAACCAAGTTTTCCGCCGTAACCGATAAACAATCCACGTGTATAAATATAAAACAGTCCTGAAATTGCGCTTGCAATAAAAATGTAATGTATTTCATCAAACAAACTATTACTGGCCATTCCTACGAAAGATCCACAGTAAATAGCAATGGCCGCAGATTTTAAAGCTTCAGAAGAACGATTTAGATAAGGCAACAATCCTCCGACTAGTCCAACAGCGGCAGAAGCAATGACTCCACCCCAGCCTAACTCATTGTTAAGATAAAATGTTAGCAAGCTTCCAATCACTAAAGCTAAAAACTCAAACAGTTTTCCTTTCATATTAAATTGGTCGCGAAACAAAAAACTGTAACTGTATATGAGTAGCGCCAAAATCACAAGAAAAAGGACTACAGCACCATTAGTTCTTTCAAAAGAATAAATACATTTTCCGATAAAGAAAAGATGTAAAAACAAAAAAGCGGCGTAACCGATTACAGATGAATATTTGCTCATAAGTCGGCAAAGATAAATACAAAAAAGGAGGCTTCAAGTGTCTCAGCCTCCTTTTTGTATTTGTTAATTCAGATAACTTTATTGATTAAAATTATTACTTCAAGAAGCTATATTCTTTTGCATACTCTAGCATTTGCTCTTTAAAGTTAGCATCGTAAGTGACTTTAACATCGATAATATTCCCATCATTGTCCATTTCTGGAACTAAAACAGGATTAACAAACCCACTGTATGGAGGAATGTTTAAAGGCTTAACGCGCTCTAGCACCTCAGCATGAATCGCTTGGTCAATTTTTACTGCGTAAGTTTCAATTAAGTTCTTACCTGCTTCAAAATCTCCTTCTGATTTGATGCGTTGAATCTCTCTTAACAATTCTCCAAACAATCCTTGTAAAGCGACATAATCACGAATTTTAAAGTAGGTTTTTCCATCACGTTCTAACTTTTCGATGACATTGTCTGCCTTTCCTTTTTCGTAAACCCATGCAGCAACAAGCTGACGATTTCTCATGTGAGATTGCTCAATGTTTTTACCCAGTTCTACCCTTTGTAATTGAGTCATTAAGCCATTTCTGATGTAAGCATCGTACTCTGCCTTACCCACTTCTAAAGATTCCATTAAGCCGAGTTCAACCATTTTTTCATTCATCAAGAAGTAAAGGGAAACCAAATCAGCACGCGCTTCTTCCAATGCACTTGCATAATTTTTTAGGGTTTCTTTAGGTGTTCCAACTCCAGGATTCAATTGACCACTCGCATGTCCCACTACCTCATGAAGAGAGGTGTGTAATTTTGAAGCTTTCGCTCCGTGTTTTTTCGCTCTTTCATACTCTTCTTCATCGAAGGTAAACTCTTTAAGCATTGAACTTCCTGAAGCATTTTCGTAGGCTTCAACAATATTTCCAAGACTTACTGATTTAGACCCGTGTTCTGCACGAATCCAATCTGCATTAGGCAAGTTTACACCAATTGGCGTAGAAGGAGAAGCGTCTCCAGCCTCACCAATAACATTCACAACTTTATAAGTTACTCCTTTTACATTGGCTTTTTTATGCGCATCCATAATAGAAGAATTGTCTTCAAACCATTGAACATTATCCTCTAAAACTTTCATTTGCGCTGAAGCTTCGAAGTCTTTCATTTGAACAATTGTTTCGTAGGTTGCCCTATAACCTTTGGCGTCACCATAAACTTCAATAAATCCATTGATATAATCAATGTCACCATCTGTTGCTTCAACCCATGCAATACTGTATGCGTCCCAGTCTTTCAGGTCGCCTGTTTCATAGTATTTCACCAACAATTTAAGCGCGTCTCTTTGAGCCTCGTTTTCGGCTACCTCTGCTGCTTTTTCTAACCAATAGGCTACTTTTGTCAATGCTTCACCATACATTCCTCCAATCTTCCATGTCACTTCTTCAAGCTCTCCATTATCATTCAAAATCATTTTGGAATTCAACCCGTAAGAAATTGGTGTAGTATCGTTTGGATCCTTAATTTTCGCATAATATTCATCCACCATTTGCTCAGTTACGCCTTCACCATAAAAGTTGTTTGCACTTCCTTTAATGATTCCTTTTGAAGCGTCTAAGTTGACTCCTTTCGCATCTACTGATGGGTCGAAAATAGCGGTCATTGCAGCTTCACTTATTTCAGTTTCTGTGGCTGCTAACAAACTTTCAAAATAGGCTTGATCAAAAGCGGGTTTGAACTTATCTTTTGAATAATGGTGGTGGATTCCATTGGCAAACCAAACTTGCTTCGTGTATTGTAAAAAGTTTTTCCAGTCTTCACTGTCATCACCTTCATGATTCGCCACAATATGATCTAATGCTTTACGAATTTCAAGGTTGTGCTTATAGTTTTGGTCGTAAATGATGTCTCGACCACTTAATCCTGCTTGCGTTAAATAATAGGCGAGCTTCTTTTGATCGAGTGTCAGTTTATCAAAACCATTAACGCGATAACGAAGTACACGTATATCAGCAAATCGATCTACTTCCCATTGAAATTCATCATTTTCATTTTGTTCTGTTTGAACTACAGTTTTTTCGGTTGGGGTCTCATCCTTTTGGCCACATGAAAAAAGAACACCTGCGGCAATTGCTCCCACTACTATACGGGAATTAATTGTTTTTCTCATTCTCTCTTTTTTTTGAAAACCGAAAGTAACTAATTTGTTTGAGATAGTCAATAAAATAGATTAATCAATATATAATCAAACGGTTATCACAATAAAACTTAAGCCCAATCTCTATTTACATTTATATAAATATATTAGTGGACTGTAATTTCAACACTTAATAAAATCCACTATGAAATTTGTTTTTATTTTAGCGCTGTTCATAATAAGCATTTCCTCCTGCGCACAAATTAGAAAGAACCATTAGGTAATAAAAATGAAAAAACCAATACTATTCTTCACAATGCTGTTATTTGGAATCTCAGTGTTTTCACAAGAAAACAATTATTTTGACAAGAAACGAGATTACATTTACAATACCATTTATATAGACAGTTTAGGAGATACAATCATCACAGAAAAGTTAATACTTCGGGTATTAGACAGAAGATGGATTGCTCAACCTGGTTTGCAGAAATCTATAAGATATATTTACAATACTGATACGGCAGCCTACAAAAACTTTATTAATCCAGATGCGTATCAACACGAAAGAAACCAAAGACGTTATAAAAATAGAGGAAAATTCCCATTGTCCAAAAAATCAACAACTGGAGGTTATCAAAACGAACACTATTTTTACATGCATCCTCCTAGAACGAATCAATATTACATGTTATTTCATGCAGCACACCCAAGGTTTCATTCTCGTGTATTGGAAAAAGGTACAGACACACTAACTTTCACTGATCAACAGTTATACGGAGCCGGTTATATGCGTCAAGAATACATTTACGAAATCTTCGGAAAACAGAAAATGTTTGGAGACTCAATCAGTTTATATAAAGTAGATGTTTCTTCGGAGTTGATTAGCGATAAAGAACGCTTCATCAATAAACCTGATCATTACAGTTCTACGCTCGATGCTTTATTTTCGTATGAATATGGATTTATTAAAATGCATTATGAATTCAAAAGTGGAGTGAGAATAGAGTTTGATTTGGTTGAGGTGATTGAAAATGATGAATAAAATCAGTATATTTTTAACAAATCAAATATTACAATGAGATACATAAGCGTCATTTTTCTCCTTTTTAGCTTCATAGCTGCTTCACAAAACAACTGCAATTACTCAGAAAATGAAGTAGTAGATCTGTTCAATAAAATCAATAAAACTGATAAATCCAACTTAAATAATCCAGAGATAAGAAGAAATGATTTTTATAACAATTTTGATACAATTATTCACCTTATGAACTGTTCAGATTTTACAATTAAATATGGGAATTACGCCAAAAAAGAAAAGCAAAAAAGACTTTTCTTCATTTCAGCAATGAAGAAAAGTCTAATCGAAAAGGATGTTACTTTTTTATAATGTTATCTCAGTAAATTCACATGACCTACGATGGTTTTTCTTTCGTCTGACATTGTGGTTTTAAAGTCTATTTTCCACACATAAGTTCCTTCGACAAGTTTCTCTGAGGATTCACCATAAGTTCCATCCCAACCGTGTTCTGAATTGTGTGATTCAAAAATTAATTCACCCCAACGGTTATAGATGTACAATGTATAGTCATATATATCAAACCCTGCAGTAAAAATAGGATTGAATGTCTCATTGAAATCATCATTATCAGGAGTAAAAGTATTGGGGATATAGTAAATCAACTGATCTTCTACCTCAACGACAACTCTTGCTGTATCGTTACAATTGACTCCTGAGCTAGCGATTAAGGTAACCACATAAGAGCCTGCGCCCTCATTCGGGTAAGTATGGGTAGGAGCATATTCATTCGAAAAGGCAGATCCATCCCCAAAATCCCACTGATAATCTGTAGCATTTGAAGAGTTATTCAAGAATGTTGTTTCAGTATCTAAAATTGAAAGCAATGGAGGCTCAGGTAAGAAATCTGCCTCGGGCAATGCTGTAACGCAAACTAAATCAGGATATGATGTTGTAGCAACACATCCATTTAAAGTTGCAGTTACAGTAACATCAAAACATCCACTTTGATCATAGTGGTGAGCAACATTGTCTGTGAAATTAGCGTTTGTTCCATCTCCAAAGTCTATTGAATAAGTTGCTCCAGGCTGATTAAATTGACTTTCAAAATCAACCGTAAGCGTATCACATCCAATGACATCACTAGGAACAATACCAACATCAGGGTTGGGATTAACAAATACAGTTACTTCATCAGAAGAAGTACAGCCGTTCGTTGTTACAGTATAGGTGTAATTTTGGGTTGTTGTTGGTCCAAAAGAAACGCCATTACTTACTCCATTGTCCCATGTTCCACTTCCACCAGTTCCATTTAAGCTTACAAATTCTCCTTCACAAATGGTTTGATCTGCACCCGCATCAACAACAGGCAATGGATTAACAGTTACCGTAACCACATCAGTCACGGTACATCCGTTCTCGGTCACTGTATAGGTATAATCTTGGGTTGCATTAGGTGTAAACGCAACTCCATTGGTGACTCCATTGTCCCATGTTCCTGTTCCGTTCCCAATTAATGTTACACTCTCACCTTCACAAATAACTTGGTCAAGACCTGCATCAGCAGTTGGCATTGGGTTAACTTGAACAGTCAAGTCAGAAGAAGATGTACAACCGTTTTCAGTTGCTGTATAAGTATAAGTTTGCGTCGTAGTTGGAGTAAAAGCCACGCCATTTGTTACGCCATTATTCCATGTTCCTGTTCCCCCTGGAACATTCAAAATAACACTCTCACCTTCACAAATAACTTGGTCAGGACCTGCATCAACATCAGGCAAAGGATTGACTGTAACAACCATTGTATCTGTTCCAACACATGCGTATCTATCCTCGGTTCTTAAAACATACTCTGTAGTTACATTTGGAGACACGCTGTTGGGATAATTCGTTGGTCCATTATGGTTCCATGCATAGGTATAAGGTGCAGAACCTAAAACTGTTGGCGATGAATTCATGGTCGCTGTTTCTCCCTCACAAATAATAAGGTCAGGGCCTGCATCAACCACTGGGCACATATTGACTTCTATAATTGATTTAGAATTATTTGAACCACAATCCAGATCATTCCACATTCCTGGATAAGTTCCTCCTGGATAAATCTGAACACAATCTTCATTTCCACTTTGATTTGGTTCGCCAGGAGCCCAATTGGTGTAGGTAACAGGAGATTGGTCATACCATTCAAAAGTTCCTTCAACAGCTTCGTCATTGAGCCCAATCCAAATCGTACCCGTCTCTCCTATGGCGCTAAGCGCCCCGAGTAAACAATCGTTTTCAGTTTGTGATTGAACAGAAACCAAGTTGGCCCCTAAACCTTCAGCAAAAGCTTGTGCAGCACTTCCTGACATCGATTGTGGGTTTAGAAAATACATGCTACAATCTGAAACACATGCATCTAACTCTATACAACCTGCATTCGTAAAGGCAGTTCTAATAGCATCAACATCACAACCACCAGAGCAATCATTTACTGTAAGTGTAGTTGTTGAAGTACATAGCACACCGTCAATTGTAGCCGTAAAAGTATAATCGTGAGTTCCTGCTGGCGGTGCAGGTATGCCTGTAGGATTTTGGTCAGTAGAAGAAAAACCAAAAGGTCCTGACCAGGAGTATGAGGTCATATTACCTGAGGCTAAATTTGCAGTTAAACTGAAAGGATCTCCTTCACACACACTTCCACTGTTACTCGTTGTAATCGGACAACCACAATCGTCTACCGTTATAGTTGCTGTTGCAGAGGTCGCCCCTAAGCAATTTGAATTGGCATCAGAATGAACCGTATAAGTATAAACACCCGCTGTTGCAGGCGCAGTAACCGTAACTGTAGCCCCTGTCGTTGCACTCAAATCTGGAGATGGATCCCAATTATATACTCCATCACCGCCATCAGCTGTAAGGTCTACTGTTTCACCAACACATAGAGCAAAAGTATCTGGAGTAACAGAAACTGGCATCACAACACCTGAGCTGGCCACGAAAGTATAATCACAAACATCACCGGCAAACCCATCAATCATGATATAATATTCTTCTCCTGGAGTTAATCCGGTCGCAGAAATTGAATAAGGAGTGTTTTGGGCATACATACTGTTTGTACAACCTAAATCGGTGACTGCACCACTGGCACAGTTATCGGCTTGAAAAACAAAAATCTGTATGGCTTCATCTGAATTACAATTGTACACATAAGCATCAAAAGAGATTGAAGTCGATTGTGCCGTAAAGGATAAAAAAGCATTGTTTTCAATACTTCCACAAAAAGCACTGTTCAATTGCGTCCAATAATCAGCCGAATATGAGCTCGAGGTTGTTCCACAATACCCATTCACTTCACAAATAGGCGTTGCTGTACACCCTGTATTTCCTGGTGCTGGCTGATTAGAACAGTCCGGTAATCCAGGTGGAGGGTTGATATAACTAGAGCCACCACCTCCAGCAAAAGAAGTGTTTATAGAACTCAGAAGTAAGAGCGAAAAAATCAGTAGTAGTAAATTTTTCATAGTTGTAGTTTTGTAGTGTCGTTGTTCATCTTGCTTTTATTCGTTCCTGGTCATGGTAAGCTCTTGAGTTGTACCATTAGGACGATGAATATCAACCTGCATAACACCAGGAGATAATTCAGTCAGATTAACACGTATTAATTTTCTATCTTTATTGATTGTTGGATCAATTGACTCCACATTAAGTTTGACTTGTTCTAAAATATAAGTTTGCTCTTCTTGAGCATAAAAGAAGTATTTTTCCGCCAATTCAGTATTTGCAAAAGCTTCTACTTTTTCTGATGAAATAACAAATCTATCGACAGGTCCTCCATTGGAAACAGTGTATTCACCAACAAGTGATGTCTCTATTTGTCCTGCCGAAAAAAACGGGATGAGCAAGAAAATGAATGCGTATAGCTTCGTAGAATAAGATAGTAGTCTCATAATTGAATAGTAATAGTTATCCTTTAAACGCTGTTGATGGATAAAGGTTGCCCTAAATCTAGTGATAAACTTACTAAAAACAAAGAGCTTAGAATAAAATCAAACACACCTCATTGTATATCAACAAGATAAGTCCTGAGGAGTTTTAACATTTAGTGAATAATTTAACAGCGAATGATTTAAAAATTATCTTAAAGACGCTGATAAACGTTTATAAATCGCCTAAAAACTAAAAGAGAAAGCTTAATTGCTTTATACCTGCAATTATATTGAGCTCAGATCTTACAATTTAACGCTTCATGTCCTGGCGAATTTCCTACAATCATATTGTTCTAAGATAAATATTTTTCATGGGAGAACATCTGCTTTAGTGATAGCTAAAACTATTCAACACATAAAAACATCAGTCGAGGTTACCCCAAGGTCCTTACTCTATCCTGTAAATCATTTATGATTTAACTCCATTGCCTTCAATGTATTCATCATCAAAGAAACAATCGTCATAGGCCCTACTCCACCCGGAACTGGTGTAATGAAAGAAGCTTTTTCTGAAACACTTTCGAAATCTACATCACCCACGATTCTATAACCGCTTTTCTTTGAAGGATCTTCAAGACGTGTAATTCCAACATCCATCACCACAACACCTTCTTTTACCATATCGGCAGTAAGGAAATTAGGTTTTCCAATTGCAGAAATAATAATATCTGCTTGCAGGGTAATTTCTTTCAAGTTTTTAGTTCTTGAATGCGTAATGGTCACTGTTGAGTTCCCAGGATATGCACTTCTTGCCATTAAGATGCTCATTGGAGAACCTACAATATGCGAACGACCAATTACAACACAATGTTTTCCGGAAGTTTCAACGTTGTATCTTTTAAAAAGCTCTAACATTCCAGCTGGAGTGGCGGGCAAGAATCCAGGCAGATTCAACACCATATTTCCTAAATTCGTAGGGTGAAAACCGTCGACATCTTTTTTAGGATCAATTGCTAAAGTAATTTTCTTTTCGTCAATGTGTTTTGGCAATGGTAACTGCACGATAAATCCATCAATTTCATCATCGTTATTGAGTTCATGCACCTTAGCCAACAAAGCTTCTTCAGTGATGGTATCTTCTAGGTGAAACAAAGAGCTTTCGAATCCTATCTCTTTACAGGCTCTAACTTTCGCACCAACATAAGTGAGTGAACCACCATCATTTCCAACTAAAACTGCTGCTAAATGTGGAATTTTCTGACCTTTTGCTTTTCTTGCTTCAACTGCTTCTGCTAACTCTTGACGAATCGCTTTTGAAGTTTCTTTACCATCTAAAATCTGCATGACGAATAAGTTTTTGCAAAAATAAGATTAAAAAGACAATTACGGATAATTCAATAACGAATTACGAATTGACAGCTGAGTTATTTAGCTTTCAAAAATACCTTCCCTTCAGGATTCACCAATGTTTCTTCATGATATCCTTCTTTAGAAAATGATATTTTTATATCAGGACAACCACCAACTGCATCCGTCATTCCAGTAGTCATAAAATATTTCCCTGAGGAACCGGTGTAGTATTCATAATAAACACTTTCGACCCCCTTGACCAATACACTGTCGATTGGAAGTTGAGTAGCCATATCTAAAACAGTACCAGAAACCTTTCTGTCGCATTCGCAAGAATAAAAAAAACCTAAACTTATTAGCCCTCCTAACATTTTTATGTATGCCTTTCTTCTCATGATAATAAAGTTAAAATGTTTAAATCATTTACGTAAACGTATGAACAACATCAACCGTTGGGGAACAATAAAAATATAGGGTATTCCCTGAGATAAAAAAAAGACGACTACCTTTCGATAATCGCCTTTTCCTAAATTAAATATTTCGGCTAAATTTTAGTTTTTGTCAAAAAAACTTAAAGACAAGCATAACGACGTATTTAAGTAGTTTTTGTCATAGACTATTTTCCTGCTCTTTTACGTGCATTCTCATCCAAAAGAATCTTACGGATTCTCAAAGATTCTGGTGTTACTTCAACGTATTCATCAGATTGAATGTACTCTAAACTTTCCTCCAAAGACATTTTAATCGCTGGTGCAATACTTACCTTGTCATCAGCTCCTGAAGAACGCATGTTAGACATTTTCTTGGTTTTCGTAACGTTAATTACCAAATCTCCTTGTCTAGAGTTTTCTCCGATTACTTGACCGCCATAAATTGATTCGTTAGGATCAACGAAGAATTTCCCTCTATCTTGTAAGTTATTTAAAGAATAAGGAATTGCTAAACCTTTCTCCATAGAAATTAACGAACCATTTTGACGTCCAGGAATTTCTCCTTTGTAGGGTTGGAACTCAATAAATCTATGATTCATAATAGCCTCACCCGCAGTTTGCGTTAACAAATAATTACGCAAACCAATAATACCTCTTGAAGGCACGATAAAGTCTATCACCATTCGGTCGCCTTTGGCAACCATATTGGTCATTTCTCCTTTACGTCTAGAAACTGCTTCAACAGCTGTTCCAGAGTGCTGTTCTGGCAAATCAATAGTTAATTCTTCAATTGGCTCATGTTTCTTTCCGTCAATTTCCTTGATGATTACTTGTGGTTGCCCTACTTGTAATTCATAACCTTCACGGCGCATCGTTTCAACCAAAACAGCCAAGTGCATTACCCCTCTTCCATAGACTAACCATTTATCGGCTTTTTCAGTTGGTTGAACACGTAATGCTAAGTTTTTCTCAAGTTCTTTAGTTAAACGTTCTTGAATATGACGCGAAGTCACAAACTTTCCTTCTTGTCCGAAGAAAGGAGAATCGTTAATAGAGAACATCATGCTCATTGTTGGCTCATCAATAGTGATGGTTTCTAATGGTTCAGGATTTTCAGCATCACAAATAGAATCTCCAATATCAAACCCTTCAATTCCAGTTACGGCACAAATATCACCAGGCTGAACGTTATCAACCTTAATACGTTCCGTTCCTTCATAAACAAACACATCTTTAATGCGGTGTTTTTCTTGGGTACCATCACGTTTAGCAAGAATAATTGGCATTCCCGGTCTTACCTCTCCTCTTTGTAAACGTCCAATTGCGATACGTCCAACAAAAGAAGAAAAGTCTAATGAAGTAATCAACATTTGCGTATTTCCTTCTTCAATCTTCACTGGAGGAAAATATTCTAAGATGGTATCCAAAAGTGGTTCAATCGTATCGGTTTGTTTTTTCCAATCTTTAGACATCCACTTGTTCTTAGCAGAACCATAAACAGTTTCAAAATCTAGTTGGTCTTCATTGGCCTCAAGCTCAAACATCAAGTCGAAAACTTTTTCATGCACCTCATCAGGAGTACAATTATCTTTATCGACTTTGTTTACCACTACCAATGGTTTCAATCCCATTTGAAGTGCTTTTTGCAATACGAAACGTGTTTGTGGCATAGGGCCTTCAAAAGCATCAACCAACAAGCATACACCATCAGCCATGTTCAATACACGTTCTACCTCTCCACCAAAATCGGCGTGACCAGGAGTATCAATGATGTTAATTTTTGTTCCTTTATAATTTACAGAAACGTTTTTTGATACGATGGTAATTCCTCTCTCTCTTTCTTGGTCGTTATTATCCATCATCAATTCACCTGCATTTTCACGATCTCTCTCGCTAAATGACTCTCCTGCTTCGATTATGCGGTCAACCAAGGTCGTTTTCCCATGGTCAACGTGTGCAATAATCGCTATATTTCTAATTTCCATTTTTTATTTATCTGGGTTTTAGTGTAATTTTATTATCTTCTTCTTGAACTTCCAGAGCGACTTCCGCTTCGGCCTCTTCCTCCGCTTCTTCTGTCTCCACCCGAGCGACTTCCACCACGGCTTCCACCACGACTTCTACCTCCTTTGGACTTATCTGCAGTTTTTTCAATATTCATGCTTTTACCTTCGAAATCTGCGCCATGAACTTGAGCTAGTATTTTATCCGTATCTGCTTTATCAGCATCAAAGAATGAAAACGCTGGCATAATATCAATTCTACCAATGGTATCTGACTTTAATCCAGTAGCATCGCAAATTACACGTAACAATCCACCCGGATTCAATCCATCCTTCTCACCTAAAGAAACAAAGAAACGTTGTTTGTTCTCATCCGTTCTACCTCTATCTCTTCTTCTACCTCTATCTCGTCCTCTGTCATCTCCACCTCGATCAGAAGCTTTTGCGTTAAGGTCACCCGCTTTCTTATAATAATCTAAGAAACGGTTAAACTCTGCAGAAACGAATTTCTTAATCACTTCTTCTTTTGATAAACCTTCCAAATCTGCAAGGATATGTGGAATAAAAGGAGCAATTTCTTCTTCGTTTACTTTTGTTGCTTTCACTTTGTCAATCATTGACTCCAATTGAACGGCACAAATTGCTTCAGGTCCAGGAATTTCAGCTGCGGTAAACTTTTGACCAATAATCTTTTCGATTTGATTGATCTTATATTTTTCACGTGTGTTAATCAACACAAGAGATTCTCCTGTATTTCCAGCACGTGCTGTACGTCCACTACGGTGCGTATAGTTTTCTACCTCATCTGGCAAATTGTAGTTGATTACATGAGTAATATCATCAACATCAATTCCACGCGCGGCAACATCCGTAGCTACAAGCAACTGAATGCTTCTGTTACGGAATAAGTTCATTACTCGATCACGTTGTGCTTGTGATAAATCTCCGTGTAATGCTTCTGCGCTGTACCCTTCTTTTCCGAGTTTTTCAGCAACTTGCTGAGTTTCTCTACGTGTACGGCAAAAAACAAGTCCAAAGATTTTCGGATTGAAATCAATTAAACGCTTCAATGCAGCGTAACGATCTCTTTCTTTCACTGAAAAATAAATGTGGTCAATGTTGGCATTACCTTCATTTTTATTTCCTATGCTCACCTCTAGTGGGTCAGTCATATACGTTTTCCCAATTCTTGCCACTTCTTTTGGCATTGTTGCAGAAAACAACCACGTACTTTTTTCTTCTGGCGTTGCGCTTAAGATGAAATCCAAATCTTCTTTGAATCCCATGTTTAGCATTTCGTCTGCCTCGTCAAGCACTACTACTTCAACTTCATTCAGTTGAATGGCTTTACGCTTAATCAAATCCACTAAACGTCCTGGAGTTGCTACAATAATAGAAACTCCTCTTTTAATGTTTTTGATTTGACGTTGAATGTCAGCTCCACCGTAAACGGCTTCTACTGTCGAGGCTTTTTCGTACTTAGAATAGTTCTGTACGTCTTTTGCAATCTGCAAACATAACTCCCGTGTCGGACAAATAATTAAGCCTGTTGGGTATTTTCGGCTTTCTGTAATTCTGTTCACTAATGGTAATCCAAAAGCGGCAGTTTTCCCTGTTCCAGTCTGTGCTAATCCTACAAAATCACTCTTAGACTTGAGTAAATGTGGTATAGCTTCCTGCTGGATTGGCGTTGGCTGTTCAAACCCCATGTCTGTAACAGCTTTGACCACTTGGCTTCTCAGCCCTAAATCGTTAAAGGTCATACTTTTATTTAAAATTTGAGTGCAAAGGTACGACATTCTCAAGAGAATCAAGATTTTGAGGTTTTTTTATTCATTTTTTTTTACCTATATCCCAAAAAGAAAAAACAATTAAAAAGAAAAAAACTTCTGCAGTCCTAAGGTTTACAGTATGTGAACTTCGGTCAATTAAGCAACGAAATGAAAAAGCCAATTTTTCAGAAAATAATATATCTCTCTGCCTTCAAAACAAAAACTTACTTTTGTTGTCTATAACAGACAACGGAAAAATTAGACGAAAACGGATTAAACAAATCTTCACGCATTCTACTGCTGATAGGTATTTTATTTGTCGCAGTAAATCTGAGGCCTGCACTATCTAGCATTAGTCAATTTCAAGGTATAATTTGAATTGTGATTGGAGTCACATTTCCCTGCTTTAAAAGTTAGATTTCAGAAACATGCAATCTTGCAATAATCTTATTCTTTTTCATATTTACTTTGAGTAATTTACAATAAATTAAATCTCCATCCTTTAACTCTTTCAAATAAGACCTGATTACTCTTCTTGTAGACGGATAAATTGCTTTCTGAATAGGAATACTTACCGCATATTTATCAAAAAGACTAAATGAATACCTCCCTTGGTCGTCAACTTTAACGTTAATCAGGTGAATCTCGTCTAGTATTGGAGCAATTTCTTCTTGAAGAATAGTAGGCCGGGAATAAATGTCTCCTAAAATAAGTCGTTCTTTTTCGTCATAACCGTGAAATAAGACATTGCTTAAGTCTCCAGCTTTCCACTTTTCAATATCTAGAGGGTCATACATACTAGATTTGTGAATCAATCCAAAAATAGAACCGTATCTCCATTTAAAATGCACCCCTAAATCTACAAAAGCACCATAGTCTGTGATGTTGCAAATTACACATTTATAAAATCTTCCTTTCCCTAGTTTAGGTAGTTGAATAGCCTTCTCTTTTGCTTCAACAAATATTGACCGTCTCTCTTTGTCGAATACTTTAATTTTACCTTTGAAATAAACTCCAATAAATGTTTCAGAAATATCTCTCCAAACATCTAAATTGCTATACTTCCAACCAATGTCCTTATACAATAAAAAGGCAAATAACCCACCAACTTTGATTACAAAACCACTTGTCTTTGGCTCTACAATACGAAAAGTCAAGACTAACTGATCAACATAAGCTTTCTCAATATTTTCAAATAATGGAGTTAGATAGTCGGTATTCTTTTTTATTTCTGAATTACTAAAGGGGTTTTCTTTCATTAATTTAAAGAGGGTTATTCATTCGAATGTTTCAATTAATCATAAAGATATAAAATCCGCAATCAATTAGCGAAAGCTATTTCAGATAATCTACTGTTTACTCCAACTTAAAGCCCTACTTTTACCTTTTCAATAATTTCAAATGGAAAAATTAGACGAAAACGGATTAAACAAATCTTCACGCATTCTGCTGCTGATAGGTATTTTATTTGTCGCAATAAACCTGAGGCCTGCACTATCAAGCATTGGTCCATTGGTCGACATGATTCGTCAAGACATTGGCGTTTCTGAAGCAATGTTGGGACTACTCACTACCTTACCGCTCATTGCTTTTGGTGTTATTTCCACCATAACTCCTTTGTTTACAAAGCGATTTGGAATAGGGAATACACTTTTAGGGGCACTGGTATTATTGACCTTCGGTATCCTTATCCGTTCTTTGGGTGGCATTTTCGCACTGTATTTTGGAACCATCCTTCTGGGAATTGCAATTGCTTTTGGAAATGTACTTATCCCTGCACTTATTAAACGAAACTTTCCACACAAAGCTGGTTTGGTGACCAGCTTATACTCTGGAATTATGTCATTAGGTGCTGCAGTTGCTGCTGGACTAAGTTTTCCTTTAGCCAACCAACTCAACCTTGGATGGAAAGGCTCCCTGGCCATTTGGTCTGTTCTTGCAATTTTGGCGCTCATGATATGGATCCCCAACGTGAAACGCATCAATCGTACTCCACCACGCAGGAGTTTTGCAGATGCCATGAAGAAACTAAGCGGCTCGTTGTTGGTATGGAGACTCGCATTATATATGGGATTACAGTCTTTCGCTTTTTATCTTATTCTTGCTTGGCTTCCAGAAATCCTTATCGATAGAGGCTACGACCCAACTTATGCTGGATGGATGCTGTCTTTGTCTCAAGCTACAGGAATTGCAGGAGCAATTTTAATTCCTATTTGGGCAGGTTCAAGAAAAGATCAACGATTGGTGATTTCTGTTCTCGTTGCTCTAGAAGTACTTTCATTAATCGGATTACTCATTCCACAGATGGGTTGGATTGAACTTTGGGTGGGATTGAATGGAATGGTGCTCGGAGGAACATTTGGTTTGGCTTTGTTGCTCATTGTTTTGCGCTCTGGAGATGCAGAAACAGCCGCTGAACTCTCTGGAATTGTGCAGTCTATAGGATATTTGATCGCCGCAACAGGACTATTTATTGCAGGAGTGATTTTTGACTTGACAGAAGTTTGGGATTATGCATTGACTTTATTAATTGGCGTTGCAATAATCAAGCTTATTATGGGTATTGGTGTAGGAAAAGACAGAAAAGTGTAGGTCTGAAATTCAAAGGAATTTATTTATCTTGTCCACATGAAACGGTCTCTTTTGCTCATCCTTTTATTCAGTTGTTTAATTTATAGCGAAAATAGCACAGCTCAAAAATTCACTTTGGGAATCATTGGCGGTACTAGCTCTAGTCAAATCAGTGGTGATGGATTTTATGGTTTTGCCCAATTTGGACTGATAGCAGGGGCTGATGTAACTTATAAAATCAATGACAAATGGTCTGCAAACTTCGGTTTACAGTTCAATCAAAAAGGATCACGAACCTATCCTTCAAAAAAAACTTCCGCTGTTTATCGGTTGCGCGTGAACTATATAGAAGCTCCGTTAACACTAAACTATCACATCAACTATTTAAAAATTAGTGCTGGTTTCTATTTAGGTGTAAAAATCAACCAAAAAGAAAGGACAAGTTTTGGTCCAATCGACCCTGAACGTCCATTTAAAACCTTTGATTTTGGAGGACAATTCAGTATTGGCTACCAGTTTTTAGAACAATGGGAGTTAGCTCTTCGCTTTCAAAACTCATTAGCACCTGTTAGAAATCATAAATTGACGCAAGCCTATTCACCTGCTTTATTTCTATTTGGAGATTGGCATCAGAACATGTTGAACAAAGGACAATATTTCACTCACCTGAGTCTTATATTGCGGTACACAATATAAGACTCAGGAGAGGGTGAGGGTGAGAAAACACGAGAAAGTTTTCACGATAAGTTCGTTATAATAAGCTTGAAGGATTTTAAAACTAGGTGATTTTTGGCGCTCCGTCCCTGACACTCTCCCACTCCCTTATTTACCTTCCTTTCACCCTTTCCCAAAGTTCACCCATCAATTTCTTTCCATCGGAAACATCTTTTTTGGTCTCCACAAAATTGATCGTACCGTCTTGATTCTCAACAATTCGGTATTGAAATACAAAGTTTGATGCGTCCTCATCCATGCTCAGCAATCCAAAACGTAAATCATTAAAAAAGAGTTCTCCTTCTTTTTCAATGATTGTAAACCAGCCTTTAGAAATATGAATCATGCGTTGCATCTTTTCATTCTCCAGGAGGTGTTGGATCAAATGGTGGTTCTTTGGGTAATGTGAAAACTGAATTTCGCTTTGATCAAAGAAAGAATAGCTTCCAATCATAAAGTCGTCCTCACGTTTCACATTGGCTACCCACAAAACGGTATTTAAAGGTGCAGGTTTAGTTTCTAACTCTTGATAAACGATGTTTTGATTTTCTAAGGCCGCTGAAAATTGGTAAAAAGACAGGCCTTTAAGCAGAAAGGTTAAAGCCAAATAACCCGAGCTAACAATCAATCCAGTTCGGTTGTATAATTGCCTTTTCGGATCATCTTTTTTCCTTAACATTGCCAGTATTAAGAAAGTTAAGAATGGCAAAGTATATAGTGGGTCAATTACAAAAATCGTTTTAAAGGCAAGTCGGATATCAAGGGGCCAAAACAATTGTGTTCCCCAAGTGGTGTGAGCATCAAGTATTGGATGTGTAAATAAAGCCCAAAAGAACAGCCAAGACCATCCTTTAAAGGATTTGTAGGCATCTATTTTAGAAACAATCCAACCGAATATTGGGGCAAAAACAATTGAAAAAAGAACAGAATGCGTTATTCCACGATGAATTTCTAAAGCCCGAACCGTATCGACAAAAAAGGAAGAAATGACATCCAAATCTGGGATTGTTCCTGCAATGGCTCCATAGAACATGGCTCTATTTCCAACTTTTTTCCCAAGTACCGCTTCACCAACTGCGGCACCCAATACAATCTGCGTCAAAGAATCCATATGCGCTACTTATAAATAAAATGTATACCTGCTTTAAAACTAAGCAACATCCTTAATTCAAAATTGTTTTAATTTTTACAGTTTTAATGTATACTGCAACATAAAAGAACGGGGAGCTTCAATCTTTAATGGACGCAAAGAATAAGAGTTATTGAGCATGTTATTGCAAATAAGGGCCAATTTATGTTTTTCATTTAATTTATATGAGGCTCTTGCATCTAAAATCCAAACACCTTTCTGGTTTTCCTTAAAGTAATCCATATATCGTATAGACTGAATAAAAGGTCCAGATGTAGCGCTTTCAAAATCTTCAATAACACGGTCCATATTCTCCATCTTACTGAAATATTTTACACTCATCCCTAATGCAATAGAGTTAAACATACTTACTTCAAAATCTGCTTTTATGTTGTGTAAAAAACGATATTTTAATATTCTTCTTGAACTGTCTAGAGATGTAGAGTTATAACTGTATTCTTTATTGGTCAACATCGTATCCTCCGCATAAACATAATCAGGATTTAAAGTTTCTGGTAAAATATAATTGTATCCTACCATAAACAATATTTCTGCTTTTTTTGAAATCTTTGCTTTTCCGGAGAACGACATATCTACTCCTATTACACGCGACTTTCCAGTATTCAAGAATTTGAACCCCCAACCATCACTTAACACGGTATAGGAGTTCCCCCAGAATCCAAATAAATATTCTATTGTATTTTCATATTCCTGCCAGTAAGCTGCAATGTCCAAATAACCGTAAATGTTTTTAAACTTCAAACCTTGTTTAATTCCAACCTCACCATTCCAACTACTTTCGGCTTGTAAATCAGGGTTTGAAAACACACCAAAATTCCCAACACCAGTACGGATATAACGTTCTGTAATTGTAGGAAAACGATAGCCTTGACCGTATGAAGCTCTAAAATAGGTTTCTTGAAAAACATTAATGCTCGCTCCGAACCTAAAGATTGGCTTTAAAGCTGTAACGGTATCATTTAGTTGAAAGTATTCTAAACGACCACCGGCAGACAAATTCACAATGTTCATCACCTTTTTATCCAATTGTGAGTACAGTGAAACGTTCAGTAAATCATTATATGGACTTCCAGCCCCGGCATACATTTCAGCATAAGAAGTAGTATACTTGCTTGTTAAACCAGCAATAAAGTCAACCCCTTTTAAGGTGGCTATTTCCTTTTGGAACATATAGTCTGCATAGTAAGTACTTGACCTACTGTCCTGATTTGCGGTCATCTCATTATCTGTATGCATCAGCCTTGTTCTGAGGTAATGCTTACCTTCTGTTGCAGTTATAAAATGAACGAAAGGATCTACATTAAAAATCAATTGATTTTGTAGGAATGTTGCTCCTGGATAGCCTTGATACAGTCCAGTACTGTCATTCAACCAGGCAAAAACAAGAGGAGATTCTGCAATCATAAAATTTCCATTTACTCCATAACTTAATCCTTTCAGTTTTTTACTCCTGTGGCGAATATTAAAGTTAATCCTTGCTCTTTTCGACACCATTTGTTTTTCAGAAAATCTTGATAGGGTATCAGGGTATAATGCTTCAATTAACGAATCTTGGACTGGAGCTCCCATATATCCGTGGTCGTAATTTAAGTTTCCACCAAACGTCAAATCCCAATTGCCCAGCTTTCTAGAATGCAAAAAGTTTGCTCCAGCAATAACTGGCGTATTATTCCACCATGTAGCACCTTCAGTATTGGGCTCTGAATACATACCACTGTACAAGTTCACCTTGGTAAGCGGATCCTTTTTAGGGTAAGCTGTTCGAATATGAATAGAACCAGATAAGGCAGAGCTTCCCGACAATACAGAAGACGCTCCTTTTATGATTTCAATTTGATGAATGTTTTCTACGGGAATGAAACCCCACTCTGGTCTTCCAGCATCACCAGAAAGCAAGGGCATATCATCAACCAGTACCGCGACTTTACTTCCTACACCAAAGGTAAATCCACTTCCTCCTCGAATTTGAGGTTCTCCATCCATGATGTTTAAACCTGGAGTTTGATCCAATGCCGTTTCAATGCTTCTTGTATTTTTATTTTCAATATAATCCGCTCGAATAATTTCTAATGATACAGTTTGCTCTTCGAGTGGTCGATCAAACTTCCCAACTTTAACCTCAACCCCTTCAAGCTCAGTGACTATCGAAAACATTTGAAAATCAACTTGCTTGATCTCACCTTCACTCACACTGATTTGAACGGTATCTGTTTTCATTCCCGAGTAACGGAAAATTAAAACTGCATCTCCTTCAGGAATTTCCAATAAGTAATTACCATTCTCATCGGAATGAGCACCGACGGTAATGTCCTTCTTATATATAATGGTTGCTCCAAAAAGTGGCTTGTTGTCGTCGTCTGTAACCTTACCTACAACTTTGGCATTTTGAGAGAACGCAAAAAAGCAATAAATAACAAATACGAAGGTGATTGAAAATCGCATATTCTTCAAGGTAAAATTAAATCAAACTTAATTTTTCACAAATCTTACTGTACGCGTGTTTCCTTCATTTACCATGCGAAGAATATATACCCCATTTTGGATTTTAGAAGTCTCTATTTTATTTGTAGTTTCGTTTAATTTACCGCTCAATACCACCTCTCCTAATACAGAATGAATAGAATATTGTGTGTTTTTTTCTACATTATCAATGGTTAAAACGTCCTTAACAGGATTAGGATAAATAGAGATTGAACTTAAAGTTTCCTGATTATCTGTACTCAATGGATTATAGATCAATTCTACATCATCAATAAACACAACATCATCCTTCTTTCCTCCTCCTGCAGTTTCACTTGTTGTAAATGTGATCAAAATATAAGCTCCATCTGTAGCTGGACCTGAATAATCAAATGGAATTGATTTTCTTACCCAATTCCCTCCTGTTGAAGGGTAATTAAGAACTGCTGTAGCCACAACATGATTTGAAGAAGCTGCGTCTTCTGGATCTCTATAATCATAATTATCATGAATTGTTGCTTTTACTCTGGCATTACCTGAATGGCCATTTGGAATAAATTTCACCCAAAAAACAAGTGAATCTGGACTATCGGTTAATTCCTGACTGAAATCAGAATCAGCGGTGATTGACCTATTGTAATTGTCAGGGTCGTTAGGTGAGGTAGAACCCATATTTATCTTTCCCAATGTGATGTTACCATTGGCCACAATTCCTAATGTGGATCTAGACCATATTTTTATACTTTTTGACCCTGTAGAACCAGGTCTCACATCAGTTGATTCTTCAATTTGATTCTGAGCTGCCCAAACAAGACCTCCCCCAGCAGTTAAAAAACTGTTCCAATTAACAGGTTCTGAACCACCTGGAACATTTTCCCAATTTTCAAATCCACCATTTTGTATCTGTTGTTGGGCAATTGAAATACTGGCCATCAAACCAGCTGCTATAATAAGTATTGATTTTTTCATCTTCTTCTTTTTAATAATAGTAGTAGCAAATGTAGCTTTTTTTTATTCTGGGTGTAAAAATAACATAAAAAAAAGACTCAAAAAAAACTGTTGAATCGGTCTATGACCGCATTTTTAAGTCTTTCTTGAGTCCACTCTGCAAGAGAATGCTTGTTTGTATAAATTGAACCCCTTCAATAAAAACCCAAACAAACTATTTAATAGACGCACTCAAAATCTATAGGGTTGTTTTTTTACTTAAAAATATTTTGAGCGAGTAGTTTTAACAGAACTTTGCAGTAATTATTTTCAATCCCATCGAAGAACCCCTAGGTTTGAAACTTAATCAAATAAATACATTATGAAAATCACATCAATTATTTTAACACTAGGACTTGCATTAGTTCACACCACAAGCACTGCACAAGAGCAAAGTCAAGCAATTCCACAAGAAATACAAACAACAGCGGTTTCAAATGAAGAGTTAAAGCAATTTGCGAATGTCTACGTTGAGGTACAAAATGAAAGTCAGCTTATGCAAAACAAGGCAGTAAAACTGATAGAAAAAGAAGGGATGGAAGTTGAGCGATTCAATGAATTAGCCAATGCACAAAACAATCCCAATCAATCCGTTGAACCAAAAGAAGGAGAAGTTGAAAAACTAAAGAGCATCAGTGCTGAAATTCAAAAAGTTCAGTTAGATTTCCAAGAAAAAGTAGGTGAAATAATTCAGCGTGAAGGGTTAACCATGCAACGTTACCAAGAAGTTTATCAAGCCATTCAACAAGACCAAAGTTTACAGCAAAAGTTGAGCACATTAATCCAAAGCTAAGTTACTTTTGCAACGGCAATGCACTTACAAACAGAGCGTGAAATATATTCACCTCTGTTTTTTTTATTCAATCGGTTGAAGTTATGGCTAAGATTGTCTATTTTTAGATAAAATTTGTTGACTATGAAAGCTCCTTTTAACTTGTTCAAGTGGATTGAAGAAAACCGTGATTTATTAAAGCCACCTGTTGGAAATAAGAATCTATATGTTGAAGCAGGAGATTTTATTGTTATGGTTGTAGGTGGACCTAATGCTCGAAAAGACTATCACTACAATGAATCTGAAGAATTGTTTTTACAAATTGAAGGAGATATTGTAGTACGCATACAGGAAAATGGAAAGGCCAAAGATGTTCAAGTCCGCGAAGGTGAAATTTTCTTGCTGCCTGCACGAACGCCACACTCACCAATTCGAGGAGAAAACACTGTTGGATTGGTCATCGAACGAGTACGCAAAGGAACTAACCTAATTGATGGATTAATGTGGTTTTGCGAAACCTGTAATCACCCTTTAAAGACCTATAAATTCAAACTTGACAATATTGAAAAGGACTTCCTTCCAAGGTTTAAAGAGTTCTATAGTTCGGTAGAAAGCAGAACGTGTGACAACTGCGGAACGGTCATGCAAGCTGATGAGCGTTTTATTTAAATATAAACTTCCGACTTGAAACCTGAATTTTTCAGTTTATTTGATATATCCATCGGTTTAGGATGGCTTATTCTCATCCTTGTAGGATTGTGGGTTATTCGTTTGCGGAATTTAGACCAAGAACATTACAAATACTTTTATCCTGCACTGTTATTTAAATTGGGTTTTGGACTGCTCTTCGCGTTCACCTACACAACAATTCTTGCTGAAGGAGGTGATACACTTGCATACTGGGAAGGAGCTGTAGATTTAAACCATCTTTTTTGGGATAATCCAGCATCCTATTTTGCTGAAATGATGCAAAGGCCATCGGCTGATACAATTACTGTTAACTTCAATCAACGTACTGGATATCCCCCCTCTTGGATTTACAAAGAACCTGAAAGTTTTTTCATTTCTAAAATTATTTCGCTTTTCACCTTTTTCACATTTAACAGCTACATGGCACTTACCTTAATCTGTTCAACCATTGCAGGTCTTTGCTCGTGGAAGTTATATGAATTGGTCAAGGACTTTAGCTTTTGCAAACATTGGGTATTACTTGCTGCTACGCTATTCATCCCAACCGTAGCGTTCTGGTGTTCAGGAATTTCAAAAGACACTTTTATTTTAGCGGCTTTCAATTTACTGATTTTCTATACATTTTCCATACTAAAGAAAGGTAAGACACTATCCTTAAGTGGAATCATAATGATTTTTCTCTCGGCTTTTGTGCTTTTTAAAATCCGTGACTTCATGCTTATTGCCATTGCAGCTCCATTGGCTTTTGTTTTATTCATTCGAATCGCCAAAAAACTAAGTAATAGCCCTGTTCTACTTTGGTCTACACGCATTCTCAGCACTTTAGTGCTTATGGTGGTGGTATTGGCCTATTTGCAAACAACAAATGAAAGTTCAAATTTAGCCAACGTATATCTTGAAGAGGTTGCGGTGATTCAGCAAGATTTTAAACAGAACAAGTTATATACTGGTTACCGTTACGATTTAGGCATCACTGAATACACACCTTGGGGAATGATAAAAGCAGCACCTATGTCAATTGTCACTGCGTTTTATAGACCTTTTATTTGGGAAGCCAACAGTGCTTTTCTGTTTGTTAGTGGTTTAGAAGGTCTATTGCTTATTGCACTCACCATTGGATTCTTCTTTCGTTCAGGGAATATTTGGAAACATTTTGCATTTATAAGAACCCAAGAGTTTTTGGTCTTTGCTATCCTGTTTTCCTTACTCCTTGGTTTCTTTGTTGGATTTACTTCTGGATTATTTAATGTTTTAGTCAGGTTTAAGGCGCCTTTCATGGCAATGATCATCATTTTCTTTGCTGCACGTCAACCTAAAAAAGTAGAAAATGAAGCCATTAACGGAAGTGACACTTGTCTGGATTACCCAATGAGAAGGTAAACATTACTCCAAACATTGAATACCAATCTTTAGTTGCTGAGTTTCCTCGTTCTCCGGTAAAATTGATACTGCCATCTGATCGGTCTGCTAGGTTTGCTGCTATATTTCCATTTTGTGCTGCTAATTCTGCTGAATTAATAAAACTTCCCGTTCCCACATCATCCAAGTAGTCGGTAAATGTTTTTCGAATTCCATATTCAAGTGAAAGGGCTGCTCTATTTCCAAGATTAATTTTAAAACCGAGTCCGAATGGAATTGCTAACTGCACCAAAGAATAAGCATTTCTATCACTTAAGTCACTTCCCTGCCCTTCCGTTCCGATGGTCTGCAAACTTACCATCTCTCCATTGTAGTTGGTTCTCGGGTCCATTTTGAAGACTCCAATATCAATAAACATATAAGGTGTAAAGAAGTACTTGTTGTTTCCAAGTTTGTAATCAAGGTAATTAAACTCTAGTCCTGCTGCAACTTCAAAAATTTGAGATTCGAAAGAAAGATTTCTCGCTTGTCTGTATGGATCTTTAGAATCAGCATCATACCCTTCAACACGACCATAGCGTAACCCACCACGTAACTCTAATCTTGAGTTTACATGATAACGATAAATAATTCCTCCTGAAAAATTGGTGTTTTTAAAGTGTCCAAATTGGTTTAAGTCTCCAATATAGTAACTCCCTCCAAGCATGACACCTAGGGAAGACCGCGACTTAAAGTTTTGTTTTTGAGCATGGACAAGCTCTGAGGTCATTAATACCAAGCATCCAACAATAAGTATTTTAAAAACGAATCTCATTTGCAACAGATTAACGGCAAAAATAGAAAATTATTGTTTACTCGTTGCGTTGATCTATTCCCCACAACATTTTCTCACGAATGGTCTTAAAGAAATCATTTTCACTGAATTTCACTACATTGATCATAAAATCACTTTTATACAATGTAATTTCTGTTCCGTTTTTTACTGGTTTCGACAAAGAATCAAGGGTCAGTAAAAAGTTTCTATCTCTACCTACGGCCTTTAAAGTAATTGGAATATGGTCTGGTACAACTACAGGTCGAACATTTAAGTTATGTGCTGCAATTGGTGTAAGAAAATGCACTGCACACCCTGGGCTGATAATTGGTCCACCACAACTCAAACTATAAGCTGTTGAACCCGTTGGTGTCCCCACTAAAAGTCCATCGGCCCAATAAGAGTTAAGGTATTTTCCACCCAAATAAGCTTCAACCGTAATCATTGAGGCGGTATCTTTTTTGTGAACTGCTAATTCATTCAAAGCTAAATTGTGATCACCAAAAATATTTTCTTCTGTTTCAACTCTTATTAAAGAACGTTCTTGAAAAGCATAGTCTTGTTTTGATATTCTCTCAAGCGTACGTGTAATTTCAGAGGTATTGGTATCGGCCAAGAAACCAAGTCGACCGGTATTGATTCCGAGTATTGGCACTCCACTGGAACGAACATAACTCACACATTTTAGAAACGTACCATCACCACCGATACTGATGGCCAAATCAATACCCGTCAAGAAATCCGTAAAGCTATCAAAGGTTTCATAGCCGTCTTTTAGACCGATTTGTGACTTCAATTGCTGGTAGAAATTTGCTTCAATGATTGGTTTCCAATGCAAATCTTCAATTTGTTTGAAAAACGTTTTAAAGAAAGGCACCTCGTGTTTAAGAATCTTTCGAGAGTAAACAGCTACATTCATGCTTAAATATTAAGATAGTTCATTAATTCGTCATAACGATCTTTCAAGTCTTCATGGTAACTATTGCGTTGAAAGCTCGCTTTAACTTTGTAGTCGTATCGTTCAAGAGCGCGAAGAATTCTTCCTAAATCTATACGGTTAATTTTTAACGTCAATTCCAACACCTTAGAGTTTGCATTTGAAGTAATAAAAGAGCTTAACACTTTGGCATTTTCGCTTTCTACAACTTGTGAAATGTGTGCCAAGGAGTAATCTGTATCACTCATCTCAAGGACGATTATTCCACCTTGTTCTTTAATGCTTCCAGTCTCAGCGATTTTTTGCATCAAACTAGAAATTCCGATACTTCCGAGGTAGTTTTCTTCGGCATCTAATACGGGAACCACTGTTAAATGATCAATTGAAGCCAAGTTCAATACTTCATAAATATGTGATGTTCCTTTTACATAAGGTCTTGGTAAATGATCAAACAATACCGTAAGGGCTTGCGAAAGGTCAGACTTATCTAATAAATCATCCTCCGAAACCAAGCCTACAAAGCTTTCCCCCTTTAAAACAGACAAATGATTCACCTTGAATTCATCCATCCATTGTAAAGCTCTTTCTCCTGTATCCGTATGTCTCAACGGTGGGATATCATCTGTTATTAATTCAATTCCTATCATTATAATGACCAAAGTAGTAATTCTGCGTTAATGTATATAACTTTGTTGCTAAAAAATTAATTCTAGTATGACAAAATTAAGCGTAAATGTCAACAAAATAGCCACCATTCGAAATGCAAGAGGGGGCGATGTTCCAAATGTTGTTCAGGTAGCAATTGATTGTGAACGATTTGGAGCTGAAGGAATTACAATTCATCCTCGACCTGATGAAAGACATATCACAACAAAGGATGTTTATGACCTTAAAAAGGTGGTAACAACAGAGTTCAATATTGAAGGTTATCCTGATGAGCGCTTTATGCAACTCATCAAAGAGAACAAACCCACGCAGGCCACTTTGGTTCCGGATGGACCAAATGTACTAACCTCTAATGCAGGTTGGGATACCGTGAAATACAAAGATAAACTGACCAAAATTTGTCAAGAACTTTCGGATATGGGGGTGCGTTCTGCTATTTTTGTAGATACCCATCTTGACAATATTAGAGGGGCAAAAGCTGTTGGCGTTGACCGCATTGAATTGTACACAGGTCCTTATGCTGATAACTATGAAGCAGACAGAGATGTAGCGATTAAAGATTACATTGCAGCAGCTGAATTGGCCAATGAACTTGGGTTAGAAATCAATGCTGGACATGATTTGAGTTTAGAAAATCTAGCCTTTTTTAAACAGTCAATTCCTCATTTAGAAGAGGTGAGTATAGGACATGCTTTAATTGCAGATGCGCTATATTTAGGACTAGAAGAATCAGTTAAAAGATATAAAAATTTACTCAAGTAATATGGAATTAAGCTATAAAAAATACGGAGAGGGAAAACCTTTTATTATTCTTCACGGACTTTTTGGTTCTTCTGACAATTGGCATTCCCATGGTAAGAAGTTAGCAGAATATTTTGAAGTTTATTTGGTTGACCAACGCAATCATGGTGATTCTGACTGGAGTGATGAATTTAATTATGATATAATGGCCGAAGACCTACATGAATTTGTACAGAAGCACGGCTTAGACGACTTTATTTTAATGGGGCACTCAATGGGTGGGAAAACAGCAATGCGCTATGCACAGCTCTACCCTGAGGGAATTGATAAATTAATCAGTGTAGACATGGGAGTTAAAGAATATCCTATTACTCACGACAGAATCATTGAAGGTTTGAAATCTTTAGATTTAAAAACCATCACCTCGCGTAGTGAAGCAGGCAAACAATTGTCAAATTACATTGGGAGCACAGCTGTTCGACAATTTCTATTAAAAAACTTAAACCGAGAAGAACAAAATACTTTCTCTTGGAAAATCAATCTTAAGGTCTTAGAAGAAAAACTTCCTGAGGTGGTGAAAGCTTTACCTGAAAAAGAAACAATGATCGAAACTTTGTTTATATCTGGTGGTAAATCAGACTATGTTGTTCCAGAGGATCACAACAACATAAAGAAGTACTTTCCATTGGCTAGATTCCATAGCATTGAACGTGCTGGACACTGGATACATGCCGAAGCTCCTGAAGAATTCATGGAGGAGGTACTTGGGTTTTCATTGCTCTAAGTGCTTACTTCCAATTATATATAATCATTACTATCAAAGCAGGAGCAATTTGTTCCTGCTTTTTTCATTTCTGCATTTATTCAAAACAGAATTTTCTACGTTTTGAATTTTAGAGCAAAATAAAAAACCCCATACTCAAATGAGCATGGGGCGAATTAAATATTATTTAATATTTACTCTTCTTCTTTTGAAGTAGCATTAAAGTCCATTCTTACCACCTCCGCTTCTGTACGACGGTTAAACTGGTGAAGCTTTTCAAACAACTCCTTATCTGAAGTTTTAAATTGGTTGATGTACTTCTCTGTCAACTCAATTGCTTCATACTCCCCATTTGGTTTCAGCGGTAAATGTTCACCGTCCTTTTTATAAACAATACGTGGGCTATTTTCACCTTTACCTGTAGCTTGAAGACGAGCTGGATCAACACCTTTTTCTTTCACAAGATAATCAACACAAGATTGAGCTCTTCGCTTTGCTAAGTTTTCGTTTGCTCGTGCAGAACCACGCGCATCCGTATGAGAAACTAAACGAAGTACCATTCCTGGATATTCTTGAAGTAATTCATACACATAGTTCAATGAATCTTTAGAGTTAATTTCTCCTTCGATTACCTGTAATACAGCAGAACCTAAATCGTAACGTACCTCAGGAAGTACAATTGGGGTTTTAGGCAATAAGTTCATTTCAAGGATAAAGTTTTGGTCATATTCTAGCCCTTCAGTCGAGAATACTTCAATATTATCACTTGGGTGGAAACCTTCAGTAGGAAGAATTTTCACTACGTAATTTGATTCCTCATTAATGAAACGACTTCCATCAGGTTGTTTGTCCCAGAAAACTTCACCATTGGCATTTGTTTTTCCAGTGAAAGGAGTTCCTCCTTCTGGAGTAACTTGAACTGTTGCACCTTCGATTCTAGATACACCCCCAACTTCTGAAACAATAACTTTTAAGTCAAAGATATTTGGAGGCAGTACGTATGACCAGATATCGGGCAAGTTTTGACTTCCAACAGAACCAGATCTGTTCGAAGTAAAGAATCCGTTCTTTCTATCCAATTCAGTCATGTGATAATCGTTCGCATCAGAGTTCAAAGGAGTACCTAAGTTTTTAGGTGCTTCGAATTTCTTCGGGTCATCTGTTTTTGTAGCACGGAAAATATCCAATCCTCCTAATCCTTTATGTCCAGTTGAAGAAAATAGTAAGTCTCCATTTAAAGCATACGTTGGGAACAATTCATCACCAGGTGTATTAATTTCTGGACCAAGGTTAACTGGCGTTGACCAAGTTTTAGCTCTTCTATCGTATTCAGTATACCATAAGTCTCTTCCACCGAATCCACCATTCATGTCTGAAGAGAAAATCAATGCTGATCCGTCTTCATTTGGTAATGGGTGACCAACACTAATTGAATCGTGCGGTGCTAATGGTAATTTTTCTGGCATTCCAAAAGATCTACCTTTTTTCTCAGCTGTCCAAATTTGACAACCTAGGTCTTTTTTGTGAACGGTAGGACATCTTGTAAAGTAAATATTTCTAAATCTACCGTCAAAAACCAATGTTCCTTCGTTGTGTTCAGTGTTTAAACTATCAGCTTCAAAGAGCTTTGGTGCTGTCCAGTTTCCACTTCTTTCTTTTTCCACTTCCCAAATATTAAAGTAACCTTGACCTGTAATTGGGTCTTTTCCTTTACCTGTTTCAGCTGAGCGTGTAGAACCAAAAACAATTGCATTTCCACGACGGTTTGCAATAGCCGGTGCCATATCCATCCCTGGATCGTTAATTTTGGTTTCAGACATTACCGTATAACGTGTACGGTTATCTTTCATCACAACAGCATCTTCCAAAGAAGCTAAAGCGTTTTCAGCTTGCTTGTCCATTGGAACCAACTTCAAAAACTCTTCGTAGTTAATTCTTGCTTTATCGTAATCTCCTTTTAATTTATGTGCACTCGCCAAACGGAAATACACGTATGGATTATCTTGATAATGTCTCAAATCAACAGCACGCTGATACCATTCAATAGCTTTCTCATTATCAAAAGCTTTCTCAAAAGAATATCCAGCTTTATAAGCCAAAGATGACTTTAAAGCGAGTGCTCTATCGTTTTTTGGAGATATACGTTCATAGGCTTTTACAGCTAAATCAGCAGCCTCGTAATACTTTCCACTTTTAAAAGCGGCGTCAGCTTTAACTACCGCAGCAGGCTGGGCAAATGCTAAAGACGAAATGAATATTGAAATGAATAATATAGTGTTTCTCATAAAAGCAATATTTAACTAGTAAATTTCTCGAAATAACGTAATTAATAAAATTATTAGCAAGTATTGACAGGTTTAATTTAACCTGCAACTTACAATAACTTTATAAAAATAATACAATTTTGTTATATTTTACAAAATAAACAAGAGTATTGTCGAATAACTCTTTATTCAGAACAAATAAAAAACAAATCCATTATTAAAGGGAGTCACTTTTCGAACCACCTCCTTTAATCTGTTTTTTAACACCTAAGGCTTATCTCTAGCAGACAGATAGGTATCCCAACGATCTAAAACCGCTTTAAAATCATCTGGCAACTCTGAATTGAAGCGCATATATTCTTTGGTTTTAGGATGAACAAATCCAAGGGTTTTTGCGTGTAGAGCTTGACCAGTCAGTAAAGCAAAATTGTTTTCTACAAATTGCTTATACTTGGTAAAGGTAGTACCTTTCAAGACTTTGTTCCCTCCGTACTCTAGGTCGTTGAACAAGGTATGCCCAATATATTTCATGTGCGCACGAATTTGATGGGTTCTTCCTGTCTCTAACCTACATTCGACCAAAGTTACATATCCAAACCGTTTCAAAACTTTATAATGCGTTACAGCATGTTTTCCATAATCTCCATCTGGAAAAACAGCCATCAACTTTCTATTTTTTAATGAACGTCCAAGGTTTCCTTCAATTGTCCCTTCGTCTTCAGCAATATCTCCCCAAACCAACGCTTGATATCTCCTTTCTGTGGTGCGATCATAAAATTGCTTGGCCAATTGTGTTAAAGCATCTTCAGTTTTAGCGATCACCATTAACCCTGTTGTATGCTTGTCTAATCGATGTACTAATCCTGGACGACCATAATAATCATCAGGTTTTGATGGGAGTTGATCGATGTGATAAATCAATGCATTAACAAGAGTTCCAGAATAATTTCCATACCCTGGGTGTACCACCATATTCGCAGGTTTATTCACCACCATTACCGTATCATCCTCATAATGAATATCAATTGGGATGTTTTCTGGAATTAATTCAATTTCTCTCACAGGATAAGGCATCACAATAGAAATCTCATCCTCTGGTTTAACTTTATAGTTTTGCTTTACAGCTTGACCATTTACTAAAATATTCCCGTTTTTGGCGGCATTTTGTATTTTGTTTCGAGAGGTGTTTGCTAAACGATCAATCAAGAATTTATCAATACGCAGCACTTCTTGTCCTGCATCTGCAATAAATTTATGGTGTTCATACAACTCCTCTTTTTCGTTCTCCTCTAAATTGTCACTTTGGTCTTCTGTCTTCATCTTTAATGAACTACTAATTTCTTAGTCTTTATTATTTGTTTATTCTCTAGTCGGTTAACCAGATAAATTCCGCTCTGTAGGTCAGATACATCAGTTTGCACTTGGTCTGTAATGTGCTTCACTACTCTTCCGTTTAAATCTCTAATTTCGAAGGAGGTACTTGTGCTTGGATTCATCACCTCGAAGTTCACAATTGAATTGGTTGGGTTTGGATAAACAGTAAAGTCTAAGTCCATTTCTTCAACAGTAAAATCAGGAAGACCCAATTGATAATCCATTTTACTGGTAATTAGGGGACGCATCATAACGGAACCAGAATAACTTGCGTTGTACCAATTACCACCACCATCAATACTCCAGAACACTTTATCAGAGTTATCGTGATTGGCATCAAACCCAATGTTTAACCTTTCTTCGTCAATTTGACGCATTCCTATGTAGAATGTTTCTCCCACACCAACGCGCATAGTATCTTTAAAATAATAGGTTTTAAAAACATTTCTTCCATGGGTATATTCTGGTAAACGAGGATAGAAAAATTCGTCTTCATAAAGAACCGCTCCTGGTTCTCCATTGTCATCACCCCAAACAGTTAATAAGAATAAATTAGTAGAAACATCCACAACAGAAGGAACAAAATGTACTTGAATCCCGACCAAAGAATCTGGTTGATAAGCATTAAATTGAACTGCTAACAATCCTTGAACACCAGTAACGCCATAAGCCTTTTCAGCAGTTCCATCATCATAGGCATAGTAATTCTCAAACACTTGTCGTCCGAAGGTAGAATCGTTTGGGGCATAGTTTGGAAATTGTGCTGTGGCGACTCCTTCATATTCAAAATGAGCTAAAGTGTCATTGGTCAAGGTATGGTCGTAGGCATATCCTGTAGAGAAATCATGGACACTAGAATAAGTTGTACGTGGTGAATAGTTGATATTTCCACCCGATAAAGTTGAAGCGTTCAGAACGAAGGAAGACTCAAAAGTTCCATCATAATAAATATTCACTTTCCCATTTTGGTTATTCTCTGTTAATTCACTTCCATTTCTCACCGTAACCTCTACCTCATCGCTCATTTTTCCTGTCGGATGATTTCGATAGTGTTTCCAAGGTACGCTGATATAATCTTTCAACAAAGTGGAAATAGGATAAACAATGGCAAAATCTTTAAAAAGGGTATCTTGATATCCAGATAATGTTCTAAAATCAACATAATCGATATGGAAGTGATCTAATGCTCCTGCCAAAGAACCATAATTAATAAACCTGAATTGGAATCCTTTTCCAAAATAATCAGGATCTTTTACTGCAACATGTCCGACCTTAAAATCTGTTGTCGGTCCACCTTCAGTTCTCCAAACGCGTTTCCAAGTTTCGGTAACAGGAGAATAGAATTCAAGAAACAAAGAATCTTTGTCTGCTTCTGGGACATCTCCAAATCCTTCCGTTTGGTATAAAAAGCTAAAATAAATAGAGTCTGCTGGTGAATTTACCGATAAATCGATGGGTTTTGCAAGTAAAGTATCTGCATTTGCATTTATTGCACTGCCAAAATTATAGGGATATCCATATTCATCAAGTCCATCAAAGGTAACTACACCAAGTGACCAAGGGTTAACAGAAAATCGATAATTATGATAAGCCTGTTCGTTTAACCATAGTTTTTCAGGAGCTGTTATCGTAGAAATAAAAATTCTTGCAGAATCCTGAACAAACTCAGGTTCAGAAATCCAGACTGTGTCTTGGGGATTCCCAGTACCATCAATGGTATCGTAAATAATGTAAGGTGGAAAACCATAGGTTTGAATATAATCTGGGGCGTAAACTGTTAAGTCATCATAAAGAAAACGCGTAGAATCGAAATAATGTATAATGGTTGTATCTGCTAATGGGTCATAAGCAGAACGATAAGTTTTCGTACTGGTCAATACCAAGTCAGCAGCCATTGGAAGAGAGGTATTCTCATCGAGTAGTCTGTGAAACAATTCTTCCGTAACATTAGCATCTCCAATTTCGGCCTTGTATTGCTGGAAGTTATTTCTTGAAAAATCGTCAAAGAAAGGCAATGTTAGGGTGTCTGTTTTATAATAAAACGTACTGTCAAAACTATTGGTCAAAGCTTTCGTTTGTACTTTTTGTTTACCAAATAAATCTGGATTTGCAGTTAAAGGACTAATGCCGTCTTGGGCAAAGACAGGTGCAATAAAAAGCAGTGTGATAAGGAGATAAAAAATCTTCATTGTAATGTTTTACTATTCGTTAAGGTCACCCGTATTTGGAGACACAAAAATTGTAATTGTAGATCCTTCAGGAACCTTACTGCTATCAGAAGCAACAGGAGTCTGACGAATCACTCTTGCGTTCAAGCTATCACTCTGAGTTTCACATGCCATATAAACAGGAAAGAGTCTCAAACTAGAACCTCCTCCAAAACGCTGTTCCGCTTCATTTATTGTAAGGCCTTGTAAATTTGGAACACTTACCAAATTACCCACGGTTCTTTTTCCAACTGTCAATTCAATTACAGAATTAATTGGAACTTGCTGACCTGTCATGATGTTCTTGCCCTTGTATTTCTGTTCAATTACACTTCCTTGATCTTCGTTACTTGGCACATATTTAACCCGTGTTCTCAGTCCTTTTGACATCAAAACGGCTTCTGCAAATCGATGACTTTTACTGATCACAACAGGAACGTATACTAACCTTGAACGTTTCGAAACACGCACTTTTATCACCCGATCAGATTTAACAAATAGCCCTGAGGAATCGGTAGGCATTGGGTTTTGGTAAATAATTGTTCCTTCCACCAAATCCGGATTATAGATAGAATCTAAAATTTCGTAACGAATATCTCTATCTCCAATTAACACTTCAATGTCCTTTACATTGTTATTCAACAAACTTGGCACATCAATCGTTTCTCCATGTCTAGAATAACTATCAAAATATTTAGCACTTCCCCAGATAACGACAACCCAGACAAGACAAAACAACACAAAGTTGATGATGAACTTTCTACTAATAATAAAATTACCTAGTTTCTTAAGGAACCCCATAATTCAAATTGGAATAAATAATTAAACAAAACTAATTAAATTGTTTTAACTCTTTTTCGATTTCTGAATGGGAATGCTAAAAAAAGATAATTCCTTGTTCACTTTTAATCTGTTTTTCAATTAAAAAGTAATTGTGTCAAAAGTTGTTTTTTTGCATTGGTAAAATTTAAACAAGTTGAAAATGAATGATTTACTTATCTCACAATGACTTTTTGACTTGTATCTTTAGCTCTAATCACATACACTCCTTTATCTAAAATCAATTGTTGTTCTTTCCCTGTATACACCTCTTCTCCAAGAACAGTATAAACTGTATAGCTTTGGTTGATTGGAAGTTCAATATGAATCACTCCATTAGGTGAAGGATTTGGATATATTTTCAATTTGAATAAATGTTCATCTGACACAGACAATGAGGAGATGATGACTTCTTTTTGAGTTGAATGCGTAGAACAGCTATTAGAAGAAAATAATTTCACTGTATAGACTCCTGTATTTATATAATTATGGGTTGGGTTTTCTTGTGTTGATACTTGTCCATCTCCAAAATCCCATGACACAAAATTACCTTCTACAATGGATGGTGTAAATGTCACTTCAGCTTCATTTTCGATATAGGTAAAAGAATTGTTCGTCAATGGTCTGAAATCAACTTGAACAGAATCTACATCATATACTACGTGATCTGCAACCCCCTGAAGGTATGCTGCCTGACTTTGTGTTACCCCAGTCGGTAAAAAAGAATTTCCTGTTGAGGTTTGATCAAAAATTATGTTGTTGAAAATACATGCTGCTAAATAGGAACCGTGTATTGTTGGATGGCTTCCATCTCCCGTATACAAACTTGCAAAATCAACGACCGCTGATACATCTTGTTTGATATGAGCAAAACCAACACCTACTGGAGACATCATTCCATCAGCAGCATTGACCATATGGGTATAGGCGTTGAATAAACGACTGTTCATTTTTTCAAAAGTATTGATTCCTTCCCATTGCGGATCGCCATTTTGTCTGCCCCAAGTATTATAAAATAAAGGAACGCTACATTCATTATTAGAATGAATACTGTCGGATAATATCACTGCATAAGGATAAACTCCACTCTGAACTTGTGCATCTGGAAAGGATGGTTTTTGGCTTTGCTCTTGAAGAACAACAAAATCCCATTCTTCAGCAGCAATTTTATTGAGTACTGTTGCGTTGCTTGCGTGTCCATTTAATTGAGCGCCCCCTGGAATGTGGGCATCAGTTGTTAAATTATTCCCATCAGCCGCGGCTAAAGATGAAACTAAACCTGGAAGATTATTTGCACTGGTATAACTGTTTCCAATAAATAAAACTTTTTTTGATGTTTGACCATTTCCAAACATTGCTAACGCTATAAACGCTACTCCTAATATAAACTTCATTGCATTAATTTTGGTTTCAAACGCAATGGCACTTGGATAGGTTGCTGAAAGATATGGAAACTTTATTCGCATAAAAAAAGGGACACTTTTCTCCTTCACAGAAATCAGTGCCCCTCTTTAAAAAATAAACTTTCTTTCTTAGTTTAACTTTGTAATTCTTTGCCTATTGACAATTCCTAGAGCTGTCTGATGCTCAATAATATAAACACCAGTCTCTCCTTCAAGAATAAATTGAAATTGTTTTTGATTTTCTATATTGAATTCTTGAACTAACTTTCCAGTCATTTCATAAACGCTAATTTTCCCCTGACTAAATGGTTCTACAAAATCAATTTTAACCAATCCACCTGTAGGATTTGGATAGATTTTCATGCTGTTCTTTTCATGATTGTATAGATCTAAAATATTTATTCTCATACACGCTGAAGTATCAACACAATTCCCATTGGTGATGATTACTGCATAATTTCCATTACTTGAAGGGGTGAAAGTTGAATTTACTTCACCCGAAATAGGAGCGTAATTCTCATCACAGTTTATCCATTGATAACTTGAATAGTTTGGTGATGATACCAAAGCATTGTTTTCAAAATCTATGGTGACATCAGTAACTATATCCATAATTGTTAGGTCTAAAGTCACAATAGAATCACAACCTCCTACTGTTGTTAAAGTTTCGCTATGTATTCCCGAACTGGTATAAGTCTGATTATTTGCTGACCAAGTATAGCTTCCGCAAACTTCCTCCGTTACTGTTGTTGAAACAGCTTGACCGCTGATCGTTAAGTCTAAAGTCACGACAGAATCACAGCCTCCTACTGTTGCTAAAGTTTCGGTATAAACTCCCGAACTGGTAAAAGTCTGATTATTTGCTGACCAAGTATAACTTCCGCAAACTTCCTCCGTTACTGTTGTTGAAACAGATTGATTATTGATCGTCAAGTCTAAAGTCACAATAGAATCACAACCTTCGACTGTTGCTAAGGTTTCAGTATAAACTCCCGAACTGGTATAAGTCTGACTATTTGCTGACCAAGTATAACTTCCGCAAACTTCTTCCGTTACTGTTGTTGAAACAGACTGATTATTGATCGTCAAGTCTAAAGTCACAATAGAATCACAACCTTCGACTGTTGCTAAGGTTTCGGTATAAACTCCCGAACTAGTATAGGTCTGACTATTTGCTGACCAAGTATAACTTCCGCATGCTTCCTCGGTTACCGTTGAAGATTGTGAATTTGAAATTGTTAGGTCAAGAGTAACTATTGAATCACAACCACTTACTGTAGTTAAAGTTTCGGTATAAACTCCAGAATTAGAATACGTTTGATTATTAGCAGACCAAGTATAACTCCCACAAGCTACTTCTGTAATCGTTGATGTTTCTGAAGCTGTAATCGTTAGATCAAGAGTAACTATTGAGTCACAACCGTTTTCATTCAATAAATACGCGTTATAACTTCCTGAAGTAGTATACTCTTGATTATTAGTTGGCCAAGTATAGCTTCCACAAGCTGTAATTGTTTCCGTACTGTAAGTTGAACCAACAAACGGAGGTAAGTCAAAAGCTTCTGTTTGATCCGTTCTACTGCTGCTTGAACCTTGATCTGCAGAAAAACCGAGTCCTCTATTGGCAAACACCTCCCATATTAGGCAAGTGTTTTCACCATTATAAAGCAGTTGATCTGCTTGAAGAATAGCATCCCTTCCATCAACAAACCCAGGATTACATCCTTGAAGCTTCAAACCTTGAATAACAAGGTGCATCGCAATATTATTTCCACCTGTTCCATTATACACATCTGGATCCATTCCATGCTTATCTATCAGCGCCCAAGTTAAATCCCACAACATTGTAGCCCATACAAATCCGATTCCATGGGGTTGTGAAATAGCACCTGTGTTGTTGGTTGCTGCATAAGTCATTTCGTTGATATTAAAATCTGTGCTGTACGGACGCGGACGAATTCCTCCCCCCATCGGCGTCTCTCCAGTAGCGTATGTTCCAATTCCTCTAACATCTTCGGGTTGGTCGCCAGGTTCAATGGTTAACATCAGTGCAAACCAATCTGACCAACCTTCACCCATTTGTTCACTATTACTTAAACAAGAAGAATTAGCGGCACCACCTGTGAGGCGAATTGAAATACCGTGACCATATTCATGAGCCACAATTCCATTATCGAAATCACCATCTAGTTGCACTGAAGAAGCATCAACGATAGTTGCGTTAACTGTTGCTCCATTTTCAATTTCCGTAATTAAAGCTTCTCCGTCGGCCATTGTAACAGAAAGCGAAGGAATTCCAAGACCTGGGTCTGTTCCCCCCATTGTGATTGTACCCCCAACATTATTCACAATAATTACAGCAAGTGCACCTGCAGCTTCTGCGTTTGCAACTTTATCTACGAAAGGACAAGTTCCACGTCGAATAACGGCGATTTTACCATTTAAAGCTCCAGCATTAACAGCTGGTGAGCATGCTTCCGTTGGGTTCGCTGTATTGTCGTCATAAATAACCAAATCTGCCGTTATTGGAGTTGTTGGGATTGCAGGTCCGAAATTAGCGGGAATAGATTGATATTGACCACTCACTGTTGACGGAGAATTTACCGTTAAATAAGGAGGAGTTGGTGCTGACCAAAGATACATTTGCATGGTTGGATTACTTCCATCAGGAGGAGTTGCAAAATTAGCATTATTGGTTCCTCCCCCATCTTGTGCTTGGGCGTAAACATGGTCATTTCCTAAACCACCATTTCCATAGTTGTTTTGTTGAAAATTACCACTTGCTTCATCAAAACCATAGTTATACCATACATCGTGCATGATGTTATTCATATAAAAGAGGTTGGTAATTGCTGCATCTTCATTTGCTTGTGGTTGTAAATTAAGATTGAGCGGAAAATCAAAATCCAAAGCCGAACCTCCATCGGGCGAGTATCCTAACTGGTCGTTTGCATTGCGGTCTTCACTTGCATAGACATTATTCCCCCTAGTTGTTGTAAACTCCACTCCAGGCTGCCCATCCGTATCGTGCCAACCATAAGGTGAAGCAGAAAGGTTTTCAGGATCTACTACTATAGAACGAGCACCATGACTCGGACTTTCCACTGGAATAGCAAATACATTATAACTAGCGCCTAAGACAGATGAACTAGGAATATCGAAAGAAGTGAATTCTTCAATGGTATGATTATGTCCAGCATGTGATCCAGAACCTGGTCCAACATTACATTGAGAAACCCAATCCGTTTGATCTAAAAGCTCACCTGTTTGAGCATCAACACGAACGTGCCACCAATGTTCTTGATTCATTTGATAAATATCTAAATCCCAAACTGCACGTATGCTTTCATCGTTGGACAAAAACAGTTTTAATCTAACGTTGATGTCTTCTTTTGACAATCCCTCAGCAGAAAAAACAAAGTGATTCTCTTTGCTTTGCTTTTCAGTCATTCGACCTGGGAACTTTAATCCTAATGCGCTTGCAGCACTTAAAACAGCCTCTTTGGCAGAAATCGTTGCGGTGGTTGTTTCGACTTTTTCTTCTAACTTGCTTACAAAATTGTTGGCCGTCAAATAAGCCTTTTGATCTTTTATTGCTATCACACTGATGGCGTTGTGTACGAAAAGGCCTTGGTGTTTTTGTGTTATATAATAATAGCTTATTCCTGTAGATTTATCTTCATGGGTATCTGTAATTCCCCATGACTTTACATCATTTGAACTTAAGTTATACGCACTTGCTTTTTCATTGATAACTGACTGTAGAATAGAGTTGTTATCTTGGGCAGAAAGAGAATTAACTATACTAAACGATAAGAATAGAAATAGGTAATTCCTAAGTAATGGTTTCATAATTTTTTGAGTTTTTATCTTGCATGAGTGTCTTTCAAATGTACATTAAAATCTTCGTTTTTCAAAATATCCAACTTTCTACAGTTCATAATTGGATAGTGTTCAAAAGAAAATAAACAAGACTATAAAGCACTGTTTAGCAGTATATTTATTACTTTTAATTGATATTAACGATCCGCTTATCGTTTTAAAACATCAGGTCCAATGAAGATAAAAAAATGGCTATGCCTCTGCATTCTATGTATTCTCTTAATCTCGTGTGGGAAAACGGAGCTGAAAGCGCCTTTCCCTACAAAAACGAATCAAAACCTACAGTATTTTGGATACACCTTAATTGATGTAGGATGGGATGACCCTAGTGATAGCGAAAACAAGACCAACTATATTGACGAAGTGCATACTTTTTCTAATGTTGCAGATATTTTAGTGGTAGATCCTTCAGAAAGCATCGTTGAAAGAATGAATGTTTTTCATCAAAAAGGTGTCAAAGCGATGCTCCACTTAAGTGAATTATTTTTTGAACAAAAGAGCACGGGTGGAAACAAAAGCGGATACATTTATGGACTAAGATCTGATTACCAAGAAAGGTGGGATACATTTATGGCTGTTAATAATTTATCGGTGAATCATCCAATGGTGAGTTGTTTTTATATCGGAGAAGAACCCTCTTGGAACGGCATTCCAGAAAACGAATTTGAACTGGCTTGTAATTATGCAAAATCTACTGTTCCAGAAGTCCCTATATTCAGTGTAGAAGCATATTTAGACATGGAGAATATGTATGCACCCAATAGTGTAGACTGGATTGGTTTTGATCATTATTTTCTAAAGCACCCCTCTGAAGATTCAGATTTTATAAATGAATTCAACATCATGAAGTCTAAAATGAAAAACCATCAAAAAATATTTTTAGTCATGGATGCTCATTGGATTAAAATACTGCATGGAAGTTCAGGAATAAGCAAAGGGGATATGGATTTCATTGCTAGGGACTATTATAATATGGCCAATGCAGATACAACAATTATAGGAATTATAGGATATTTTTGGCCCAGCGGATTTGATGTAAAAAAGTCAGTGGGTACAAGACATTTACCCAATAATGTTTTAGATGAACATAAAAGAATAGGTAAATCAATTACAGGAAAATAATGAAGGCTTCAATCACAATACTGCTTTTTCTTTCAATTGCTTTTTCAAAAAACAGCTATTCACAATCGACTTCACCAGATCAGGGCAATCTACATTTTCATTTTGGTTCTATAATGGTATACAATACTTTTTCTGTAGGATATGAAAGTTTCAACCTGCTTAAAAACAGTAAAAGACACCAATTTCGTCCACTTCTAAGAGCAGGAATGTGGAACTCTTCTTTTTCCAATAAAAACACAGGAGTGCACTCTTCAATAGGAATTGCTTATTTGTTTGGAAAAAAGAATCACTTTATTGAACACAGCTCTGAGTTTGTCACTCATTTTGATAAAGGATTAAAAGGACAAACAATTGTCTATATCGGCGCTTTATATCGTCCCTATTTGGGTTACCGTTATCAACCTTCAGGCAAAAGAATTATCGCCAAAATAGGTTTGGGATGGAGAGAGGTGATACAAGTTGGGATTGGTTTAAGACTTTATTGATTTTCGTCTATTCAATATCGCCTATAATTTTGTATTTTCGTCAAAGCAAATGTCAAAAACGCTTCACATAAAAAACATGGTTTGTCCGCGGTGTATTACAGCTGTGGATGAAGTTTTAAAGGAAATGAACATCCCTTCAGAAAAGATAGAACTTGGTCAGGTTTTCCTAAAGGACGAGGTGTCTGAATCCATTCGAAAAGAATTTGGTAAAAAGTTAAATGAATTGGGGTTTGAACTTTTGTCTGATGCTACAACTCAGTTAATATCAGAGATAAAAACAGCAGTTATTCAACAAATCCATCATGACTCAGAGCCTTTAAACGTCAATTTCTCAGATTTCCTAAGTCAAAGATTAAATTATGACTATTCCTATTTGAGTCGCTTGTTTTCTGGAGTAGAAGGCATTACTATCAATCGATTTATTGTACTTCAGAAGATTGAAAAAGTAAAGGAATTGCTTTTTTATAATGAAATGACTGCAGCAGAAATTGCACATCAACTCAATTACAACAGTGTAGCTTATCTTTCTAACGTTTTTAAAAAGGAAACAGGGATGACGCTTTCACAGTTTAAGGAGCTGAGGGACCCGAAGAGGAGGGGGATTGCGGATGTTTAGGTGGTTAAAATTTTACCGCGGAGAATCGCTGAGTTCTCGCTGAGGTTCGCAAAGAGAAAAATGGTTGGGTGATTGAGACTGTCAGCGTCAAAAGAAGCAAGATATCAAATTTTCATACCTTTCTTACAAAATAACGTAACACTTTCTGTATCCAATTTGCCGATATTTGTTATTCAATAAAAATGACCTTATATGAGTAATTCTAACATAAAAAAACTTACTTTTCCTGTTACTGGAATGACCTGTGTGGGATGCGCGTCTAGTGTTGAAAACATCCTCAACAAAATGGATGGGGTTACAGAAGCGGGAGTGAACTTTGCTTCTAACACTGTTTTGGTTTCCTATGACAGTAAAAAAGTAAGTAAAGAACAATTAAAATCTAATTTGCAAAGTGCTGGATATGATATTATCATTTCAGAAAAAAATGCAAAAGAAGAACAAGAAGAGCAACAAGATAAAGCATACAAAGAAGTCAAAAAACGAACCTTTTGGGCAGCAATTTTGACATTGCCAGTATTTGTTTTAGGAATGTTCTTTATGAGCTGGACACCGGGGAATTATATTTCACTAATATTTGCCACTCCTGTACTTTTCATCTTTGGTAGAAGTTTTTTTATCAATGCATGGAAACAAGCAAAGCACAAAAAGGTAAACATGGACACCTTGGTGGCTTTAAGTACGGGAATTGCCTATTTGTTTAGTCTGTTCAGCACCTTTTTTCCTTCAGTTTTAGAATCACAGGGAATCACCGCACATGTTTATTACGAAGCGGCAACGGTAATCATTACCTTTATCTTGTTAGGGAAAGTAATGGAAGAAAAAGCCAAATCCAATACTTCTTCTGCGCTTAAAAAGTTGATGGGGCTTCAGCCTAAAACCTTGCGTGCCATCATTAATGGAACAGAACAAGAGATTCCGATTGAAGCAGTTGAGAAAGGAAATATCATTATCATTCGACCAGGAGAAAGAGTTCCTGTAGATGGAGTGGTAATTCAAGGAAATTCATTTGTAAATGAAAGCATGATTACTGGAGAACCTGTTCCTGTTGAAAAATATGAAGGAGAAAAGGTTTTTGCTGGAACTGTCAACCAGAAAGGAAGCTTCCATTTTACTGCTGAAAAAGTGGGGAAAGATACTTTACTTTCACAGATCATTAAACGTGTACAAGAAGCCCAAGGAAGTAAAGCGCCTGTCCAACAATTGGTAGATAAAATTGCAAGTATTTTTGTTCCCATTGTTATTGGAGTAGCCATTCTAACTTTTATTGTATGGATGAGTCTTGGAGGAGATCTAGCCTTCTCTCATGGATTAACAACAGCTATTGCCGTTTTAATTGTAGCTTGTCCTTGTGCACTTGGATTGGCAACACCAACAGCGATCATGGTTGGAATTGGTTTGGGGGCTGAAAACAACATCTTAATTAAAGATGCAGAAAGTTTAGAATTAGGCCACAAAGTAGACGCCATTATTCTTGATAAAACAGGGACAATTACCAGAGGTAAACCTAATGTTACGGACGAAAAATGGTTGATTAATGAAAACAAAGCAATATTACGTTCAAAACTTTTGGCTTTAGAAGCAGATTCAGAACATCCTTTAGCCGATGCTGTCATAAGAAAGCTCAAAGAAGAGGGTGTAGAACCTTCTAAAATGACAGATTTCAACAGTATTACAGGGCGAGGTGTTCAAGCGAAAGACGAAGATGGAAAAACCTTTTTTATTGGAAATAGAGCTTTAGTTGAAGGTCAAGGAATAGCGATTGACGAAGCGTTAAATGATACCGTTCAAAAATGGCAAAACGAAGCCAAAACAGTAGTGTTTTTTACTGACGATAAACAATTGTTAGCTATTTTAGGAATTGCAGATGAAATCAAAGAAAACTCTATTCAAGCCATAAAAGATTTGAAAGGCCTAGGTGTTGATGTATATATGTTGACTGGTGACAATCAGAACACGGCAACAGCAGTGGCTCAACAAGTAGGGATTTCTGAATTCAAAGGTGGTGTAATGCCTTCTGACAAATCAGATTTTGTACAGCAACTCCAAAAAGATGGTCGTGTAGTAGCCATGGTGGGAGATGGAATTAATGATTCTGAAGCTTTGGCACAGGCTGATGTAGGAATAGCGATGGGACATGGTTCTGACATTGCGATGGATGTAGCTAAAATCACTTTAACGACTTCGGATTTAGCGGCAATTCCTAAAGCTTTAAAACTCTCATCAAGAACCGTAAAAGGCATTCGACAAAACTTATTTTGGGCGTTTTTCTATAACGTAATTAGTATTCCAGTTGCCGCAGGAGTACTTTATTCGGTGAATGGTTTTTTATTGGACCCAATGATTGCAGGAGCTGCGATGGCATTTAGCTCAGTTTCTGTAGTACTCAATAGTTTACGCTTAAAAAACATAAAACTATAGAATGAGATATCGAAAATATTACTTAGCATTGGGGCTTCGACTTCGCTCGGTCACCAATTTAAATGAATAAATGAGCTAAAAGGATAATCAAGATTTACTTTATTAAAAACAAAAACGATGAAAGAATTAAAATTTAAAACGACGTTGAAATGTGGTGGATGTGAAGAAAAAGTCACTCCAGGATTGAATGCAATCAATGAAATTGAAGAATGGGATGTAGATTTAGATCATCCAGATAAAATATTGACTGTTTATGCAACAAAAGATATAGAGGAAAAAATTATCGAAGCTGTAGAAAAAGTAGGCTTTGAATTAGAGCGCTTATAAAATCAAATAGGGGCGATTAATCAATCGCCCCTAATTGTTTGATTACAATTTTAACAACAACCTCACCATGAAGTTTCGTCCGGCTTGTGGATAATAGAAGTTCTCTTGAGTCCTATCTCCTGCAACCAGGTATGAGAATGTATATCCGTTGTTCTCATACAATTCGTTAAAGAGGTTATTTACTCTACCCCCTACTGTAATCTCCTCAAATCCAAGTGCTGAAAAACTATACGATAAATCAAAGTGACTTACAAAATATGCGTTCAATGCACGGTCCTCATTTGAAGTATTGTCCAGGTATTGTTTACCCACATATTTGTTAATCAAGCTTGCTTTTAAACCTTTAACAGGCGCATAATTTAATGTCAATCCAGCAATTACTGATGGAGAAAACGCCAAATCTGTCGTACCATGTTCAATTTCTGTTTGAGGAATAACATTCCATGATGCATCATAACTATCAACATATTCTACGAAGTTCTTGATTTTGTTTTCGCTTAAAGAAAGATTGGCTGTAATCCCTAGTTTATCGAATACTTGGTATCCTCCTTCAAGTTCTAATCCTAAACGGTAACTTTCTTTAACGTTTGTCCTTGTGTAACCTCCAACATCGTTAATTTCACCTGTCAATACCAATTGATTATCGTACATCATATGATAAACGTTGGCATTGATAAACGCTTTTTGGTGGGTGTATCGGTAACCTGCTTCAAGGTTAAACAATGTTTCATGTGAAGGTCTGTTTCCTGCAGTTTTTTCACGGAAATCTTTACGCACAGGCTCGCGGTTCGCAATTGCATAAGAGGCATAAACTGAATTTTGTGAATTGATTCTATACGACAATCCAGCTTTTGGATTAAAGAAGTTATAGAAAACACGTTGATCCACCTCTTCGATGCTTCCACTAACATCGTCAATTCCTAAGAATGCATAATCAATATGACGGTACTGTGCATCGGCAAAGAAAGTAAACTTCTTCCATTGGTAGTTGGCTTTTAGGTATACGTTACCATCATATTTCGTAGAATTATTTTCGTAATATTTATCACTTTTTTCATGATCTGGCATATATTCAGCCCAAATTACGTGTCCAAAATGGTCACCAACGTACTTGTTCAAACCTCCTCCTAAAGTCAGTTCTAGTCCTTTCAAGCTGTTGTAGTTAAAGTTAAATATTCCTCCTCCAAAATGATTGTCTAACCATTTTTGACGAATTAAGTCCATACGATCGATTAGGTCACCATTTACTGTAATTGGTGAATATCCATAGGTTGAAAACTTATCGTTTGGACGGTAGTTTTCATAATAGCCACGACCTCTTGTATAGTGTGCTGCTGCTTTCATATTCCATTTTCTATTGAACTGATATGCATAGTGTAATTGATAATGGTCTTGTTGATAATTATCCGTTTCATTATCATAAGTGTAGGCATTATATGTTCTTCCAGAAGTCAACAAGTTCTCTAATTCATCCGCTGACAATCCATTTCGACCGGCATAATCAATCATCCCTTGCTCATCATTTTCGATGCGACTTTCTGGAGTTCCATACCAAGCTTGGTAGGTTTTTTCCATTCCACTAAAAATATTTAACCTTAAAGTTGACTTTTTCCCGTGATAAGCTCCAGAAAGGTAAAATGATTTCAAATCAGAACTTGCTCTATCTAAGTATCCATCCGATTTAATGCGAGATAAGCGCGCATCAACTGTAAACATATTTTTTAACATTCCTGTTCCAACGTTTACAGAGTTTCTAATGGTATTGAAAGAACCACCAGAGTTATCAATTATCGCATAAGGCTTTTGTGCAAGTTTATTGGTTCCAATATTGATGCTTGCCCCAAATGCTCCACCGCCGTTTGATGAGGTACCTACACCACGCTGAACTTGCATACTCTCTACAGAAGAGGAGAAGTCTGGCATATTCACCCAGAAAACACCTTGTGATTCCGCATCGTTCAACGGAATTCCATCAACTGTTACATTGGTTCTTGTTGGATCCACTCCACGAATTCTAAATGAAGTGTACCCTACTCCAGAACCTCCATCTGAAGTCACAACCGTTGAGGGCATAGATTCTAACAAATAAGGTAAATCTTGACCATAGTTTTGACCTTCGATTTCTTCTGCGGTAATGTTAGAATACGTTGTTGGCGTTTTTTTATCTGCACGTACAGCCCTAACATCAATTCCTTCTTGCAGGAAGAAAGTAGCGTTCAATGAAAAATTAATTTCCACATCTTTGTCTACCACTATGGTTTTAGACATTGTTTCATACCCGAAGAAGCTTGCTCTTACTTCATAAGTCCCATTTTTTAGATCTTTAATGATGTATTCACCATCGGTTTGAGCGACAGCTCCGGTGTTTTGTCCTTTAATACTCACAGTAGCACCTACCAGGGCTTCACCATGATCATTTTTGACTTTACCAAAGATTTGATTTTGTGCGAACGCACTGGTTGACAGCAACAAAGCCGATATCAAGGCTTTCATAACATTTCTTGTTCTCATGCTTTTAAACATTTAACAAGAATCAGGGGCTAATTCTTGGATTTATAATAAACTCGAATTAACACTATTGTTCTTTTGGTCATCTTCCCGCCGCAGGTTCTAGCCTGATCCGGTTCAATGGGTATAATCTCAGTCTCAACATTTATCGTTGTGACACCCCTTAGAGACGCCGCAAAGATAATGAGGATATTTTGAATATTCGAAGGTTGAGGTGGAGTTTTTGTTTAGCGACTGGGTACGAGATTAATTACCAAGCTAATGAAACTGAAAACAGCAAGGGTACGGGGTATCTGATTGTTGAATCTGGACTCCAAAACAACGAATAACAACTTTTAGTACTCATTTCAAAATACCCTACTTTTAAAAAGCTATTTTTACAGCATCCTTCTATCTTTTTGTATAATTTGCCAAACCAAACGAAGAATCTACATGAAATACATCAACAACTTCTTTAACGAACTCGGAATAATATTTTCTTATGTTGTTATGTTATTCATGGCCTACTATTTCGAATGGGAACCTTTTGGAATCTTCGTTTATTATTTGATTGAAATTACGGTCCTTCTGTTGGTTTATGTGTTGTTAAGGCTAAGGGAAGTAAGTAAAAACACTAAAATCAATAAGAAAGCTCAACCAATAGCCAATATTTTAATTGGAATTATTCCTTTGCTACTTATACAATATTTAATCGTTGGATTTATTTCTGTAGCCATCGATCCAAATGAAAGTTTCATAGAAAAGAATCTTTTAATGACAAAAGAAGTCCTGTTTGCATTCTGCTCTTTGACATTTGTATACCTTTTAAAAGCAATACAAATGATTAAGATCAAGGACCGTTTATTGATTTTTCAAAACAACTTCCTTTTTAAAGTGATTGCCTTGTCTATGACAAACTTCTTGGGCTTTGTTCTTGTCATCGGATTTGAAATGACTTCATTACTCACGGTTTTAACAATTATGACTGCAATACGCATTGGTTTAGAAATTTACTTAGGAAAGACAGAAAAGTTAATGTAATTGGTTTGTCAGCTTTGTATTTATTGAATAACTTTAAGGAAAAATAAACAATGGCACTTGTAACAATAATGACTTCCGACAACGGGATTGACGTACACATAATGAAAGGAAGGTTACAGACTGATGGTATTGATTGTTTTGTTTTTGATGAAAATATTATGACTTTAAATCCACTTTTCAACATCGCCGTTGGGGGAGTCAAATTAAAAGTCAACGAAGAAGATGCTGATAAAGCTAGGGCAATCATAAAAGAATTAGAATTACAACCTCTAGTAGATCACAATGAAAATGTTATTCAATGTCCAAAATGTAACTCAACAAATCTTTATACCAACTTTAAGTCTATGAAAGGCTTTTTCGGGTTTATGTCAGCAATTATTTCGTTATTGCTCGCTGTTTTCCCCTTACATTTCAAATCCGTGTATAAGTGTAAGGAATGTGACTTTGAATTTAAAGTTGAAAAGAAATAATCTTTTAATATTGCAATTATGAATTGGATATCAACATTTTTTGATGCCATTACGGGAGGTCACGGCGCATCAATCTTATATGTTTTTGGAATAGGATTAACGGTTATTGGCGGTATTCTTATTAAGCATGTTGAAGAATGGCCTCAATTAATCGGCGCAGTATGTTTATGTCTATCTGGTGTTTTTATTCTTTATTTTAAAATTCGAAAAGACATCAAAGAGTTTAGAGAAATGAATTAGAAAACAACCATAAATGATGGTTCTTCTTCTCCACATTTTATATGGTTATTCAAGTCTATATTTCAGCGTTAACCTTTTCTAATTACCATAATATGGAGCAATCATGATGTAAACGATAACTCCTGTCACAGCGACATATAACCAAATAGGAAATGAGAAGCGCGTCCATTTTTTATGTTTTACATAATCTCCTTGCCAAGCAAAGAAATAGGTAAATAAAACCAATGGCACTACACCCACGCTAAGAATTATGTGCGAAATCAAAATGGTGTAATACAGGGTCGTGCTTTCCCCACCGTATGGGGTACTGTCTGAGGTTATGTGATACAAAACATACAAGACCAAGAACAATAAAGAACAAAGCAAAGCCGTTTTCATTAGGTTTTGATGAAGGGTAATTTTCTTGTTTTTAACAGCAATTAATGCGCTTACCAACAACACCGCTGTTATTCCATTAATTGTAGCGTAAATTGGCGGTAGAAAAGAAAAATCTAGACCTTCTACTTTAATTTCGAAAAGCAGTGCTACGGCAAGCGGGATAACAATAGATAAAGCAACAATTAGTTTTTTAAATGACTTTATCTGAGCAGGAGTTTTGACTTTACTTTGCATTGAGTAACAATTTAGCATCTTTAATTAATTGTTTACGACTATCAGGATCAAGTCCATCGTAAATACCACGAATATGTTGATTTTCATCAATTAAGACGAAGTTAGAACTGTGTGCAAATCCACCGGGAGCTTGCTCATCTGCGTTGGCAAACAATTGGAAGCCATCAATACCCAGGGCATGAGTTTCAGCTTCATCACCAGTCAAGAAATACCAATTATCAGCGGTAATTTCATGTCGTTCTCTGTATAATCGAAGACGTGCTGGTGTATCTCTATCCGGATCGATGGAAAATGAGAGGAGTGCTAAGTCCTTTTGGTATGCGCTCAAAGAATCTGATACACCACGCATTGCTTTTGTCATAGGAGGACAAATTGTAGGACAGTATGAAAAGAAGAAATCTGCAATCCAAATTTTATTCTCAATGCTTTTAGAATTCAGCAATACTGAATCATGTGTTAAATACTCCCATTGAGGAACAGTATGGTAAACAGTATCTCCAACTTCGTATTCCTCACTAGCCTGATAGACAACATCATGGTGACCATAAAATGGTAAATCAACTTGTTTTTGCTTCTCTTTATCAGAAGTACAAGAAGATTGAAAAATAAATGAGGATAAAATGAGAAAGAAGAATAGAGATTTACTGTTCTTCTTTTGTTGCGTTTTCTGATCTTTTCTCTCTTGCATATTGCTTATCTAAAAGTGAAACATGTTGTTTAAAATCACGGATCAAACCTTCTTGGTTTCCTCTTCTAACAAGTCTCAATTGATTTTGTTTATCGACAATAAGCATAGTTTCCAGATAAGATTTACCTGCATAAGTATCTTCTGCAGTTGTGGAATAAAGGTTTACCCCATTATTCTCAATATCATAGATTTGCCTTGGATCGCCAGTGGCTAAATTCCAAATAGTAGAATCGTATCCCTCAATCATATCATTCATGGTGAAAAGGATTTCATCTAGGTTTTCAACAGGATTTCCTTCTTTATCTGTAACGATAGAAATGATTTCAACGTGACCATAACGTTTTTGACTCTTTCTATAATCTTGATAGATTTGAAGATTAAATTTGAAAATATCAATAGCGCAATGCTGCGGGCAAGAAGTTTGAAGGGTTGTAAACAAAGTAATTTTTCCTTCTTGCGTTTTGTTATTGATTACTTTACCATCTGCTCCAACAAATTCGTAGGCTGGCATTTCAGCATAAACGGGAAGTTCTTGAAAGTTATGTTCACACTTTCCCATTGAAATCATAATCAAGAAGGCTGCTGGTCCAAAAACCACAAAAATCACCAGAAGGGGCTTCCAAAAGCCCCCTTTTTTCTTTTTCTTTTCCAAACCAGTTGAAGTTACTAGTGCATTCTTGGATATAACTCTGCACCTTCGGCCAGACCTATAAAAATAAGATAAATCATAAAAATCAAGTAAGGAAGAAGAACGATCCACTTCAATGCTTTTTTCTCATCTCCAAGGTGCATAAACGTCATCACGATGTATGCCGCTTTTACAATTGTTAGTAGAATGAACAATACCTTTACAGTAAGCCACATGCTACTTCCTTGCTTCACCATCGCACCGAAGAATACTTCTACTAAGGTTACAATAGAAAGAATCAATGTAACTTTCCAAATCTTTTTTCTAATCTTTTTCCCTTCCTCTTCTGAGTGATGGTTATCTAAAGAATATTCTATAATGTCGTCTCTTTGTTCCATGTTATATTAAATATACAAATGAATATCTAGTGCTAATTTCTTATTTATATCAAGTAGAAGAATGTAAATACAAACACCCATACTAAATCGACAAAGTGCCAGTATAAACCAGCTTTCTCGACCATTTCGTAGTGACCTCTTTTTTCATATGTACCTTTCAATACGTTGATGAAAACAATGATCAGTAAAATAATTCCGATAGATACGTGGAATCCGTGGAAACCAGTTACGAAGAAAAAGAAGTGTCCATAAGTTTGTGGGCCATATTCATTCTCCTGAAGATTCGCACCATAAACAACGTTTCCTTTAGAAAGAGCTTCATAGTATAAGTCTACAGAACCATCTGCTTCGTGAATTCTTGTACTTTCATCAGCTGCAGAAGAAACAGCGTAGTCTTTTCCAGGTACCTTTACAATCAGTTGAAGATCCTTATCTGCTTCTTTATTAACTTTCGCAACAGTTCCATCATGAAGCGTAATCATCATTGCTCCTGCAGTTCCTGACAGCTTTCTTTTTGCCGCTGCATGTTGAAATGCGTGCATTAAATCTCCATCTTCAGCTGTAATGTTGTCGTTAGTAATTTTAGTCCCAACACCTTCATAATGTGAACCAGGACGAACGATTTCAAAGTCGTGAATTTTTCCAAACTCCCCTTTTGCTGTCGCTACAGAACCATCGCTTAATTCTACACGTCCGAAATTCGTTCCATGAATAAAGTGTGACCATTCCCAAGCTTGAGAACCAACAAACACTAGTCCTCCTACAATTGTAGCCAACATCCATTTCGTAACTCCTTTTCTGTCCATTCTGTGTCCTGCTTCAACACCAAGAACCATTGTCACCGAACTAATAATCAGGATAAAGGTCATCAACGCAACGTATGCAAGTGGATAACTTCCCGTTAAAAACGGTAAGGCATCAAATGTTTCCTCACCAATTGGCCAAGCTCCTCCATAGGAATACCTTGTTAAACCAAAGGCTACCAAGAACCCACCGAATGTCAAAGCATCCGATACAAGGAAAAACCACATCATTAACTTACCGTAACTTACGCTAAAAGGTGAGGTTTTACCACCCCAATCCACTTTATTAGCTTTCATCTCTTTAGAAGCGTGTCCTGCCATTTTGAATTTGTTTTGTGCGAATTTAATGAATAAAAAGTAAAAATAGTAATAAATATAACCATAATACACCTAAAAAGTGCCAAAATATCGATCCTGCACCTAAAGATATGGCCATCTTGTAGGCGTTCTCCTCTGAGTATGAGCGAACTGACATATAAATCAACATAATCAATCCTACCACAACATGAAGAAGGTGAAGTATTGTAATGACATAAAAATAAGCTGTACTCATGTCCGTATTTCCTCTCAAAAGCTTGTTTTGAAGGTTTGCACTCAAGGGTTGGCCTTTATACATTAATGTACGTTCATGATAATCCAATTCATTTCCATTGTAAAACAACCTAAAATCTTTCCCCATTTCTCCTTGCATAAAGAAATCTGCGCGATCGTCTTCAATGTTTTGTACCAATTGTCGCAACCTTTGAAAGTCTAATTCTTCTAACCGTTCTCCATTGGGACGAATAAACTCCCCATCCATAAAGTTTAAAGGTTCACTTTTATACAATAAAGTAAATTCACCATAGCTGATGTTCTTACCTTTTAAATCCTCAAGAAGCGGAACATTAAATTGAGCTGCGAATGATTTGAACGCTTCCTTATCTTCCCCCTCTAGCTTCTCTCCTTTAAAGTAGTATTGATTATTTTCAACCGTTAGGTACTCCCCTCCTTTTTTAATTTCATAGTAATCACCATACCGACCATCATCAACGATAATATGGGTTACCCAATGCGCTCCACTTTTAACAAGTGCCTTATATCCTAAAAATTGAAAAGTACCAAAACCTATTCCTAAAAGTAAAGTTGCAACAATTAGCATTCGTGCCTTTTTTAATTGATTTGATTTAGCTGCTTTATGTGCCAAAAACAAAACCAAACTACTCAGAACAATAATCGCTGTACTGATAAAAAATTCTCTAGGAATATCCACCTTTACCCAAAAGCTGTCTCCCATAGAAACAATGTATGCCGAGGTGAATCCAGCAAACATCATTGTAATACTCAAAATCACAACCCAAACGAGGTTTCTCTTCACTTTCGTTTGAACCTCTACTGGATATGAATCGTCAAAATTTTTCTTCATGACTTATAATTTTAATAACTGTTCTCTCTATTATGTTGTAAAAAAGAAGTATTTATCAATGACATAGACAAACTGTATCAAAGGTAAATAAATGAAAGAAGCGAACATTAATTTTCTAGCATCTTTGTCGTCTAGGGTCAGGTAGAGTCGATACGCATATAAAAAGAATATCAATCCCAATACTGAAGCAAACATTACGCTAAAAGCACCTACAAAATTAAGCACCCAAGGAAATAAAGTAAAAGGGATCAACAATAAGGCTGACAACGCAATTCTAAATGCAGAGGTTTTTGATTTTCCGGAACCTGAAGGCAACAAATAAAACCCAGCTTTTTGGTAATCATCATGGGCAACCCATGCAATGGCCCAAAAGTGTGGAAGTTGCCAAACAAACTGTACAAAAAACAAAGCACCCGGCATGGCCGAAAACTCATCAACTACTGCAATGGCTCCTAACATTGGAGGTATAGCGCCTGGGAATGCACCAACAATAACAGCCCAAGGTGTAACCTGCTTTAATGGGGTGTAAATAAATGCGTAAGAAACATAGGCAATCAAACCTAAGATCATTGCATTCAGGTTTAATTGATACAACATCCACGATCCAAGCCCCAAAGACAAAATAACGACACTATAGGCTTCCGCCAAGCTCATCGAACCACGAGGTAGCGGACGTTTTTCAGTACGCGACATCATTTTATCTAGTTTACGCTCCCATATTTGATTGCTTCCATTACTGGCGGCAGTCACAAGAAATCCACCTATCATTAGATAAAAAGCTTCAAGCCATGTTCCTCCACCTGCAAATAAAAAACCAGATAAGGCAGAAATAATCACAGAAAATGATAATCTAAACTTCGTAAATAAAGCGTAATCTTTAACTTTTGAATTTCCCCCCATGACCTATTGCTCAGGTTTTAATTTGTTTTTATTCGTGCGACAAAATTAGTGATTATTTTAGCTATTCTTAAAAAGAAATGAAATCATTATTCATTCTTATTGAATTTTAAAGGAGTTTTAGGTCTTTTATGATGATGCAAACAGCTGTGATTTACCACTATTTCAAGTCAATGCAACACAAAAGCCTTGGTAATGGGTCTATTTTTATTTGAATTTCATTTCAGCGATTTAAGCTAAAACTCATAAGAACTATCCTATTCTGTAGGGCAACACTTGCTTTTTACAATATGACAAACCGATTGCTGATTCAATATATTTTTAAAACTGACAAATCTCAAGAACTTAAAATTAGAGAAACCTTACAGATTGATTATTTTTGCCCGAAATAAAACTGGGCTATGTATAAATATTGGGATAAAAAATCAGACGAAGAAATTAGAGACATCGTTTTTCAGGCTTTAGATCAAAACGTAAATTACGACGAACAAAACGTTTTAGGCCTTCCAGCTTCCTATTTGGATAGAAATGTTTTTAATCAAGATGCTAGCTTTTTAAAAGATGCTCCTTTTTTATCTACGCTGATCAAAAACCCAAATCATATCGGATGTCATAGTTTAGGAAGTTCTGAATCTTACTTTAAAGGCACACAAGAGATAGAGCGTGATTTAATAAAAATTTGCGCCCACGATGTTTTGAATGGGTCAACCAATGAAGCGTTTGACGGTTACGTTGCTTCTGGAGGTACTGAAGCCAACTTACAAGCCATTTGGATTTACCGCAATTACTTTAAACAAGAAAAAGGGTTGAAAAATGAGGAGATTTGCATTTTGACTTCTTCAGACAACCATTACTCTATGGACAAAGCGGGAAACGTCTTCAGCATGCCTGTTCAAAAAGTTGAAGTCACAGAAAACGGTCGTTTTATCACTGAAGAAAGTGTGCAAGCTGCTGTTGACATTCAAAAATCGAAAGGCGTAAAAGCATTTGTTGTTGTTGCCAATATGATGACCACTATGTTTGGTTCTGTTGATGAACCTGAATATTATTCAACTGTTCTTGAACGCGAAGGACTTGATTATTTCATACATGTAGACGGTGCATACGGTGGGTTTTATTTTCCTTTTTCACAAAAAGAACACCATTTGGACTTCAGGAATCCGAAAATTTCTTCCGTTACCTTAGATGCTCATAAAATGGCACAAGCGCCTTATGGTACAGGAATATTTGTGGTAAGAAAAAACCTGATGCACTATACCAACACCAAAGAAGCAAGTTATGTTGAAGGTGAAGATTATACTTTAATAGGAAGTCGTTCTGGAGCCAATGCTGTTGCCGTTTGGATGATTTTATCAAAATACGGCCCATTTGGATGGATGGAAAAAATATTCATTCTACAAAAACGAACAGCATGGATGTGTGAAAAGTTAGACGAACTCAAAATTAAATACTACCGTCACCCTTCATCCAATATTATCACCATTAAAAATGAGTTTATTTCTGATGAAATTGCTCAAAAGTATGGATTGGTTCCCGACAACCACAAAGATCCTAAATGGAATAAAATTGTAATTATGGACCATGTTACCATTGAAAGATTAAGTGAATTAATCGCAGATCTGAAGTAATAATGGGTTGTGAAAGATAAACCTTAATTTATCGTTCAGCATTCCTCATTAAAACTCTTCTCCAAAAAACATAGGCTGTTCCACTTATAAAATAACATAGAATGTCCCATGGGTCGTATACGTATTGTGGACTTTGTTGAGGCAGGAAAAACTCAAAAAAGACTGAGAACATAATTACACTGAGAAAAACCATTGCGATCGGCAATTCTAACTTTGGTGAGTTCTTCATTTTCCGAATGATCCACAACGCGAAAGTATTGACCAGAAAAATACTGAGTAAGTCGGCCAAGTAACTGGTAATAAACACAGGTAAAACAACATCGGTTTGTTTTAACCCATAATACACCGCATAAAATGTGGCCAAAACGAGAAAAATCGGGTGCGAAATGGTCTTCATTATCCAGCTGCCATCGAAACAAGATACATTATAATCATCACGATTCCAGCGTACAACATCCAAATCCCCATCAACACGTAATAGATTATCCTCAGAAAAGGATTTTTAGATGTCCTCAAGTATTCCAGGGCTCTTTTTAGCTTTGAAGGTGGCTTTGGTGGATGCAATCGATCATGCTCTTTTTGCTTGATTTCATCCTTAACTTCCTGACTAATAACATAACCGCAATGCTCACAAACTTCAGTGTCGCTTGACCACTGTCTACATTGAAAACAAAGTGCTTTTTTCATAACTTCCTACATATTCGCATACGCTATTTACACATTCGATGATCCAACCCTCCTTACAGAACAGTCAAGGCATTAGAATGTTTGGCATTATTTCTTTTTGAATGCGCTTATGGCATTGATCGTAAAGTCAGACAAAACCAATTGACCACTCATTGCAGCACGATCTTGTAACAAAGTATCCCAATTTTCAGTTCCTTCCCAGAAAATTCCTTTCAATAGACGCATCGCTTCAGGATTTGAGGAAGCTAATTTATTGGCTAAAGTTTCTACTGCAGTATCCATCTCCTCGATGTTTTCGAAAATCTCTGCATACAATCCTTTTTCCTTTGCCCATTCAGCGCTTTGCCATTCTGTTGCATTGATGGCCAACTGACTCATAGCAGAGGTACCTACTTTTCTTTCCACTGCAGGTCCAACAACAAAAGGTCCAATCCCCACAGCCAGTTCCGATAATTTTACCGCTGAGAACTTAGTTGCATAGCAATAATCTACTGCTGAAGCGAGTCCAACTCCACCTCCAACAGTCTTGCCTTGAACACGTCCGATAATTAACTTTGGACATTTTCGGCAGGCATTGATCACATTAGCAAAGCCCATAAAAAACTGCTTTCCAACTTCAAGGTCTTTTATCGAAATCAATTCATCGAAACTTGCACCAGCACAAAACGCACGGTCACCTTCAGATTTCAACACCATTACTTTTGCCTCATCGTTTTGACCCAACTCAGTAATAGTATCTGCTAACTTTTTCAATACACGACCAGGTAAAGAATTACTCAATGGGTGATTAAAAATCACGGTTGCAATTCCTTTCTCATTGATTGAATACTTAACATCTCCTTGATTAATCGCGTCTGCTGTGCTCATTATTTTCTGTTTAAAATTGACTCCCAAAATTAAAGATTTGTCCTTACAATTGACAATTATTGAGCGTTAATTATTATTTCTTGCATAATTGTCTTAAATTGAGTGCAGCTTAATTCAATTGCCTACGCATATGATTCCAAAAATTGCTTCTACACTAAAACTGTATACCGATGGTATATACTCCTTGCTTTACCCTTGTTATTGCATCATTTGTAACAAAGAGCTCAACGTTCAAAACGAACATTTTTGCTTCTCATGTGAACACGATCTACACTTTACCTTTTTTGAAAAGTATGAAGATTACACCTTAGCTGATGAAATCTTTTGGGGGCGACTAAACATTGAAAATGTATATTCTTTGCTTTACTTTGAAGACCAAAATTCGACCAAGGAGATTTTACATACCATTAAGTATAGAGAAGGGAAAGACCTCGGCCGACAAATGGGAAGGATGATGGGGCAGCGTTTGAAAGATCACCCGAAGTATAAGGACATCGACGCACTGATTCCCATTCCGGTTCATTCCAAAAAAGAGTTTTCACGTGGATACAACCAAAGCTTATTGATTGCTGAAGGAATGAGCGAAATTTTAGAAATTCCAATTCTTGATGCACTCTACAGAACAACGCATGACGAATCACAAACAAGAAAAAGTAAAGAGGAACGCTATGAAAACGTGAAAGGAAAATTTGCCCTAAAAAAAGAAGGACTCAAAAGTCACCGACATGTGCTTATTGTAGACGATGTTTTGACCACAGGCTCTACCCTAGAGTTTGCAAGTCGGGCGGTAATGTCCCGTGGAGAAGTAAAGGTGAGTTTGGCTACAGTTGCAGTGGCGAGATAGGAATGATTATAAAGTTTTGGATAGACGCTGGTCTTTTTAAATTTGAATGAACATTTAGATAATAAGGGTAAAGGATGTTGGAATACAAAGTATTATCAATTTAAGTATAATCCCACAAACAATCTAGGAGGCGAATACAAAAGTAGAATAAAATCATCCGCACCGATTTTCAACCTTGTATTACAAGAGCACGAAGTCTACCTCAAATGGTTAGAGCTTACAGGTGGTCATCATCTTCAAAGAATTATCAGGATTAAAGACAAAAAATTAAAAGTTGAAAATACCAATGGGTCAAAAAGCACCTATCGAAGAAACGAAGAATGCAAGTAAGCAATTCAAGAAATAAAAAACCAATTAGAAAACATTGCAGATTACCTTTTAAAATAATTATCTTTATCTCACACTATAACAAACCTCACTTATGAAACTTAACGCGATTCTTTTGTTGTTTATTTTTATCCTTGGAATTCAAAAAAGCACGTACGCAGAAACTTGGAATGAACCTTGGCAAAAAGACATTCTTAAAAATGCAGATTTTTTTGTTTTGGCAAATGTGATTAGCAATGAGGAGGATGTCGGCACTACTATCGAAATTCTCAAACACTTTGGCAATCAAGCGCTCAGTGGAGAAGTTTTAATCAATGGGTTTTCCCTACTCGATATTAGAAGTTCATCAGGTCATGGTGTTCATTTGAACTTCGAAAAAGGGCAAACACTCTATTTCCTATTAACGAAAGGGGAAGATGGAAATTACACTCTACCAACGCCAAGCTCAGGTTTTGCAGGTGTTGATGAAGAAAAAAATGTTTATGCCACCTACAGACACAGCTATCATCAAGCTTTGGTCCCTCAAGAAGTCTATGAAAAAACATACTCGGAAATTTGGAACTATTATAAAACCTCTAATTACGATCAGGTGTTCGTTATGGATTTTATTCATGAAAATCTTGCCAACCTCCTGCAGGATTTGAACCTGAAGATTTAAACACATTTTTCATGCAGCATGTTGCCCTCGAAATGGCTTTTTTACTAGACATCAGTATAGACCTTCAACAACTGAAAGCTTTTGTGGAATATGAAAACTTTCACGCTAATATTTCTGCATTGCAACTGTTAGGGAATTCAAAGGATGAAGATGTTAAGGAATACCTTTTTAATTATATTAAAAACGAAAAGAATGAGAACTTCCAAAAAGTAATTGCCATTTGGTCTTTGCGAAAAATCGGTGATCAAAAGTACATCAATAAACTAAAGGCTATAAAAAACAAACTGTCGGAAGACCAAACAGGCTTTGGTGGAAACATCATGGATCCGCGTGTTGGAACCTACTTTCCTAGTCCCAAAAGAGCTGTTGAAAACCTAAAGTAAGACTTCTCTTTTTTATTAGCAAAGCATTAATTACAAAAAACAACTATGAAAGCAATAACTACACTCCTATTACTCCTCTTTTGTCTAACAACATTCGCACAAGAAAAAAAGTTTGATTTTGGATTCAGTGTTTTTCCTAATTTTTCACTAGGAGTAATTTCGAACAATGGAGGATTTTCTCCAGGAGAAGAAGCATATAAAAAAATGGAAACTTGGAAACCTTCGATCAGCGGAAATATTTTTGTTTCCTACAACCTGAATGAGAAGTCAATTCTTGGAATAGGGCTTGGATACCAAAACAACGGCGAAAGGACTCATAAAATGGACCTTATTTTTGGTAATTATTCTTATACAATCCCAGATCCATCACTGCCTACTCATGGAAAATTTGTATACAACCACCACAATATTGAAATCCCCATATTTTATCAGCGAATGATAGGAAATAGGTTTTATGCCATTGCTGGAACAAGCATCATTCTGAACATATCAAATACCGTGACCAGTCATAAATACTTCTCCAATGGTTCAGAATCTATTTCTACATCGGAAGATGAATCAACCAATTTTAGACGCTTCAATTTTACAGGAAATGTTGGTTTTGGATTGAATTACCTCAATAAAGAAAAGGTCAAATTATTCGTTCACCCCTACCTTAAATTAGGCGTTTTAGGCATTTCAAAATCTGCAGTTTTCAATCGCAATATTTTGTCTTTTGGAATTTCGACTGGAATAAAGTTTTAACCATTAAAAGCACTCTATTCATAAGAAGGTCGCTTAAAACGCTTAAATAAATACACCACAATTAAAAATTGAGCATATCCATACACGGCATCTTCAATGGGAATGGTGAGCATTCGTAGATTAAAAAAATGATCGGGATTATAATTAACAATCGGAGAATCTATTCCTGTACCAGTAAGGACTCCGTTGACCATAAAGAATCCAGGAAGTAAAATAATAAATACAAAGGATGCTTTACCTATCCAGTCTACTTTTGCGATATAATAAAGGTAAATTACTGTCCCAGCTACAACTAACCCTGTAACAAATGGATAGATTTTATCATGGAAAATGATGGCTACCCCTACTCCAACAAGAACAGTAATCCATGTTAAATACTTACTGAATACATTGGTCCAGTCTAAATTAAAGAACTTATCCAGACAGTAATAAGTGAAGACACAAGCAAAAGGAATACAGAAAAAGAAGAGCATTTCCTCTAAAGGCAATCCGAGTAAAACGATTCCCGTTGTGTAGTTTGTATCAAACCACCACACCCCCATTTTAGTAAACCACACATCCCATGCGATAAAAGGAACAGCGGCGACAATGGCAGCTTTTAGGTAGGCTCCAAAATGTTGATGAAACAAAACCCTACGATCAAAAGATGCGATAAAACAAATGATAATTGTAAAAAAATTGATGAGCAAATAAGTATAAGGCTGCATATTTATTTTTTATTAAAATACATTTTGAAATATTTCACTGGCACCCATAAAAAACCAAAACATTCTCCTTCATGCTTTCCCAAATGCTTATGGTGCTGCTTGTGCGCTCTTCGAATGGCCAACAAATATGGATTTTTGGTGTTTTTTAGAAAAGAAAAACGCTGATGAATAAAGATATCATGAACGAAAAAATAAGCCATTCCATATAAAGCAATACCCAATCCAATGTAGAAAATGTAATTAAAGCCTTGTGTACTTCCATAGTACATCACAGCGATAACTGGCAGCGCAAAAATCACAAAGAAGTAATCATTTTTCTCAAACGGACCTTCGGTGCTGTGGTCATGATGGTCTGCATGAAGACTCCATAAAAAGCCATGCATAACGTACTTATGAATGAGCCACGTAGCACCTTCCATTGCAAAAAACACTGTGATTACAATCAATATATTCATTTCATATTGTTTTTTGAATTAAACAAATCGTCGGTCACTTTATTGCGGAAAGCAAAAATATTCTCCAGCTTCTTCCTTACAAACATACTATGGGCTATTTTACCTAAAATACCAAAAGGCAATTCATAATCGATGGTGTCTTTCATCAAAACGCCTTCTTCATTCGGGATAAATTCATGGTAGTGATTCCAATATTTGTATGGCCCTTTCTCTTGAAAATCTGTAAAGCTTTTTAAATCCTCAACTTGTGTAATCCGTGTTTTCCATTTCATCGGAATACGCAACACAGGAGAAACTGTATAATTAATCTCCATCCCTTCATACATTGGTACTCCTTTCACGTCTGACTTCACAATAAAGTTCATGTCTTTTGGCGTAATTCGAGCCAAATTTTCAGGTGCAGAGAAAAACGCCCATGCTGTGGATAAATCACACTTTAACTGTTGACTTCTTTGTAATTGATACCTCATCTTATTCGTTTAATAGTGCATTGACCATCTTCAACAATTCGGTTGAATGAATGGTGTTTTTGTATTTTTTAATATATCTTTCATCTTCTTCTATTGCGGAAGAATAGCCCAAAAATGAAGGGGCATTTTTCTGAACAGACAATCTTACAAACCTTAATTCTAAAGAATTGGGATCGCTTTTGATGGCCTTTTCGATGTTTCGTTTTCCTTCATTAAAAGTATTGAGCTTGGAAACAGGATTGAAAACATGATTGGCCCAGACCGTTTGGAATCCGCCAAGATAGCCCAACAAAACAGTGCTGTTCTTATTCTTTTTTAATTCAATAATCATGGCATCACAAACCAACTCATTAGCGGCTGCTGAACTATAATTTTTGCGAACAGTTTCAATTTCTATGCTTTTGTTCTCACTTAAAAGTCCAAAAATTATTGACAAAATAATAAGTGTTGCTTTCATTATAAAAGTGTTGTTTTGTATTGAACATAACTGCTCAACATCACCGTCATTTTCTTTGCATTTGGAATCCGTACACGTTCAGTAACGATTTTCTCAGCTGAGGTTTTTTGAATTTTCTTAAACAATGACCAATAGTATTTATACGCCAAATAAACCCCAAATCTTGCCGATACAGGAAGTTTTCTAATGCCAATTAAAGCCTCTTTAAACTCTTGCTCAATATCCTTTTCAATTTCACACTTCACACGGTTACAGAACATTTCCATTTCTATCCCCGGAAAATAAGTTCGTCCTAAAATCTGATAATCATCCTTTAAGTCCCTTAAGAAATTGACTTTTTGGAATGCAGAGCCTAATTTTTTCGCATAGGGTTTTAATTCCTCAAACTCTTTTTTATCTCCATTGGTAAAAACCTGTAAGCACATTAAACCCACCACTTCAGCCGACCCATAAATATATTCGTTGTACAATTCTGAATTATAATCCACCTGCTGAAGGTCCATTTCCATGCTGTGTAAAAATTGGTCTATCAAAACCTTGTCAATACTATATTTGTGTACCGTTTCTTGAAAAGATTGCAGCAAAGGATTCAACGCTATTTTTTCTTCTAAAGCTAACTCTGTTTCCTTTTTAAAGCGACTCAATAGTTTTGCTTTGTCGAAATCGTGAAAGCTATCTACTATTTCATCGGCCAATCTTACATAACCGTATATCGCATAAATTGCTGGTCGAATAGAGGGTTTAAGAGCCAATATTCCCAGAGAAAAACTGGTGCTATACTTTTTAGTGGTGCGTTTACTCACCTCATAGGATAATTCATCAAATAGTCTTTTCATAGTGCTTTAGTTTAAGGTTATTTACTTCAAGCGCCACAATCTTTCCAGAGATAATAGAAGGAGGAACACCCGGACCAGGAACAGTTAATTGCCCTGTATAGAATAAGTTTTTGATTTTCTTATTGTTAATTTTCGGTTTTAATACTGCGGTTTGAGACAAGGTGTTTGCTAAACCGTAAGCATTACCACCATAAGCGTTATAGTCATTTTTAAAATCACTAACACAGTAACTTTTTTTGTAGACAATTTTATCGATTAAGTTTTTGCTTCCAGTGATTTTTTCAATCCTTGAAATCATTTCAAGCAGGTATTTTTCGCGCGTACTTTCATCGTCACTAATTCCTGTTGCCAATGGCATCAACAAGAACAAGTTTTCTCCATTTTCAGGAGCAACATTGGGGTCAGTTTGGGAAGGACAACAGACGTAGAACAAAGGCTTATCGGGCCACTTTTTCTCACCATAAATACTTTCAATATGGTCATCTAAATCATTCTCAAAAAAGAGCGTGTGGTGTTTTAAGTTCGGGATACGCTCATTCACTCCCAGATAGAAAATCAGACTTGAAGGAGCAAAAGTGCGGTCTTCCCAATACTTTTCTGTATAATTCCTGTAGGCTTTTGGCAAAAGTGTTTCCGTGTGATGATAATCTGAAGAAGCAATGACAGCATCAAACTCATGTAATTTACCATCAATTAATAAGGAAGTAATTTTCCTCTTTTCAGCATTGATTTTTTCTACATTCTGATTAAAATGAAATGTTGCCCCTTGCTGTTCCGCTACTTTTTTCATGGCCAATACCAATTGATAAAAACCTCCCATAGGATACCATGTTCCTAGTCCATAACCACCATAATTCATTAAACTATAAAGCGCTGGAATGTCTTTCGGGGAGGCGCCTAAAAAGATGACTGGAAATTCCATCAAGGCCCTTAACTTAGGATGCGAAAAGTATTTTCCAACATAGCTCCTGAAATTAGTGAGCAGGTCCAACTTTAAAGCACTGCTTGCAATTTTAGGGGAAACAAATTCCCACCAACTATAGCAAGGTTTATTGACAAATTGCTGCATCCCCACTTCATATTTGAATTGGGCCGATTTCATAAAAGCATCTAGCCGCTTTCCTGCTCCTGGTTCTAATCCTTCAAATAATTCTTTAAGCTCTTCATAGGATTCTGGAACAGCAACTGTCCCGTCTTCAAAGATCATATCAAACTGTGGATTCAAGGAGACCAAATCGAAGAAATCAGTGGCGTGACCACCAAAATCCTGAAAAAATTGATCGATAATGTCTGGCATCCAATACCAACTTGGACCCATATCAAAGGTATACCCATTATCAGTAGTGAATTGCCTAGCGCGACCTCCAGGCTGATTGTGTTTTTCATATACATGAACCTCATTTCCTTCTTTAGCAGCATATGCCGCGGCAGAAATCCCTGAAAAACCAGCGCCTATAATTGCAATTTTCTTTTTCATCCTTTAATTCATATTTATTCCTTTGACCTTCTCGAGTAACTCTGATGGATCGATGTTCTTATTGTAAATCGGCAAGTGAAAATCATTGAGTTTATTCAATAAACGTATTAGCTCCAGTTTTTCAAAGTGCGTTAAATCTCCTGTTACAATTTCCGTTGCCTTACGAATTTTATCCATTTGCTGGTCTAATGCAGTCAGCCCTTTCTTATTGATGTTGATGATTTTACTGCGCTTATCCTCTTTCGAATCTTTCTGGTCTACCCAACCTTGTTTTATCAATCGATTGATGATTTGCATTCCTGCAGGCTTCTCTTGAACATTCTTTTTAATTAAATCCATTTTAGTCATCGCTCCAAAGGCCTTTAAATTGATGAGATAGATGAAGTCTTCTTGGGTAGAAAACTCAGAGTCATAAATGGCCGACTTCGAATAAGTTCTAGCATATCGGTTCATGTGAACAATCAAAGTGTTGATCACACTTTCAGGACTACGTCCTTTATCTTTTCCTTCCCAATCTGGTTCTTCTTGGGCAAATCCTCCTTGAAATGATTTTACCATCCATTTTTTGAATCCTTCAACGTTGTCTTCAAAGTTTTTATACCCTTTGTTTTCTTCTTCAAAGTCTTCAACTAAATCAAGTACATCTTTGATTAAATCGTAATTCATAATTTTAACACCTTTCTATTTAGTATACAAATATACTACCTTAGATTAAAAAGGTATAAATTTATATCATTTATTTTACTTTAGAAAGAAAATTAGTCTATTTTTGTACTGTATTTTTGAAATGAATTATGAAAACAGCATTTATTCTACTAATATCAGTTTTAACATCTGCTCTTCTTTTCGGTCAAAATAAAGGTGTGATTACTGGAACTGTAAAAGACAAGAATTTGCAAGACCTTCTAATAGGTGTTGTGATTACGCTTCAAAATGAAAAGGATACCCTAAAGACTCGGACCGATATTGATGGGAAATTTAAAATCGAAGCTCCGGTAGGGAAATACAATTTAGAAACTTACTATCTAGGATACGAAGTTTACAATAAATACAATATCAATCTGGGTTCGGGTAATGCCATTGTAGTAGAAATCGAATTAGAAGATCAATCAGAAGAGTTTGGTGAAGTCACAATTAACGCTTCAAAACTGGTAAAAGCAACCGACATGACCACTCCCTTATCTACCCAAAAGCTTACCGCAGAAGAAATTAAAGTAAATCCTGGAGGTAACTTTGATGTTTCTAAGGTGATTCAAGTATTACCTGGAGTTGCAGGAGGAACATCACCCAATAGAAACGACATCATTGTAAGGGGTGGTGGACCCAGCGAAAACGTTTATTATTTAGATGGCATAGAGATACCTGTTTTGAATCACTTTCAAACCCAAGGTGCGAGTGGAGGTGCAACAGGAATTTTAAATGTATCTTTTATTCGAGATGTTCAATTGACCTCTTCGGCTTTTGATAGTCGATACGACAATGCTTTGGCTTCAACGATTGTTATTAAACAAAGGAATGGAAATCCTGACCAACTGAGTGGAAACTTTAGACTTTCAGGAAGTGAGGCAGCAGCAACTTTAGAAGGCCCATTGGGTAAAAAAACCACCTTTATGGCTTCTGCGAGAAGGTCCTATTTGCAGTTTTTGTTTAAATTGATTGATTTACCCATTCGGCCAGACTATTGGGACTTTCAATACAAGATTAACCATAAAATAGATTCAAAAACAGAACTCAACTTTATAGGAATCGGCGCCATTGACAATTTTAAATTAGCTGTGCCAAAGGACGCTGATGCAACTACGGAGTACATCAACCGTTCGAATCCTCTAATTAAACAATGGAATTATACAGTAGGTACATCATTAAAAAGACTGATAAAAAAGGGTTATTTCACAGTTGCTTTAAGCAGAAACATGTTCTTTAACGGAGCCGATCGTTATGCTAACAATGCCCTTATGGAAGGTCCAAAATTATTGAGTTTAAAAAGTCACGAAATAGAAAACAAGCTGCGTCTCAATGTCAACAAGTTTATGAATGGATGGAAAGTAAGTTATGGAATCAGTGCTCAATATGTAAAATATGATTTAGATTTATTCAATACCATTCAAGATGAATTAACAGATTCAACAGGAGCGACAATCTCTCCTGCGATTAACTTTTCTACTGCATCAAATATTGATTTCTTTAAATTTGGAGCTTATGGTCATGTGAGCAAATACTTTTTAAAAGATCAACTTTTACTTTCTGGTGGTTTACGTTCAGACATGAATACCTACACAAAAAATGGGCTCAACCCACTTGAAACCATCTCACCGCGTTTGTCTACCGCATATTCATTTAATGACAAATGGAATATCTCAGCATCTGTAGGTTCTTATCATAAGCTGCCTGTTTACACCGTACTAGGATATAAAGACATGACGGGAGAATTAGCGAATAAGAATTTAAAATACATCAATTCTATTCACTACACAGTGGGGAGTCAATTTATTCCTAAAAAAGACCTTCGATTTACCCTAGAAGCATTCTATAAAGATTACAGGAACTATCCTGTCTCCTTGACAGACAGTATTTCTCTGGCCAATGTAGGGACAGGATTTTCAACCGTTGGAAATGATACTTATGCATCAACGGGAAAAGGACGGGTTTATGGAGTAGAGGCATATGTACAACAAAAATTAATAAATCGTTTGTTCTACATCATAAGCGCCACAGTTTATAAGTCCGAATTTTCAGGAGCAGATGGAATTTTTAGACCTTCCACTTGGGACTATGGATTTGTTTTCTCGACTACCATGGGCTATAAATTCAAAAAGAACTGGGATTTAGGTGTAAAATATCGCATTTCTGGCGGCCAACCCTACACTCCTTTCGACCTATCTGCTTCAAGACAAAATTACTTAACAAGTGGAGTCGGTACGCTTGATTACACCCAATTAAATGAGGAGCGATTACCTATTTATCAACAATTTGACATTCGTGTGGACAAAAAATTCAACTTCAAAAACGTAAGTCTTACCTTGTTTGTTGATATCCAGAACTTGTTTATGTTTAAAACACCAAGGGTACCCAATTATACTTTTGAGCGAAATGCAGACAACACTGGATTTAAAACCACAGATGGCAACCCGATAAAGTCTGATGGTAGCAATGGAATTCCCGTAATTCTAACTGACCCTTCAGCAACGGTAGTTCCATCGATTGGGTTTATTTTTGAGTTTTAGCGTCTTGTGAAGGATTAATATCAATTTCAAATCATAATTATTTTAACTATTCAATAATTACTAATCATAGAATATAGTTCATTCAGCATATTTGACTATTTTTATTCTATCATTACTCACTTATTGGAAAAGCATGAATGAAAATCAAGCCCAATTAAATCAGCTTATTCATAAGTTGGAAATACTTCAAAAGAGACAGGATGCTTTTTCGAAAGAAATAATCGACCTAAGCAATGAAATCAACAGATTAAAATCGAAAAGTCTTGAGGATCGTTCAGAAAAAGAACTCGCCAAGTCAGAGGTAACTCCAGAGCCGTTTGCTGAAAGTAAAAAAGAGCTGTCTTATAATGAGGATCAAAAGGTACAACAGTCAGCAACCAAATCTTCGCAGAAAACTGAAGCTCAAAAAGCTACACCAAGAATTAAAAAAGACATTGAAAAATTTATCGGAGAGAACCTCATCAATAAAATTGGTATTGCGATACTCATAATTGGAGTTGGTATAGGTGCTAAATACTCTATTGAACATGATTTAATCAGCCCATTAACAAGAATTATCTTAGGTTATTTTACTGGAATTGGCTTGTTGTTATTTGGAATAAAACTGAAGAAAAACCTTGAAAGTTTCAGTGCTGTCTTAGTGAGTGGAGCAATTGCAATTATGTATTTCATTACCTATGCAGCCTATGGTTTTTACGATTTGTTTCCACAGATGATGACCTTCGCCCTGATGGTGTTTTTTACAATATTCTCGGTCATTACCGCAATTCATTACAACCGACAAATTATTGCACATATTGGTCTTGTAGGCGCTTATGCCGTTCCATTCTTACTGAGTGAAGGCTCTGGAAAGATAGAGATGTTGTTCAGCTATATGCTCATCATTAACATTGGCATTCTGATTATTGCTTTTAAGAAATATTGGAAAGCGCTTTACTATTCTTCATTTGCTTTAACCTGGTTGATTTTAATCACATGGTATTTAACAGCCTATCAAAGCCATCAGCACTTCGGAATGACCATCGCTTTTCTACTGGCTTTCTTTGTGCTTTTTTACCTCATGTTTTTAGTTTACAAATTAAGAAAAAGTGAAAGATTTGCCTTTTCTGACATTTTCTTACTGGTTTTTAACTCCTTTATTTTTTATGGAGTTGGTTTTAATCTGTTAAGCAAACACCCAGGAGGAAGTGAATTATTGGGTGTGTTCACTTTATGCAATGCAGTGCTTCATTTTATCATCAGTGTTATTATTTACAAGAAAAAACAAGCCGATAAAAATTTCTTTTATCTCGTTTCGGGACTCGTTTTAATATTCTTGACCATCGCTGTTCCTATTCAATTGGACGGAAATTGGGTGACCATGCTTTGGGCAGGAGAAGCAGCGTTGCTCTTTTGGATCGGAAGAACTAAAAATGTTCAGGTATACGAAGTTCTGGCTTACCCACTCATGCTATTGGCATTTTTCAGTATCAACCATGATTGGTCCACAGTATATAGGGTTTATTCGGTCGAAAATTTCAAACCATCGATTACCCCTCTATTCAATATCAACTTCCTCACCTCTGTGTTAGTTATTCTGTCTTTTGGCTTTATGACTTACTTGAACCGTAACAAACGATTTCCTTCAGCACTAAATCAACACACTGGATTACTTAACATTGTTGCCATTCTGATACCCTCCCTTTTTGTTTTTACGCTTTATCAAGCCTTAAGAATGGAGATTGCTTGTTATTGGGACCAAAGATATGCAGCCTCAATGATTAACATTAAAGATGAGAACGCACAAATCATAGACTATTTTAGTAATTATGACTTAAAGCAGTTTAAAAGCATCTGGACTATTAATTACACCTTGCTCTTTACCTCATTACTTTCTTTTTTGAACCACAAGAAAATAAAGAGTAAACTTTTAGGAACAGCAAATACAATCTTCATTGTTTTAACAATAATCGTTTTTCTAAGTAGTGGGCTTTATGATTTGAGCAGATTAAGAAACACATTTACTTCACAGCATCTAGCAGAATATTATTCTATTAATGCATTCTATATCGGAATTAGATATGTTTCTTTTGCTTTTGTAGCTTTTGCACTCTTTGCCTGTTACACATACGTAAGACAAGAGCCGAAACAAAAATATCTACGAACTGCTTTTGAATTCTTACTGCACACAACTACTATATGGATTGCCAGCAGTGAATTGATCAATTGGATGGACCTTGCTCAAACAAACAATAAATTTGGGTTAAGTATTCTTTGGGGAACGTATTCATTATTCTTAATTGTTCTTGGGATTTGGAAGAAGAAAAAGCACCTGCGTATAGGCGCCATTATTCTCTTAGGTATCACCCTCGTTAAACTATTCCTGTATGACATTTCACATCTGAATACCATCGCAAAAACCACAGTTTTTGTCTCTTTGGGTGTGCTTTTACTTGTTATTTCCTATTTATACAATAAATACAAACACATAATTTCGGATGAAAATGATCAATAAAATATTTATACTTTTCTTATTATCAAGTTCATTCATCTATGGACAAATGGAAGAGTATACTTACAAACGTGAGTTGGTTTCCCTCTCTGACCAATGGCATGAGCTTAGTCTTCCACAAGAAGTATTTGGCAAGACAACTCCTAATTTAAAGGACATACGGATATATGGCATTACAGCGAGCAATGACACCATTGAAGCACCCTATTTATTAAGGGTCAGTAGCGATAAAGTAGTCCAACAAGAAGTTGAATTTAAAACGCTGAATACAGTTCAAAACAACAATGGCTATTACTTTACTTTTGAACTCCCAAGTGTAGCATCAATCAATCAAATAAAACTGGACTTCATACAACAAAATTTCGATTGGAAAGTCAAATTAGAAGGAAGTCAAGATCAAAATGAATGGTTTACGGTTCTCAAAGATTACCGAATTATGTCCATTCGAAATGCGTTTACCGATTTTCAATTTACACAACTCAGTTTTCCAAGTTCAAAATTTCGTTATTACCGATTACATATTCGCAGTAAAGTAAGGCCAGCATTGTCTAATGCAAGCATTGCACAACACGAAAAAATAGCGGGTGAATTAATACATCTTACCATTAAAAAACTTGAAATCAAAGAGAACAAACAGAACAAACAAACAGAAATCGATGTTGAAATGACAACACCTGTTAGGGCCAGTCGAATTAAAATTGATGTCCAAGAGGCTATTGACTACCATCGTCCAGTGACTATCAAATATCTAATCGATAGTACAAAAACCGAAAAAGGTTGGATTTATAATTACGGTGTCTTAAGCTCTGGGACTTTGAACTCGTTAACTGAAAATGAACTTTCGTTTAAGAGCACTACCCTAAAGCAATTAAAAATCATCGTTCACAATCACGATAATCAAGCACTTAAAATTGATTCTATACAGGTCAGCGGCTATTCCCATAAATTAGTCGCTCGGTTTACCACTCCAGCACGATACTTTTTATGCTACGGAAATCAAAAAGCAAAAGCTCCAACCTATGATATTCAACAATTTGCTGATCAAATTCCTTCCGTTATTTCATCCCTAAAAATAGGCCAGGAAATCAATATTAAAAAAGATCAATCTTCGATTATTGAACCACTTTTCAAAAACAAAGCTTGGCTATGGATAACAATGGGAGTTATCATCTTATTATTGGGTGGATTCTCATTAAAAATGATTCAGAAAAAATAAAGCAAACCATAAATAGTCATTCAAAAATAAGTATTTTAAAATAAAAATGTAAATTTAGCACACAATATACCTCACTCAAAATGAATAGGTTGATACGGAAAGCCCTACTTGTCGGATCATTATTTTTATTGTTCTTCAATTCACTTGGACAAGGTGATAGCTTACGCGGTTTACAAGCCGAAACGCTTTTACATCCTGCTGATGGTTTCACAGCTTATACTTTAAAAAAGAATGAATTCGTTTATAATCAATCTCCTTTTACATTGCCTTTTCCAAGTTGGGCATGGTGGGGAATCACAGATCGTATTACCGCTGAATATCTTCTTTTCTGCCTATTTTCCCTTATTTTTATTGGCAATGGACTTTTCAAAAGAAAAATAAAAAGTAATTAGCTAAACTTTTAGGAATGAGTAAAAAGTTAGAACTACTTCTCGACGAATACAGTGAAAGTCACCGCAATTCGACCAATAAGTTGATTCATTGGATATGTGTCCCCTTAATATTTTGGGCGATTGTAGCTTTGTTATACTCAATCCCAAATGAGGTTTTAATTGATCTATTTGGTGATTATTTCTTTTCAAACTGGGCGGTTCTAATCATGATTCCCGTTTTTTTCTATTACCTTTCTTTGTCTGTTCCAGTCTCAATTGGAATGTTGCTTTTCATTTCAACTTGTTTATACATCTCTGAATTACTACTTCATTGTTCTTGCTTCCCTTTGTGGGGAATTGCACTAATCGTATTCGTACTCGCCTGGATAGGTCAGTTTTATGGACATAAAATCGAAGGAAAAAAACCTTCATTTTTAAAAGATATTCAGTTTTTACTCATCGGTCCAGCTTGGTTGATGCACTTTATTTATAAAAGAATTGGAGTTAATTTTTAACAATTCTGTTTTTTTGAAGGTGTGGCTTTAAGTATTATAAAAAAACCGCATTTCAAGGGATAGTTTTATATACTGTAATTACTTAAAAAAAGAAAAGGAGTAAATCCAAAAGGTGTGTTTGCAAATATTTCCTCTTTATTCCCGTTTACAGTGATTAATTAAAAGATCATGCATAAACGAACCGTTCTCATTTTATTTTCTTTCATTATTGTGGCGCCATTATTTAGTCAAGAAAAGAAAAAAACTACAGCATTTATGACTTTGGAATACCTTTCCCCAGCAGAATCCGTTAGATTTAAAAGTGAAAATCTAATCAACTTTTCATTCGGGCTAGGCATAGGCTTAAATTTAAAAACCCACTTTTCAGAGAGTTCCGCGTTGCTTTATGGATTAGAACTGGCTTCTACTCGAACCAACCTCATACTTGACGGTGTTGGAGTTTACGCTTCGTTTTCTCACTTTAAATTCCCTGTTTATTACCATTATTCACTGCCTTTGGATCGTAAAAAAAAGCACCTCCTAAATCTATTTTTAGGTACAAAAATAATGATTCAGCAAGGTGGAGAAATAAGTGGGAGTGGCTCAAAATTCGGCGGCACGAAATATTCCGTAAACAATATTGGAGGTGTCTTCCCTTTTCTAACTTTTGGGTTCGGTTATGATTTAAATTTTAAAAACAACTACTTTGTTGGGTTTGAAGCGGGTTATACTATGGGCTTTATAAATACAATAGATGCCGAGTATATAGATAATAAAAATCATTTAAACTTTAGCTCAAAACGCTCCCATTTCAATGTGAAGGTTTTATTTCCTATAAATCCAAAAAATTAATATTGTACTGATAAATTTATAAGTTTAGTAAATAGCGAAACTGGAGATTGGCACGCAGATAACACGGATCTACGAACGCAGATTTTTACGGATTTTTTATTTTTTATAAACCTCAAAGTCAACAAAGGTTGCGAAAAGTTTCGCAGAGAGTAAAGTACTTATTTAGGGAAGTACAAAGTACATAATTCGTAATTCTCTTATTCGTAATTCGTAATTCCTACCGCTTTCAGCATCATGTTATGCAAAAAAGTATTCTTGATCAACGGTGGTAACAATTCACTTCCTGGTCCAAAAGCAGCGCATTCTACAAAATCGGCGGAATGGTGCATATCGCCAAAACCGACGTTCGTGTATTTCTTCTGGATTTGAGCGTATTTCTCGAAGGGTTGTTTGTAGTAATCTTTTATTTGCTCTTCGTCCAATCCTTTAATATGGTCAATAATAGTTCCTGCTTCATCAGAAGTCATTGCGTAACCTTGAGCATTTTCAACCATATCAATTAATTGAGCAGAGGAAAGGTTTGGTGTTAATTGGTCCATCACCCATGTATTACTTTGCTTCATTGCTCTAAAACGAGCGAAATTCTCATCGGCCTTTCGTCCTGCAAATAAACCTGGATTGGCGTTCCCGTGGTCTGTGGTCACAATCACGAGAGTGTTTTTGTCCTCTATTGCAAAATCTAAAGCTACACGTAATGCTTGGTCAAAAGCAATTTGGTCATTGATTAATCCTGGAGCATCATTAGCATGTGCTGCCCAGTCGACTTTTCCTCCTTCTACTTGAAGTACGAATCCTTCAGGGTGATTTTTCATTTTTTCAATGGCGGCGGCAGTCATTTCGACAATGTTTGGAATGGTATTCTGTAAACCTTCATCACTCATGTGGTCAATCGTATACGGCAAAGGATCATCATCAAAAACACCTAAAAGCGGTTTGTCTGAAGTCAGTATATTTTTCAATGCTGATTTAGTTTTCACGACATCATAACCGGCATTAACAAACTGACTATAAACATCTTTATTGTCCTCTCGTTTATCGGCTGAGAAGTATTGATCTCCACCTCCCATCATCACATCGAACTTTAGTTCTGCATATTGTTCTGCTATTTCAGGTTGATTCCTTCGGCTTTCATTGTTCACACAAAAAGATGCTGGCGTAGCGTGTGTAATCGGAACAGTGGTTACACATCCCACTTTCTTTCCTTCTTTTTTGAACTTCTGCAAGATGGGTGTATACTGTTCTCCGTTTGCCCCAACGTTTAATGTTCCATTGGGCACGCGAACTCCTCCGCCCCACGCTGAACCTCCCGCTGCTGAATCTGTCACCAGTGAACTCGCAGAAGCTGTGTCCATCATCGCCCTTTTAAAACGCCCATTTTTGTAGTTTTCTACCCACGTTGTGTGTTTTCCCATCGCCGATTGCGCGTACATATCCGCAAGGGTCAAGGTACCGACACTCATTCCATCAGAAACCATAAAAATGATATTTTTGGCTTCGTTTTTTAACTCAGAAAGTGCTAATGTTGTGTTCTCGTCTGCTGAAAACAGCAAAGGTGAAATTGCGAATCCAGCAGCGGTTAAGGAGGTATTACGGAAAAAGTCGCGACGTTTCATAATTTGGGAGTTTGGAGGTAAAGTTAGGATTTTTGATGGGTTTTAGAAATGGGAATGTTTAAAATCATTAATCTAATTATTTCTTTTTCTGATAAAACAAAGCACGTATAAAACCAAAAACCCCAACTCGCCTATGCGTTTCTCTGTTCTCGGATTTATCTTCTGAATAAAGACATATCAAGCATGTTTTATAATCAACTTCTAAATCTATGCTTGCTACTGAATAGGTTACTGTTTCTATTTCTTTTGAGTTGTAAAATTTTTGAGATCCACATTGTGGACATCTCTCTTCTGTATTGGTTAAAATATCAACTCTGTAATGATCAAAATCTTCTTTTTGTATCCCTCTTTTAATTAATTCTGAATCAATTTTAACTTTTGACGATTTCATAAATTGTTCATAGCGGTAGTTGTAAAAACTCACTAATTCAGCATCCGTCAATTCATCTAAGAAGGTTTGGAGTTTACTCATTGAATGATTTGTTTTCTTTTAATTAATCGACAAATGTTTCTCGTATCACTTGTTTACACAATAATACTTCATTTTCCGACAGAGCCCCGAGATTTTTAATGACCCTCGTTTTATCAATTGTTCGAATCTGATCAATTACCACCCAACCAATTTGTTTATTGTGTTTAACTTTCACTCGAGTTGGATACTTTCTGCTTTTCGTTGTCATTGGTGCAATCGTAATTGCTCGCAAATTATCATTCATCTCATTAGGAGAAATAACTACACACGGTCTTGTTTTCTTTATCTCACTGCCTAAGGTTGGATCTAAATTGACTAAAATGATGTCGTATTGTTCTAATTCCATTCGTCGAAGTTTTCATCCTCAAAAACATCCTCAAAAAAAAGGTGATCTTCACCTTCCTTATTCATTTTTTTGAATGCTTCATCCCATCCTTTTCTAGGCTCACTAATGGGTTTAAGAATAATCTGTCCTTTTTCAAAAATCAATTCAATTTTATCAGAAATATTATATTTCTCTAAAATGGCCTTAGGTATTCTAAAGCCCTTTGAATTACCTATTTTTATAATTGAAATCTCCATAATATAAATATTTCGTAAGTACAAAGTTATTACATTATTAGTTCTAAAACAAGTTTTAATACACTTTTGCTGTGGTGACGGATGACAATTGGCTAATCGCATTACGCATAGCCAACCTCTACTTCCAATCAAAAATAACATTTTTTCTTTAGCCTATTTATGACACATCTTCTCTTTGATTTACAGCGGCTTAACACCAAAGTAGAAGGTCGTTTTTTTGCGTTAGGGATAAGAGCGGCATCCTCTGACTTTTTTTGTCAGAGATATAGCGGATAGCCCGACGCAGACATTCATTGTAGTTTACGGAAATGAATCGTCTGGGGAACGCCCAAAGAAAATCAATTCATCATTTCATTTATTGGTTTGAACTTCTTTTTCATCCATAAAGAAACTTTTACCAAAGCGATCAATACTGGCACTTCAACCAAAGGTCCAGTTACTCCAGCGAAGGCTTGTCCGGAGTTCAATCCGAAAACAGCAATAGAAACTGCGATGGCCAATTCGAAATTATTCCCTGCCGCGGTAAACGCAACGGAAGCGGTTTTGTCGTAGGAAGTTCCCATGGCTTTGGTAAAGAAAAAGCTGATGAAGAACATTAGGGTAAAGTAAAGAATCAATGGGATGGCGATAATCACAACATCCATTGGAATTTCTACAATGAGTTCTCCTTTAAGTGAAAACATGATGACTATTGTGAACAATAAAGCAATCAATGTGAGTGGAGATATCGCAGGAATAAACTTTTCTGTGAACCACTTTTCGCCTTTTTGTTTGATGAGTATTTGTCGACTCAAAATTCCCATCAAAAATGGAATTCCCAAATAAATAGCCACACTTTCGGCAATTGTAGCAATCGAAATATCAATGATTGCCCCTTCGAATCCGAAATAAGGAGGTAAAATTGTAATGAAAATCCACGCATAAAAACTATACGCGAAAACCTGGAAGATACTGTTCAGCGCCACCAGTCCAGCACCGTACTCGCTACTTCCTTCTGCTAAATCATTCCAAACCATGACCATTGCAATACATCGGGCCAACCCAATTAAAATCAATCCGACCATGTATTCTGGATAGTCATGTAAGAATATAATGGCCAAAGTGAACATTAAAATTGGTCCAATCACCCAATTCAACAAAAGGGAAATGGATAGAATTTTTGTGTTGCGAAAAACTTTGGGTAAGAGTTTATAATTCACTTTGGCAAGCGGAGGATACATCATTAAAATTAATCCAATTGCGATAGGGATATTCGTTGAACCACTGCTTAAAGAATTTACAAAATCAGGAAAAGTTGGAACGAAATAACCAATTCCAACACCAATTGCCATGGCAACAAAAATCCAAAGGGTTAGATTTCTATTGAGAAAACTCATATTTTTCATAACTAATTTTTGATTTTTATTTGTGCGAAAACGTAACTCATTTCTGTTGCGATTTTTATACTTGTTTGGTTGTATTCTTCCAATTTTTGAGGAGAATGATCAAAAGCTTTTGGATCTAAATAGTGAATTGGAACTCGCTTTTCTGCTCCTAAAACTACAGGGCAATCGCCATCTGCTTCGGAACACGTCATGATTGCACAAAACGAATCTTTTGGATTTGATGCATCATCCCATCGTTTTGAAAAGGCAACAATTGAAGCCTGATTTTCCGCATATTTTATGGCGTAGTTTGGGTTATTCAAGTCTGCTAAATAGTCAATCTCAAACCCAGATGCTTTCAAAACATCAACCACCGCAGGATAAACGGCTGTGGCCTCTGTTCCTCCAGAATAGCAAAACACTTTTGGAACATCATAATAATGTGCCATGGTTTGGGCCCAAATTTGCGCCAAATGACTTCGTCTGGAATTGTGCGTGCAGATAAAGTTGAGGTTTATTACTTCGTTTTTATCTTGCTTCGTTTGAATGAAGTCAATAAGTGGTTGAAGAATTTGTTTTCTTTCATCGTTTACGGTGGTAACATCTAATTGTGTTACGAAATTTGATATTTTTTCAAATAGTTTCATTTTAATTGCCATAAAACTTTAATTCATTTGATTTCAAATTATGATGTTATCCTCCCTCTGTATCTCTCCGTCAGCTGACGGAAGAAGTGCTCCGAATAATAATTTGCCAAAAACTTCAACACTATACTGCTTTAATTTGCTTAATTTTTTGAGATAATGGATCGCCAATTGATCTTGCCTGTATGCTCCCAACTCTTGCTCAATACTGACCTAGCAACATCCTCCACCTGGCGTACATCCATTGGCATCACCTAAATCTGCCATCTTAACCTTTGGTTTCTCTTCTGGAATTCCACATTTATCTGGTGCTAAACAATCTGTCTGTTTTGTTGCTAACAAGAAGTTTTTTCCGTCAAATTCTAATGCGAATTTCTCAATGGTTTGACCTTGGTATTCCACTTCGATTTCTTGGTCCTTTAATTCCAACACCTTTTCTGACAATTCGATTATGCTTAATAATTTCTCTGGGTGCAATCTGTGATCGTAATCATTGGCGTTCCACAATTGGAAATTAATGACTTCTTCGTTTCTTACGGTTCCACCGCAATCAATAAAATTTTTGGTGATTTTCCCTACTTCGGTAACGTGAAAGTGATTAGGAACTAATTCTCCATTGGGTAATTGAAACGCAATCGTGTCCAAGTTTGTTAACGCTGTTTTTACTTCTGATAATTTCATGTTTTCTTGTTTTATATATATTTTAACCGCAATGTTCGCGAAGTTTTCGCTGAGTTACGCTGAGTTGTTTTGTTCGCTATGTTTTTCAGCATGCTACTGCGAGATTTCATCTCGTAGTCATGCTAAAAAACTAACAACAATCTGTTTTAATTAAGTCTTGCTCAAAAAACTCCACCAACAAATCCTTCATTTTTGTCCAGTTCTCGTTATTAATACAATAACAAACGCTAGTTCCTTCCACAGTACCTTGGATTAATCCTGTTTTCTTTAATTCTTTTAAATGCTGAGAAATAGTAGATTGTGCCAATCCAATTTCATCTACAATATCACCACAAACACAAGATTTTGTTTCAAATAAATACTGTAAGATTTTCACTCTTGCTGGATGTCCGAGCGCTTTTGTGAATAAAGCAATCTGATTTTGCTCTTCGGTAAATCTATTTTCTGGGGTTGTTTTTAACTTTGCTTTCATATCAATCGTAAAATTACGATTAATGATTTAATTGGCAAGTTTTTATATAAAAAATTGATTACTCGGCTTATGTTGCTAATGAAAGTCCTCCCCCTATACCCTCCATCAGCAAACGGAGAAGCGCTAAATACCAACACCTTACTTTTTAATGAGGATTTTTTTGGCTTTAAATCTGGTTAAAAAAATAATTAAAACAAAAAGGTGGATTCATCCGAAGACAAACCCACCTTTTCTAAAATTATATCTGTTAAACTATTGCTTCACAAACTGAACGTTAGCAATCAATTTCACTTTATCACTTACAACGATACTTCCTGCTTCGGTAACAGCGCTCCAAGTTAGATTGAAGTCTTTTCTGTTGATTGTTGTTTCCATATCGAAACCTGCTTTGGTTTGACCGTATGGATCTACAGCTACTCCGTTGAAGTCAACATCCAAAGTTACTTCTTTAGTTACATCTCTAATCGTTAAATTTCCAGTCATTTTATCTCCATCAAAAGAAGTTGATTCGAAAGTTAATTTTGGAAATTGCTCTGCGTTAAAAAAGTCATCTGACTTTAGGTGCGCATCTCTGTCCTTGTTGTTTGTGTTGATTGAGTCAATCTCTGCCTCAAATTTGAATGATGCATCTTTAAAAGAATCGTCAGTTGCCTCTACGCTGGCATCAAATTTCCCAAAACCACCTGTTACAGTAGAAATCATCATGTGTTTTACTTTAAAATTAATTTCTGAGTGCGTTGAATCAATGTTCCATTTTGCTTTTTCTGTTGTTCCCATTTTTTTATGTTTTTATTTTGATACAAAGGTAGGGACAACATAAAGTCTGTGCATTGATGTATGTTAAGAAAGGGGAATTGTTGAACAGAAAACTTAGTTTGTTTCTGAATTTCAAAATCTTAGGATAAAACCTAAAGGGAATTTACACGTATTTATCTGACGATTTTCTTTTCAAAGTGTTGTGTCATAGACTGCCTTATTTGCATGATAAATTTCATATTGCTCTGTTGGGTATGGGCGCCATCCTTTCGGATATAGACGCCAATTATATCCATAATAAGGTGATAGTCCCATTGATTTGCAATTCATAAATAACAGAAAAGGATCATTTAAATTTTTACCAAAATAACTATTGTATGGACTAACAATCTCATTGCAACCTGTCTCATTAACAAAATAACGGTCAATTGCCCTGGTCAAAGTAATCGGTTCAATATTCCCTTTTTCCAATTCATCCATTAAGAAGTAGTAATTCTCAATAATCCAATCACGACCTAAATGCAAAACTACTCTGGAAACGGATTGATCCCAAGACCCATTCACACCAGCTGGAAAACCATGCTTTTTAGCATATTCAATTAGTGCAATTCCATTTTTAACATCTTGCGCTCTCATAAGCTTATAGTGATATTCAACCATAGTATCATTCTCAAGTGAGGAATAAAATGGTTCAATGGAGTCAGAAATCATTTTTCTAAATCTTTGATCATGATAAGTTAAAGAATCTATGAAATCAGTATGTTTCCATTTTGAAACAGCTTCTTTTGAGTTCTTTTCCATGATTTCTACAATTCCATTTCGAGTTTCTAAAGTCATATCTTCGAAATAGGTAGTATCGGTCGAAAAATAATCTGGATAAAATGAATTTTTTAGTTCTTTTATTGATTTTTTAGTCTCACCTATCTCCCATAATGCCCTACAATAATTGTATTGGTGATCAGGTTTTCGAATGTCAACAATTTTAAATGCTTCTTCAAACAAATCAACCGATTTAGGATAATTCATTTCGTAAAAATTGTATTCAGCCTCATTTACGAAATTGTAATAATCAATATAATTACCCTTTTCTGTCTGCGAGAAAACTTGTGTTTGTGCAAAAACAATTAAAATAAATAAGAGGTGAAGAGGTTTAATCATTTTCATATGCTTTTGATTTTGTTGCCTATTTCTACTCAAATTTAACAAAATTATCAAATCACAACTAAGCCCCAAAACCCAAATAATTAACCCCAATCCATTCTCAAAAAGTCACTAATATGTACATGCTTTACGCCCTGAACAGACTCTTCCCAGAAATCATCCATCGATACAAGGTACTTAGGATATTGGTCTTAAAATCATGAAGTCAATTGTTTATATCTATAAAAAGTATAAAAATCTGACTAAAAAATACACAACCATAGAAAGCATTAAATATTTCAAGTTTTTTGATCACAACCCTAAAAGCCTTATGAAACATCTTATATTTATTCCTATAAACCATAATCTATTAGTCATTTTAAAAAAGGAATCAACTTTAATTTTCAATTATTCATGCTTTCATCTAACTACTTCGATATCATATTTTTTCATTCTTCTCCTTCTCCCTCAAATCTCTCCTTAAATTATAACTCGACCTCGAAATCATGAATACTCCAGCGAAAATCATCAGCATAAAGAGAATCTTTTCTAGACTTATTGCTCCAATGAAGTTTTCTGTCCAACCAATATATGCAAACAAGAAAGTAAAGAACATTACCAAAACAGGTTGTGTATAAATGTAGCTCCCACTCACATTTGGTGTGACGTGTTTTAATGCGAAAGTGTTCAATAAATAGGTGAAAAACGTAGCTCCAATGATGATATACGCAGTTTTAAGCCAAATTTCTGCTGGAAAAGCGCTAAAATCTGCCACCGCAACATCTGTCCAAACTGGTGGATACATCATGATGAATATAAAACCGAAAATGAAATTATAGGTAATCACCGTCAATGGTTTGTACTTACTCATCAGCGGTTTCACCAACACCAAATACAACCCAAAGGACAGCGCATTGATGAAGATATATAAATCCCCAACTGGCGAATCAAACTCAGGTTCTTGACCAACTGTCGTTAATGCGATTGCTCCTACAGCACCGATTAAAACTCCAAATGCCTTAAGTTTAGTAATCTTTTCTTTGAGAATAAAATAAGACAGAATAACAACTAAAATCGGTGTTGAAGTCATGATAATTCCAACATTCATAGGAGAAGTCAATGCCAATCCATTAAAGAAAAACAATTGATTCAGGCACACTCCAAAAAGACCAGTAATGGCCAGGCGAGGTAAGTCTTTCTGGTCTACTTTTTCACGAATAAAACCGAAAAATATAATGAGAAAAAGTACTGTTGTGACACCACCACGCAGTAAGATAAATCCGTTTGGACCTAAATAGTCTGGGGTTACTCCTTTAGCTAATAAGTGATTTGCACCGTATATTGCATTAAGCGTAAACAGTGCGAGATGCGCTAGGATTACTTTATTCATTTGAAATTAACTCCCGTGATACGCTTTTTTGGCTGCTTCCACAGTTTTCTTGGCATTTCCTACGAAAACCTCATCTTCTAAAATGATAAATGGTCTTTTCAAGAAAGTATATTCTTCTAACATATATCTTTTATAATCTTCTTCTGAAAGTTTCATTTCATTGAGTCCCATCGAACGATATTTCATTGCTCTTTTCGAAAACATAGCTTCGTATGAACCTACTTTTTCCTTGATGAAATCCAATGTTTTTTCATCGATATTCTCCTTCTTGATGTCTTGTAATTCAACGTCATCGCCGAGTTCTAATTCTTTAAGGATTCTCTGATTGGTGTTGCACGAAGAAAGATGATATATTTTTTTCATAATGAATTTACTTTTAAAAATGCAAATATAGTGAAAAGTGATAGAGATTTGTAACTGTAAAAAACCCTCTCCCTCGGACACTTCAGTCAGCTGACTGAGGATACAAACAAATAATCTTTTAGTGAATGAACTTATCCAGCTTTAAATTTGATTTAATACATTATTCCAGCAAAAAAAAGCTGAATTCGTAGCACTTCCCCCTTTGGAGGGGGATAAAGGGGGAGGTTTGATTTAAATAACTAAGAAACAGCTACTTTGTTTTTCAAATAACTCATCGATTTTTCCACCATCTGCTTCGATCCCGCATAATACCCACATCTTTGGTGTAATTCTGTAGGAACGATATCTAATATTCTATGGTGTCCATCTGTTGACAAACCTCCAGCTTGTTCAGCGATAAATGCCAACGGATTACATTCATACAACAACCTTAAACGACCTTCTGGCCAATTGTTTGTCGTTGGGTAAACATAAATTCCTCCTTTTAATAAATTACGGTGGAAATCGGCAACTAAAGAACCAATATATCTTCCAGAATAAGGTCTACCTGTTGATGGGTCTTCTTCACGACAGTACTGAACGTAATCTTTTAATCCTGGGTCACAACGGTCAAGGTTTCCTTCGTTGATAGAATAGATTCTACCTGTTTCCGGAGACTTGATATTTGGATGTGACAAACAGAATTCTCCAATGGAAGGGTCTAATGTAAATCCATTGACTCCGTTTCCTGTGGTATAAACTAACATTGTTGAAGAACCAAATAAAACATATCCTGCAGCGACTTGGTCAGCTCCTTTTTGTAGGAAATCTTCTAAAACCGCTGGGGTTCCAGGTTCTGAAACTCTTCTGTAAATAGAGAATATTGTTCCAATTGAAACGTTTACGTCGATATTTGAAGAACCATCTAGAGGATCAAACAACACTACATACTTTCCATTTTTTGAGGTTTCATCTTCAAAAGCTACGAAGTCATCGTTTTCTTCTGAGGCAATTCCACATACTTCACCACCTGTTCTGAACGCTCTTATAAAAGCTTCATCGGCAATGACGTCAAGTTTTTGTTGTTCTTCTCCTTGCACATTCGTTTCTCCCTTAGCTCCTAAGATGTCAACTAATCCTGCTCTATTCACATCACGATTCACAATTTTAGACGCAACTGCAATATCATTTAACAAGTTGGTCAACTCACCTGTTGCATAAGCAAAATCCTTTTGGCGGTCTAAAATGAAATCGTTAAGTGTGGTAATTTTCGACATAATACTCTATTTATTTTGCAAATATCGTGATTTGTAATGACATCTCCTCAATGAAACGTAAAAAGGGTCACGAAATGATGCCTAAAATGTATAAATTTCGGTTATTTTTGAGACATGGAAATTCTTGATAAATTCAAACATACTTTCGAACCACAGCTTTTAGAAGAATTTAAAAGTATTGCGAAAGAGGTCTCTGTTAAAGAGGGAGACGTCATTCTGGACTATGGTCAAATTGTAAGGAGCATGCCTATTATCGCTTCTGGAACTGTAAAAGTTTCACGCATGGACGACCAAGGAAGAGAAATTTTACTCTATTATGTGAATGCTAAGGAGAGTTGCGCCATGACCTTTACCTGTTGTATGGAGCAATTTCCGAGTGAAATCAAGGCCGTCGCTGAAGATGATGTAGTCATGCTCACTGTTCCTATCACAGTTATGGATGAATGGTTGATGAAATACTCAACATGGAAAAGTTTTGTAATGGGGACAATTCGTAATCGTTTTAATGAGATGTTGAACACGATAGATCAAATTGCTTTTCAGAAACTGGATGAACGCCTCAAATATTACTTGCAACAAAAAGCAAAACATACGGGTTCTAAACTTTTGAACCTTTCGCATGAAGAGATTGCTAGAGATTTAGCGACTTCTCGAGTAGTTATTTCAAGACTTTTAAAGAAACTGGAAAATGATGAGCTTTTGTTATTGTATAGAAATCAAATTAAGTTGCTGAATGCTTTTGAAGTAGAAGTTAAATAATTGTCAACCCTATTTAGGGAAGTACATAATTCATAATTATTTTATGATCACAGTAGAAAACGTATCAAAGTATTTTAATCGGCAAACTATACTGCACGACGTCTCTTTCGCCCTAAATGAAGGTGAAATATTGGGTTTGCTTGGGCCAAATGGCGCAGGAAAAACGACTTTAATGCGCATCATCAATCAAATCATATCGGCAGACAAAGGCCATGTTACATTTGATGGAAACTTGATTCAGGAAAAGCATCTATTGGAAATAGGTTATCTGCCTGAGGAACGTGGTCTTTATCAATCCATGACAGTTGAAAAGCAGATTGCTTATTTGGGTAGGCTTCGCGGAATGTCTTCCGTTGATGTAAAACACCAATTAAATTATTGGTTAGACAAATTTGATATTCAGGCATGGAGAAAATTGAGAATTGAAGAACTGTCGAAAGGAATGGCTCAAAAAATACAATTTATTTGCACTGTTCTTCATGCGCCTAAAGTCTTAATTCTCGATGAACCCTTTAGTGGTTTTGACCCTCTTAATATCGAATTGATTCGCCAAGAATTACTCGAATTCAAGAAAAAAGGCCATTCGATTATTATCTCTACCCACAATATGAATAGTGTTGAGGAAATATGTGATCGTGCTGTCTTAATTAATAAAGGTCAAAAACTACTTGAAGGTAGCATTCAAGAAATACGCGAGCAAAATAAAGAAGGCTTATATAAAATTTCATTTACTGGAAATATGATTGCTTTTGCGAATGCACTTTGGGCTGGATATGAAATTATAGATAAGGAAGTGCACAGTGATGATACATTTACCGTATATTTAAAGATGCGTAAAGGAAATGAAATCAACGATTTACTCAATGCGGTAATTGACCAAGTTAAAATCACCGGCATAGAAACCGTGTTACCGAGTATGGAAAAGGTATTCGTTAAAACCATTAACGCTCAAAAAGAAATTAGTAGTGAATAAAGTATTTTTAATAGCGAAAAGAGAAATTATGGAACGATTTGGGAATCGTTCTTTTAAATGGTTGATGATTTTAGGTCCTCTTCTCATTTTAGGTTTGGTCTATTTGTTTTTATCCTCCACTACTTCTACCAAAAAAAATTGGAAAGTTTTAATCATGGATAAAAATGAAATCTTTGATGGGAAACTTACCGCTAGCCGTCCACAAAATCTTTCTTTTGATTTCATCAATGCCTTTGTTGAATATGATGATTTTGCCAAGGACGAAAAGTATAAAGACTATGACCTAGCTGTTCAAATCAATGAAAAAATTGTCAGCAACAAACATGTTATTATTTCCTACAAAGAATACCCCCCAGAAAACATTCAACGTCATTTAGTCTACTACGTAGAAAGGCGTTTGGAGGAGATCATGGTAGAACAGTTTACAGATTTATCGGTAAGTAAATTTCGTGACATCAAACAATCATTACAATTCAACTTAAAAGATGCCAACGACCCTAGAAACGAAAAGTCAACTACTGCGAGCTGGGTAGGATTTGGGTTTGGAATCTTAATCATCTTGTTTGTCTTCATGTTTGGAATGACGATTTTAAGAAGTGTAGCCAGAGAAAAATCCAATAGAATTGTAGAGGTTTTACTTTCTAGTGTTAAAGCCCGACAATTGTTAACTGGAAAAGTACTCGGAATTGGATTCTCTGCCTTAATTCAGTTTACAGCTTGGGTGGTGATTATAGGTTTTGGTTTGTATGTGTTTAGATTAACACTCTTCCCCGATATGTTTAGCGCGGGATTTGTAGCTGATGAAATTGCGAAAGAAGGTGCTCAAAACCCATTGTCTAACCAAAGTCCTTTCGTAGAATTAATATACAGTCAAATTCACTACACCAACATGTTAATATTCTTTACTCTTTTCTTTCTGGGCGGGTATTTATTTTACGGTTCATTCTTCGCTATGATTGGTGCTTCGATGGGTTCTGAGTCAGACGGACAACAATTTGTCATTCCGATTACCCTTTTGCTTTTCCTTGCTGTTCTTTCTGGGTATTACACTGTTTATTATCCTGGAACAATACTCAGTGAATGGATAGGCTTTATCCCTTTTACATCCCCTATGGTAATGATGGTAGAACTTTCGAATGGTTTTGAAGATGGAAGCGCTTGGAAATTGTTTTTGTCTTTGGCCATCTTGTTTATTTCTGCTTTTTTCATGATGAGAATTGCAGGAAGAATATATAAAAATGGAATTTTGCGATTTAACCACCGCTTGAAACTAAATATGTTGTTGAAGTGGACTAAAAAATAAAATGATGAAAGGCGCTGTAATCGATCTTGGCACAAACACCTTTGGACTGATAGTCTTTAGAGAAACAGCGTCCAAAAAAATAGAGGTTTTAATCAGAGATAAAGCATTTGTTAACCTAGGTGAAGGCGGAATAAACTCCAACATCATTACCGAAAAGGCAATGAAAAGGGCTTATTTCGCCATGGAACATTTTGTAGACACTTGTCGTTCCTTTGGTGTTTATCCTGAGCAGATTCGGGCTTTCGGAACTTCTGCACTTCGTGATGCCAACAATGCAAAAGAGTTTATTGATAAAATTTGTACCCTTCATGATTTGGAGGTTATTCTTATTGATGGAAAAGGAGAAGCAGAACTTATTTATCAAGGAGTTCGCAGCATTCACAATTTTGATACAGACCGATCTTGTATCATGGACATTGGTGGTGGGAGTACAGAGTTTATAGTTACAAAAGCAAACACTGTCCTTGAAGAATCCAGTTTCAACATTGGGATTTCGCGTATTACACAGCTCTTTGATTTGTCTGATCCATTAAACTCGGAGGACATCAACCGCATAAAATTGTTTTTGGAATACCAAACCAAAGATTATTTTAAAACCTTAACCGCGGAACATCTTATTGGGGCTGCAGGTTCATTCGAAACTTATTATCTATTGCTGAACAAAAGTTCTAGCTACGACATTCACAAAACACATCTGCTGCCGTTAGAGGAATTACACAAAGTTTTAGATTTTTTAATCTACTCAAGCTATGAGGAACGCATGAATAATTATTGGATTGTTGACTACAGAAAAGATATGATTAATGTAGCTGCTTATAAAACCAAATGGGTGCTTAATCAAATTGGGGCCAAAGCATGTTATTTCTCTCCTGCTGGAATAAAAGAAGGAGTGATTTCTACATGTTTCTAGAAATAATTTGTTGTTATTGCGAGCAATAGATTCTATCTCCTAATTCATTAACAATGAGGCAACTGAATTAACAGAGACTCAACGGTATCTATTTCTTTTTTAATCCCAAGAAATTGGCTTTTCTATTAAGTGTTTACCTAATTTCTGCACCTACTTCCATCTCCTCACCTGGTGCAATAAAATTCAAGTTCCCTTTTGCATCTTCGGCCATCAGAATCATTCCATTTGAAGTTACACCACGTAATTTTCGTGGAGGTAAATTCATCAATACAGAAACCTTCTTCCCTATAATTTCATCGACATCAAACTGTTCAGCAATTCCCGAAACGATTGTTCTTTGGTCTAATCCAGTATCCACTAACAATTCCAATAGTTTATCTGCCTTTTTGATTTTTTTCGCGGAAAGAATTTTCCCTACACGGATATCCATTTTTAAGAAGTCTTCAAAAACAACGTCTTCTTTTTGTGGGGCAGCAACCACCTCTATTTCTTCTTCAACTTTGTTTTCCGCTTTTGAAGCCATCAAAATCGCTTTTTCACTTTCAACAAATTCTTCATCTATCTTCTGGAACAAAATTGTGGGTTTATTGGTCATTGTTCCTGTTGGAAGCAACTCAATCGAACCTGTTTGAGACCAGTCAAACTCACTCATATTCAAGAAGCTTCTCATCTTCTTGGCAGTTGCTGGAATGAAAGGATCGAAGAGTATAGCTAAGTTAGCTGTAATCTGCAAGGCTATGTGTAAAATCGTTTCTACACGCTTTGGATCCGTTTTAACCACCTTCCAAGGTTCTGTTTCTGCCAAATAACGGTTACCGATTCGGGCCAAGCCCATCACCTCACTTTGTGCTTCTCTAATCTTATAATTGTAAAGCAACTCCTCCACTTTTGATGGGATTTCTTTTAGTGCATTGATGACCTTTTGATCTTCTGCGGCTAACTCTCCTAATGCAGGAACTACTCCTTCATAATACTTATTGTTTAACACCAAAGCACGGTTCACAAAGTTTCCGAGCACATCTGCCAATTCATTGTTCACACGAGATTGGAAGTCTAACCAAGTAAATTCACTGTCTTTACTTTCTGGAGCAATGGAAGTCAAGGTATATTTCAATTCATCCACTTTGTCGGGATGTCTTTCTAAGTATTCATGTAACCAAACCGCCCAGTTCCTTGAAGTTGAGAACTTATCTCCTTCTAAATTCAAGAATTCGGATGCAGGAACGTTATCTGGTAAAATAAATTCACCATGTTCCTTTAATAGGATAGGGAAAATCACCGCATGAAAAACAATATTGTCTTTTCCAATAAAATGAATCAATTTGCGATCACCTGTCCAGTAGTCTTTCCAATCTTTACCTGCAGATTTCGCCCAATCTTTAGTTGCAGAAATATATCCAATCGGTGCATCCAACCAAACATAAAGCACTTTCCCATCAGCCCCTTCAACAGGAACAGGAATTCCCCAATCTAAGTCACGGGTCATTGCACGGGGGTGTAGACCACCATCAATCCAAGACAAACATTGACCAATCACTTGATTTCTCCACTTTTTAGGGTCGTGTTGTTTTACACCATTTAATTCTCCGTTTTTAATCCACGCTCTTAACCAATCCTCATGGCGTTCCATAGGTAAAAACCAATGAGAAGTCTCTTTTAAAACAGGAGCATTCCCACTTAAAGTAGACCTTGGGTTAATTAAATCTGTTGGGCTTAATGCACTACCACATTTTTCACATTGATCTCCGTAAGCTTCAGCATAACCACATTTTGGACACTCTCCAGTAATGTAGCGATCAGCCAAGAACTGATTGTTTTCTTCATCGTAGTATTGCTCTGTTTTTTGCTGTGTAAAAGCACCGTTCTTATCCAGTTGCTTAAAGAAATCTTGAGCTGTCGTTTTGTGGGTTTCAGCGGTAGTTCGATGAAAAATATCAAATTGAATATCGAAATCTTTAAAAGCATTGGCTAAAATTCCGTGATACTTATCTACAATTTCCTGTGGAGATATTCCTTCTTTCTTCGCCCGTAAAGTAATTGCAGCACCGTGTTCATCACTTCCACAAATGAAGGCTACATCATGCTTTTTATGTCTTAAAAAACGAACAAAAATATCTGCAGGTAAGTAAACTCCTGCTACATGTCCAAGATGTAAAGGTCCATTTGCGTATGGTAATGCTGCGGTAACTGTATATTGCTTTTTTTCCATCGAATTCATTTTTCTAACTCACAAAGATAAAAATCAATTATGAATTATGAATGTTTAATTTTGAATTGAAAAAAGCAAGACATTATACAAAAAGGGTTCCCCATCATTATGCCGAGAACCCCATATTATTCATTCAAAATTCATCATTCATAATTACCCAACCCATAATTCTTCCCTTTGTCAATTGCAGGAACTCCTTTAATTAACCATTCTGGAGCTGGCTTTCCTTGAAGATAGTGGTCAAAGAACTGACGCATTCGAATACTTAAATCTGCACGGTTGGCATTAATCATTAAGTTATGCTCATCTCCGTTATAGTTAAGCATCCAAACCGGTTTGTTTAAGCGTTTCATTGCAGTAAACATTTCTATTCCTTGATACCATGGAACTGCACCATCATTATCATTATGCATAATAAGTAAAGGTGTATTAATATTAGGCACACCAAACAGAGGAGAGTTCTCCACATAGAGTTCTGGTGCTTCCCAAATGGTTTTACCAATACGACTTTGCGTGCGTTCATATTGGAAAGCTCTGTTCAAACCACTTCCCCATCGTATTCCTCCATAGGCAGAGAACATATTACTAACTGGGGCGCCTGCCATAGCAGCTGCATAGCGGTCTGTCATTGTAATTAACTGCGCCGTTTGGTATCCACCCCAAGATTGACCTTGTAATCCCATTCGTGTACTGTCAATATTTGGATACAATTCAAGGATTTTATCTGTTCCACTCATGATGCTGTTATAGGCTCCTCTTGCTGGATACCCGGGTTCGTATCGAATATCTGGAAAGAAAACAAGATAACCTGCTGAAGCATATTCTGTGGCAAAAATGATAGATGCTGTTGGTTTAGGAATGTAATGATAGTTTTTTCGATCACTATAAAGTTCATAGAAATAAACCATCAAAGGATAAGATTTGGTTGAGTCATAATTGTCTGGCTTATACAATAAACCTTTTAATTCTTTTCCATCGTATGAGGTCCACTCTACTTGTTCAACCGTTGGCCAGACATATTCTGCTTGTTGTGGATTTGTTTCTGAAATCTTTTTTGGAGATTCAAATTTCATATTTGTCACATGCAACTCTGGATAATCCTTCACATTCATTTGACGGAAAGTAAGCACCTCGCCATTTTTAGCTTTATTAAATCCGAAAAGTTTATGGTCTGTGTTGTACCACTGAATTAAATGTGGATTTAATCGCACATCATTAAAAGTGTAAACCGACTCGTCCTGAGTATCTTGATCCACACCAACTACTAATGTATTGGCTAAATCTATATAAATACTATCGCGCTCTAATCTATGTAGTCTAAACACCTTATTTTCTTCCTTTCCTCTACCTAAAGAAATAGACCTCAATTGTTTTGAAACAAAATTATACTGCCAGATATCATATTCTGAATACAAGATTATTTCATCTTCACTTGTATAGCCCGCTATACCTTCTGGATTAGCTTCGAAAGGCATACCATTTACGTCACTTCTCCAGTTGATGGAGTCTTTTACAAGACAAGTCATGCACTCTTCAAAATCCGTTTCAACATCATACCTGTAATACTGGTTTTCCATACTATTAAAATAAATAAAATGTTTTCCATTAGGTGTTAAACCCAAGCCATAGTTCACTCTTTCTTTGATTAATTTTTTCGAACCATCCTTCAGGTCAACACGATAATAATCGTTTGGCCATGGATAACTCCAATTATTGGCATGTGCATAGCGTTCATTTGAAGTTGCTAAGGCGTAATCAGAATTCCCTTTATTTATTGTTCTTACCTTTAAAGTATCCTCCCCCAACTGCACCAACTTGTTTTCTTCAAGATGAATCACAGTTAGTTGACTTGCTTTCTGATCACGTTTCAACTCCTTTAATTGTTGCGGTTGAAGACGTTTGTTTTTATAATGCCAAATGTCGAGTTTTGCTTTCTCACTTTCTAATAAGGTATCTTTTTCGGCTTTAACTGGGATGTCATGCAGTCCTAAAAACAGTTTTTTATCATCCAATGAGAACCACAATTTTGAATGTTTACTTGGCGTAAGATTTTCTGGTAAGTCAGCACGATCTTCTCCAACAAGAACTTTTGGATACGACTCATTGACACTCCATAAGTACAAATCATACAGCCGTGTTTCTTTGGCCGTATCTAAGGAGGCCATAAAGGCAAAACTCTGACCTTTTTCACTAAAAGTAGTTGGTCCTATTTCAAAAAAGACAGAGTCATAGGTGATTTTATTTCCATTAGAAATATCATATAAATGTATTTGATATTCATCTTGCTTGTCTTTTTTTTGATGTGTACTAAAAAAGAGCTGTGTACCTTGGGTATTAAAACCATATTTCACCACATTTTCGAAAGATTGAATTTCATTCTTCAATGTATTGAGCACAAATAAAGTATTTCCATCGGAACTTAGCTTCACTTCTTTTTTCTTTTTGAAAAGCCTCCATCTTTTCTTTTTCTTTTCTTCCACAAGAGAGTCTTTCAACACCCGATAAGCCACATGGTTCCCATCTTTACCGATTTTATAATCTATTGCGTTTGGTACTTTTACCAGACTATCAGTTTCTAACCAAAGAATCCCAAGCGTATCTTTTACCCATTTATCTTTTTTTACTTTTTCCAACTCCAAAGTTCTAAGCGTATCATAACCGGGATGAATTTTGAATACAATTAAGTCTTCATTATGACAAAAGCTTGCTTTATTTCCTCTTGGAATTACACGCTCTTTTTCGGTCTTTGAATTATAAATATACAAAGCTCCATCTCCACGATGCGGGGCAATTTGATAGCTGATGTATTTCCCATTACTAGAAACACTGGTGTGACTAAGCGATGACCAAGAATTATAAACCGTATGGTCAACAATCTTTTCCTGTCCCAAGAGTTGGAAACTAAAAATGAAGAAAGCAATACAAGTTTTAAGTGTGTAATAACGATACATTATATTTTGTTTATGTTAAAAATCATTAAGATTAAAGTAATTCCAGCGAAATCTAAGTATATTAGGCTGCAATTAACATAATCGGACAATGTTAATAATACATTTTTTTATTATATTTGTTCAAAATTAAAAGATAAAATTATGAAAAAGATTTACGTAATGGCAGCTTTTCTAGGGGCAGGTTCGCTTGCTTTTGGTCAACTGCAACAGGCGCCTCAACAAATCAGTAAAAACACTGAGAAGGCGACCACTAACAATTACACTACTAAGGCTCCAGGAGCTGTGTTGTGGTCAGACGACTTTGCTGATCCGAATAACTGGGTAATTGCTGGTGATGGTAATCAAGGAACATGGGTAATTGGTGTTGAGGCTGACTTGCCAAACCCACAATATTACTCTACAATTACATCAGCATCAGCAGCTAACGGCTTTGCATTTTTCGAAGGAGTACAATACTTGTTAACTCCTCCTGTAGAAATGCAAAATGCTTGGATTGAGATGGCAACTGCTGTTGATTTATCTGCAGAGAACGTTGTTACTTTTAAATTCGATCAATCATACCGTGCATTTAACTCTGACTTCACTTATGTTGAAGTAAGTTTAGATGGTGGTACTACATGGGAACAAACAACAGATATTAACCCAAACACTGCTACAAACAGTTCAACAACTGAAACAGTAGTTTACAGAAACTTTAATGTAAACAACTCAAACAATGTTAAATTTAGATTCCGTTGGAATACAACTGATGATAGTGATGACTATGGTGCAGGTTATGCATGGCAAGTAGATGACGTAGCTATTTCTTCATTATCTGATTTTGATCTTTCGACTGATACTCACGTATATGGTTCTGAAAATGCAGGAACTGTAATTCCTTACTTCCAAATTCCTTTGGCACAAACTGCACCGATTAAAGCAATCACAACAGTAACGAACCAAGGATCTGCTGATCAAACTAACGTTGTGTTTACAGCTAACGAAACTGTTAATGGAACTTACACAGGTACTTCTTCACCAAAATCAATTGTTGCAGGTGCTAGTGATTCATTAGTTGCTACAACTGACTTCACTCCAAATGCAGTTGGGAATTACTCTATCAGTTATACTTTGAGTGCTGATGATGCTGATGATGTTCCAGCAAACAACATATACTCGACTTACGCTTTCACTGTAACAGACAACTTATACGCTAGGGATACTTCTACAGTAGCAGAAGCTGGAACGTACTACGGTTGGTTAACAGGAGCTAATGCTTCACCAGAAGAGCCAATTGAGCCAGGGAACATTTACGATATCTTTAACACAACTGATGTTACAGGTATTGACTTCCAAATTGGAGATTTAGCACCAGAAGGAGCAGAAGTGTTTGGACAAATTTATGACGCTAACCTTGATCCAGTAGCTGGTGGAGAGACTCAGTCTTACATCATTCAGTCTGGTGACGAAGGTAAATATGTTACTTTAGTGTACGAAACACCTTTAACATTAGCTCCAGGTGAGTACGTTGTTACTGTACAGTGTTTTGATACTCAGTTCTCAGTTGCTTCAGCTGGTTCTAGTGCACCTCAAACTTCATTTGTATACTACCCTAATGAGACAACTTGGTACTATACTACATCTACACCAGTAGTAAGAATGAACTTTGACCCAACATTAAGTGTTGAAAACAATGAATTAGCAAACCTTAATGTTTCTCAAAACTTCCCTAACCCATTCGCAAACGAAACTACAGTATTGTTCAACTTGAAAGAAACTGCTAATGTTTCTTACACAGTTGTTGACTTAACTGGTAAAGTAGTTGCTAATGTAAACGAAGGAACAACTATGGCTGGTGAGCATGAAATCACTATCGATGGTTCTTCTTTTGCAAACGGAGTTTATTACTTAAACATTGTTGCTGGAGATTCAAAAGTTACACGTAAAATGATCGTGAACAAATAATCATCAACAGAATATTATAGAGAAAGAGGGACCCCAATTGGGTCCCTCTTTTTTTTAACTTATTTTAAAGATTTTGACAAAACAATTAGATGAACCATGCGTTATTATAATGTTAGGTTTCATAAGTAGTAGTGTTAGTGTAAGAGAGAGGACGCCCGTTCTCTCTCTTACTGTTTTAAAGAACTTTGGTTGAATATAAATTTGTTGGGGTTAAAGGGAGTTTCGTTTGAACGACATTCAATTTGGAATGTATTTCTATTCCTCCATAGTAATTAGACTCTGATTCTACAAATTTCAAATAATAGTGGATCACCTAAAAAAGATGTTTAGAGAAAGCCTAAATACAATTATGCCAAGAAGACAAAGAATCAAAACAAAATTGATGTTTTATAAATACCAAAAGAAGTAACTGTTTTTAATCTCCTCCACATAAAATCATATAGCGAAACCATCTTTGAATAGAACTCATAATGTTTTAACATTTATTTAGTGAAACTACACAACAATAAAAGATTAAGTTGGTTTGTATTACTAGTTAGGTTTCATAAGTAGTAGTGTTAATGTAAGAGAGAAAGCGCCCGTTTTCTCTCTTACTGTTTTAAATGAACCTATATATCAGGCTCAACTTATTTTAACATTTATTTGCTTAAACCACACAACAAAAATAGAATTGAGTAGTTAATAAGAAAGTAGTAGTTAGGTTTCATAAGTAGTAGTGTTAATGCAAGAGAGAAAGCGCCCGTTTTCTCTCTTGCTGTTTTTAAAAAGACAGCATTTTAACTTAAAATACTTTTAACAATCTTTTAACGAAGTATACGCAACAAAAATTAAATTCAGGGGTTATATTAGCAGTAGTAGTTAGGTTTCATAAGTAGTAGTGTTAGTTGATTAGAGGAGGAAACGCCCGTTTTCTCCTCTAATTGTTTTAAAACCAAACTTTAAATCATCAGCAAAGATGACTCAACTCACTGTGAATAAAATGTTATTGGAAAATAAACTTATGATAAGATCAGTCTTCTTTTTTGGATCCCGGAAGCATAATCCAAACCGCTACAAGTAAAGCACCAACGAGCAATAAATATTTTGCGTTAGGAACCCCAAGAACGTTTAAAGAAAAACCATAGATTATTGACAAAATACTTGTCAGCAATAACAAAGAAGAACTGTTTATGGTTTTTGAGTTAACAGCGTTGAGCAAATGCAGAACAACACCCGTTCCACCAAGGAATAACGACAATACAGGGAATATTGGATTTTCGCTAATTTCAAAAGCGTCAAACATCATAAAAAAGAAAGGTAAGAGCATTCCCAGTAAAGCCCCAACGATAAAATATGTACCCCATTTTGCCATAGAGCAAAAATACTACTTAATTTGAAAAGTTAGATAAATACATTGAGACAGAATAAACCATTATGGACTGAAAGTGCCATAGGTTTAGATTAGAATAAAATTCTCTAAGTAAAAGAAATAGATGTTAGATATTAGACTTTTTGTCTAACATCTAACGTCTAATATCTGATAAGGTATTTGGAAGCTAAAGCGAAATGCACTAATCCCGAGGCCTATCGGGAGCATAGTTTTAAACCTTTCTAAAAAAATTGAAACCTCTTATCTTGATAAAAATAACCACAAAGTGATTTATTTATTTAAAATTAAGTAACTTAGCTATAGCATTAACACATACTACATGAAACTCTTTTATCAAATCGTAGGTTTTACCTTAAGTCTTTTCATTTCCAACCTCCTTTATTCGCAATGTGATACCAACAGATACGTATCTCCAATATTTAATTCAATTACACAACATACGAATGTTAAATATGGAGTTGCTGAAAGGTGGAACATTCCTTATAATGATGAAGATCTTTATATGAATATATTCACTCCTGACGCTGATACATTAGTCAAACGTCCATTGATGATTTGGGTTCACCCAGGTGGATTCTTAAATGGCAACAAAGAGCTACAAGACATGATGGCATTATGTGATAGCTTTGCCCGTAGAGGGTATGTTACTGCGACCATTGATTATAGAAAAGGATTTAATCCTTTGTCTAACACAAGTGCTGAACGAGCAGTTTATCGCGGAACTCAAGATTTAAGGACCGCCATAAGATTCCTGAAGGAGAAGCACAACATTTACGGTATCGACACTAACTATACTTTTATAGGGGGTTCTAGTGCAGGAGCATTTGCGGTAATTCACACCATTTATATGGATCAAAATGAAGCGCCTAGCTCAATCCAAAGTGGTATGGGATATCCTGCATTAGGCTGTTTAGATTGTACAGGAAACAATTATTCCCACGCAATGAATATTACTGGTTTTGTTAACTTGTGGGGCGCTATTGGTGATTCAACATGGATAAATGCAGACGAAACGACTCCTGGCTTACATGTTCACGGAAAAGCTGATGGAACCGTACCCTTTGGTGTTGGACATCCTTTTGCTGTTCCTACGACTCCGATTACACATGGCTCTCGAAGTATATCAAACCAATTAACGTCTTATAACATCCCTCATACCACCTACTTTGTTGATGGACAAGGCCATGAATTTCACGGTACAAGCAATGGAGATTGGGATTCTCCCCCTACTCCTTATTGGGACACCATCTACAATTTAATAGAAAATCATTATTCTTCTATTCTTAGAAAAAGTACTTATGCCATCCAAGGAAATGAAAATGTGTGTAAAAATGATACCCTGACCTATAGAATTACTGGACCAACCAATTACAAGTTCTGTTGGGAGGTGAATAACGGCGACATCATTCATGCTGAAGGAGATTCAGTACAAATTGTTTTTACACAATCAGGACAAGCGACGATAAAAGCTAAACAGTTTAGCGAAATAGCAAGATACAATGGTGAATCTTCTTTTATTGTTGACGTTAACCCCAATCCCACAGTTAACTTTATGAGTACAGCTAATGGCATGGCGGTTACTTTTTCACCCTTACCAACTGGATTTGTAAATTACAACTGGCAATTTGGAGATGGAAATGCATCTAGCGCAATGAGTCCTACTCACATTTATAGCAACACAGGAAATTATACTGTTGCCCTTAGCGTAACAGATCAAAACGGATGTAAAGCACAGCAAGTTAAAACAATGGACTTTACTAGTTTAAGTGTACTCTCAAACGAAGTTAATGGTCTGAAGATTTATCCAAATCCAACCAGTGATGTATTGATTGTTACAGGAGAAGTAGAGTTAAAAAAACTATATATCTATTCTAACCTAGGACAATTGGTACAGAAACATGACCTTCAAGGGAAACAACAAAATTGCGATGTTAGCCAACTTACAGAAGGACATTATATTTTGAAAATTGTAGACATCAACGGAAATGTCAACGCTTCTAAAATTTCGATAAAACGATAAAAAGCGGCTGACTTTTAATATGAATACCATGAGGATTTTATTTCTTAACATACTCTTCTGTTTTACCTTAAGCGGACTATTTGGACAAATAATACCAAATGGAACAATTGACAGTATAGAGGAGCTTGCTAAAAAGGATACTATTCTCGTACCTATGTCTGACGGGACACTACTTTCTACAACTATTTCCGTTCCCGTTTTTAGAGATTCTATCATCACTGAGGTTGAGTTTGATGGTACATTTTATCCCATTCAAATTGTTCCTAAGAATACGCAATATATCATATACGACACTGTAAATATAACCTCAGAAAGTTTTCAATTGCCCATTATTTTTACACGTACTCCCTACGACAAAAACGGTGATGATTTAGGCGGTAAAATATTTCCTTTTCTTGGTTATTCTTTTGCTATACAAGACATGAGGGGAAGATATGATAGTGAAGGGGTTTACTTTCCAATGTATTCAGATGCTTGGCCTAAGGAACCTTATCACCCATCTATTTCAATTCCTATGGATATTACAGCTAACACTGCTGCGAATCATGCGTTAAAACATCATGATGGTAGTCAAGCCATAAACTATCTAGCGAATCATGCCTACAGAATTGCAGATGTAGATTTAGATGGCGTAATGGATACAATTCTTTACAGTAATGGTAAGATTGGAATGTTTGGAGCTTCTGCATTAGGGAATTCTCAATACCAAGCCCTTTCCGACATGCCTTTTACTGAAGCCAATCCGTTAAAATGCATCATGCCGATTGTAGCGACAAACGAACATTACAACACCACTTTATTTCATAACGGAGTGTACAGAAACTCATTAACCACTGGGTGGATAACGGGACAAATTACAGACAACGTCCTCGATTCATTAAACGGTGTAGATGGAAGTATTTACAATAATATTCATAGTCCTTCAGATTATGGCTATACAAATAACTTGGACTTGGCCAACGACCTTATTGATTGGTTTGTTTCCAACGATTTAGGGACATCACCTTCCGGTGCGCATCCAACATCTATACTTCGTAAAGACTTAGATGCTTCTTCAGCACCTATCAATGATTTAGGGTATTCTGATGCGAATGGAAATAATTCCAGGTATAAAAACCTCAATCGACCAGCTTACCATTTAACCGGTTGGTGGGATATATTTATTAATGGTCAAATCGAAACCTTCAATAAAACGCGCAAGGAAAATCCAGGGATGATGCAAAAACTTGTCATCGGACCATGGACGCATCAAACAATTGGAACAAAAGAAGTTGGAGATATGATTTATCCCGATAATGTCTATGATGTTATGAATGTTGATCTGAATATTGATCCCAATACGGTTCTAACAGACCCAGATGTTGTGAATAATTTGTATAAATCAGAACTATTAAATTGGTATAGACTTCACCTGGGTGGAGAACCTTTCTTCATTATTCCAGAGTCTAATGAATGGCAAGCTTTAGGCACAAACCAGGTTAGGGTTCCAGCTAAAAATTATATCGTCCCCTATTACCAATTTTTGAATTATTTGGCTGGAGAATCTTCATTGGATGGTGTTCCTGTTGAACTAGACAATGGCAACACAATTATTCCATTTAATCTTGATCTTCCTGCGATGGACGTTCCACTCATTAATTTATCGGCTCCGCTAACAGCACCTGACATGAGTCATTTTGATCATATCAAAGACATCAGACTGTATGTTTCTGGACCTACAAATGACCCTGTAAACCTTAATGTTGGAAACTATTGGTTGGGAACAGATTCTTTGCCTTTCAAAAAAGGGATTACAGAGGACTACTATTACCTTCATCAAGATTTAAGTGCAGATGGCATTGCTCCAACTACACAAGAAGGAACCCTAAGTTATATCGCAGATCCTAACAATCCAGTGATTACCATTGGAGGAAACAATATGATTCCAAGGACTCCAGATGGACTAAAAAAATCACAAGGATCTATGGACTTAGCCAATCCCGATTATGAATCTGCTACCTTATACAGAAATGATGTTTTAATCTTCACTACTGCTCCATTGAATGATACAATGACCTATGTTGGCTTTCCAAAAGCCGGTATTTATGCAAAAGGACATACTACCAACCATGCGACTTCGAAAACAGATTTTGATATTATGGTTCGTATTCTAGATGTTTATCCTGACGGCAGAGAAATGTTAATCACAGAAGGAGTGGTAAATGCGAAGTCGAGGGAATATGCGAAAGCCATTGCCCAAAGCGACACAAATGAAACGATTTTACTCACCAACATCGACAATGATACCTACTATCATTTTGAATTTAATTTGCTTCCTTTAGGCCACACATTTGGTAAAGATCATCAAATCAAATTTTTATTGAGCAGTTCTAATTACCCAAAATACCAGAGCAATCCACATTTACCGAATGAAGATGGTGAATTTTTCAGATGGAGTCCTGGTGACACCAACACCTATAATTATCAAGGTCAAAATCTAACGCCTCAAAATGCAGAAATCACTTATAATTTCAATGCTGATTACCCAAGCTACATCATGTTGCCGAAACTAGACACTTCTTATTATGTAGGAACAAAAAAAGAAAATCAGCAAACATCAAAGATGAATTTATATCCTAATCCAGCTAAAGAAGAAGTAAATGTAGTTTGGAATACGCCTATAAAAGATAAAATTCAAATTTATGATTTAACAGGAACATTAATTCGTTCTATTCCTGTTGTGGAAGACCAATTAAAACAAAAGATAAATGTACAAGACTTACGAAAAGGTATTTATTTGGTAAACATACCCGCTTTAAACTTAACACAAAAACTAGTTCTTAATTAAATTTCAATATTATGAAAAAACTAATTGCATTCATCATCAGCTTGTTGCTTACGATGAGTATCTCTGCACAAAATCAAACAACAACCACCAAAACCACAAAGGGAACTAATCAAGAAAATATTTATCCTCCGAAATACAGGCTAATCCCCACAGATATTCGATGGAATTATATAAAGCTAAACACTAGAAATGGTTTAATGTGGCACGTAAAAATCGATATTGAAGAAGATACTCGTTTTGAAAATTACTTAAGCACCTTAACACTTATAGAAGAAAACAAGGAGGTGAATGGAAGGTTTAAGCTTTACACAACCGATAATATCTACACTTTTATTTTACTTGATCAAATCGATGGAAGAATGTGGCAAGTAAGCTGGTTTGAAGAAACTGGCAGTATAAATCTTGTTCTAATTAAGTAATCGAGTAATTAAGATTTGAATTGCTGAAATCAATAAAACCCCTTAGCAAAAAGTTAATTGTATAGAGGAGTTTTGTTATTGTGTGCCAAAAAACAATTTCCCCTTCTTCTTTTTTGTCTACAGATTAGTCCTTACATTTGTACAGTTCTTTTAATGAATGCAATAATACTTATAAAGAAAGGTGGAGGGACAGGCCCTACGAAACCTTGGCAACCTTTTAATTAATTCGTTAATTAATTCCGGTGCCAATTCCTTTTTCGCTTTTGGTGAAAATAGATAAGTAGAAAACAAGGCTAAGCCGTCATTTCTCCAAACTTCTTTTTTAGTAATTATCATGAATTCAACTCCTCAACTGCTTGTTGAAGGAAGTAATTTGCATTGATAAAGAAAAATTAAAAATAAGAAGATGAAAAAACAAGATATCCGTGAAATCGTTAAAACAAGAACCTTAATCCTTGACGGAGCAATGGGAACCATGATTCAGCAATATCCTTTAGAAGAAATCGATTTCAGAAAAGGTTGGTTTGAAGATCATAAAAAACCACTAAAAGGAAACAATGATTTACTGTCATTAACTCGTCCAGAAATCATCAAAGAAATTCATGCAAAATACTTTGAAGCAGGAGCGGATATTTGTGAAACCAATACCTTTTCAGGTACAACAATTGCACAAGCAGATTATGATTTAGAAAGTGCCGTTTATGACATCAACTATCATTCTGCAAAAATCGCGAAAGAAGTTGCAGATGAATTTACTGCAAAAGAACCAGATAAACCAAGATACGTTGCAGGAGCAATTGGCCCCACCAATAGAACAGCATCAATATCACCAGACGTAAACGACCCCGCTTTTAGGGCCATTACCTTCGATGAATTGGTTGAAGCATACAGCCTTCAAGTAAAAGCCTTAATTGAAGGTGGGGTTGATATTTTATTGGTGGAAACCATTTTCGACACTTTAAATGCCAAAGCAGCACTGTACGCCATAGACATCGTTCAAGAAGAAATGAAAACAGAGTTACCAATTATGATTTCAGGAACTATTACTGATGCATCAGGGAGAACATTAACAGGACAAACCACAGAAGCTTTCTTGATTTCTATTTCGCATCTTCCGGTATTTAGCGTAGGATTGAATTGTGCCTTAGGGGCAAAAGAATTAAGGCAATATTTAAAAATAATGGACGATAAAGCTCCGTTTTATGTTTCCGCTCACCCTAATGCTGGATTGCCCAATTCATTTGGAGAATATGATGAAACCCCCGAAATTATGGGAGAACAAATCGAAACTTTCCTCAAAGAAGGCTTAGTGAATATTATAGGAGGATGTTGTGGAACAACTCCAGACCACATCAAAGTTATTGCAGATTTGGCGAAAAAATATGAGGTGAGAAAACTGAATGAAAAGGTTTAGGAATTAATAATCCTCCCCCCTTGCCCTACCGAAGCTGTCGTTCGCTACAGGCCCTACAAAGGGGGAAATAAAAAGCATCTTTAGAATAAAGATATAACATGAAAACAATGAATAAAAAAAATATACTTCCTCCATTAAAACTATCAGGCCTTGAACCATTAATCATCACACCAGAATCCAACTTTATCAATGTTGGTGAACGAACGAATGTCACAGGTTCTAAGAAATTCTTGCGTTTAATCAAAGAAGATAAGTATGAGGAAGCGTTAGAAGTTGCTTTAGACCAAGTTCAAGGTGGGGCACAAATCATCGATGTAAACATGGATGAAGGGATGATTGATGGGAAAGCAGCTATGATTAAGTTTTTAAATTTAATCGCTTCGGAACCTGACATTGCACGCGTGCCCATCATGGTAGACTCTTCGAAATGGGAAATCATTGAAGCAGGTTTAAAATGTGTTCAAGGAAAAGGCGTTGTGAATTCAATTTCATTAAAAGATGGGGAAGAATTATTTATCGAAAGAGCCAAAATAGTCAGAAGACTTGGTGCAGCAGTAATTGTTATGGCTTTTGATGAAGAAGGTCAAGCCGATAACTATGAACGCAGAATTGAAATTTGTAAACGCTCATATGACATTCTTGTTAATGTAGTAAAATTCCCTCCACAAGACATTATTTTTGACCCCAACATCTTCCCCGTTGCTACTGGAATGGAAGAGCATAGAAATAATGCCTTGGACTTTTTTAATGCCACGGAATGGATTCGGAAAAACTTACCTGGAGCAAGTGTTTCTGGTGGTGTTTCCAACGTTTCTTTCTCCTTTAGAGGAAACAATGCTGTTCGTGAAGCTATGCACTCGGCATTTTTATATCATGCCATTAAAAGGGGAATGAACATGGGGATTGTCAATCCTGCCTTGTTGGGGGTATACGATGACATTGACAAAGAACTACTTGAAAAAGTTGAGGATGTCCTTTTAAACAGACGAGATGATGCCACGGAAAGGCTGTTAGAGTTTGCTGAAAATTTCACCGGAGAAAAAAAAGAAAGAGTAGTTGATTTAGCTTGGAGAGATCAACCCGTAGAGGAAAGGTTAGCACACGCCCTAGTTAAAGGAATTACAGAATATATAGATGAAGACACCGAAGAATGTAGGCACAATTACAAACGTCCAATTGAAGTCATTGAAGGTCCTTTAATGGATGGAATGAACATCGTTGGTGATTTATTTGGAAGTGGAAAAATGTTTTTACCGCAGGTAGTAAAGTCTGCTAGGGTGATGAAAAAAGCTGTTGCTTATCTTCTGCCTTTTATTGAAGCCGATAAACAAGAAGACGACAAACCGAACGGTAAAATTGTAATGGCCACCGTAAAAGGTGATGTTCATGATATTGGTAAAAATATCGTAGGGGTTGTTTTAGGATGTAACAACTATGAGGTAATTGACCTTGGAGTAATGGTTCCGGCCGAAAAAATTATTCAAACTGCAATCGAACACAACGCTGATGCTATTGGATTAAGTGGACTCATTACGCCCTCTTTAGATGAAATGGTGACGGTAGCCAAAGAAATGGAGCGTGCAGATATTGATATTCCTCTATTGATCGGTGGAGCAACAACCTCTCGTGTGCATACTGCAGTAAAAATTGAACAATTCTATACAAAGAATCAAACCGTACACATACTCGATGCTTCTCGCTCTGTTACTGCTGTGGAAAGTTTATTGGGGAATAAACGAGATGATTTTGTAGCCAACATTAAAGAAGAATATAAAAAATTACGTGAACATCATGAAAATACAAGTGCACGTAAAACATATATTCCATTGGCAGAAGCACGTGCCAACAAGTTTCCCATCGATTGGAATCAAAGTGATATTAAAGTTCCTAATCAACTAGGAGTTTACAGTTTTGAAGATTACAGTTTAGAAGAGATCTTGGAGTATACCGATTGGACGCCTTTCTTTCAGACATGGGAATTGGCGGGAAGGTATCCTGCGATTTTGGAAGATGAAATTGTTGGAGAATCGGCAACTAAACTATTCGAAGAGGCGCAAGTGTTATTGAAAAAAATCATCGATGAAAAATGGCTTACTGCCAAAGGAGTGTATGGATTATTCCCTGCAAATTCAATCAATGATGACGATATCGAAATCTACAAAGACGAATCGAGAACTGAAGTTCTCAATGTTCAACGCTCTATGCGTTCTCAATTGAAGAAATCTAAAAAAGCACATAACATCGCTTTGGCTGATTTTATAGCACCCAAGGAAAGTGGAATCAAAGACTATATTGGCGGATTTGTAGTCACAGCGGGAATTGGGATCGATGAGCACATCCAACGTTTTAGAGACGACCATGATGATTACAATGCTATAATGTTGCAAGCACTCGCCGACCGGTTAGCAGAATCATTTGCTGAATTATTGCACGCACGCGTAAGAAAAGAATTTTGGGGGTATTCACCAGATGAAGATTTAGACAATGAAGCACTAATCAGAGAGAAATACAAAGGAATTCGTCCGGCACCAGGTTATCCAGCTTGTCCTGACCATACAGAAAAACCAGGTTTGTTTAAGATTTTAGATGCAACAAAACACACCACGGTAGAACTTACAGAGCACATGGCAATGTATCCAACTGCGGCAGTTGCAGGTTGGTACTTTGGTCATCCTGAAGCGAAATATTTTGGTGTTGGAAAAGTAGCGAAAGATCAAATTGAAAGTTTGGCAGAACGCAAAGGAATGAGTGTTGAGGAAATGGAAAGATGGTTGGGCTCTAACCTGAGTTATTAGTTAAGTTGGATGATTACAGTAATTCGCCTGTTTTTTTTATAGAAAGTAAAGCTTTGCACATTAGGATAGGGAGTTTTGTTAGCTATTTCTGTACATTCTTTTGTGCATCAATACAATTCTGGGAAAAACTGTGTATAGTTTTATACAGATGTTTTAAAACATATTAGCAATCCCAGATTGTCATCCCTAACTTTTTTCGTAACTTCCTTTTTACTATGTTCTCAGACAAAACAAGAAAATATCGTTTAGCAGATTCGCGCAAAGCTTTTATGAAGGACTTCCCTGACAGTAATGAGATCACAAAAAACTTTCATTTTGGAGAGGTGCTCTTTGTCAAAAAAGAAGAGGAAATCTATGCTTTTATCAACGATTGTCCGCACCAAGGTCAGAAAATGCAAGGCTGTTCTATTGAAAATGGAAAAGTAATTTGTCCTATTCACAGGTATAAATTTGACATCAAAACAGGTCGTGGACATGGATTGTATCTTGATTTTTATCCTTTGGAAGAAACAAAAGAAGGTTTTTTCCTATTGCGAACTTATTTCAGCTGGTTTGGAGAATAAAACTTAACTAAACAGCTCTTTTAAAACCTCTTCAATACGTGTACAACCCACAATTTCAATTTTAAAGTTTTCCTGCTTGATTCCTTTGTTGTCTTTAGAGATAATGATTTTATCAAAGCCCAACTTCTCCGCTTCAGAAATACGTTGGTCTACTCTATTTACAGGACGAATCTCACCAGATAATCCCACTTCTGCAGAAAGACAGATGTTTTTTTCAATCGCCAAATCTGCATTTGATGATAAGATTGAAGCCACAACTGCTAAATCAATAGCGGGGTCGTTTACTTTTATTCCACCGGCAATATTCAAAAAGACATCTTTTGCTCCAAGTTTAAAACCACAACGTTTTTCCATTACTGCTAAAAGCATGTTTAAACGACGCAAATCAAATCCTGTTGCACTTCGTTGTGGTGTGCCATAAGCAGCTGTACTCACCAGCGCTTGCACTTCTATCAACATAGGACGAAGACCTTCGAGCGTTGCTGCAATTGCACTTCCAGAAAGTTTATCTTGATTGTTAGAAATTAGAATTTCAGACGGATTTTCCACTTGACGAAGGCCTGTACCTAACATTTCGTAAATCCCTAATTCATTGGTTGAACCAAATCTATTTTTAATACTTCTCAACAATCGGTATACGTGATTTCTATCCCCTTCAAATTGCAACACTGTATCGACCATGTGTTCTAAAACCTTTGGACCCGCTAAAGAACCTTCTTTTGTAATATGTCCAATTAAGAACACAGGAGTTTCTGTCTGTTTTGCGAATCGTAAGAGCTGTGCAGTACTTTCTCGAATTTGAGAAATACTTCCCGGCGAACTGTCAATGTTTTCTGTGTGAATAGTTTGAATAGAGTCGATAACCAATAAAGTAGGTTGTAAATCCTCAGCATGTTTAAACACACTTTCCAGTTGGGTTTCAGTAAGTAAATAGCAGTTTTCATTCAGTTCTCCAATTCGACTTGCACGCATTTTAATTTGCTGTTCACTTTCTTCACCAGAAACATATAGAATTTTTTGATTTTTTTCTTGCATGGCCATTTGCAGCATCAAAGTCGATTTTCCAATTCCTGGTTCACCTCCAAATAGCGTCAACGATCCAGGAACTAATCCTCCCCCCAACACACGGTTCAGTTCCAAATCTACCATTTGAATGCGTTGCTGTGGAATGTCTTTAATTTGATGAATTGCTTGTGGTTTAGCCGTTCTTTTTGAACTTTTAGCGAATGCTGTTACTTCATTTTTTCCTTTGCTAATGACCTCCTCAACAAAGGTGTTCCATTCATTACACGAAGGACAACGCCCTAACCATTTTGCAGATTCGTGACCACAATTTTGACAAAAATGAGCTGTTTTTAACTTCGCCATATTCTAAATTCTTGTATAAATGAAACTTACTAATTAACGTTTAAGATAAACGATATTATCAATAAATAAAATTACACTTTTCTAATGAAATGGACGTCTAAAAGTGAAAATTCGTCTGCATTAAAACGCTTCTTGTGCTTTCTACTATTTCTTAAAGCCAAATTCATCAATATACGCCATATGCCTTATTTCTAAATAAAAAATTGATTATACTTTTGTAAAAGACAAACAGGTCAGCACTAGACATGAAGAGAATATTAAAAATAAACACTGGATTAGCTCTAATATTTGTGTGTTCGCAGTTGATTTCATGGAGCCAAATATCATTTGGATATCGCAGTCACTTTGGAGGAATGAAATCTTATAAAGAAATAATGCAATACTACAATGAAAATAGACCTTGGCTAGATAAAGAAATTTCAAGTTCAGCTTATATGCATGGATATGAAATCGGGTTTGGTGGTTCTTTTAATAAGGCTGGCTATACCCTCGGTAGGTTTTATGGTCAATTTGGTAAATCTCGTGCTAAAGGGACTGATTTGAATGGAGACTTCACTCGAATTGTAAGAACAAGAATTTTTGGAATTGAACCTTTTGATATCTGGTGGACACCTTTATCTGTTAAGCAAATAAATATAGGTTTTGGCGTCATGCCTTTGGGGCTTCAGTTTTTTAAGATTGATACTTATTTAAAAGAAGATGGCTTTGAACGATTGCCAATACTTGATGTTCCAATGTATGCCTTCAAAGAGTCTTACATGTATGTTAACCTTCACCTCGACTTCACCTTTGTAAAAGAGGAACTGTACAATATTCACCTTCAGTTTTTTTACACCATAGGTCCACCACAAAAACATAATCTTTATCGAACAAATCAAGAGTTAAATCCAGTCACACATGCAACTTTCCATAGAAGAACACTCATGAAGGTGAACAATTTTGGGATGAAGCTCATTTTTAGTTTTTAAATATGAAATCACTAGTATTAAGCATAACAATTGGAGCGGTTTTAATGTCATCCTACATTAATGCTCAGCTGGATTTAATATTTACCCCAGGCTACGGTGTAGCATTTACAAAATCGAATATTCATGCCATTCAAGACAGTTATAGCAGTTATATATTACTAACTGAGAATGATGCTCCTGAAGGTATAACAGTGAATGCGGACCCAAACTTTGACAGGAAACACATCAGCGATTTCCTTTCTTTTCAATTGGCACTATCAGGTAATTGGGTTTACTTCGGTATATCTTATATGCCCAACAAATTTGTACAAGAAAGAAGTGTAATGTACTCAAATGGTTATGGTAGAACCTTCAGATGGGAAGACAAAAGAAATGAAGTCTTGTTTGATTTTGGTTTTGGGTCGAAATATATTGATGTGTTTGGAACTTTTGGCGTTAATTTTAATAAATACAGAATGACATCTTACAAGGTTTATCCAGATGGAAGCAAAAGTTTAAGTAATGATTTTTACTTTAACGGAGTGTTTAAAACTGAAGATACAGGATTAGCGTATGGCTTCGGTATTAAAATCAAGCCCATTAACTTTTTGGCCATCGATGTAAGATACCTTTATGCACATCACAAAATTTTTGGAGAATACCGTACAAGTGACATTACGGAAGGAAATTTGGTATTAACTGACTTCTCCTTTGCTAGGTCTCCAGTTATGTCTGAATTTCCACAAGATTTCAACGCACCATATTCCTATAAAAATTCAATCGCACCAATGTTCAACAAGCATTATTTAACAATTTCACTCATCTTTCACTATAGAACAAATGACTAAAAATCTCTTATACATACTATCCATAGGCCTCTTTGCGCTAATTTCTTGTGAGAAAGATGACGCCTCACTGGGTGATTATGAATTATTTAAACGATTACAATCTGGAAGTGGGTCGTGGAAAGTAGAGCAAGTAGAAGTCTGGGAAAATACAGAAGAAAATCCTAATATTTTGACTTCTCATCCTACAAATGACTTCTTTCATTTTTTCATTCACACACAACTTATTGCAGATATAGAAGTCGATCTTGAGTTTGGATCTTTCTACACTAACGGCATGTTTTCATGGAAGTCTAAAGTGGAATCAGAAACAGAAAGGGTTTCTTTTGTTACTGGCTTGGTGGGAGAAGGAGATGTATGGACGGTGGAGCTTAACAAAAAGAACAAACAAATATGGAGTCATGTTAATGGAAGCGTTTCTACGAGAATAACCCTCATAAAGTGTAATTGTGAATTCCCTAAACCTTATGGAGAAATGACGGGTTAAGAAAAAGGGTCACCAAAAATTGATAACCCTTCTTTTTCTTGATTTAGGACCTAATCATTCTTGAAAGAATAACTAAGTATTTCTGGTTTAATTTTTACACCTTCTAATATTTCGAAAGTCAGAACTAGTTTTTCATCTGGACGAACAACCGACTTGCCTTTCTCTTTTGGGAGAATCATATCTTCCGAAAGCAAATAATGTGTTGGAGAATTTGGCATAATGATTTCCCCGTCTTTTTCGATCACTTTATTCACTACCACCCCTGATATTGTGCTATCTGAAGTGTTGTGTATTTCATAAACTAAATAGGGCAATTTATCTTGCCCTTCATAAAAGGAGGTGTCCACTTCATATGCTCTAATGTTTAAAGTTTCAGTAAACTTTTTTGCTTTTTTCCTCTCCTCAGCCCTTTCTTTGAAATAACTTAGTTCTTCGCTTCGCATTTCATAAACTGAAAGAGGGTCGCGAGCTCCAAAGACCGAATCCTTAATTTTTAAATACACAGTTTGTAGATCTTCCTTATGGTTTTTGTAATACTCGACAAGATCGATTCTGAGTTGTTCTTCTTCATTTGGTGTTAATTTTTTTGCACCTTTTTGAAATGAAGCGTTAATGTCTTGCTCCTTTGCAACAAAATGATTGTAGATTTCTGCGTTTTCACAATCAATAACTACATTTCCAATACTACAGTCATTATCTGGATTCGATCCGCATGAGGCCAGAACTAAAGTTGCTAAACAAGTTCCTAGAAGTTTTAACGTTGTTTTCATAAATATCAGTTTTTTCATTAAATGTTAGCATCAAAGGTATATTTAATCATTTAAATATAGAATACGCAAAATGCCGTATGTTGCGTTCTTGAAAAAAATAAGCAACTAATAATGAATATGTTCAGGTCAAGATGAAGACTATTCGTAATTTTTTTTACTTTTGATTCTCCAAACAATATAAAGGCCTGTGTTTAATCATCTTACTCTATTATTTCTCATACTACTTGGAGGGATAGCGCAAGCTCAGACCAACTTTTTCCATCAATTTAATCAAAGCTTACCTCAATTAACTGTAGAGCAGCAAATAGACACTATTATAGCTATTCCTTTTGAGGTTATGAATAGTCAAGGAGTTAAGACCATTGAAAAGTATGAATACGCACTTCAGTTGTCGAATGAGCTTAAAGATGATTATCGTATTGGCTGTGTTTATGAAAAAATGGGATTGGCCTACTACTATTTAGGTGATTACGATGTTTCTGTTCTCTCTATGAACAAAGCAATCGAAGCCTTCGAAAAAGTTAATAACCAAGTGCGAATTGGCTCTACTTATGCTTCGATTGGTCATCAAATGAAGCGAAGAAACCTATCCAAAGCATTCGAATATATGCATAAAGGAATTGATATTCTGGAAACCACTGATGATAAAATAGCATTGTCAGCAGCGTATAATAATATAGGAGTACTATATCAAATGAAGGAAGATGTTGATAGTGCACTCTACTATTTTTATTTAGGATATGATATAGTTAAGGCTGAAAATGACAGTCTCGGAATACCTTATAGCTTAAATAATATTGGACAGGCATTGGTAGATCAAAATAAATACGACCAAGCTTTTAGTAAATATGAAGAGGCTTTTGAAATTCGGAAAATAAGAAATGACCAAAATGGACTCGCTGAAAACTATGGATATTTAGGAGATCTATATTTTAAGAAAAGAGAGTTTGATAAAGCAATTAAAAATTATTTACAATCATTAAAAATAAGTGAAGAGATTAATTACCCTTATTTATGTCAAACCAACAGTGATCAATTGGCAAAAACTTATGAAGAAATTGGAGATTATCAGCAAGCTTTGGTCTACAGAAAAAAGAACCAAAAATATAAAGATGAAATTCTAAACGAAACCAGTAATAAAACAATAGCACACTTAGAAGTTCAGTTTGATACGGAGCGAAAAGAAAAAGAACTAGCAATAAAAAGTGCAAATGTACTTCAGGAAAAGTCAAAAGTACGCCAACGTACATTTATTTTAATTGGACTTTCTATAAGCTTATTTCTACTTTTACTAATAGGTATATTAATCTATAGACAACTCAAACTTAAACAGAAACACCTTCAAAATGAAAACCAACTCAAAGACATTATTACAGAAGAGGAAACAAAGAATAAAATCTATTCGGAAAGAATGAGAATTTCAAGGGAATTGCATGACAATATTGGTTCTCAATTGACTTTCTTAATTTCATCAATGGACAACATGAAGTATGTGTCAGATGAAGAAAAATTGAAGTTTAAACTAAGCGACCTTACCTCTTTTACAAGGGGTACAATCTCACAACTGCGTGACACCATCTGGGCCATGAACAAAACTTCCTTGTCTATTGAAGATTTGCAAGTACGGATTGAAGAATTCTTAGAGTTAGCTCAAAACAGTACGGAAGGAATTAAATTTACTTTTGTTAAAGTCATAAAAAGTATAGACTATGAATTTACTCCAAATCAAGGGGTAAACCTTTTTCGAATATTGCAAGAGTCAATTAATAATGCGGTTAAATATGCTGCTGCTTCTCATATTGAAATTCAAATGTATGACACTAAAAATGAGATCATATTTAGGGTCAAAGATAATGGTAAAGGATTCACTAAAGAGGACAACGGCCAAGGGTTTGGAATTCGGAATATGAAAGCAAGAGCACTGGAAATAGATGCTGATTACGATTTGAAAACTGAACTTAATAAAGGAACAGAAATTACTGTTTCATTTCAAAAAAATACGCAAAGTGCCTTATAAAACTTTTTATTTACTCTAAGTAATTTTACATAAAAAAGATCATGATAAGAATTGCAGTTGCAGAAGACAATTTATTCTTAGCGAAAGCCATAAAAGAAAAATTAGAACTATTTGAGGATATAAAGTTAAAGTTCATTGCCGAAAACGGTGCTGAATTAATTGAAATGCTCGAAAAAGATTTGAATGTCGATGTTATTTTAATGGATATTCAAATGCCAGTTATGGATGGAATTAAAGCAACAGAGATTATTCATGCAAAACATCCACAAATAAAGATAGTTATGCTAACTGTTTTTAACGATGAGGAAAGTGTCTATAATGCTATCTCTGCAGGGGCAAATGGCTATTTACTAAAAGATACCGAACCTGAAATACTTTTTGCTGGATTAAAAGAAGTACTAAATGGTGGTGCTACAATGAACCCATCAATTGCTCTAAAGACACTTAACCTTTTAAGGAATCCTAAAAAAGAAAAGATAGAAGTAGAAACTAAGAAAGAAGAAAGCTTAACCAAGAGAGAGCTTGAAATCTTAAAGCAAGTTTCTCGTGGTTTAAATTACAAGCAAATTGCAGCTAACTTAATGATTAGTCCTTCTACGGTTAGAAAACACATTGAAAACGTTTATAAAAAACTGAACGTCCACAATAAAGTGGAAGCAATTCAAAAAGGACTTAAAAACAATCTAATTTAAGTTTTTATAACCCTATATATGACGATTTTAGTTAATAATAAGTGGGACTGTAAAGAATTTTGTGTTTTTGAAAACGAGAGAGCTGAAATATGCACATTAATTTTGTAGGCCAAATT
>NZ_CANNGT010000011.1 GCF_947504225.1 Brumimicrobium ulvae | reverse complement strand
GTATAAGTGTAAACAATAGTATGTGTTCCTGCTCCAGCTGTGCTAGGATCAAACACATTCCCTGTTACACCAGGTCCTGAAAAAGTTCCGCCGCTTGGACTACCCGTCAAAGGTACATTCGTTTCATCATAACAGTAAGAAGTATTCAACCCGCTAAAACTTACGCTCGGAGGAGGATTTACTGTTACATTTTCAGTTGAACTTGCGGTACAACCGTTGATTGTAATTTCATAATTAATCGCATGAGTTCCGGCGCCAGCAACACTTGGATTAAAGTTATTTCCTGAAACACCTGGACCAGAGAAAGTCCCACCACTTTGAGCCGGTGTTAGAGTCACTGAACTTACATCATCACAATACGCAGAATTAGGAATTGTGAATGTGGCATTTGGAAGTGGGTTTACCGTTACTGTTTCAGAATCAGTTGCAGAACATCCGTTAGCACCCGTTACAGAATAAGAAATCGTATGTGTACCCGCTCCAGCGGCATTTGGATCAAAATTATTTCCTGAGATTCCTGGTCCTGAAAAAGTTCCTCCGTTTTCTACTGGACTTAAAACAACAGAGGAAGCGTCAACACAGTATGTTGCAGCTAATCCAGAAAACGAAGCATTAGGTAAAGGCAACACTTCGACTGCCTCAGTTGAGGATGATGTACATCCATTAACAGTTACTGAATACTCAATCGTATGACTTCCAACCAATGCTGTGCTAGGGTTAAAATTATTACCTGAGATACCAGGACCTGTAAAAGTTCCTCCTGATGTTGTAGGATTCAAGACAACCACTCCATCATTTAAGCAGTATTCTGCTGCAAGACCTGAAAAATCAGCATCTGGCATTTCATTTACTGTTACATTTTGAGAAGTAGACCCAGAACACCCACCACTAGAAACAGTGTAAGTAATTGTATTTACACCAATATTTGCATCTCCAGGATCAAAAGTATTTCCAGTTACACCATCACCTGAGAAAGTTCCTCCGCTCGTGTTTGGGACCAATGTGATGATCGCATCATCTTCACAATATTGAGAAGCCAAGGAGGTAAAAGTAGCATCGACTCCACCTGCAGTCACCTCTACTGACTGAGAAGAAGAATTTGAACACCCATTGCCGTCTGTTATTGTATACACTATAGAATGTGTACCTACTCCTGCAGTACTAGGATCGAAAATTGTGCCTGAAACTCCTGGCCCTGAAAAAGTACCCCCTGAAACATTAGGCGTTAGATTAATAGCACCGCTTGTCTCACAATATTGCGGATTCAAAGTATTAAAATCGGCATCTGGTAATGGGTGAACAGTAATGGCAATGTCTAATGAATCAGTACAACCATTCGACATTTCACCAACAACTGTATAAGTTTTATCAGCTATTGGACTAAGTGTTTGGGTTGCATTTGTACCGAGGGCGTCAGACCATTGGTAAGTGTCAGCACCAGTAACTGTTATTGAAGTTGAACCACCAACGCAAATCTCATCACTCCCTGTAAAGCTAAGCGAAGGACTGGTTAAATGAGTCACTGTAAGCACGTTGGAAACCGCAGTACATCCACCGCCAGGGGCAGAAGTAGTTACAGAGTAATTCCCTGCAGCAGAAACCGTAATTGACTGTGTTGTCTCCCCATTTGACCACAGGTATTCTGCAGCATAGGACGAAGTTAATGTTACGCTTCCAGAACCACAAAATGTTAAAGGCCCACCTGCGGTTATTACAGGTGTACTGCTCATACTTAGCATGATTGAAACATAATTACCTGATTCGTTCACAACAGCCAAATCCTGGCTTCCGTTATTATCTAAATCATCTGCTACAATACTTACTGGATTGCTTCCTACAGGGTGTCTGTTGTCAAAAGTTAATGATCCTGTACCATCTCCGACATAAAAAACAACATTTCCAGTAGAGTTAAGTGAAACTAAATGTGTAATTGCCACATCTGTTTCTCCATCTCCGTTAAAGTCGCCTGTGGTAATAGAAATTGGTTTAGTATCTGATGAAGTATAGGTTGTAGGAAACATCCCAATCGATCCCGTTCCATTATTGGGAAAAACCATAATATTATCAGAACCATTATTCGCAACAATAATTTCTGGTCGGGCATCCCCATTTAAATCAGCGAAGGCAACACCGTAGGGTGAAGACCCTGTATTTCTTGGTGTACTAACGAAGTCTGTTCCACTACTTTTAAAAATACTCACTTTATTGGTTCCAGATAAAGACACAACAAAATCATCATTTCCATCACCGTCTATATCACCAACAGCAATATCATAAGGGAGGCTTCCACTTCCAGTTGGTTTAACAATTGGAGTTAAAAATGCACCTGACCCATTACCCGGTAAAACAGTAACCTCATTTCCTTCATTAACAACAAATAAATCTAGATTTGAGTCATTGTTGAAATCTCCTTTTCTAATTTTCAATGGTGCTGACCCAACGTTCAAGGTTGTTGGTGCTCCAAAAACTCCTCCTGTATTAATAAATACACTGGCCGTTCCATCAGTATAATTGGTAACGATAATATCTTGGAAAGTATTCCCATTGAAATCACCTGAGATTATAGAACTAGGATTATTTCCTGTTGCTAAATCATAACCAAAAGTATAATGTCCTGTTCCATCATTGATATAAATTGAAGCTGTATTGTCATCATAATTTACAACAGCAAAATCTTTAAATCCGTCACCATCAAAATCGGCAGTTGTAATATCTCTTGGGCTATTTCCAACATCAACCATGTTCCCAAGCTTAAAGCTTCCATCACCCAACCCCCAATATACAGGCATTACTGCTCCCACCAGACAAGAATGAACTACATCATCGTTTCCATCAGAATCTAAGTCAACAACCACTAAATCACCAGGTGAATTCATTGCATAAATAGCAACATGAGAAGCAAAAGTACCATCGCCATTTCCTTTTAAAGTAGACATGGTATTACTTATCCCGTTGATGATTGCCAAATCTCTCAGACCGTCATTATCAAAGTCTCCTGTTTTCACTTTTAAAGGACCTTCGTCAACAACATAATTGACAGCAGGACTGAATGCTCCAGACCCATCATTTATAAGAACAGAAACATTATTAGCATCTTGATTAACCACTGCAATATCAGCATAAGTATCACCATTAAAATAATCCACAACTATTCCAGACGCACCAATACCAGTAGTATAGGTAGCATCAGCGGTAAATGAACCAGATCCATCCCCTAGCAATACGGTTGCACTTCCACTTCCATTGTTGGCAGTCACAGCATCAATAAATCCATTGTTATTTATATCAATCAACGCAAAATCTTTAGGGTTTGAACCTCCAGCAAGAGTCGTGGTAATACTTGGTAGGAAGACTCCAGTACCATCATTTATAAAAACATCAACATTACCTGAATTGGTAATTATTGCAAAATCTAAATAAGTATCATTATTAATATCTGCAACCTGCACGATTGTTGGTCCAGCATTAGTAGTATAAGCTACTGGCGATTGAAAAGTTCCATCTCCATTTCCCATGAGTACAGCAGCTCTATTCATGTTAAAATTAACAAGAACAACATCTAGGTTTCCATCACCATCTAAATCTGCAGCTTCAACATCATAAACACGAGAACCGCTTAATACATTTACCGGAGCTGCAAAGTTTCCACTTCCAGTACTTTCGATATACACGAGACGCTGAAGTGTTGGGTCTGGCGAAGCCCCAAGGCTATTCCCCATAATAATGTCAATCTCTCCATCATTATTGAAGTCTCCTTGTGCAATGCTTCTTGCGCTGCTTGATCCTTCGAAAACAAAATTATTATCTGCTTCAAAACAGGTGGTTTGTGAAATAGAAAATTGTGCAATTCCGAAGAAAAGCACAATTAAGGTTATTAGTGATAGTTTCATATTTAGTGTTTAGTTCTCTTTATCCTATAGTAATTACGTGTTTTATCTTAATAAAGTTACATGTCCAACAAATTCTCTTTGCTTGTTATCCGCACCTTCAGTTACTTTAATCTTCCAAACGTAGGTACCGTCTTTCACGATTTCTGTAGAACCTACACCGTACGTTCCATTCCAACCTACTCTATAATCATAAGATTCAAACATCACTTCTCCCCATCTGTTAAAAATGATTAAGTGATAATCATGAATTTCACTATCAGTAGGGAATACTGGATAGAAAGTTGGATTATGTTGATCGTCATCTGGCGTAAATGTATTTGGAACATAAACTGCAAATTCGTCTTTAAATTCAATATCCTGACATACCTCATCCGCACAACCATATTCAGAGATTGCTTCTAAACAAACGGTAATATCAGTTGCTTGATTAACGTTACTGAAAGTTATACGTGGATTTGTCTCATTGGTTGTTCCTTCGCCTTCAAAGCTCCAGTTATAGGTTTCCCCTCCTACAGACGTATTCGTAAAGTCAACTATGTTATTTACAGAAGTTGGGTGTGTAGGATTAAAGCTGAATGCAGCCGTAGGGTATCCATCAACACAAACATAGTCGAGGAACGTGGTATCACTAACACAACCAAACGGAGATTCAACTTGCAATGAAACATCATAGCAGAATTCTGCATTAAATGTATACTCTAAATCTGTACATCCTGTAAATGTCTGACCATTAATTGTCCATATACAATTTGCACCTACATCAGCAGCATTTGTAAGATTTGTGAAGTTCACAGTATGAGGAACACAACCCGTTAGGTCATCTCCTTCAAACAATACCGTTGGAAGTCCATGTAAATCTACAACTACATCGCCAGAAGCTTGATCTCCACATTGGTCAGTAACTGTAGCTGTATAAGTTGTTGTTGTCGACGGAGAAACTGAAATCATTGCTCCGGTTTCACCATTACTCCAAACATAATCGTAGGCTGGTAGTCCATCAATACCTTGCGCAGTTAATGTTGCGGTACCATCAGGACAAATAGTTGTGTCTTGAAGAACAAGAATATCAACTAAAGGAATTACCGTTACTGTCATACTTTCAGCAGGAACAGTACAACCATTATAGTCAAACACTTCTAAAGAATATGTTTCTGTTTGTGTCGCAATAATATCAAGTGTATCAGTAACAGAACCACCATTCCCCCATTGGAATGTATACGGTTGAATTCCGCCGGAAGCTGAACCAACTACTTGGTAGTTATAAGCGTGACACACCGTTGTATCGTCTGTAATTGTTAGCGCCATAGGTAAAGCTTCCCACAAGTTTACAGTAGCTTCCACAGTACATCCATCTATATCCCTAGCAATGATGTCAAAGTCACCAGCACATAAGTTATTGAATACATTAGCTGCTTGGAAGGTTGCACCTCCATCAATAGAATATTCAGTTGCGGTAGGCGAATTAACTATAATTTCTCCATCACAGTCTCCATTACAAGTGATGTCATCTTTTATTATACTTGTAATCTCAACAGAATCTGGTTCATCAACAACAGCAAAGCTATCCACCAAACATCCATTATCATCTTCAACGATGAAGTCATAAGTCCCAGCGCAAAGTCCTGTTGCTAAATCATCAGAAGCTCCAGCAACTCCTTGCACCCAGTTGTATGTATATGGAGTTAATCCACCAGAAACTGTCAATTGTAACTCACCATCACAAGAGCTGTTACATAAAGCATCAGTCGTTGCAACATTGTCGATTAACAATTCTGCTGGTTGTGTCACAGTTTCAGTTCCCATCACCTCACATCCTTTATAGTCTCTTAAAACGATATCATACGTTCCAGCAGCAATAAAGTTGTTGGAAGGTGAAGCTCCAAAAGTCACTCCATTATCAAAAGAATATTGATATGGTGGTGTACCTCCCGAAGGAGTAACATTGATTTTCCCTGTTGAATTTTCGAAACAAGAAAGGTCTGTTGGAACCGATGTGAATGCAAGCGGATCAGGTTCTGTTAAAGTTACAGTTTCTGTATCTGTACATCCATTTAGGTCTGTAACAGTCACGGTATGCGTTCCTGCAGGCACTCCGGTTATTGTAGCACTTGCTTGTGGCGTACCTCCATTTAAAGTGTAAGATAAAGTACCTGTACCTCCGGTAGCTGTTACAACAATTTCTCCATTGGCATCTCCATTACATAAAGGGTCTGTCTTGGTCACCATTGTGATGCTTGGAGAAGCCATATCTGTCACTGTTTGAATTCCAGACGCCGGACACCCATTGTTATCTAAAACCATAAGGTCATAAGTTCCCGCAGTTAAACCTGTAAAGTTATTTCCTCCAACATAAGTTGCTCCATTGTCAATACTATAAGTATATCCTATTGTACCTCCAGATGCAGTAATAGTAATTTCTCCATTAGGATCACTACAAGTAGATGGTGTTTCCGCAGAAGTGAAAGTTACTTCCGTTGGTTCATTAACGGTCTCTGTAGAAGTAATCAAACATCCATTATCATCTTTAACAACTACATCAAAAGTACTTGCACAAATTCCAGTAATATTATTGTTTGTTGTTAAAGTTGTACCATTGTCTATGCTGTAACTGTATGGAGTTGACCCACCAGCTGCAGTAATCAATATTTCACCATCACACACTCCAAAACAATCAGCATCAGTGGTAAGGTAATTTGCTGTTAATGGCGCTGGTTCTGTTAAGGTAGCAGTTCCGTTCACTTGACATCCTGATCCATCCTCCACAACAATATCATATGTTCCAGCGGCCAATCCAGTAAAGGTTAATCCTGTTTGGAATGTTGCCCCATTATCTATACTGTATGAGTAATTCCCTGCACCTCCAGCTGCAACTATTTGTAACAACCCTGTATTGTCATTATTACAATTTAAATCAAATTCATTTGTTGTAAAAGTAATTGGTGTAGCTTCATCAATAGTGAATGTCTTAAAGTTCATACAGTTATTATCATCCATCACAATTACAGTATATGTACCTGCTGTCAGACCTGAAAACACGTTTGAAGCCTGGAAAACAAATCCACCATCAATACTGTATTGATAAAGGCCCGTACCAGTGGTACCTCCTGTAACATTAATTACTTCAATCTCACCTGTTGCGCCACCATTACATGAAACATCTTGAACGTTAGCTGTAAAGTCAATCTCATCTGGTTGTGTAATTGTAAAAGGAACCGTATAAACACAGTGCCCTGCATCATAAATGGTCACAATATGGTTACCTGCTGAAATTCCATTGAACGAACCATTGGTTTGCGTTGTCCCACTATTGTCTAGTTCAAAAGTAATAGGTGCTGCACCAGCATAGTTAATTACTTCCACTTCACCATCACTTCCTCCATAACATGAAACATCTACCGTACCAACAAGGTCTCCATCCATTTGGATATCGTTAATACCGAAGTACGTCGAATCTTGACAACCCAAGAAATCTGTTACGACAATTTGATATGCTCCTGCCAATTGATTTGAGAATGTTCCAGAAGCTTGATTTGGCGAACCGTCTAAAGAGTATAAGAAAGGAGGATTAGCTCCTGAAGCGGTAAACACAAGTTCTCCATCATTAAATCCACAATTAGAAGGCGTCATTGATAAGGTATCAATATCAATACCTGCAGGGTTAATTAATGTTTGTGTAGAAGTAATTTCACATCCATTTCCATCTTGAATAGTTACATCATGATTACCTGCTGGCAAACCTGTGAGTATGTTACTTGGCTGTAAAGGTCCTCCATTAACACTATATTGATATCCAGGTGTAGGTGTTCCGCCCGCAGCGTTTACTTCAATAGTTCCATCAGAACCATCCTTACACACTGGGTCTGTATTTACAAAGGTAGCCGTCAATGGTGTTGGTTCAGTAATTGTAACTGTAGAGTTAGACAAACATCCGTTGTAGTCTTCCACAACCACCTGAATATTACCAGCACATAAGCCGGTCAAAGTAGGATTAGTTCCAAAAGAAAGCCCCGCATTACTTGAATATTCATATGGAGAAGTACCTCCTGTTGCAGTAATTGTAATTTCTCCATCACAATTCCCCGCACAAGAAGCAGGCGTTGCAACTGTTGTATATGTTAAAACCGGAGGTTGGGTAATTGTAAAACTTACAGAGGCAGTACATCCGTTCCCATCTGTGATTTCAACCGAGTAGTTCCCCGCTGACAATCCTGAAAAAGTATTACTCGCTTGTCCAGCACCACCATCTAAAGAGTAAGAAACGGGTGCTAAAGCTCCAGAAGTACCAATAATAACTTCTCCATTATTCCCTCCAAAACAACTTAAGTCTTGTAAGTTATCCACAAATGCTGTTGGAGTAGCCACAGCACCTACGTTTGCCGTAACAGTTGCTGTACATCCGTTATCATCAGTAACAATTACTGTATGAGTTCCGGGCGCAATATTTGTAAATGATCCTGTGGAAGAAGTTGTACCTCCTATCGCATAATTATATGGGCCTTCTCCTCCACTAGCAGTGACATCAATTGCTCCTGAGTTAGCACCACAAGTGGCATCATCTACATTGTCTAAAACTAAATTCAATACAGCTGGCTCACCAACAACTGTTGTTAGAACAAGTGAACAACCCTGATCATCTATAATTTCTACCTGATGGTTTCCTGCTGCAAGACCACTAAAATTAGTTCCTGATTGAGGTGTACCATTATTTAAGCTATAAAAATAAGTTGGTGTTCCTCCTGTAACCCCTGATATGTCGATTTGTCCAGTTGCATCACCATTACATAGGGTATTTGTAGGCGTTATTGTACCCGTTAACACATCAGGTTCAGTTACAACAACTGTCTCTACAACAACACAACCATTGTCGTCTGTTACAGATACATCATAAGTACCAGCAGCTAAGTTAGACGCAGTTTGTGTATTTTGACCTATAGGTGTTCCACCTTGGCTCCAAACATAAACATAAGGTGCCAAGCCCCCTGTTGGTGTTGCAGTAGCAGTTCCATCAGCAGCTCCATTACAAGATAAAGGAGTAGAGTTTACGGTAACAGGAAGTGGAGGGCCAGGATTAATAGTAAAAGTTCCTGTCACATCACAACCACCTCCGGTATTTACAGTATAGTTATAGTTACCTGGCGGTAAATTAGTAAAGTTACCCGAGGTATTCGTGTTGTTTTGAGGTCCGGAAATATTATAAGTAAAAGGTGCAACACCGCCTGACATTGTAATAGTTGCAGTTCCTTCGTCAGTTCCTCCACAAGTTTCGTCTGTTGTTGTAACACTTGGTACTCCTGGGTTCACCACATTAATGGAGGCACCATAGTTATTTTGACCTGTAATAGGACAAGCATCATCTTCAACAAGGAAGTTAAGCGTAACGGTACCAGAAGTTGTTACTGGTGTCCAACAAACAGATACCGTTAAAGGATTAGTACCTGTTTCTGTAATTGTTGCACCAGGTAAAACGTTTGCTAAATTAGAGGTCACTGTTAAGACGTCGTTCGGATCTGGATCTGTAAAGACCACGTCAAAACACCCTTGAAAGCCTTGACACAAAGTTAAGCTATTGGGTCCGGTTTGAACAATGCTACCTGTTACATTCGTAACACCACCACCAGGAGTCGCTGAGGGAGGTTGAGGCAATTCATTATTACAAGTCTCCACATAGGTTTGATATTCATAATTGGTTACCGTCACAACATTTCCATTGGAATCATATTCGGTCATTTGAATTACAAAAACATAGGGTCCGTTAACGGTGGGTGTAAACGTTACTGTTCCAGTAACGGGATCAATATTCACTCCTGCAATTGGGTTTGTTCCACTAAATCCTCCTGAGTAATTTGAAGGAGTTGTTGGATTATTTGTAGCAGAAACTAAAGCATAAGAAATTGAATCACCATCTGGTTCATAAGCACCTAAGTTGTAGGATACTGGCTGTCCATTACATACATATGGCTCAGGTTGAGCAGTAACCACTGGCGATGTATTACAATCATCAGTGGCTGTATTCAACTGAGTGGTAATATTAAAAGTTGGTTGCCCATTTAAGTTATTGGTTCCATTTCTACAACACAAGCTATAACTAGCGGTCCACGTATCACAATCATCTAGATTAATAATTGCTTCATAAATGAACTCTTCATACCCTGGGAGATTACCACCAGTACATGTCGTATTCCCTGCTTGTTGAACACAAACTTGTGAAACTTCAGAATGTGAAACATAAGAAGCGAAAAATCGTCTATTGGGTACGCCCCCACAGTTATTAGTAAAATCAACGCCTAAATTACCTTGACCAAGATTTACTCCAGAACAATCTCTGTATAATATTAATCGCATTAAATACTGTCCTGGTGTACCAGTACATTCAAATTGAAGATATCCTCCTGCCACGTGAGAGGCTTTTGCATCTTGTTGAAAAACAAAAATACTCAACAGAAATAACAAGAACGCTAATGTGTTTTGGTAGAAATTTTTCATAATCGTAGTGCATAAGATTAATACGGTGTCTACTATTGAAACGTGGCTCCTTAAAAAAAGGTTGCCAAAACCGTAATTTATTAACAACAATTTGTTACAAAGTGAATAATCTGTAGAGTTAGCAATGGTAAAAATATGTTTTTTTTTGCAGGAATCAAAGCTGTTTTAGAAAAAAGCACGCACTTCAACCCCCCCAGAATGTATGGTCTTACTGTTCTCAGAATTCCTACCATTGTATTGGATGTTGATTTGTAGATTCTTAGACAAGCTTCTTTGATAATTCAAACCCCATGTAAAATTTCTTCCTGGTTTTAAAGATTCGAGCATTTCATAGGCTAAAGCGTTATTTTGAACCCCTGAATAGTTAATAATAACAATTTTCACTTCCCCACTTAAACTTCCTTTCTCTAACTGATTCCATTTTAAAGAAAGGCCTACATCAGAAATATACGCATTCTCTCCTCCCATTGATTTATCATTGCTTTTCTCTTCATACCTTCCGCTTGCCGATAAACGAAAAGTTGTATTGGGTTGATAAATGAATTCAGGCTGTAAATGGTGATATTGAATAGCGTAATTTCTACCTGTTGTATAATCTGCTGTTGATTCTTTTAGCCCTATTTCAGAATTCAATTTCATAGTGAATCCTTTGATTACATTCCAGCGCATCGACACCGTATTAAAAGTCATCTTCCTCGCATCAAACCCATTGGCCAACAGAGATTTTGAAGCTGTTTCAGAAAATGTGTAATCAGCACCAAAGATAGGATTTGTACGATTAAAATAAAGTGTGTTTCTTTTAGTCGAATTAAAACTAATCAGGCTGGTATCTGCTATATCTCTTGCTATTGGATTATAAGTCTCAATAGATTGACTGCCCATTTTTTTATTGACTCTAAAACGTGTTTGATTGGAAAGTCGTGACAAGAATTTTAAGACCCCATTTTTACTTTGCCAAATTCTTTCTGGCCTCCAAAACAAGGTTTGGTTGAACTCATTAGAATAAGTTCTAACATACTCATTACTTGGCGTAAAGACACGAATATACTTTGCTTGGTCTTGGTATTGTGCTACCTCAAATTCATTTAAGTCTTTAACACCATCGTTGTTATAGTCAATCCAAGTATAAACTCCTTGTCCTGCGTTTACCTCAATGTATAGAAACTCCTTTTTCACTTCTAAACCCGAGCCAACTTCATAAAATGTACTTGCTGTAAGGGCATTTTTCCACAAGTTAAGTCGATAATCCACTCTTCCTAAAAAAGAATTTTCAGGTGTTTGATCAATCAATTTTTCATCCTTAATTTCAAGCATTCGATAACTTACCATAGTCGTCAAGGAATTACTTTTGTTGGTAATCCAATTATAGTCTGCACCTACACTTCGTCCTTTGGCGACATCCACCAACTTAAGTGAATCACTTTTTCTATCATACCTTTCACGGTAGAAAACTGTAAATTTATTTTCTAAACTATCGGCATTGGAGATATAGACTTTCCAATCATACCATTGGTAAGAATCTGTGATTAATAAAGTATCTGCTTGAGTAAATTGATTGAGTTCATGGTCATCTTCAAACCCAATTTTTATCGGACCAAGCGATTGACTCAAAGCCAAAGTATGGCGTAAGTAGGAATTTACATTGTCTGTTTTGCTTACCAGGTAACTCCCATTCACATTCGCACTAAACCCATTTTGATTCCAATTTCCTAATAACTGGGCACGATTCCCTTGATAATCACCACCAAAAGTAAAGTTTTGTCCTTTTAATTCGACCTTTCCATAATCTCTATGCTTTATACCTCCAGACAAGTTCGCCAAAACTTGTTGACCAGAATAGTTTTTATTTCGCACGTTCCAATCTCGATCGAACTCAACACCTCGATAGCGTTCAATTTCTTGAAAGAATTGTGTTCGATATTCAAAGTCTAAGGCTGTTGTCATTGCCCACGGCGTCAAGGAGTCCTTACCCAAATTAAAAACACCCTCGATAGTTGTTTTATTTGCGACCCCTCGATTGTCTTCATTGTCTATTCTTGAAAAAGTATTGACATCATTATTTGAGGTGCTTAATTCTGACATAACCCTCCATTTTTTATTCCATCGGTAATTTATTCCAACTGAAATCAAGGCATTTTTCTTGGGTGAAATAATCAGACGAGAAGGTTCAAAATCACCTTGTGGAACACCTCCAATTGGGGCAACCCATTTGTATACGCGTCCCACTGCCGTAAATTTGTCAAAAACATAATTTCCATTTCCCATTCCAACATTAGTAAAAGTGGCTTTATAAAACGCTGAGTCAGGACTTACAGAATATACTAGCACAGAGTCAATACCCAACGAATCTACCAATTTATAAGTAACTTGATTGTCAACAAATCCGACACTATCAATGGCGTTTGATCGGGCAAGCTGTAAACTGTCACCAATACTTCCCAACAAGAGTTTATCATTATTACTCAAGGTTTGCTGTAGAGATTGATTTTTGGCATCTTGTTCACTATAAAGGTTCATCCAAAAATCAAATTTATCACTTTCGTATGCTACACTCCCTTGAAATAAGGATCGGGCGTAATTTTGGTCGGTATACTGAAATTCAACCACTATTCTTACATCTTTTGTTATTTGATGCCGAGGAGTAAATATGACTTCTGCTGTGTTATAGTTTATGGTATAGTCAAACTCCTGACCTCTTTCCAGTAATTTCCCATCTAAATAAACACTTTCAGTACCAGATAGCACCATAATAAATGGTTCGTTTTCATTTCCTTTTAATCGGTATGGTCCTTGGCTTCCCTCTTGACCTTGAATAGTGTTTCTAGCAAATTTACCTTTCGATAAGGCTCCTGCTCCTTGAGCTGTCCATTTAGATTTTTCATCTCCCCAAGTATACTGTCCAAACAATCCTTGGGCACGTTTATTATAGTTTGTAAAATATCCGCTCGGTTTTTTCAACCAAAAATCACCTGCAATGATTTTATATTCCTTTCCATACAACTGAATAAACACTTGATCAAACTCTTGCAATTGATTGGTATTTCCATCAGGCTGAATCGGTAAGTTATCGTCAGTAACAGTGGCCAATATATTCATATTATTAGCGATTTCACCAGACAATTGAAGATTTAGTGTGGAGTTAACCGAAAGGTCTTGTGCATTTCCAAAACTGATCCCTCTAGAAATACTTCCTGACTTCTTGATTCCATCATCAGAGAAGAAATTAGTTTGTTGATCAACAGGATTGAAGTAATAGTCACGCACTTCACCTACGTCACGATAAATCATACTTGTATCGATAGTTTGAACCGGTTTTTGAAAATCAATACTAAACACTCGATACATCAATTCTAACGAGTCAGCACATTCTTTTCCGAAATAAAATTCACGGGTAATTCCATTGAAAAAATAGTCTCTACTCGAAAGTTTTTTTTCACCACAAAAAACCTGCAGACTTTTTTGATAAATGGTTAGTGAATCAAGAATTAGGGTGTCACTAGAGACTTGTAAAGTTTTCCATCTCAGTGAGGAATTTTGGCTCAATACAGGAACAGCAACTACGATAAGCAGTGCGAAAACAAATAATTTTATACCTGTAATAGATTTCATTCCATTGGGATAACGAATTCAGTTTTGATTTGGTGCTTTTACCATCAGATAATTTTATTTACACGACAAAGCTTCCTCTACAAGTTCGCATACCTGATTTGCATCGTATTTTTTTGACGCTTCCATAATTTTTTTCGGTTCAAAATCAGTGTCATGTATCGAATTTAATAAATTATTAGCCAAATCATTTACATCTTCAGATTCGAAGAGAGTTCCGTAAGCACCATGGTTAAGAATTTCGACAGTCCCCCCTTTATTGCTACCCACTACTCTACATCCAGAAGCCATTGCTTCAATGGTTACCATTCCAAAAGTTTCTGCTTTTGTTGCCATCACAAAAACGTCGATTGCAGCATAAAAGGTTTCAACATCTTTTCTAAACGGTCTAAAGTGGACTCGATCTTCTAAATTATTATACTTAACAAAACGCTTTAGTTCCATTAAGTAATCGTCCTGTTCTCCATGTGTAGATTCTCCTAAAAACACAAGATCATGTTGAATACTAGTTTTGATTTGATTGAAAGCATTAAGGAGTAGTAGCTGTCCTTTTTGAATGTCAAATCGCCCGACGAGGCCGATGTAGTCATTAGAAGGGTTCAGCTGAAGTAATTCTTTAGCAGTGTGTCGATCAACAGCGTTAAAATACTTTTCTAATTCTAAGCCTGAAGGAATGATCACTGTTCTTTCTTCAGGGAAATTTGTTAGTTCGACAACTTGATTTTTCAACCAAGGGAGTGGACAAGACCACAAATCAATTTTTTTATACCTTTGTGTATGCAACAGATCTCTTTTTGGGATTCCAATTTGCATTTCCATAAAGTAAGCTAAAAACAGTTTTTCTTTACGCCAGGATTTCACCATAGCAGTAAGACTTAGGTCCTTTGGATCTCTAACGATAAGATGAGAAACATTATGTTTTTTAAGGATTCTAAAAAGCCGCACTGCATTAAGAACATCGTAGTATTTTCGGTGTTGATTCACAAAAGCAATAGACAATTTAGAATTTATTGCTTCTTGGTGAATTTTGCTATTTTCCTGTACAATCATCAAGACTTTATGTCCTCTTTGACTCATCCATTGCGCATTTCGCAGTTGATTCATTTCAAGACCACCCCAACTTTTGGAGGCACAGAAATAAGCAATATGGCATTTATTAGTTGACATTTTAATTTAGAAAAACAATGCCTCAAGGATATGACTTGAGGCATTGATATTATTTTGATTTTTATTTCTAAACGTGAATTGGTCTATCACCTGTTGCATCCATTGCTGCTTCACGAATTGCTTCGGAATAAGTAGGATGAGGGTGAGACATACGCACTAGGTCTTCAGCGGACGCTCTGTACTCCATAGCTACAACACCTTCCATTATCAAATCGGCAGCTCTCGCGCCAATCATATGAAAACCTAAAATCTCATCAGTTTCTTTATTGGTGATGATTTTAACCAACCCTTGGATATCTCCAGAAGCCCTAGATCTACCTAGTGCTTTCATGGGGAATGAACCCACTTTATATTCTATACCAGAAGCTTTAATTTCTTGTTCAGTTTTACCAACTGATGCCACCTCTGGCCAAGTATAAACCACTCCAGGAATGAGGTTGTAATTAATATGAGGTATTTGTCCTGCAATTTTTTCAGCAACAAAAGTACCTTCTTCTTCAGCTTTATGTGCAAGCATTGCACCTCGAACAACATCTCCAATTGCATAAATGTTATCAACTGCAGTTTGAAGATTTTCATTGACATCAATTTGTCCTCTATCTGTTGTTTTGATTCCTACATTTTCAAGGCCTAAACCTTCAGTATATGGTTTTCTTCCCACAGCAACAAGACAGTAGTCTGCTTCAAAAGTAACCTCTTTATCTTTATTATCCAATGCAGTAACCTTTACACCTTTCCCTGTATTTTCAACATTTTGAACTTTATGCTTCATGTTGAATTTCATTTTCAACTTTTTAAGCACACGGGTAAGTTCCTTTCCCATAGTTACATCCATAGTAGGGATAATAGAATCGGCGAATTCAACTACTTCAACTTTAGTTCCAAGACGAGCATAAACAGAACCTAATTCAAGACCAATAACACCTCCACCAATAACAATCATTGATTTAGGGATTTCGTTTAAAGAAAGAGCTTCTGTAGAAGTAATGATACGTTTTTTATCTGGCTCCATTCCTTTAAAGAAATTTGGTTTAGATCCAGTAGCGATGATTACTTTATCTGTTTTCAGTTCCTTTTCTTTTCCTTTATCATCAATCACTTTTACAGTGTTTTTATCAACGAAAGAACCTACTCCATGATGAACATCGATTTTGTTTTTATCCATAAGGAAATCAATCCCTTTACAAGTTTGGTCGACCACTTTATTCTTACGCTCAACCATCTTCTTAAAGTCAGGCTTAAGATCTTTCAGGTTAATTCCATGCTCTTCGAAAGAGTTTTCGGCATTATGATAATGCTCACTTGAGTCTAAGAGTGCTTTAGACGGGATACATCCAACGTTTAAGCAAGTTCCTCCAAGTGTATTGTATTTCTCAATAATTGCAGTTTTCAGTCCTAATTGTGCGCATCTAATTGCGGCTACGTATCCACCAGGTCCGGATCCAATGATAGTTACATCGTATTTACTCATGATAAATGTATATTTATTTTTTTATATTAAAATCGCTTTAAGCTTCGGTTGGTGGTGTTCCAAAATTAATTGGTGGTAAATCACTATTACCATCTTTTATAGTGCCTAAATTTTCTTCAAACTTTCTGATATTGTCTTGTAATGCATGAAGCAGCCTTTTTGCATTTTCGGGTGTCATAATAACCCTCGATCTCACTTTAGCTTTTGGCATTCCAGGCATGATTTGAACAAAATCGCAAACAAATTCTGACTGTGAATGAGTGATTACAGCGAGGTTAGAATATACTCCGTCAGCAATATCTTCGGGCAGTTCAATGTTTAGTTTATTGTCTTTGTTGTTATTGTTTTCCATAAGAATAAAGGTAATAAAAAAAGGCTATCAATATAAAATTGATAGCCTATAATTTATTTGAAGTTAGTTTTATCCTTCTTTATTGGTCGCCTCTTCATAAGTTTCAGTTGAAGCAACTTGTAAATTTTGGAACTTACGAACACCAGTACCTGCTGGAATTTTATGTCCAACAATAACGTTTTCTTTAAGTCCTAACAAGTGATCAACCTTACCAGAAATAGCTGCTTCGTTCAACACTTTTGTAGTTTCCTGGAAGGAAGCTGCAGAAATGAATGATTGGGTTTGAAGCGAAGAACGTGTAATTCCTTGCAACATCGGTTTGGAAGTAGCAGCAACTGCATCACGAGCAACAACAAGCTTAGCATCTTCACGTTTCAACTGCGTGTTTTCATCCCTCAATCTACGAGCAGAAACAATCTGTCCTACTTTAAGTTCTTGGGAGTCCCCTGCATCTTCAACGTATTTCATACCAAAGATTCTGTCGTTTTCCTCCATGAAATCAGCCTTATGCACTGCTTGATTTTCAAGGAAACGTGTATCTCCTGCATCATCAATTTCAACTTTCAGCATCATTTGGCGAACAATTACCTCAAAGTGCTTATCGTTAATCTTCACCCCTTGTAAACGGTAAACTTCTTGAACCTCATTTACTAGGTATTCCTGTACGGCAGTTGGCCCTTGAATATTCAAAATATCTTTTGGCGTTATTGCACCATCTGAAAGAGATTGTCCAGCACGAACAAAGTCATTTTCTTGAACAAGGATGTGCTTTGATAGAGGCACTAAGTACTTCTTAGTTTCACCCGTTTTCGCTTCGATGATCACCTCACGGTTACCACGTTTGATTTTACCATAGCTAGCAATACCGTCAATTTCAGAAACTACAGCAGGGTTAGATGGGTTACGTGCTTCGAAAAGCTCAGTAATACGAGGTAAACCTCCTGTAATATCCCCTCCTTTACCACCTACTCTAGGAATCTTCACTAAACTATATCCTTGTTGAATTTCTTCACCTTCTTTTACAGAAACGTGAGCATTAACAGGGATTGGGTATGATTTTAAGACTTCACCTTTCTTGTTTTTAATGACAATAGTTGGGTTTTTCTTTTTATCTCTTGTTTCCGTAATTACCTTTTCAGTAAATCCAGTTTGCTCATCGACCTCTTCACGGTAAGTAATACCTTCAAGAACATTATCAAATTCGATAATACCATTGTATTCAGAAATAATAACCGCGTTATAAGGGTCCCATTTACAAATTACATCACCTTTTTTGATGTCCACATTTGTTTCAGTAACCATTTCAGCACCATAAGGTACGTTAGCCGTCATTGCTGCTAAACCAGTTTTCTTATCAATGATTTTCAATTCAGCAGAACGACCCACAACGATTTCTTTTTTCGTTCCGTCTTTTTCTACTTTAGTAATTGTTCTTAACTCATCGATTTCCAGTTTACCGTTTGCTTTAGCTTTCAAGTCGCTTTCATCCGCAATATTAGAGGCAGTACCCCCAACGTGGAATGTACGAAGTGTAAGCTGAGTACCTGGTTCACCAATCGACTGCGCAGCAACAACACCAATTGAATCTCCTAATTGAGCTTCACGGTTTGTTGCAAGGTTACGACCATAACATTTAGCACAAACTCCTCTTCTTAACTCACAAGTCAATACAGAGCGAATTTCTACTTCGTCAATTCCCGCATCATCGATTGCTTTCGCAACGTCTTCAGTAATTAACTCTCCTCCTTCAACGATTAAGTTGTCGTCATCATCATATACATCATGTACGGCACTTCTACCTACGATTCTGTCGTATAATGGTTCAACGATTTCATCGTTTTTCTTCAATGGAGTTGCTACAATACCTCTTAAGGTACCGCAATCTACTTCATTTACAACAACATCTTGCGCTACGTCCACTAAACGTCTTGTCAAGTAACCAGCATCGGCTGTTTTCAATGCTGTATCGGCAAGACCTTTACGAGCACCGTGAGTTGAAATAAAGTACTCAAGAATTGAAAGTCCCTCTTTAAAATTCGAAAGAATTGGGTTTTCAATAATCTCTTGACTAGAAGCCCCAGATTTCTGAGGTTTCGCCATAAGACCACGCATTCCAGAAAGCTGACGAATCTGCTCTTTAGATCCACGCGCTCCTGAATCAAACATCATATAAATGGCGTTGAAACCTTGCTTATCGGCTTTCAACTGTTCCATTAAAGTGTTCGTTAAACGAGAGTTGGTACGTGTCCAAATATCAATAATTTGGTTATATCTTTCATTATTAGTGATTAGTCCCATGTTATAGTTATCCATAACCTCTGCGACATTTGCTTTCGCTTTATCCACTAAAATTTCTTTTTCTTTTGGAATAACGATATCATTCAAGTTGAACGACAATCCACCTTTAAAGGCCATATCGAAACCAACAGTTTTGATATCATCAAGGAATTGAACAGTACGAGAAGTACCCGAAATTTTCAATACTACTCCAATAATATCACGTAGTGCTTTCTTGGTTAAAACATCGTTGATGTAACCAACTTCTTTCGGCACCATCTCATTGAACAATACACGTCCAACAGTAGTTTCGATAATTTTTTGTTCTAGCCCTCCTTTTCCATCAAGAACTTCAGTTTTAACTTTAATATGTGCGTGTAAATCTACGCGACCTTCATTTAAAGCAATTTGAACTTCTTCAGGAGAATAGAAAGTCATTCCTTCCCCACGCATTGTTCTTTCCTCATCAGAAACTCTACCCTTGGTCATATAGTAAAGACCTAAAACCATATCCTGAGAAGGTACAGCAATAGGTGCACCGTTAGCAGGGTTTAGGATGTTGTGAGAAGAAAGCATTAAAATTTGCGCTTCTAAAATAGCTGCATTACCAAGTGGTAAATGCACCGCCATCTGGTCACCATCAAAATCGGCGTTAAATGCAGTACACACTAAAGGGTGTAGACTAATTGCTTTTCCTTCGATTAATTTTGGTTGGAATGCTTGAATACCTAAACGGTGAAGCGTAGGGGCACGGTTTAATAGAACAGGGTGAGATTTAATCACGTTTTCTAAAATATCCCAAACAATTGCCTCTTTTTTATCAACGATTTTCTTTGCAGATTTAACCGTTTTAACAACTCCTCTTTCTATTAGTTTTCTTATTACGAATGGCTTGTAAAGCTCAGCAGCCATATCTTTTGGCAAACCACATTCGTGAAGTTTAAGGTCTGGACCTACAGAAATTACAGAACGTGCAGAATAATCAACACGTTTACCTAGCAAGTTTTGACGGAAACGACCTTGTTTTCCTTTTAATGAGTCAGACAATGATTTTAAAGGTCTGTTAGATTCAGTTTTAACTGCACTCGATTTTCTAGAGTTGTCAAATAAAGAATCAACAGATTCTTGAAGCATACGTTTTTCGTTACGTAGAATTACTTCAGGAGCTTTAATTTCAATTAATCTTTTCAAACGGTTGTTACGAATAATAACACGTCTGTATAAATCATTTAAGTCGGAAGTTGCAAAACGACCACCATCGAGCGGCACCAAAGGTCTCAATTCAGGCGGAGTAACAGGAACAACTTTAATGATCATCCATTCTGGACGATTTTCAATTCTATCCTGTGAATCACGCATTGCTTCAACCACTTGTAAACGTTTCAATGCTTCGTTTTTACGCTGCATTGAAGTTTCGTTGTTAGCTTTGTGTCTAAGGTCAAATGATAATTGATGAAGGTCTAATCCTTTCAATAAATCAAATAGAGCTTCAGCCCCCATCTTAGCGATGAATTTATTTGGATCAGTGTCATCAAGATATTGGTTATCCTGTGGGATTTCGTCTAAGATATCTAGGTATTCTTCTTCCGTAAGGAATTGCATTACCTCCAACTCTTCGCCATCCGCACTTTTCGCAACACCAGCTTGAATTACTACGTATCTTTCGTAGTAAATAATTTGATCTAATTTTTTAGTTGGTAAACCTAAAAGGTAACCAATTTTATTTGGTAAAGATCTGAAATACCAGATATGTGCAACAGGAACAACCAATTGAATGTGTCCCATACGTTCACGACGTACTTTTTTCTCTGTAACTTCAACCCCACAACGGTCACAAACGATTCCTTTATAACGGATTCTTTTGTATTTTCCACAGTGACATTCATAGTCCTTAACAGGTCCAAAAATACGCTCACAGAACAAACCATCTCTTTCAGGTTTGTAAGTTCTGTAGTTTATCGTTTCCGGCTTTAAAACCTCTCCACTTGACTGCTCCAGAATTTGTTCTGGAGAAGCCAATGAAATGGTGATTTTATTAAAATCTTTCACCGTATTTTGAGTATCTTTTTTATACGCCATTTTAAACAAGTGTTTTCAATTAAACTTTGACTACTAATCCATCTTGATATTTAAACCTAATCCTCTCAATTCATGTAAAAGAACATTGAATGATTCTGGAATACCAGGCTTTGGAAGGTTATCACCTTTTACAATAGCTTCATAAGCTTTTGCTCTACCATTAACATCATCCGATTTAACAGTCAAGATTTCTTGTAAGATATTTGATGCCCCGAATGCCTCAAGAGCCCATACCTCCATCTCACCAAAACGCTGACCTCCAAAGAGTGCCTTACCACCAAGTGGTTGTTGCGTAATCAACGAGTATGGTCCGATCGAACGTGAGTGCATTTTATCATCAACCATGTGTGATAATTTCAACATGTAAATTACCCCAACAGTTGCTGGTTGGTGGAAACGTTCTCCAGTACCTCCATCATAAAGGTAAGTCTTACCCGCATGTGGAATTCCTGCTTTATCACAGTATTCAGCTACCTCTGAAGGTTCAGCACCATCAAAAATAGGCGTTGCGAATTTCACGTTTAATTTCTGACCTGCCCATCCAAGAACAGTTTCATAAATCTGACCAAGGTTCATACGTGAAGGTACCCCTAACGGGTTCAACACAATATCAACTGGAGTTCCATCATCAAGGAATGGCATATCTTCTTGACGAACAATGTTTGCCACAATACCTTTATTTCCGTGACGACCAGCCATTTTATCACCAACTTTAAGCTTTCTTTTCTTCGCTAGGTAAACTTTAGCTAATTTCACGATACCTGCAGGTAATTCATCACCAACAGAAATGTGGAATTTTTTACGTTTATAGTTACCTAATAAATCGTTTGCTTTAATTGTGAAGTTGTGAATAACACGCTGAATCATTGAATTGGTGTCATCCTCATCTGTCCACTTACTAGGATTAACGATTGTATAATCGATAATACTTAGTGCTTTTTCAGAGAATTTGGATCCTTTTTTAATGATTTCTTCTCTAAAGTTATTTGTTACCCCAGCTGATTTTTTACCATCTAGAATCACCAATAATTTTTGAACAAGAATCGCTTTCAAATCACCTAAATCCTTTTCGTATTCGGCATCTAAGTTTTCAAGAATTGGTTTATCCTGCGCTTTAGTTTTTCTATCTTTTACAGCTCTAGAGAAAAGTTTTTTATTGATTACCACACCTTTCAAGGAAGGTCCAGCTTTCAATGAAGCATCTTTCACATCACCCGCTTTGTCACCAAAGATAGCGCGCAATAATTTCTCTTCAGGTGAAGGATCTGTCTCTCCTTTCGGCGTAATCTTACCGATTAAGATATCCCCCTCTTTCACCTCAGCTCCGATACGAATTAATCCATTTTCATCTAAGTCACGAGTAGCTTCTTCACTTACGTTAGGAATATCAGCAGTAAGCTCTTCCATACCACGTTTTGTATCTCTTACTTCTAGAGAGTATTCATCGATATGAACAGAAGTAAATACGTCTTCACGTACCACTCTTTCCGAGATCACAATTGCATCCTCAAAGTTATAACCTTTCCAAGGCATGAAGGCTACCTTCATGTTTTGTCCAAGCGCTAATTCACCTTGCTGAGTTGCATAACCTTCACAAAGAACTTGACCAGCAGTAACTGCATCACCTTTCTTAACAATAGGTTTTAGGTTCATAGTAGAACCTTGGTTTGTTTTCTTAAACTTAGTTAAACTATATGTTTTCGTATTTCCATCGAAAGAAACTATTTCATCTTCTTCAGAAAGGTCATACTTAATTACAATTTCATTTGCATCAACATACTCGACAACTCCGTTACCTTCAGCGTTGATTAATACACGTGAATCACGCGCTACTAATCTTTCGATACCTGTTCCTACAATTGGAGATTCAGGCTTCAATAAAGGAAGTGCTTGACGCTGCATGTTTGATCCCATCAATGCACGGTTGGCATCATCATGTTCCAAGAAAGGAATAGATGAAGCGGCAATCGAAGCAATTTGGTTGGCACCAACATCCATTAAATCAATTTCGCTTGGTTCAACAACAGGGAAGTCACCTTCCTCACGAGCTTTCACCATGTCTCCAATAAATTCACCATTGTCATTTAAAGGAGCGTTTGCTTGCGCAATCATTTTTGCATCCTCTTCTTCAGCAGTTAAGTAAATTGGTTCTTCATCCAGTTGAACTTTACCATTAACTACTTTTCTATAGGGCGTTTCAATAAATCCGAGTTTATTCACCTTTGCGAATACACAAAGAGAAGAAATCAGACCAATATTTGGACCCTCAGGAGTTTCAATTGTACAGAGTCGTCCGTAGTGCGTATAGTGAACATCACGCACCTCGAATCCTGCACGTTCTCTAGAAAGACCACCAGGTCCAAGTGCAGAAAAACGTCTTTTATGCGTTACTTCAGAAAGTGGATTAGTTTGATCCATAAACTGAGACAACTGGTTTGTACCAAAGAATGAATTAATCACAGACGAAAGTGTTTTCGCGTTAATTAAGTCAATAGGCGTAAACACTTCGTTATCACGCACGTTCATTCTCTCACGGATAGTTCTAGCCATACGCGCCAGACCCACACCGAATTGAGAATACAATTGTTCACCAACCGTTCTAACACGACGATTAGAAAGGTGGTCAATATCATCAACCTCTGCTTTTGAGTTAATCAACTCAATCAGATATTTAATGATTTTAATTATATCATTTTTCGTTAAAACTCTTGACTCTTCTTCATCAGAGATTTTAAGTTTTTTATTGATTCTAAAACGACCTACTTCACCAAGATCATAACGCGTATCTGAGAAGAATAATTTTTCAAAAACACTACGTGCAGTTTCAAAATCAGGCGGCTCAGCGTTACGTAATTGTCTATAGATTACCTCTACTGCTTCTTTTTCAGAGTTAGCAGTATCTTTTTGTAGGGTATTATATATAATAGTAAAATCGGCAGAATTTACATCTTCCTTATGAAGGATGATAGTTTTAGTTCCTGCGTCAATAATTTCTTCAATATTGTCTTTATCGAGGACAGTATCACGATCGAGAATTACCTCATTACGTTCAATAGAAACCACTTCACCAGTGTCTTCATCAACGAAATCTTCGATCCATGATTTTAGTACTCTTGCTGCGAGTTTACGACCTAAAACTTTTTTCAAGTTTGTTTTAGTTGCTTTAACTTCATCTGCAAGGTCGAATATTTCTAAAATATCTTTATCACTTTCGTAACCAATAGCTCTGAACAAAGTTGTAACAGGAAGCTTTTTCTTACGATCGATATATGCATACATGACATTATTAATGTCAGTTGCGAACTCTATCCACGACCCTTTGAAAGGGATAATTCTGGCAGAGTAAAGTTTTGTACCATTTGCGTGCCTAGATTGTCCAAAGAACACTCCAGGAGAACGGTGTAATTGCGAAACGATAACACGTTCTGCACCATTCACTACGAAAGATCCTTTTGGCGTCATGTAGGGAATTGTTCCAAGATAAACATCTTGAACAATTGTTTCAAAATCCTCATGTTCTGGATCAGTACAGTATAGTTTCAATTTAGCCTTCAACGGAACACTATACGTCAACCCACGTTCAATACACTCTTCAATAGAGTAGCGAGGCGGATCAATGAAGTAGTCCAAAAATTCAAGGACAAACTGATTTCTAGTATCCGTTATCGGGAAGTTTTCAGAAAACACTTTAAAGAGACCTTCTTTTTCTCTGTTTTCTGGAGTTGTTTCAAGTTGAAAAAACTCACGGAATGATTTTAATTGAACATCCAAAAAGTCAGGATATTCAAAAACACTTTTGCTAGAAGCGAAATTAATTCTTGTAGCGATATTATTTGATGTTGCCAAGACTACGAAATTTTGTTAGAAAAAAGAACCAGATGCGTATAAATGCATAAAAACAGCACAAGGCATCCCGAAAATCGAGGATGCCTGTACTGTAAAATAAGTATAGTTATTACTTAACTTCAACTTCAGCTCCTGCTTCTTCTAATGAAGTTTTCAATGCATCAGCTTCGTCTTTAGCGATTCCTTCCTTAACAGGAGATGGAGCGCCATCAACTAATTCTTTAGCTTCTTTAAGACCAAGTCCAGTAAGTTCTTTCACTAATTTAACTACAGCCAATTTACTACCACCGGCAGCTTTAAGGATTACGTCAAATTCTGTTTTTTCGTCTGCAGCTTCACCAGCTCCAGCAGCACCACCAGCAACTGCAACTGCAGCAGCAGCAGGCTCGATACCGTACTCATCTTTTAGAATGTTTGCTAATTCGTTAACGTCTTTTACTGTAAGGTTAACTAATGTTTCAGCGATGTCTTTTAATTCAGCCATTTTATTTTATTTTAAAAAAGGTTCAATAATAATAATTAATTAATTTATGCTCTTTCTGAGAGCGTTTTAAGGATTCCAGCGATTTTACCACCTTGACCTTTAAGACCAGACACAACGTTTTTAGCTGGGCTTTGTAGTAAGGTAATAATATCTCCGATAAGTTCGTCCTTGCTCTTGATTGCTGTCAATGCTTCAAGATTCTCGTCACCTAAGTAAACGGTTTCTTCAACATAAGCTGCTTTAAGAATAGGCTTATCGTTCTTTTTGCGGAAATCTTTAATCACTTTAGCAGGCGCATTACCTACTTCAGCGAACATGATAGAAGTTGGTCCTGAAAGAACACCAACTAATTCACCTAGATTCTTTTCAGAAACATTTTCGATTGCTTTTTCAAGTAAAGTATTCTTTACAACTTTTAAGCTAACGTTGTTTTTGAAACATCTTCCTCTAAGTTCATTAATTTTGTCTACAGTCAACTCTGATGTATCTGCTAGATAGAATACACCAGCTTCTTTTAGTTCTGCTGTTAAATCTTCTATGTACTGCGCTTTTTCTTCTCTTTTCATATTTAAAAATTTTAAGCGACAACAGTTTTCGCATCAATTTGAATACTTGGGCTCATAGTAGAACTCATGTATATACTTTTGATATAAGTTCCTTTAGCTGCAGATGGTTTCATCTTGATTAAAGTGCTTAATAATTCAGCTGCGTTGTCTTTAATTTTGCTTCCTTCAAATGAAACTTTAGCAATATTACTGTGAACAATACCGAATTTATCAACACGGAAATCAATTTTACCAGCTTTAACTTCTTGAACTGCTTTTGCTACGTCCATTGTTACAGTACCAGTTTTTGGGTTCGGCATCAAACCTCTAGGCCCTAAAATACGTCCTAAAGCTCCAACTTTCCCCATTACAGAAGGCATAGTGATAATAACGTCAATATCAGTCCAACCACCTTTGATTTTCTCAATGTATTCATCCAGACCAACGTGATCAGCACCTGCGTCTTTTGCCTCTTGTTCTTTATCAGGTGTACAAAGTACAAGTACTTTAATATCCTTTCCAGTTCCATGAGGTAGAGCAACAGTTCCTCTAACCATTTGGTTTGCTTTTCTAGGGTCAACCCCTAGCCTTACACTGATGTCAACAGAAGCATCAAATTTTGCATTGGTGATTTCCTTTACTAAATCACACGCTTCAGTCAACGAATACGTCTTGTCAAAGTCATACTTTGAAAGCGCTTCTTTTCTTTTTTTAGAAATACGTCCCATGATTAATGTTTTTTAGTTTTTAGGAAATTCTCCCTTTACAGTGATTCCCATACTTCTTGCTGTTCCAGCAACCATCTTCATTCCTGATTCAACTGTAAAACAATTTAAATCAGTCATTTTGTCTTCTGCAATTGCTTTTACTTGATCCCAAGAAACCGACGCCACTTTTACACGGTTTGGTTCAGCGGAACCTTTTTTAAGCTTAGCTGCATCCAACAATTGTACTGCTGCTGGGGGTGTTTTAATGATAAAATCGAACGACTTATCACCATATACGGTAATTACAACAGGTAATACTTTTCCAGCCTTATCTTGTGTTCTTGAGTTAAACTGCTTACAGAACTCCATGATGTTAACCCCTTTTGCACCAAGTGCGGGACCAACGGGCGGAGAAGGATTTGCTGCACCACCTTTGATCTGTAATTTGATCAAACCTGCTACTTCTTTAGCCATTTATATATAATTTGTGTAGTACTCACGTGACCGTATCGATGGGAAGCTTTAATCATCACCGTCACTCCTACTGGTTAAAATACTTATTATTAACTTTCTTTATCCACTTGCATATAGCTCAATTCGACCAAGTTCTTACGACCGAATATTTTCACCATCACCTTAAGTTTCTTTTTCTCTTCGTTAATTTCTTCGATAGTTCCATTAAAATTATTAAATGGTCCATCAACCACCTTAACTGATTCTCCGATAACGAATGGAATTTTCATTTCCGCCTCGTTTTCTGACATCTCATCCACTTTACCAAGAATACGGTTCACTTCAGATTTTCTCATTGGTAATGGGTCTCCATGCTTTTCAGCACCTAGGAAGCCAATTACATTAGGAACTCCTTTAATAACGTGAGGTACTTCACCTACAAGCGCAGCTTCAATCAGAACATATCCAGGTAAAAAAGTCTTTTCTTTCGAAATTTTCTTACCATTTCTAATTTGAAAAACTTTTTCAGTTGGTATCAGAATCTGTCCAAAGAAATCACCCAAATTTTGACGATTGATTTCCATTTCTAGGTATTCCTTTACCATGCTTTCTTTTCCGCTAATAGCGCGAACAACGTACCATCTTTTTTTAACTTCTTCCACAGTTATTCTGTTAACGTATCACTATTAATAATTATGGATAAATTAATCCAAGAATTCCTTTCCAGAAATAAGTTGATGGATTTATACCAAAGATAAAATCCATTACAAATATAAGTAAGGAAAATATAACAGAACCTATCACTACAATAATAGTGTTGTTCTGTAACTCTGTCCATGTAGGCCAGCTCACTTTATGAACTAACTCATGGTATGTATCCTGAAGATATTCTACAATATTTGCCACTTTCTTTCTTATTAGCACGGGCGGTAGGATTCGAACCCACGACCAATGGTTTTGGAGACCAGTACTCTACCAACTGAGCTACACCCGTAGTGGAAAAAGGGGAGTCAAAAGAACTCCCCTTTTTCTAATTTATTAAATGCTTAACTTAAGATCTCAGTTACCTGACCAGCACCTACAGTTCTACCACCCTCACGGATTGCAAAACGAAGTCCTTTGTCCATAGCAATAGGAACGATAAGTTCAACAGTAATTGTTACGTTATCACCAGGCATAACCATGTCGCGATCTTCTCCTAAAAGAATCTCCCCAGTCACATCAGTTGTACGGAAGTAGAACTGTGGACGGTAACGGTTATGGAATGGAGTATGACGTCCACCCTCTTCTTTCTTAAGAACATAAATCTCAGCTTTAAATTTAGCATGAGGAGTTGTAGAACCAGGCTTACAAATAACCATACCACGACGGATATCTGACTTGTCAATACCTCTTAAAAGAAGACCAACGTTATCACCAGCTTCACCTCTATCTAGAATCTTACGGAACATTTCAACTCCCGTAACTACAGATTTAATTTTTTCGTCTCCCATCCCAAGGATGTCAACTTCTTCACCAGAGTTAATAACTCCACTTTCGATACGTCCAGTTGCAACAGTACCACGACCAGTAATCGAGAATACGTCCTCAACAGGCATCAAGAATGGTTTATCTACATCACGTGGAGGCAATTCGATCCAAGTATCAACAGCTTCCATAAGCTCCATTACTTTTGCAGACCATTTTTCATCACCGTTAAGAGCTCCTAAAGCAGAACCTTGAATAACTGGTGAGTTATCTCCATCGTAATCATAGAATGATAAAAGCTCTCTAATCTCAAGCTCAACCAACTCTAATAATTCTTCGTCATCAACCAAATCCACTTTGTTCATGAAAACAACAATTCTTGGAACACCAACCTGGCGTCCTAAAAGAATGTGCTCACGTGTTTGTGGCATTGGTCCATCTGTTGAAGCAACAACTAAAATCGCACCATCCATTTGAGCAGCACCTGTTACCATGTTCTTAACATAGTCGGCGTGACCTGGACAATCTACGTGTGCGTAGTGACGATTTTCAGTTTCATACTCAATGTGAGATGTATTGATAGTAATACCACGTTCTTTCTCCTCAGGAGCGTTATCGATTGTGTCAAAACTACGAGCTTCGCAAAAACCTTTTGCTGACAAAACCGCAGCGATAGCAGCAGTTAATGTTGTCTTACCGTGATCGACGTGACCGAGTGTTCCAATGTTTAAGTGTGGTTTGGAACGATTAAATGTTTCCTTAGCCATTTTTTATTTGTTACTTGTTAATATACTAATTTATTCACCTACTTGTTACATACAAGAAAATTCACCCATTTCTATGAGTGATTTCCGACATGTACTCTCCTTCTTCGAGCCAATGACGAGAATTGAACTCGTGACCTCTTCCTTACCAAGGAAGCACTCTACCCCTGAGCTACATCGGCAGCGAGCCTTTAAAAAGATTATAAAAGAGCGGGAGACGAGACTCGAACTCGCGACCCTCAGCTTGGAAGGCTGACGCTCTACCAACTGAGCTACTCCCGCTTTTATTTTTTTCATTAAGCACTAGAACATATGTGTGGGGGGAGAAGGATTCGAACCTTCGAAGGTAAAAACCAACAGATTTACAGTCTGTCCTCGTTGGCCGCTTGAGTATCCCCCCAATATATTTTAGAGCCGATGGAGGGACTCGAACCCCCGACCTGCTGATTACAAATCAGCTGCTCTAGCCAGCTGAGCTACATCGGCGCTTAATATTGGTATTAATAATAATCTTTTAAAGAACTCCCTAACTTGTTTTTACTAACCCGTTCGGGGTTGCAAATGTATAAAATAAATGAATTACAACAAGCACTTTTTTAAAAAAAATTCAAACTTTTTTTCTCTACCTCTTGTTTTTGCACCTAAATAACACCTCAACACATTGTATTACAAGACGTTGGTTGATCTTAAATATTTTACTTTTTTTTTGAAAAAAAATATCCTTTTCTATGAATTCAAGCCCTAAATTCAGTTCACCTCAATCCGAAGTACTACTGACAACACATAATCGATTAAAAAAAACAATAAAAAAACATGGATTGAATTAAAATCCTAGTCCTTTTTACCGCCACGGGGATGAGACTGACCATAAATTTTCGCAATTTGATCAAAGGAATTGTGGGTGTACACTTGCGTCGCACTTAGACTGGCATGTCCTAAAACTTCTTTTAATGTTTCCAAACCAGCACCATTATTCAACATGTGGGTAGCAAAAGTATGACGTAACACATGTGGACTCCGCTTATTTAAGTTGGTCAACAAAGACAAATAATACTTTACCTTTCTATAAACAAACTTAGGATACATTTTTTTGCCTTTGTCGGTTATGAAGAGATATTCAATTCGCGCAGCCTGATAACTTGGAGATTCTAAATAGAGGTTCAATTGATCTGACAGTTCTTTTGTAATTGGGATTATCCTTTCCTTATTTCTTTTACCCAGTACTTTTAAGGTGTTATTTTGAAAATCCATTCTTTTTAGATGAATTAACTCGGAAAGTCGCATACCCGTTTGATACAAAACCTCGATAATTAAACGATCGCGTAAACCAGGGAACCCTTCAGGAAACAACTCATTCAATTGCTCCAATTGAATCTCTTCTTCCTTCACAAATTCGGGCAATCTTTTTTCTTGCTTAGGCCCTTTAATTTTTAACATTGGATCAACTTCGATGATGTTGTTTTTTTGGGCCCACTTAAAAAAAGTTCTTAAGGCAGACAGTTTCCGGTTGACTGTACGGTTAGATTGTCCATTATTGATCAATTCGACAATCCACCCACGAACACTTTGATGAGTTAATTCTTTCAATTCCGGCTCACTCTCCACCACCACAAAATCTAAAAAAGTTTGAACATCCTTTTTATAGGCCAATGATGTATGGTCGGAAGCACGTTTTTCAGTGTTTAAATATACAAGGAAGCGTTCAAGCATAGGTATAAAAATAAAAAAAGGAGTCTATAAATAGACTCCTTAACGTATTTTAATAAAATATGTTTATATCTCCTTAGACTGCATACGTTGTTTGTATCCTGCTTTAATACGTTGCTGACGCATTAAAACTGACGGCTTGATAAATTCTTTACGTCTACGGATTTCACGCATTCTACCAGTTTTTTCAAACTTCTTCTTATATTTCTTGAGAGCTCTCTCTATGTTCTCTCCTTCTTTTACAGGTATTACTAACATATTCTATAATTAATTTCAGTTTCTAATTCAGTAAATTGGATGGCAAAGATAATAAGATAAATCTTATGAACAATACTTATTTCAAAATTTCTCTTGAAATAACTACTTTTTGAATTTCTGATGTTCCTTCACCAATGGTCATCAGCTTAGCATCTCTCAAAAACTTCTCAGCAGGATACTCTCTTGTATATCCATACCCACCCATAATTTGGACAGCTTCATTTCCGCAGGTCACTGCAGTTTCGCTGGCAAAATATTTAGCAAAAGCTCCTTCTTTGGTCAGTTTTTGACCCTTATTCTTCAAGGCTGCTGCGTTAAAAGTCAACAACTCTGCTGCATGAACATTTGTGGCCATATCTGCCAATTTAAAACTAATTCCTTGGAATGAAGCAATCGGTTTTCCGAACTGTTCTCTTTCTTTTGCGTATTTCACAGACGCTTCATATGCTCCCCTAGCGATACCACAACTTAATGCAGCAATAGAGATTCTACCACCATCAAGAATTTGCATCGCTTGAACAAATCCCATTCCGACTTCACCAATGACATTTTCTTCGGGTACACGAACATTATCAAAAATAAGTTCAGCAGTTTCACTCGCTCTTACTCCTAATTTATCACCAATTTTAACAGCAGAGAAACCAGGTGTTCCTTTTTCTACGATAAAAGCAGTAATTCCTTTACTGTCTAATAATTCTCCAGTACGAACTAAAACAACAGCTACATCACCAGACAATCCGTGGGTAATCCAGTTTTTTGCACCATTAATAACCCATTCATTCCCTTCTTTAACAGCGGTTGTTTTCATTCTCATGGCGTCAGACCCTGTATTTGGCTCTGTTAATCCCCACGCACCAATAAATTCACCTGAAGCTAATTTTGGAAGGTATTTTCTTTTTTGTTCTTCAGAACCATGATAATAAATATGTCCAGTACATAGTGAGTTATGTGCTGCAACAGAGAGTCCAAGTCCACCACAAACTTTTCCTAATTCGATCAAGGCAGTTACATATTCATCATAAGAGAAACCACTTCCTCCATATTCTTCAGGAATGTAAATACCAAGCAATCCTAGATCACCTAGTTTTTTCATCACATCAACAGGAAAGAGTTCTTTTTCATCCCATTCTAACAAATTGGGTTTGATTTCCTTTTCAGCAAAATCGCGTATCATTTGTTGAATCATTAACTGATTCTCGTTCAAATCGAAATTCATTGTGTTTACTATTTATGGTTTTTACAAAAATCACTACAAAAAGTAGATTTCAAAAAGGCGAAGATAATATTTTTTTAAAGCTTGAACCTTTTGTATTCCAAATTATTCTACTTTCAGATAAGGCATAATTGTCTTTAAGACCTGTCCATCAATGTATGGAGACAAAAGCAAATCATTCAATGAGTCATATTCTTTATGGTTCTTTCTAAAATAAACAATTGATTTGGCCATATCTCTACTGATTAGTGGATGTTTCCTAAGCTGCTCTTCACTCGCGGTATTAACATTTAGTTTATTGACTTCATTAGGATCTATAATAAGGTAAGGCAATATTTCACTCAACTTTTCTTCGTCCATTCGATAGATATCAAGTAACTGATCAGAAGAAATAAATCCTCCATAATTCTCTCTGATTTTCAGGATTTCCTTTGCGAAGAAAGGACCGATTCCAGGAATGGTTTGTAGTTCTCTACTTGAGGCATGGTTGATCGACATAGGTGCTAATTCAACAGTTTCTTCTCCAATTTCATCCCTATCCTCTTCAAGACCCTGAGTTTTATCATAATCAGTATTATACGTTGGTTTGCTTTGACTCTTCTTTCCTTCTATTGAGTCAGGAAGATTCAGTTTTGGTTCAAGTAACGAGTACAATTCATCATCGATAACGTATAGCTTTTTCAAGTCTGACTTGACCCTTAATTGGGCACCACTTCCTAAGTATTTCAATATTGATTGGGCTTGTTTTTCTGAAAGTCCAACTGATTTCCACTCCTCTAATGTATACACATTTGGGTCAAAACTCACATCAGGTTGACGATATCGGGTTTCTTTAACAATGGATGAATCTGAAGGGTTGTCTACGATAGCGCTGTACTTGACATTGTAATTTGGTGGGGTGTAAACATAGTTATGGTATAATCTAGGAGCTACAGCAATGAGGACAAATAAAATAAGCAACACCAAAATTCCTCGACGTGATTTTTTCGAGAAGTGCACCCAATCGCTATCCCAGTTATTTTTCGACAATATTACTATTTAAATTTCTTAATCGCTCCAGACTTTACTCTACTAAAATAATCAATCATATCAGATTTCACTTCACCTGACATAATAAGTAGTCCTAAAATATTCGGGAAAGCCATTCCTAGAATCATTAGATCTGAAAAATCAATTACAGCTCCTAATCCCACAGAAGATCCTATTACCACGAATACCAAAAATATAAATTTATAAACTAATCCTGCTGTTTTGGTTTCTCCAAACACATAGGTCCAAGCTTTAAGTCCATAATACGACCAAGAAATCATTGTTGAAAATGCAAATAAAACCACTGCAAAAGAGAGTACATACAGCGACCAATCTCCTAATGAAGAGGAGAATGCAGCAGATGTTAAGGCTGCACCTTCTAATCCTTCAGGGTCTTGAGCATAGCCGGTAAAAATAATCACTAAAGCTGTCATAGTACAAACGACAACCGTATCGATGAAGGGTTCCAGGACAGCAACCACACCTTCACTCACTGGCTCATCTGTTTTTGCCGCAGCATGGGCAATTGGTGCAGATCCAACCCCTGCTTCATTAGAAAAAGCCGCACGTTGGAATCCTAAAATCAGCACTCCGATAAATCCACCATACATTGCATCAGGGCTAAAAGCACCTGTAATAATTGTATTGAAGCCGTGTCCTAAGTTTTCATAGTTAAAACCGATAATTACTATAGCAGAAACGACATAAATTCCCACCATAGCAGGGACTATTTTGTCGGTTACCTTTGCTATACTTTTTATTCCCCCAACAATTACTACACCTACAAGAATCGCCATTACAATTCCAAAATAGAAGCCATAGGCGGAGAATCCTTCCCAACCTGGAATTTCAGCCAACTGATTGAAAGCTTGATTTGCCTGAAACATATTCCCACCACCTAGAGAACCACCTACACAGAGTACAGCAAACATAATGGCCAACACTTTTCCTAACTGTTTAAATCCTGGACCTCTTTTAGCCAGCCCACGACTCAAGTAATACATAGGCCCTCCGAAAACTTCACCATCTTCTTTTTGATGTCTATACTTTACTCCTAAGGTGCATTCCACAAACTTAGAAGCCATTCCAATTAACCCTGCAAGAATCATCCAGAAGGTAGCTCCAGGGCCCCCCATGCTTATAGCGATAGCAACTCCAGCAATATTTCCAAGCCCTACGGTAGCCGACAGTGCGGTCACTAAAGCTTGGAAGTGGGTTACTTCCCCATGGTCTTTAGAAGGATCATCAAACTTTCCTTTAACCAAATCAATAGCGTGCCTTACCCCCCAGAATTGGATAAAACGCATTTTAATAGTAAAGAAAACTGCACCTAAAACAAGCCAAAGTACAATCAATGGAATTCCCTGAGTTTTATTGGTTAAGTTTTTAAAGTAAAATGGTTGTGGCGATGAGTAATCGATTTTCCCCAAAACCTTCTCTGATCTATTCCCTTTTCTATTGGTATAAAAGACTTTATCACCAGGAGCAACTTTCACCCCTTCATGGATTCCATAATTTAAGATTCCATCCCCCATTGCGTATAATGGAAACTCATCATCCTTGTCTTTTAGTATAGCCACAACCTCAAGGTGCTCAACTTCCTCTCCGTCTTTTTTTATCCATTCCTTTAAAGTATACTCGGTTTTTTCAGCATCAATAGCAAAAGGTGCTTTTAAAACAAACTCGTTAACTTTTACGGTATCTGACCAAATTTTTGCAAATAGAATGTCCTGCATATGCTTAACTGCAGGTTTCATTGCGTTGTTAATGTGTTCTGAAAAACTATTAGGCGCTACATAACCGTTCACTGAAACAGAATCAAAATTCGCATCGATAACTGTGACTTTAACCGAATCTCCTTCAGACCAATTTTTATAGCTACTGTTGTAAATTGAAATATTTGAATTATTCCAAACATATTTATAGGGTTTCTTCCCTCCTTTCACAGAGATTTTAACTGTCACATCATCTATTGCAGGTGTTTTATCATTCATTGTAAGCTCGGCAGTCAAAGGGTCGTTCTGAGCAAATGCAAAATTTGAAAACATGAATAGGGCAGCCAAAACCTTAGCTAATCTCATAAATAATTTTTTTAGTGTTCTAAATTAAAATCTTTTAAGACTTCCATAATAAGGAATCAAGATTTGCTAATTTATAAATATTATTTCAATTGTTCGGGTCAATTTCTAATAAGCTTTCTACAAAGCTTGTAGGTTGATAAGCAAATGTATGGATTGCTTTATCAATTATTAAGCCCGAAGATTGTGGTCTTTTTGCATTTTGGTTGAGTTGGTCAGAACTAATCGCTTGCACTAAACTCCTAGGCGCACCAACATAATCGGCCAGCAATAAAATAAATTCATACATAGAATTCAATTCGCCCCCTGCAACATTGAATACCCCTTTTACATTCTGTTCAATTACTTTAAAGCAAGCTTGTACCAAATCAGCAACAAAAGTCGGAGTTCTAAACTGATCGTTTACAATAGTCAATTCTTTATCAGCCCTTAAGGCCTCCATTGCCCAATTAAAAATATTAGATTTATTCAGTGATTCTCCGGTTCCGTATAGAATGGATGTTCGCAGGATGGTAACATTCGGGTATTTACTTTCAGCAATCAACGCTTCTGCTTTCCATTTTGAAGCTCCGTAAACACTCAAAGGATTAGCGAGATCACGCTCATGGTAGAGTTTCTTTTTTCCATCGAAAATAAAATCGGTAGAAATCTGAATTAGATGAATATTTAAGGCTTTAGCTTCAGAAAGCAGGTGTTTTACTCCATTCACATTAACGGCATTACAGTTTTCGACCTGAGCTTCACAAGCATCAACGTTTGTCATTGCTGCTGCATTAATGATATGAGTTGGTTGATATTTTGAAACTATCCCCTTTACTTGGTCAGGTTTTGTAATATCCAAAATTGAAAAATGAAGATCAGGGCACAATGAATAGCGGTTGGAGGAATTAGCTGTAGCCAAAAAATCAATATGATTTTCTAAGCAATATTTTACTAATTTCTGACCCAGAAGTCCATTACTCCCGGTAATTAATATTCTTTTAACGGCAGGCTTCATAACTCCCAAATTGATTTTCTCTTTTTTCTCAATTTAAATATATGTTTATACTCTAGCCCAAGTCCCATCAATAAATAGATAATGATAGGTGATCCAAGTCCAATAAAAGAGCTATAGATAAAAAACAATCTTACCTTAGCAGTACGAATACCCAATTTCTGAGCCCACCATTCACTTACACCGAACGATCGCATTTCAAAAAAGAATACAATTTTTTGGATTAACTTCTTCATATTTTCTTCTCAAGAACCTCTACCCCAACTTTACAGGATAAACATTTTTTAAAGTTACAAAATTCATTGTTTAATTCTAATAAACCTTGACTTTCTAACGCATTTTTAGGGGTAAAGCCGATATTTTTCCAGTAATTAGTAATTGAATTCGTTTCAGGCGGTAGTTTTTCCAACATTTCAATCGCTTTGTCTGTGTGTGAGAAATTACCATCGATGTGTTTTAATGCAACAAAGTAAGGCGCAATTCCATTAATCAAAATATTTATTTTAAAAAGTGTAGAAAACTTTAATTTTCGTTTTGAAGAAAGCTTGCCGAACACAAAATGTGTTTCCCAATACGGGTGAATATAATTACCCTTTAAAGATAATATTCTTTGCACGATTTCATCACTTTTCAGTTTTTCTAGGTTGATAAAATCAAACTCGAGGAGCAATGCTGAAAGTTGAGCAATAAGAAAAGATGGAAAGCTATAAGGTCGTATCCCTCCAAACTTCCAAGAATTTCGTTTCATTTCTGATAGTTGATGTTTCCCTTTCAAAAACCTCCATTGGTCTTTAAGTCTTAAGTAGTAAAAATCTGTACATTCTTCATTAAGCAAACCAGCACAACCAAATAATAAAGCTTCCAAACGAATTGGGTCCCATTTTTCTTTACTAATGATAGTATAAGGCAATAGTTTCACAAGTTCTTGCATGGGCAATCCATTTGTCCTTCCACCAACCGCCTTAAATAACGCAACGAACAACAAAGCTATTTTATCTCTTGTCCCCTTTTCCACCTCATCAAACAAGCCCAATCCTTTTCTTTCTATTCGGTGTAAGAAAGAAACATCTATTTGTTGAAGCAAAGCCAACTTATGTTCCATAACTGTTTTATAACAAGGGACCTTTTGTACATTATTAATAACAGAAGTGTAATTCAAATAATGGTTTTTATCTATTACTTCTTTCAATTCAATTGTAGGTAGCACCGCACCGTTCACATACACTTCTTTATCGTGTTCGTAAACAACATGGAGAACGACATTATTATATGCTTCATCAAGGTGATGTTGATGTGCATACCAATCTGATGATTTGATATGCAGTTCAATATTTCCAGACCAGCGAAGACCATCGACAACCACAGTTCCGTTAAAGAAGTCTGGACCAGCATCTAGATTGTACCATCCAACCTCCTCGACATAAACAGGTTGCTTTGACCCGTTGGCTAAAATTAATTGACTAAAGTCTAAGCGTTTCATACGCCATAAATAGTGCAGGTATTCTTCTTGCATGATTAGGTGGTTTTAAAAATAACACTATTTAAGTTAATAAATAATATGAGTAACCACAAGAAGATTTAAAAATATTATTTCTTTACTCCCCTCACCCCAACAACCGTAATGTCGTCAGTTTGAGGCTGATCAGCAATCCACTCTGACAAATGCTCTTGTAGCATTACGTTTTGATCATGAAGATGTTGCGGAGATATAGCATCCAAAAGAGCGAGGAACCTTTTTATCGTGAGCTTTTTATTTTTATCGCCTCCAAATTGATCTGGGTAACCATCTGTAAAAACATATAAAGTTTGTTGGTTGGTTAAAGTCATTTTAAAGGTTTTATACTCAAACTCTTCTCCATCTAGGTCGTCCCCAATATGTTTAACTTGCCCCTTAACGACCTCTAGTTTATCACCATGAACGTCGGTTACAACAAACCTTCCTCCAGCAAGAGCATATTCTAAATCGTCGGAATTATCATCAAAAACACATACAACTGTTTCCATTCCATCTTGGATTCGATTTTGTCCATCTCGTGGTAATACATCCATTAATCGGGTGTCTAACTCGTTTAATATTTTCCCTGGGTCGGTAACATTTGCTTCGAGGATAATTTGATTTAATATATTGATTCCTAACAAAGTCATAAAACTACCAGGTACTCCATGACCAGTTGAATCGGAAACAATTAAAATCGTTTTATTTTCAATTTTCTTTAGCCAATAAAAGTCTCCCGACACGATTGATTTTGGACGGTAAAGGATGAAGTGTTCATCAAAGGCCTGATCAAAATCAGTAAATCTGGGCAGCAAATTAAATTGAATTCTTCTTGCGTAATTTATAGAAGAAGTGATGTCCTTATTTTGATCTCTAATAATTGCATTGGTTTTAATTGCTTCAGTAATATTTCTGGCCAATCCCAAGAATCCAATTACAACATTTTCTGCAGCAGGTTTATTCATTGTAGTTAAATTAAGCCCTAACCACTTTAACTCACCTCCGTCGTATATTATAGGAAATTCAATATAGTCACCTTTATTTCGTCCTTTCAAGCAATGATCAAAAAAGTCACGCACCTTATTTTGCAATGAAGGCTTCACTAAATTAAAGATTGAAGTATCTAATAATTCACTTTTTGATTTTCCGAAGACAACCTCACACTTATCATTAACAAAGGTGAACTTCCCATCGGTATCTGTTTGGAAAATCAAGTCTTCTGCATTTTGCACAATCAGCTCATAATAATTTTCAAGGTTTATTTTTTCGGTCACATCCTGTCCTAATATCACCCTAACATCATCAGAGAACTCTTTGCACGACCATTGATAATAAACGACGTCGTTGTTAGCAGTAATTAAAGGTGTAACGAAAATGGCTCCTTCTTTGAATTGAGACCTTAAATCTAGATTTGAAAATCTATCAGTAGCATTGTGTTCAGGTAAAAATTGATTCAAGAAAGAAATAGATTTACCTTTTAGATTATCATCAATTCCTAAAAGTAACTCTGTATTTTCGCTGGCATAAGAAATATTCCCTTTCACATCAAAGGCAATAACAAGAGCATTTCCGTTATTGACTATTCCTGATGTAAAAATTAATTGCTCGAGTGAGTTATTTCTTAAATGAGTCATAAACACCATTAGGAATCCAGCTATTGCAATTCCCAACAAGAATAAATATTGATTGTAAACTGCATCTTGAATAAAGAAGATAATCATGAAACTTAAAGCGCCCAGGGTAAGGCTCAAGAAAATTACTGAACGAAGTCTTTTTAGGGTGTAGGGCGCCACAAAGGTAACCAGCAATACAATAATAAAATAAAACGGATGAATATTTGAGAGATAGACAAAAAGCAGATTGTAGGCCAATAAAATCAAGAAGCTAAAAATGAGATACAGCCCTACCCTTTTTGCATTTTTCACGAAAGCCACCAAATAAAACAAGCCTAACATAATCAAACCAACGAACAACGCACTAACGTCATGATATTCGATGGAGGATTCGATTCTTGGCGCAAAAATGTGTGCAGAAGTATTTGCAAATGCTCCAAAAGCAATGATACTACTCGCTATTTTTCGATCTGCCCCTACATCTCTAGATAGAATAATGTTACTACGATTAAAGCTTCTTGTTCGATCAAGAATTAAAATATTAATAACTATAAGCAGTGTAATTACAGAAATGATAAACCATTTATTTCTATAAAACGGTACACTGACCCTGAAAGTCAATTCGGAAGCTTCACTAATGTTTTCTCCATCAACAGAAGCCCTCACCTTAAACACATAATTTCCAGATCTTAAATTGTTATAATATGCTTCTTGACTTCTTCCCCATTCGGACCATTCTTTATCGTAACCTTCTAACATATAGCTATAAGAAACAAAATTAGATTTGGTATTCACACTACTAAACTCAATCAACAAGTTATTGTCTTCTGTATCAAGTATGATGTCACTTTCTGTGTTAAGTAAATTGGTTACATTTTGATTTTTAAATGAGTAGATGATCGGTTTGTTTGGTGCTAAAGTTTTCCTAAGGTATTCAGGCCTAACCATAATCAGTCCTTCTAAGGTCCCTAAGAATATTGAACCGTTAGGGTCTTTAAATGAAGACCTCATGTGTGTTTCATACCCATAAAAACCATTATTTCTATTATAAGTATTACTCGATTCTGGTTTCCCTTGATTATCTACGGCAATAACAGTAACTCCTTTATTACTACCCACCAACAGGTTTCCGTATTCATCGCTATTTAAAGTATAGATCAACAATGAAGGCAAATATATTTCGCTGGTAATGGAAACAAACTCTTCGTCCTTTGTAATCCCCATCAAACCATTGTCGAAACTAAACCACATTGTTCCATGAATGTCGATTGTTGAGTTCCCAACATAAGAACCTAATTCTTGTCCGTCTACTTTATTTGACAATTGTGTAAGCACCTCCCTCTCTCTATCATAGCGATAGACGCCATAATTGGAACCAAAATAAAGGGCTGATGAATCTTTAGGACTAACTACATTATAAAAATAAGCGGGGGCGCTACTGTAATGAACCTCTTCTCCATTTTTTAGATTTCGCCTAAACAAGCCTTTACTTTCGACCGAGTACCATAAATAACCATAAGCATAAGTTACCAAAGTAATCTTTTCTTCACTTAAAATACTTAAAGGTTCGAAAGGAACAAGCTTTCCTTTTTCAATTATTCGTATTCCTTTATTCGTTGATAAAAGTGCAGTATCACCAATATGGGCTATAGAAGTTACAAAAATTTTATCATTTTTGGTGAAATCTTCTCTTTCTACCTTAGGGGTAATGAAAGTTCCTTCATTCCCAATTGTGATTACAATATCATTACCCTTCGTATGAGCAACAAAACTAATTAAGGAATTTTGATAAATTGGATGATGATTAATTACTGTGAATGGCTCTAAAGATATCCTAAACACACCACTTGTTCGTGTGGTCACCCATATATCCTGATTACTATCAATTAAAATATCTGTTGGGTCAAAAATTCTTTTGGCTGAATTGTGTGTAATTTTTGTATAAGTATGGTTTTCAATATTCCTTTTAAACACCCGTCCTTGATTGGTAATAAAAACCATCTCATTCCCTTTGCGGTCCCAACGCAAAACATATTCGCCTTCAAGCAATAATTTATTTTCAAGGTTTTCTTGAACAAAGAATTTTGGTCGATTATCATCCAGTAAAACGGTGATTTCGTTTTTCAGGTGTTTATCTACTAAGACCAAACTATCACCAGATTGGAAAGCCGCGACTAGGTTCTTGGTCACACTTTCATCGGTAACTAACCAATCATTTAAATTGAAAATCTTGTTTTCCTGAATCAGATAATTCCCTTTAGAACTAAAGACCAAAAGGTTTTCAAGAAACTCTAGCTGACCAAAAAATTGCGTATTGGTATTGTAAGGATAAGTTATTTTCTCATCAACAAGAAGGCTGTCTTTATAAATTTTCAAACCACCATCTTGTAGAACGACCTGTTTATCATCAAAATTAATAATGGCATGATTTCGCCCTACGTACTGAATATGATCAACCTTTCGAATTTTGCCGTCCTCATATTCATAAACTCCTCTATAAAGGGTTGTGAAGAAGAGCTTTTTGTCTTTAAATGAAATATGATTTACGTGCCGGTTATTTCTTCCCTGCTCATGCTCAAGATAATTAAAGGTTTTCCCATCAAAACGCATTAAGCCGCCTCCATCTGTTCCAAACCACAAATATCCTTCTTGGGACTCTTCAATCGTAAGTAGGGTAGAAAGATTCAGTCCGTCCTCATGCCCATAATTTTTGAACGTGTAAACTTGAGCCACGAATTGATGTGACAATAAACAAACACACAAAAGGAAAGCGAACTTTCTAAGCTTCATAACCAATAGGAATCAAGCAATAAATCTACAAAAAAAATACTTAGAAACCTTTGTGAAACGAACTAATCTTCTGTTAAGAAATTACTTTTATAGATTCTTGCACTATACGCGCCACCCTCTTGGCTTCATTTAGATCGTCATTAGTAATGGTAACATGTCCCATTTTACGATTGGGTTTGGTTTCCTCTTTTCCATATAAATGAACATATACCTCACTCATTTCCATAAGCTTTTCTATCCCATCGTAAACTGCAGGTCCTGTATAACCTTCTTCTCCCAAAAGGTTCACCATCACACCAGGTCTTTTAATTCCTGTATCACCTAAAGGCAATCCTAAGATTGATCTTAAATGTTGTTCGAACTGGGAGGTGAAATTACACTCAACAGTATGGTGCCCGCTATTGTGTGTTCTAGGAGCAACTTCATTCACGAGCAGTTCATCTTCTTGTGTCAAGAATAGTTCGACCGCTAAAAGACCAACTAACCCAAGATCTGTTATGACTTTTTCTGCCAATTCAGTTGCAGATTTTTCAATAGCTGCTGAAATATTTGCGGGACTAAACAAAAACTCAACAAGGTTTAAAGTTTTGCTAAATTCACATTCCACAACAGGGAAAGTTTTAATTTCTCCATGTTCGTTTCTAGCCACTAGTACAGACAATTCTTTTTTAAAGTTAATTTTTTTCTCGATTAATGAAGGTCCATTAAACGATTGATCGAAATCTGCTATCGTTTTTATTGTCATCACACCTTTACCATCATACCCTCCTTTTCTCATTTTTTGAACAAATGGCAATTGGTCGGTATATTGGGCAATTTCAGACTGATCATCAATCAAATGAAAAGGAGCAGTAGGAATATTGTTCTCTTTATAAAAGTTTTTTTGCAGTCCTTTATCTTGAATTAATCGTAAAATATGCGGCTGTGGAAACACTTTAACACCTTGTTTTTCGAGTTCCTCAAGCGCATCTACATTAACATGTTCAATCTCTACCGTTACCACATCTTTATCTTTTCCAAACGCCACAACATCATCAAAAGACAGAATATTTCCTTCAACGAATTCATAGGCCAACCTCCCACATGGCGCGGTAATTGAGCTATCCATTACATAAACATGCACATCATAATTCATTGCAGATTGAATGAGCATTCTCCCCAATTGACCACCACCGAGAACACCTAATTTAAAACTTTCACCGTACCACTTATTTTTCATCTTTCCTTCTTTTACAAAATCATTGCGAAGATAAAGAAGCCTTTAATAGAACACGACAACTTTCATAAAAAACTTTAGGAATAAAAAAAATGCATTTAAAATATTATCTTTGCACTCAGAACAAACTCAATTAAAGTGCAGATTAAAGACAAAAAATTTGAATTATACATTCCAGAAAAGGAAATTCAAGAATCAATTAAGAAAGTTGCAAATCAGCTGAACACAGACTACAAGGGCGAAGAAGTCGTTTTTATTGGTGTACTAAACGGTGCATTTATGTTTGCAGGTGATTTAATGAAAGACATTGATTTAGAATGTGAAATTTCTTTTGTTAAAGTAAAATCTTATAAAGGCACTTCAAGTACAGGAAAAGTACACGAATTAATTGGGTTAACTACTGATGTTAAAGAAAAGCATGTAATTATCATTGAAGATATTGTTGATTCGGGATTAACCTTGGGCAAACTCTATTCTATGATTGAACACCACGACCCAAAGTCGGTTCAAGTTGCAACCTTACTTTACAAACCTGATGCTTTTCAAGGAAAGCACCCGCCTAAATATGTTGGTCTCGAGATTCCAAACAAATTCATTGTTGGTTTTGGACTAGATTATTTAGAAGCGGGAAGGAATATAAGAGACATTTATCAGATTATAGAATAAAATTAAACTATGTTAAATTTAGTATTGTTTGGCCCTCCAGGGGCTGGGAAAGGTACCCAATCATCAAATATCATTAAGGAATTTGGTCTAATCCACCTCTCTACTGGAGATATTTTTAGAGCGAATATTGGGAACTCAACGGACCTAGGAAAACTAGCAAAGTCATACATTGATAAAGGACAATTGGTTCCTGACGAAGTGACCATAGAAATGCTTAAATCTGAGGTCAATAAATTTGATGATCCAAAAGGTTTTATCTTTGATGGTTTCCCTAGAACAAAAGTTCAAGCCGAGGCATTAGATGAGTTTTTAGCGGAGAAAAACTCCAAAATTGCAGGAATGATTGCACTTGAGGTTCCTGAAGATGAACTAAAGGAAAGACTGCGCAAAAGAGCGATCAATTCAGGGCGTACAGACGACGCTGATCCAAAGATAATTGCCAACCGAATTGACGTTTACAATAAAGAAACGGCACCCGTTAAGGTTTTTTACAAACAACAAGATAAACTTCACCTGATTAATGGTAAAGGTAGCATAGAGGAGATTACGAAAGCAATCGTAAAAACCATCAATGCAATAAAAGATTAAATTCAATGGCTTCAGACAACTTCGTAGACTACGTTAAGATATACTCCAGATCAGGAAAGGGAGGAGCTGGATCTCGTCACATGAGACGTGAAAGGCACATCCCAAAAGGAGGTCCTGATGGTGGTGATGGAGGTCGCGGAGGTCATGTAATTATTCGTGGAAACAACCAAATGTGGACTTTATTGCATTTAAAGTTTCACAAACACATTAAAGCAGATCACGGTAAAAACGGCTCAGGACAACAAAGAACAGGTGCTGAAGGTGCTGACGCTTACATTGATGTTCCAGTTGGGACTATTGTAAGGGATTCTGAAACCAATGAAGTGCTTTTTGAAATCAATGAACATGGTGAGGAAAAAATCTTAAGAAAAGGGGGTAAAGGTGGACGTGGAAATACCCATTTCAAAAGTTCAACTAACCAAGCTCCTGACTATGCCCAACCAGGTGAAGATTTCGATGAAGGATGGTCAATTTTGGAACTTAAGATTTTGGCGGATGTTGGTTTGGTCGGATTCCCAAATGCCGGAAAAAGCACACTCCTTTCTGTACTTTCGGCGGCTAAACCCGAGATTGCTGACTATGCATTTACAACTTTACGTCCTAATTTAGGCATTGTTGAATACCGTGGAAATCGCTCATTTGTTATGGCTGACATTCCCGGTATTATTGAGGGAGCTCACGAAGGGAAAGGTCTAGGATTAAGATTCTTAAGACACATCGAAAGGAATTCAATCTTATTATTTCTTATTCCAGCAGACAGTGATGACATTGCAAAAGAATATGAGATTCTAATTAATGAACTTAGGTTGTATAATCCTGAGTTGTTAGATAAAGAGAGGCTACTTGCTGTCTCAAAATCAGATATGTTGGATGCTGAGTTAGAAGAAGAAATCAGAAAAGAGTTACCAGACATAAAAACCCTTTTTATATCTTCTGTGTCTCAAAAAAATCTAACTGAACTTAAAGATACAATCTGGAATATTTTACAGAAATGATTGAATGGTTAAAAGAAATTGAGCAAAACGTGCTCCTTGCGATCAATGGTGCACACACTCCATTTCTAGATGAGTTAATGTGGTTGGTGAGCGATAAGTTCATCTGGTTCCCGTTTTATTTGCTACTGTTCGTTTTTGTATATATAAAATACTCGCTTAAACATGCATTGTGGTTTACCTTATTTGGATTTGCCGCAGTAGCCCTTGCTGATTCTACTGCAAACTTTGGGTTTAAGCATACCATTATGCGCTATCGTCCTTCACATCATTTAACCTTAGGAGAACAACTGCGTTATCATGAGATTAAACCTGGAGATTTTTATAAAGGTGGTCAATATGGTTTCATCTCTGGTCATGCTACTAATTCTTTCGTGATTGCTGTTATGTTTATTCTACAATTACGACCTAAAATGAAATACATCACTCCTCTACTCCTTTTTTGGGCACTTATTGTTTCCTACAGTAGAATGTATTTAGGAGTCCATTATCCTACCGATATTATTGGTGGAGCAATCTGGGGTTCTTCTATTGCTTTCTTATTCCACTGGTTCTACAAAAGAACAATTTTAAACAAAGTTTAAGCTACAGGCACTAGTTTTTTGATCTCTTTTAAGAGTGCATCTCTTTCTATAGAAATATGTGAAAGATCAGTTCTGGCCACTTTATTCATCTTTCGATGTAGTTTAAGGGTTTTATTCCAATTAATGGTAACAACTGCAGACAATGGAACAATAAACAAACCAGCGAATAACAGAGCTAAAAATGATAAACTAAAAATCTTGGCGAAAATTAGAATTAAGATAAAGTTGTAAATTCCTACAGCTGCAGCTCCAACCAACATTTTCACACTGCTCCAGAACACTTCTCTTTTCATAGTGTTTTCAACAAACCGTTTGATCAATATATAAGGAAGATAATTCAATGCCAATCCAATTAGGACTATCGGGAACAATCCTACCAAATAAATGATGTCCTTCGCTTTACTCCTTTGGTTGGTGGTTACTTTATATAAAGGTGTTTCTTCTACACCATTTTCTTTTAAGGTTTCAAAGTAATTCTCTAATCGCTTTTTCAAACTTAAAAGTTCTTGATTGCTTTCAATCTTCGTCTCATTAAACCAAGTTGCTAAACGCTTAGAATACTTCCATCGATCAAGTAATGGAATGGAAAAATCGGTATCAATAGCATTCATCCCCTTGCGTGTTATTCGCATGATGTGTTCATGAAAAGGGGCCATATCCATATTGCGCACATCAGTAATTTGATCACGCATCTCCTGTTCCATTCTTAAAGTAAGTTCATGAATGGTTTTATTTGGGTCGTCTTCATATTCGACTTTGAAATCGTTTAAACAAACAGGAACACCATTTGAGATCAAACAATCGCTCCCAAGCACTTTAGGGTCGGAATAGTTTGCACCAACAGCTTGAATAAATATTTTTTGTCTCCAATCATCGTCCTCTAAGGCCATAAACCCCATTCTCACCGCACCTTTTTTAATCGGTTTTAGTCTTCGAATAAAAACGTCATCGGTAAAGCCTTCAGAAAATATCAGTAAACTACGACCATATTTTAAAATCCTACCACACTTTTTAAAAATAGCCTCATTTTTTTCTTTTGTATCTACACCATCTTGTTTTCTGTAAATCGGAAACATATGTGCCGCCCAAAGTATAGGTCTCATCAAAGGGGTAAAAATATCAGACCTCGTCATAAAGAATATTATAGGGCGCTGAGTTCCAGCAATAACCAGCGGATCCATAAAAGAAGAAGCATGATTACTCATGTAGATGGTACGTGCGAATCTTTTTTTAGGTTTATTGACATTTTTAAATCTTGGATAATAAATCCAAAGTGTAATTTTTAATAAAAACTTCAGTAAAAGATATAATGGCCTCATACAATTCTACAGCTAAAATAAATATGGCGCAAAAATAAGAAATTTCGCAAAAGAATAGCTCTCTACTTCTCCTGAAGCATTAAACAATTGTCTTAAAGTTGAGGTTTAGAAAGTTTCCTCCTTCAAACCCTTGACTCAAATCCCCTTCTAGTTGATCAATCAGTGCAGAAATTAGGATTGAATTCATATCATTAGACGCTTCAACATCGATAGGGTCATTTAACTCGTAACTCATTTGGTCTTTAATATTAAGATCAAAAGAAAACTTATCGTTAGTGCGTTTTAAGCTGATATCGAAATCAATTTCATTAAGTCCATTCTTACCAGCCCTTTCCACCCAGAAATAAAAAACCTCAGTAATATACATTCCTAATGGGACCAATATATCTAGACTAAAGTGCTTTGCAGAAATATCAAAATTGGATTGAACCATAACCGTCTTCGATGTACTTTTAAGAAAACTCATCAAATCATTCATATAAGAAGTAATATCGACCATATTCATTTCCATCGACTTATAAATATTCTGATGAATTAAAGCCATCACTTGAACACGGTTATAAATCTCAATTAAAGATTCTGAAGCTTTTGAAGTGTCTCTATTGATATATAGACGCAATACACTTGAAATGATTTGAAGGTTATTGGTCACCCGGTGATGAACTTCTTGCATCAGGGTTTCTTGTTTATCATTTTGATATTTCATTTCAGCATATTGCTCTGAAAGCGCATCAATTGCCTTGTCTAAATCTTCACTTTTCTTATGAAGTACTTTTTCTAGTTTTTCCTTAACTTTCTCTAGTTTATCTTTCTCATGAATCTTTACTAATACTCCGGCGGCCATAGAGGTTAAAACCTCCAACAATTTTTTATGTTCTTCTTTATAAAAGTTCTTTTCTGGATGTTCACTACTGATGACAGCATAGACCTTGTTTTGGATCTTCACTGGAACAACCATTTCAGAACCTGCTTGAACAACATCTAATACATAATCCGAGCTTTTACTCACATCTGGAAACACTAGTGTTTCCCCTGTCTTGGCTGAAATACCTGCGTGACCTTGACCAAACTTTAACTGAAGTGGATTGGTTATTTCTCCTTTTTCAATTTTAGACTCTCCATATGCAGCAACTTGCTTTAGCACTTTATTTTCTGAATCTACCTTATAAACAACACAATCAATAAATTGCATTTGCGTAGCAATATCAGTGGAAAGAATATTAAAGATGTCGAGTTCTGATTGAGCGGTGATTATATCCTGACTCAACTTATGAATAATATTAATTAAGGAAGTTAGACTTTCTTTGTCTGTCAATTCCTCAATATTAATATTATTTATTCTATCGTTAGTCATAATAGGTCAGTTACGACTATCAATGTAAGGATTAAAAATATAATAATTGTTAAAAAAAATTGTGAAGAAGTGAAAATTTCGACAAACTATAAGATTTCATCGTTGTGTAACTCTTTTTCTATGTTTCTATTGCTTCCGAAAGTCAACCCAAGATTTAATTCATGCACAAAATTACTTGGTCTTTGAACTTTCCCGATAGCTATATCATATGAATAACCTACCCTTAAGTTCTTAGCAAAATTTAAACCTGCACCCACAGTGATGGCATCTTGAATTCTATATCCTACATTGACCCAGTAGCGACGTTCAAAATGAACTCTTGCACCGACATTAAAAGAGAGTGGTGCGTTTTCAATAAGCTGAGCCATAAGGTGTGGTTCAATAGACACGTCTGATGCAGGTAGGGCAATATTGTACATTCCATAAGCAAACCAATGTCTTCCAAACTGAGTTTGAGTAGCAACATCGTCTATAATCAAATCATTTTTCAACAACTGTGTGCTGGACACCCCCAATTGAAAGTTTTCGCCATACAAAGCGATACCTGCATTTAAGTCGAATATTGATTGGTTAGCGTTTCGTGATAAAAACTGATCATAACCTGCGTCATCTTGATCCAAAAGAACAACTTTGTTACTGACAATTCCCATGTTGCTCCATCCAGCACTCACACCAAGACTTAACATCGCTTTTTCTGTGAACCTTAAGTGATAAGCATAACTAGCCATAACACTAGTTTTTCTGAACGGTCCGACTTGATCAGCCATCATTCGTCCTCCAACAACATGTTTATTTATCCCTACACTGTTTATTGGTGTTGAATAAATCAAGTCACCATCATTGTTAAATTCATTCAGCACCTTATTGCGCTTATCAAATCGAATTTCAGAATGAACAGTGGCATACAAACTCTGCGGCGCTCCTTCAATTCCAATCCATTGTTTACGATAGCCCAAATCTACATTTACAGTTTTGGACATTCCTCCAGCTGCTGGATTAAAAAAATAAGGATTATTATAATATTGTGTGAATTGCAACTCTTGCTGACCAAACGTCAGTAAAGCGACAAGTAAAACACCAAATGTTAAAATAGTTTTCATAATTGTAATATTTTATCTGATGATACTAATTGGTCCAGTTATCTCTGTATTCATGCTATCGTTGAGAAGTATTCTATAGAAATAAGTTCCCATAGGCAGCTCTTCTCCATTATTCATCAAAGTTCCATCCCAAGGCTCTTCGTACCCCTCTGATTCAAAGACTAAGTTACCCCACCTATTAACAATGGTAACCATAGCATTAGGATACAAAACATTTAAATCGGTGATTACAAACAAATCATTTCTTCCATCAGCATTAGGTGTAATTACTGTTGGTAAAACAGGATTGTACGCATCACATTGCACACCTTCTACCTTAATTGTATCTGTTGTGGTTCCACACACAGGATGATTATGTCCATAAACAATATAATTATCGCCTCCACTCACACTTAAAACGGTAGGCGTACTCGTTTTTTGATCTGTAATTTCGATTCCACCTGTAAGACCGTACCAAATTCCCTTAACTCCATTAGGAATAGGAGAACCCTGCAACTGAAAGCCTTTATTGACCAAGCAAACTGTTGTGTCAGGAGAATATATTTCTGCCCTTCCACTTGTATATACACTAAGTGTATCAGATGTACTAGGACAAACACCATTACTTACTGTCCAAACGATTTCATTCCAACCTGGGTCAAGATTATACAAGACAGTATTAGGAGCTAAATCATCTAAGAAACTTGCTGTTCCATTTACAGAGGTCCAACTCCCCACACCTACAGAAGGGCTCGTTGCCACAATATTTACCGATGTATCGCCACAAATAGTAAGATCGTTTTGAGTGTTTGCTTGAGAAGGATTATCGAACACCTCCATTGAAACAGTATCGCTAGTAGCGCCACAAGATGAAGAAGTAACCGTCCACACAAAAGTATTGATGCCAAAACTCAAGTTATTTGCTCCGGTTGTATTTGCAAATTGATTAGTCAATGTTGCATTACCAGTAATTACTGTCCATTCTCCCACACCACTTGTTGGCGCTGTTGCTTCTAATGTAACACTATTTTCATCGCAAAATTGCGCTGGAGCAGTTAGTATTTCAGCTGTACTTGGCAACTCTAATATTTCAACATTAAAGTTACAAGAAGCAACATTCCCAGAGGCGTCTATCACTTCATAACTTTGATTTGTAACTCCGATAGGAAATGCGTCTCCTGAAGTGTATCCAGTAGCATCGTTTTGGGTCAAAGTATATCCGGTACAGTTTTCCACAACTATTGGAGCATCATAAGCAACGACGGGCTCACAACTAACGGTATCACTAGGACAAGTAATGACCGGTGGTGTAGATTCATAAACAGTCAATTCAAAAGTACATGAGGTGGTATTTCCTGAGCCGTCTTCTGCAATCAACTCAACGGTATGCATACCCGAACCAATTTCAGTTCCAGGAGCAGGGATTTGGGTAAGCGTTGGCACTCCACAGTTATCAGTAGCTGTTGCTAAGGAAGTAAAATCTGTAATTTGATATCCACAATTCGTCCCATTATTTACAGTTTGATTTGATGGACAAGTTATAGTAGGAGCGATATTATCAGTTGAGCTCAGTTGAATATTGTAAATGGCAGCTGATGGATTGGTTCCTAACCCGTCATTATTATTGACCCATTGAAATGCAATTTGAACATCGGCGTTATTGTTTGCAGATACTGGCAGAGCGATGGTTCTGTTTGTCCACAACCCTTGAGGAGCACATGCACCAAAAGGAGTTTTTGGTGTATCTTCAAGCACAGTCCAAGTACTTCCATCAAAGTACCAAACAATCAGATTATCATCAGTTCCATCTCCATTTTCTATGTATTCAAATGAAAGTTCAATAGCACACTTGTTAGAACAATCAATTGCTGGAGAAATCGCTTTTGCATCTGTTGAAGTTTGGGCTCCTTTAGAATAATCTGCACCGTTATCAGTCAACCCACCAATATGAAGTGTCGGATTAGTACCACAAGCAGCGCCACAATTCCCGACACCCTCGCCATTTTCAGTAGCACTTATGTACCACCTATTTGCGTCGGCATCATTATTGGCTACTGGAGCGTCTATCGTCCAAGTTCCATTTACAGAAACAAAACCATTGGCCAATGTACCAGCGTTACAACCTGTACCAAAAGTCTCCGTCCAAAAAACTTGAGCGCTTAAATAACCCGTACTAAAAAAGAAAAAACACAGTAAGATACCTGCTTTAGAAATGCCCCTCATAATATAGTAGTTTTGTGTTTTGTAATAAAAGATATTCTCCGAATATAATACATTTAGAATGTAAAAGAAAAGATTTTACATTAAAAAACACAGAAAGGACAATTCTACACCAAATGAGCTAGATTGACTACAAACATTAAGAAACTTGAGCACACAAGCGATAACAATTGAGAATCAACACTTCATACTAGCTCACAGGAGGTTTCTTTCTTAAGAGAAGTATAAATTCAATCACCGGTGGGAGCAACAAGAAGAGCGTTCCATAGCGGGTTACAGAAAAAATCCAATCACCTTCAGTTGAAACGAGTGGTAGAGGGATAATAATAGCAATAATTCCAACATAATAAAGCCAATTATACCAAGGCATTTTCTTTTGAATAAACCTTTTAATTAATTGTGTCAAAATATAAACGATAACTGCAATCAATAAAGAAGTTGGCAAGGTTCTGAGATCAGTTATAGTGCTTGCAAATAAATAATATTGAAATACAAATAAGGCGGAAGCGATTAGAATGACCAACAATAAGTACAACACACCTTTATTAAATTTATTCATCACCATAATATTCTTCTTTAATTCTACAAAAATAAACTAAAGAATTGAATTTCAATTTTAAAATTAGTGAGGTTTCTTGTTGACCTACTTTTCATATTTGTTTTTTTTATTAAATTCAAACAATTATTTAAACTGTAATTATCCATGCATTTTACAAATTGTCTATTATTCATCTTCACATTAGTGATTAGTTTTACAGGCTTGACCCAAACTGAATCACATAAAGAAGACAGCTTAATGCTCAGGAAGATATACAACGAAGCATTAGACAATGGTCAAGCCTATGAAGATTTACGTAGCCTTTGCAAAGATATTGGCGCAAGACTATCAGGTTCGGTGAGTGCAGAGATGGCAGTTCAATGGGGATATCACAAACTGGTCAACTACGGCTTTGACACTGTTTACTTTCAAGAAGTTATGGTCCCACACTGGGAGAGAGGAACAAAAGAAAACGCCTACTATTCAACTCCAGACGGAAAGATCACCAAAGTAAACATTTTAGCTTTAGGTGGTTCAGTACCAACCAATGGCATCATGTCTGCCGAATTGGTCATGTTTGAAAACCTTAGTGCAATTCAAAAAGCGGAGAAAAGAGACATAGAAGGTAAAATTGTTTTTATTGCTCAACCCATGGATCAAAAGATGATCACAACATTTAATGCCTATGGCGCTTGTTATCCCATCAGAGGATTTGGAGCTGTTGAAGCGGCAAGAAAAGGTGCAATCGGTGTTGTTATTCGTTCTTTAAGTTTAAGCGAACATGAACATCCACATACCGGAACCATGCAGTATGAAAAAGGATTAAATAAAATTCCAGCAGCAGCCTTATCTACAAAAGATGCAACGGCTTTAGAAGAATTAATGCACGTAACTAAAGAGAAAATTACTTTTCACTTCGAAATGGATTGCAAAGTTCTCCCAGATAAAAAATCGCACAATGTAATTGCAGAACTAAGCGGAACTGAAAACCCAAACAGGATAATCACACTTGGCGGACACCTAGATTCGTGGGATGTCGGAGAGGGCGCACACGATGATGGTGCCGGGATCGTTCACACAATGGAAGCCTTGAGGATTTTAAAAGCATTAAACTACAAACCCAAAAACACATTACGAGTAGTATTTTTCATGAACGAAGAAAATGGAAACATGGGAGGAAAAACCTATGCTAAACGATCCAAGGAAAGTGGTGAAGAACATATTTTAGCAATTGAAAGTGATCGCGGTGGATTTTCTCCTCGTGGGTTTTCTGTTGATGGAAATAACCAGCACCTAGAACTCATTCAAAGCTTTACCCCATTGTTTAAACCCTACCTACTGCACCATTTTGAAAAAGGATTCGGTGGGGTTGACATCATGCCATTAAAAGGAGAATTTGAAAACATTGGGCTGATTGGATTTGTTCCAGACAGTCAGCGCTACTTCGACTTTCACCACAATGCCAACGATGTTTTTGAGAACGTCAACAAACGAGAATTACATCTAGGAGCAGCAAGTATTTCTGCACTACTCTACCTACTAGACAAACACTATAAGCCACTTGATAAAGCAAATTAAATACCTCACACCACTACTACTTATCCTGCTACTCACTCATAATAGTTGGACGCAAATTCTATTGACTGAAGATGTGTTGAATAAGACAGTAGCAGATCAAGCGCAAAAGCTTGAAAACGCAGACTATTCAATTCATATTGATGAGTTATTACGAAAAAACGATTTACAATTTAAAGACATCAATAAACCTCTAGACATTATCGATTTCACAAGTTCTCGTTGGATCATCAAATTTGAGGTTAAAAATACTGATGTTGACCGAAAAATAATTCTAGAAACAGCAAGACCAATAACTGACCGGGTTGACTTGACAGAAGTGAGAGATGGGCAAATCGTCAAGGAATGGTTGAACGGAGACCTTTTACCCTTTGATGAAAAAGCTGTTCAGCATCGGAAGAGTTTATTTCAAATTCAATTTAAAGCCAACGAAACAAAGTCATTCTTTCTAATTTTAGAAAGTGATGGAGAGTTAATACATCTACCATTAATTTTTTGGGAACACGATAAGTTTTACACCACCGACACCCAGAGAAGTCTATTTCATGGAATTTACTTCGGAGTACTTGCCGTCGTTGTTTTTATCTTTTTCTTCTTTTATTTAATTCTGAAAGAAATTTCTTTTTTATACTACATCATTTATGTTGCTTTTCAGTTTTTCCTTCAATTTAGTCTGGAGGGTTTTACACATCAATTCTTTTTCCCAACCTCGCTTTATTGGTCTAGCGTAAGTGTTTTACTCTCTGCTGCAGGAACTGTCATTTTTGTGATACTATATGCGGTTCAATTTCTAAAAATAAAAGAACGTAGTTTACCGTGGTTCAAGTATTTCAACATCGTTCTAGTAGGACTCGGAGTAGTGGTTGTTATGAGTTTGATTCCGGGGACTACACATGCCATTTCTTATCCTATTGTGAATGTATTGAGTTTAGTAGGAACAGTCTCTATTATTATCGCAATTGCCTCTTTAAGGAAACGTGGTTTTGAAGTCAACAAGGCATTTTCTTTAGGATTCTTAATATTGATTCTGGGAGCTGTGGTTTTTATTTTAGGAAACTTAGGAATTATTGGTGATGCAAGGGTGTCAGAGATGTCCTTAAAAATTAGCTCAGGATTAGAGGTGCTTGCATTAAGTTTATCCATGGCGCAACGCTATAAAGAAATGCAGGAAGAAAAAGAGAACATTCAAAAAGAAGCTTTAGAAACCTTAGAAATTCAAGTAGAAGAACGAACCAAAGAGGTACAAGAAAAGAAAGCAGAACTTGAAGTTCAAAACAAAAGCATTTTAGACAGTATAAAGTATGCACAAAGAATTCAAAGTGCAATATTACCCACAGAAAAACATATCAAACGAGTTATACCTGACTCATTTATCTTATACAAGCCTCGAGACATAGTAAGTGGAGATTTTTATTTTGTTGAATCAGTAACTACAAAATCTGGAGATCAGTTTTCGTTATTTGCCGCTGTTGATTGCACAGGACATGGTGTCCCAGGTGCATTTATGAGTTTTATTGGAAACAACTACTTAAATCAAAGTACGAAGATAGACGAAATCAACACCACTGGTGAGGCCCTAGATTTTTTAAATGCAGGAGTTTTTAAATCACTTAAAATAAAAGAATATCAAGAGTTAGGGATTTCTATTCGAGATGGTATGGACCTTACACTTTGCGGCTTAAATCACACCCAAAAGAAACTCTACTTTTCTGGGGCTAAGAATGTTATTCAAATTCTCACAAAAAAAGAAAATTTAGCTATTTGGAAGGAACAACGCCATCCTTTTAAGACTTTAGCATCTCCAGAAGACGAAGACCATGTTTTAATTGAAGTTCAAGGAAACAGAGAAGCCATTGGGTATGGTGATGATTTCAGCAAAGTCACCTTCAAAACCATATCGTTGCCGATTTTTGATGGCGACATTATTTACTCTTATTCCGATGGTTTCCCTGACCAATTTGGTGGCCCAAAGGATAAAAAATATGGTTCAAAGAGATTTAAAAAGTTCCTCTTAAAAATCCACCACCTCAGTATGGAAGAACAAAAAGAAATGCTTCAGCAAGAATTCGAAAGTTGGAAAGGCAATGCAGAAAATTTAGATGACGTTTTGGTCATGGGGGTAAAAGTATAGTGCAAATACATTCTACTTCCTCAACAACTCCCCTTTCTCTACCTTCAGCAAACTTGGTGTATTGTTCGTATACAGAGCTCCTGTTCCCAATCCTTGTGGCAATGTAATCTCGTAGGTACTTGTAAATTGAGCAATGGCATCCAATCCAATATTCGACTCAAGCGCACTGGTGATCCACCATGGTATATTTCTTTCTTCGGCCAACTCAATCCATTCTTTTGTCCCTTTAAATCCACCAATTAAACTCGGCTTTAAAATGACATATTGGGGTTGAATTTTATCCAACAACTGTTTCTTTTCTTCAAAATCATGAATACCAATTAACTCCTCATCTAAAGCTATTGGAAGTATGTTTTTAGCACATAGTGAATGCATCGCTTCAGTCTGTCCTTGACGAATAGGTTGCTCTATGGAATGTAATTCAAATTCGGATAACCTCCTCAGTTTTTCTGGGGCCTCTTCAGGAGAAAAAGCTCCATTTGCATCAACACGAAGGGTTATTTCTTCAGCCGAAACTTGTTTTCGAATTCCTGCTAAAATCTCTAATTCTTTATCGAAATCAATAGCTCCAATTTTCATCTTGATACATGAAAAACCTTCTGCCAATTTTTGGGTAATTTGAGACTGCATAAACGCTTCGTCTCCCATCCATATCAGTCCGTTAATAGGTATAGCTTGTTTTCCATTTGTAAATTCAGTTTCGTAAAAAACTCCTTTTCCTCCGTTCTTTAAATCTAGAAGGGCCATTTCTAATCCGAAGTAGATTGATGGAAAATCTCTTAACAATTCACTATTCAAAGAGAAATAATCAACATCTGTCACGACCTCTTTTACTTTATTTGCGTATTGCAGATCATTTTCATAGTCGGGCGACAATCCTGGAATCACACTGCATTCTCCTACCCCTTTTATTTCTGGAGCATTTTGATTCCACACAGTTATGAACCATGCTTTTTTCTCAGTGAGAATTCCACGGCTTGTTCCACTTGGACGTTTAAACTCAAAAACTTTTTTTTCGAAACTTGCTCTTAAACTCATAATACTGTAGAAATTAAAAAGAGAATAGAAATCATAAAAGTAGATAAAGCGACTTTTTTCAATTCAGGGTCTAGTGCTTGCGGAACTGCTGTTTTCCATACTTTTAATAAGTGCTTAGCTAAAATAAAATAGGGCAAAATCGCAATTAAACTCAACCACCATTCGTTCAATATAATAAAAGTCAAAATCCCGAGAAGTGAACCAACAATAAGCAAAGTATGATAACCTTTGGCCTTTTCAAACCCCATCGATACAACGATAGTTCTTTTATTGACTAATTTGTCGTTTTCATGGTCTCGCATATTATTGAGGTTCAATACAGCAATACTCAACAGACCGATTCCAAAAGCCATCCCCAACAAACTCCAATCAAACTGTTTTGAATACAAACTGTATACGCCCAATACACTGACCAATCCAAAAAAGATAAATACCATCACATCCCCCATTCCATTGTAACCATAGGCTTTCTTTCCTACGGTATAAGTTACCGCAGCCAATACACTTAACAAAGCCAGAATTACATAAGCCCAGAGCACTGAACTTGGCATTTCATTCGTTCCAATAATAATTAATGGAATGGCCGTCAACAATGAAAGCAATGACATAATCACAGTTCCAACGGTCATTTGTTTTTGAGAAATCTTTCCAGATTGAACAGCGCGCATGGGTCCTACTCGACCTTCATTGTCTGCTCCCTTATAACTATCCCCTAAATCATTCGCGAAATTGGACAAGACCTGTAAAAACAACGTAGTTAGCATAGCTAGTGTAAAAATAGAGGTATCCCAAAAGCCTTGTTTATGCGCAACAAAACTTCCAACGATAATTCCTGAAAGAGAAAGCGGCAATGTTCTAAGACGTGCCGCATGAATCCAACTTTTAATGTCCATGATACAAAAGTCAGAATTTAAATTAAAGAATAGAAGTTAAAGGAGGGGAAAGTTTTAAGGGAGAGGGATACCGGTGACATTGAGAGGTTAACCGAAAAGTTTAAGGAGTAAAAGAAAAGTTACGCAACGAAGAAAAAAGAAAAAGGCAAGCATCTACCTAATTTACAATGACATTGGTAAAGTAATGTTTATATTAAAAAACAAAATAAAATTCCTTCGTGAAACTTCTACACCTAAATTTTACACCAAGAGAAAAAGAGGGTTTTCACGGAGGGAAGATTAAATGTGGAATGAATGCAACGCACATGCCTTTCTGCTCACGTAAATCTAAATCCAGAAACTTATCTTCCTATTCATCTACTTTTTAAACAAACTTCTCCTAATTTTGTCTATTATTGATTCAAAGCATAGATAATAAAAGAAAAATGGCAGAAATTGTAAATAAAGTTCAAAAAAGTGGTCTAATTCAGCTGGATTTATCGGACTTCAAACCGAAAGAAACGATCGAGATGATCGATTTGAAAGATAATTTATGGCTAGGACTTGCATTGAAAGAAAAAGACTTTCGTGAATTTATCAAAACTAATGATTGGGAAAAGTATAAAGGAAAAGCTGTTGGTGTTTTTTGTTCTGCCGATGCCATCATTCCCACTTGGGCCTATATGTTGGTCATTTCGCAGCTACAACAAGAAGGAGTCCCTGCTTTTGTTGGAAATCAAATAGAAGTAGAAAAACAATTGACGCAACTCAACATCAAAGCTTTAGACACTGAAGAATACAATGATAAAATGTTAATTATAAAAGGCTGTTCTGATGTTGCCGACCCTGCCTTTGCTATGACTGAATTGGTTAAACATCTGCAACCTGTTGCAAAAAGTATTATGTATGGAGAGCCATGCTCTACCGTTCCTGTTTACAAAAGAAAGAAGTCTTTGTAAAGAAAGCTAAGTACTGTGAATCACATGTCCAGAACAAACAGTTGATGCTTTGAAATGCAATTCATAATCAATAAAATCATACATATAAAACATATCTTTGTAAGGTGTCAGAAAGGTTAAAAAACATTCGTCAAATTATTCAATCATTACCAGAAAAACCTGGTGTATATCAATATTTTGATGACGCTGGTAAAATCATCTATGTGGGCAAGGCGAAAAACCTTAAAAAAAGAGTGAATTCTTATTTCACCAAAAACCACGATACTGCAAAGACCAGAATTTTAGTCCGACAAATCCACAACATTCATTTTATTGTTGTAGACAACGAAACCGACGCCCTTTTACTGGAGAACAATCTGATCAAAAAATACCTTCCGAAATACAACATTCAACTAAAGGACGATAAAACTTATCCTTGGATTTGTATCAAGAACGAACGCTTTCCAAGGGTCTTTACAACACGTAGAGTCATCAAAGACGGATCTAAATATTTTGGCCCCTATCCTTCAGTGTATGTGGTCAACACTTTGCTCGAATTAATGCGTGAATTATTTCCACTACGCACTTGCAACTACGATTTGAGTCAAGATAAAATTGACCAAGGGAAATATAAGGTTTGTCTAGAATACCACATTGGAAACTGCAAAGCCCCTTGTGTTGGAAAAGAAAAAGAAGCAGACTATAATGAATACATCGAACAGATCGAACACATTGTAAAAGGGAATATTGCTTCTGTAATTCGCATGCTCAAAGAAAAAATGCAAGCCGCAGCTGATTTATTCGCTTTTGAAGAAGCCGAGGAAATTAAACAGAAAATTTTGGCTTTAGAGAAATTCAGGTCCAAATCTACTGTAGTTTCTCCATCCATTCACCAGGTCGATGTCATTACGTTAGAAAAATCAGACAACAAGGCTTATGTCAATTATTTGGTCATTAACAATGGAACAATAATTCATGGATTTACAGTTGAAGTGAAAAAGAAACTTGATGAATCTGATGAAGACATACTTACTTTTGCATTGTTAAATATGCGAGACAAATTCAATAGTCAATCAACAGAAATCTTAATTGAGAATGCCGAAAATTATCACGTGGAGGGTTTAAAATTCTTCACTCCTCAACGTGGAGACAAAAAGCACCTGTTAGATTTATCTCAACGAAACGCCAAATACTTCAGGCTTCAACAGCAGAAACAAGAGTCCTTAAAAAATCCTGAAATCAAAACAGAACGTATCCTGAAGAAAATTCAAAGGGATTTTCGTTTAAAAGAACTGCCTGTTCATTTGGAATGTTTTGACAATTCTAACATTCAAGGAACAAATCCTGTTTCTGCATGTGTGGTTTTTAGAAATGGTAAACCCAGCAAAAAAGATTACCGTCATTTCAACATTAAAACAGTTGAAGGTCCAGATGATTTCGAATCTATGCGTGAAGCACTCTACCGCCGTTACAAAAGAATGTTGGATGAAGGAGAAAGTCTTCCTCAGTTGGTGATTGTAGATGGCGGGAAAGGTCAATTAAGTGCAGGACTAGATGCATTAGAAAAATTAGGACTTCGCGGAAAACTACCCATTGTAGGAATTGCCAAGCGCTTGGAAGAAATATTCTTCCCTGGTGATAGTATTCCATTATATCTTGACAAGAAGAGTGAAAGTTTAAAAGTGATCCAACACATGCGAAATGAAGCGCATCGATTTGGGATCGAGCACCATAGAAACCGAAGAAGCAAATCTGCATTGGTGTCTGAAATTACTCAGATCAAAGGGATTGGTGAAAAGACACAAGAAGAGTTGATGAAGCATTTTAAGACCATTTCGAAAATAAAAGCAGCCAGCGAGAAAGAATTGGTTGAGGTTGTTGGGTTGGCAAAAGCTAAATTGTTAATGGCTCATTTTAGAGAAAATCCATAAAACCCTGTCTATATAAAAACAAAATTATCTACGCCTATCACATTCATAAACAAAAACTTAACACCTGTTTTATTTTCACCTTCAAATTAAACCAATTCACAAAGCAACTTGTTAATGCTTCAGAACGTTTATATTGGACATTACACGAAACTTATGACATGAGAAAAAATGCTTTATGCCATGTCTATTTTTAAATATCGAGTTCGTTAAAACTTATATTTAATGCTAACAACACATGCTTAGATTCTATATTCTGATAACAGCATTCTTTTCTATACAGCTTGTATATGCTCAATGCCCTGATTTAACCCCTCAATTTTCCGTTAACCAAACTGAATTTTGTGGACCTGGGCCACATACCGTAACATTAACCAATACATCTATTGGGGCAAACAATTCAGTGTCTAGTTATGATTGGTTTCTCAATGGAAGTTTAGTTTCATCAACGAATGGATTAGTTGCTCCGCCCAACATGAGCCTTACTGCCACAGGGCTCTACACCATTGAAGTGGTAGGAACAGACACAACTTCCTGTTCCGACTCATTCTCTGTACAAGTTGAGGTCTTCCCAATCCCTATCGCTTCTTTTACATTTTCTCCTGATGGAGACTGCGCAACTACGCCAATTGTATTCACCAACAATTCAACCAACACAGTTCCTGGAACAACTTATTTCTGGGATTTCGGTGATGGAAATACTTCTACCTCTGAAAATACAACTCATGCCTATGCTGCAGGAGGAGCATATAATGCTACACTTACCGTAACGAATATTTTAGGTTGTACAGACAGCTATTCAACGACAGTAAACGCTTTAAACGTGCCATTATTAGGCGGTATTATTGGTGATGATGGAGATGGAAATACAATCAATTGTTTACTCCCCGGTAACCCAACAACGAGTCAAACCGTAAGTTTTTTAAACAACACCACCGGTGCAGTTAGTTACACATGGGACTTCGGTAATGGAAACACCAGCACAGACCCCAACCCATCTAATTTTTATGATACTTTCGGAACCTTCCCTGTCACAATGACTGCAACAGGCCCAAATGGATGTACAGTTACAGAAACCATTGAGGTTGTATTTGAAAAGTTTGTTTCAGCATCGTTGGTATTGGATGTAACAGAATATAGCGGATGTGCTCCCCTATCATTGTCTACGCTTACCAACAACTCAATTAATGCCAACACTTTTGTTTGGGATTTTGGAGATGGTTCCGCTCCGTATACCACCACTACAATGACTCCTCCAACCCATGTTTACACAGATGAGGGCAGTTATGAAATAAGATTAACTGCATCAAACAGTTGCAACACTGCACAAGCCACAATTAGTCCAATTATTATCGTCGATAAACCTCAAGTTGATTTCTTAATTACAGGAAACACAGGATGTGCACCAGCTTCATTAGGTTTTGTTAATAACACTACAGGCGCTTCACCAGCAAATGCCTTTGACTGGGATATGGACAACGGAAACACATACAACACCACAGTAACTCCACCAATACAAAACTATGACGAAGCGGGAAACTATACCATTTCTTTAACCGCTAGTAATTCTTGTGGCGACTCAACCCTTACCCAAACCATTGCTTTAGATACTATACCAGTGGCCGATTTTGAATTAGACCCTGATGAAGGTTGCTCCCCATTAACTGTAAACGTAAACAATACATCAATTGGAAACATTACGCAATACCGTTGGACACGAACAGGTTACGGCTATTCGTACGGACCAACTTATGGCCCGTTCACCTACACTTATCCTCCCGGAAACGCTCCTGTAACTCAAACAATTACTTTAAGGGCCTTAAATAGTTGCGGTAGCACCACAATAACCCAACCTATTGTAATACACAGACCTACGATTGCACAATTTACAATTAGCTCTACTACGGTCTGTTTAGGTAATGATTTCACTTTTACGAATCAAAGTTTAGGTGAAAACCTAACCTATGAATGGGATTTTGGTGATGGAAGCTCGAGTACATCCGCAGGTCCACACATCATTAATTACGCAAGCCCAGGAACCTATACCGTACAACTTATTGCAAAAGGATATTGTGGCAATGACACCACGCAAAGAACGGTTATTGTTCATCCTTTAACTGTGGCTGACATGACTCCTCTTGATCCAATTGAGGGGTGTTCTCCAATGGTTGTTTCATTCGAAAATAACTCTACTGGAGCAAACTTAAGTTATCAATGGCGAGTAGATGGAGTTTATGTTGGAAACAGCACAGACATCGGGCCGCTTACCTTTACAGAAACACCCGGAAATACGCCTGTGAATCACACCATACAATTAAGAGTTAATAGCGCTTGTGGGATTGAAACAATAGAAACAATTGTCACCGTACATCGACCTACAGAAGCAAATATGACCGTCCTGCCTACTGAGGTTTGCTTAGGAGAAAGTGTCACCGCTACGCAATCATCTCTTGGCGAAAACATGACCTTCCATTGGGATTTTGGTGACGGAAACACAAGTACAACTGCTGGTCCTCACACCATCGACTATGTTACTGATGGAACTTACGATATTGAATTCGTAGCCATGGGATATTGTGGAAACGATACAGTAAGAAATTCCGTTACTGTTCATCCCTTCCCTATTGCTGATTTCACACCAGATCTACCCAACGGTTGCGAGGTCTTGGACATGACATTCACAAACAACTCTACTCCAACAGCAAGTCAAAACTGGAATTTCGGCTCGAATGCAACACCTTCAACAAGCACTAGTTTTGACCCAGGAATCATTAGCTTTCCAAATCCAGGAGTCGAAGAGATTGTTCTTCTTGTTGAAGAAAATGGATGCGTAAGTAGCGACACCAACACTATAGAAGTATTTCCTCTTCCGGTGCTCGATTTCAATTTGAATCCCAATCAAGGCTGTTCGGATTTAGAAGTTCAAATCAATAACACATCTGTAGATAATGGAGTAGAAACTTTTACGTGGGACCTAGGTAATGGAAACACATTTACTGGATACTCTCCTTTAAACCAGTCTTATATTGCGTTTACCAACGATAGTATTTATGATGTTCAACTCAATGTAACCAGTGGGGAAGGCTGCGAAGACTCTTTGACACATCAAGTTATTGTTCACCCTGTTCCAGTGGCAGAATTTGACTTCGATTCAAATCCTATCTGTCAAAATACAGATGCTGTTTTTATAAATAATTCGACAACAGGAATGACTTACGAATGGGATTTCGGAGATGGAAATGTTTCAAATGCTGTAAATCCTACACATCAATATGCAACAGACGGAACCTACACTGTTCAGTTGGTGGTTAACTCTCCATTTGCATGCTCGGACACTATCTCCAAAGAGATTAGTGTTCAACCAATTGCTGATCCACTATTTACGGCATCTACAGCTTGTTTTGGTTATGAAACGGAATTTACAGACCAATCAACTGGCAACATTGTAAGTTGGAGTTGGACTTTTGGAGATGGAAATACATCTACAGATCAAAATCCTACACACACCTATCCCAGTGCAGGAAATTACAATGTCGACTTAAGTATAACCAACAACTTTGGTTGTATCACCAATTTAAACTTACCTGTTGCAGTGAATCAAATTCCTATAGCTGATTTTTCAACTTCGAACTTCTGTCTTGGCGATGCTACGACATTTACTAATCTAACGACTGGTGCAACAACAGGAACAGAATGGGATTTTGGTGATGGGTCGCCGCTCAACAACAATGAAAACCCTAGTCATACTTTTCCAGGAATTGGTGATTACGATATTCGCTTAGTTGCCATCGGCGGTAGTGGATGTTCTGATACCATTGTCCAAACAGTTACTATAAATCCAGTACCCACAGCTGATTTCTCTTATCTAAATGTATGTGCTGAAGACACAACTTATTTTACAGACATCTCTGGCGGAAACCCAGATAATTACTTATGGGATTTTGGAAATGGAACTTTTGACAACACCAATAATCCTAATCCAGAAATTGTATATCCAAATGACGGATCTTACACAGTTTCACTCACCGTTGATTACACGAGTACAGGATGTAACAATACAATTTCATATGTTGTAGAAGCACATCCGAGAACAGCTCCGCAGTTTACTGCATCCACTGCTTGTTTTGAAAGCGAAACAGATTTTACTGACGCTACTTTAGGGAGTCCTATTCTCTGGGAATGGAACTTTGGTGATGCTTCTACTATTCACACAACTCAAAATCCGACCCACCAATATGGTGCTCCTGGCACCTACAATGTTGAGCTGGTAACTGAAAATATATTCGGTTGTTCAGACACCATTATTCAGAGCATTGTGGTAAACGAATTACCTACTGCAGGTTTTATATTTGATACTGTTTGCTTAAATGTAGCTACAAACTTTACTGACATTTCAACAAATGCCATTGCATGGGAGTATAACTTTGGTGACGGTAATACTTCAAATCTAGACAATCCTAATCACCTATTCACAAACGATGGAATCCATACTATTCAGCAAGTAGTAACCAATAACTTAGGATGCACCGACACCATCATAGAAACAATAATTGTCCGTCCTAATCCCACGGCAATTTTTACTGCTGACATAGCGTGTTTTTCTTATCCAACAACATTTACAAATCAATCTATTGATGCAGTTGCTTCTCTATGGAGCTTCGATGATTTAGGCGCAACCAACAACACAAGTTCTCCAACCTATACTTATTCTTCAGAAGGTACATTTAATCCTGTCTTGATTGTTGAGAATATTTTCGGATGTACCGATACTGTTACTGAAAGTGTGACCGTGCTTCCACAACCCACGGCAAGCTTCACTAATACTACGGTTTGTGCAAGAGACGTAGTTTCATTTACCAACACCTCAACAGGTGCACCCCTGATCTATGAATGGGATTTTGATGATGGCAGCGGAGTTTTCACAACCGAAAATGTAGACCATACTTTTGCCAATGGCGGTATTTATGACGTTACTTTAATTGTAGAAAACGCAGCAGGATGTTCAGATACAATCATTGATCCAATTGAAGTTTACACCATTCCAAATGTAAGCTTCAGTGCAGATACTGTTTGTTTATTTGACATTACCAACTTTACTGATTTATCCAATGACATTACCCCCATCGCATCATGGGATTGGGATTTTGGAGATGGAAATACATCACCAGACCAGAATCCAACCTATATTTATCAAAACAGCGGGGCTTACAATGTAAACTTAACGGTAACGAATATCAACGGTTGTGATTCAACATTCACAAACGAGGTTTTGGTCTCCTTGGTGCCAGAAGCTGATTTTGATTATATTTCAGATTGTTTTGGTGCGCCAACAACATTCACCGATTTATCGACCAACAATCCTGGTATTTACATTTGGGATTTCGGAGACGGCACAACCATAAATGGAAGCCCTAACCAACAGCACACCTATTCATCACCAGGAATATACATTGTAGAATTACAAGTTTTAGGAAGCGATACTGTTTGTAGTGATTCCAAAATAGAAGTAATCAACATTGCAGACGGGGCTCAAGCAGACTTCTTAATTCCTGCTCAAGTATGTGTAAATGATGTGTTTAATTTCTACGACAATAGTTCTGCATCTATCGGTACAATCATATCTCATGAATGGATAATGAGCGATGGAGCAATTTACAACACTGCGAATGGTACTCATGCCTTTAATGCTCCTGGTGTTTACCAGATTACAGTTAACATTACAACTTCTGATGGATGTCAAGCAACGCACTCCGAAAGTATTGAGGTACTACCGGCAACAGAGGCCAACTTCGTTTGGGAAAGCACCTGTTCGAATACCAACACACAATTTACCAATACTTCAACAGGAGGAACAACCAACTGGTTCTGGAACTTTGATGATGGAACAACCTCTCAAACACAATTTCCAACACATGTTTATACAGCTGAAGGTGATTATTCCGTAATGTTAATCGTACAAAACCTTTCGGGATGCGCAGACACAATTATACAGACAGTTACCATTAATCCTTCGCCTTCTGCCAACTTCACAAATGACGAAGTGTGTTTTGGTGAGTTAACAACTTTCACTAACCAAACGACCATTAGTTCTGGAGGTATAAACAATTATGAATGGACTTTCGGAAATAATGAAGGGAACTCCTCATTGGTTAATCCGCAACACGAATTTACTACTTATGCTCAAAGTCATCCCGTAACACTGATTGCTATTTCTGATCATGGTTGTACAGATACCATTACACACACCGCCAACCTTCTACCAATTGTTGATTTCGACATAGACCTCGGTGATCAATTTGGTTGCGCTCCAGTGACTGTTTTCTTCGACAACCAAAGTGAAATTAATGGCGCCACCATTTTAAACTATTTGTGGGATTTTGGAGACGGAAATACTTCTTTCCAACAAAGTCCAACACATACCTTCCTAGAAGCAGGGACCTACCCTATAAGCCTCACAGTTCTCACTTCTACAGATTGTAAAATTGTGGTAACCGACGGTTTAGAATTAGAGGTTTTCCCATCTCCTAAAGCCGCTTTTGATGTCAATCCTCCCATTACCTCTATCAGTGAATCATTAATAAGCATTACAGACGAATCACAAGGTGCATCGAGTTGGGAGTATGATTTAGGAGACGGAAATTATAGCAATGCACACAGCTTGAACCACAGTTTCAATGAAGTAGGTACTTATATAATCACTCAGTTTGTTCAAAATGAGTTTGGCTGTAATGACAGTACACAACGAGCAATTGAAATTCAAGACGATTTCACTTTATACGTTCCAAATGCCTTTACACCTGATGATGGAAACAAAAGAAACGACTATTTCACCTGGGCGGTTTCTGGTTTTGAAACCTTTGAAATGCGTGTCTTCAACCGTTGGGGAGAACTGATATTTCAAACCAAAGACCCAAATGGATATTGGGATGGAAAACACAATGGAAAAGCAGTTCGTGATGGAGTTTATGTTTGGCAAGTAAAAGCCATGGATTTAAATGGTGATGAACGCATCATTACAGGTCATGTTAGCGCACTGAAATAGCAATTCGCTAACGATGAGGAACATAAGCATCACATGATTCTTTATTGTAATAATTTACTTGAAAACATGCTGAACGAAGGCATAATAATATGTATATTGCATAAGCAAAACACACAACTATGAAACTAGGAAAAGCGATAATTATAATCCTATTGCTTGGTTATTCAAGCCTACATGCTCAGGAAATAATTAGAAGTAATTTTAATGCTTTTGGGAATGTCGTCACCAACAATGGAATAAAACTTTCACAATCAGTTGGACAAGCAAGTAACCACACTGTTTTTCATCCTCAAAGTGAAGAGGTAGAATTACGTCAAGGATTCCAGCAAGTAAACAGTAAAAAAATCGTTGTTAAAAATCAAAGCTTAGAATTCAACGTTTTTCCAAATCCAAACAATGGAAGTTTTTCAGTTGCATTTCATGAAAACTTCGATGGTGAATTGTTCTATCGTTTAGTGAACAATCAAGGGAAAATATACTTCGATGATAAAATAAAAGCAGAAAGAATAAACAAGTATAACTTCTCACTCCCTCCTGGGAGCTACTTACTTCAAATAAAAACAACTGAAGGAAAATCAGGAGTCGCTAAAATAATAATATTACCATAACGATGAAAAAACTAATTGTAATTGCAGCCATTGCATTCAGCAGCAATATAATGGCACAAAACTTTGGATTGAACAGCATCAATCTAGTGGGTGGAAAACAGTTTTCTACTTTTGCTTTTAAAAACTCCAATGATGAAAAGGATAAAACATTGAAATATCAAATGTATAATGCCTTTGGAGTAAATGCTAACTTTAGTGGAGGACGTCATATCCTTCGCCCAGAAATCATGTTTCGTCAAGCTGGTGCAAGAACAACATTTAATGATGTCCAAATCAACTGGAAAATGAATTATCTTAATCTAAATGTTGCTTACCTCTATTCTATTTTAAATGAAAGAGTGTTTTCGATTCAGCCTGGGGTTGCAATAAGTGGTGGGTACATGCTTAATGGCGAGCAAGAAATCGGACAAATGCGACTAAACATCGTTGAAGAAGAGTCAATGAAACGATTTGAAGTAAGCGCAATGGGTATTGTAAATACAACAGCAAAAATCACCTCTTCTTTTTCTATTGGTCTTGAATATCGATTTGGAATCGGACTCAACCATATCGAAAACGACATTAATGAACAAATGACTAGAAACCTATACCATGGAGTTATGCTAAACCTAGGTTTCTCACTACAAACTTTAAATAAAGCCCGTATATAATGAAAAAACTAATTTTAACAGGAATCGCTGCTTTTTGTTTTGCTACTATGACTTTGGCGCAAGCTCCGCCACAAGGAGTAAATTATCAAGCAGTAGCATATGACACAAAAAGTTCAGAAATTCCAGGTACAGATGTTTCTTCGCTACCAATTGCCAATAAAGCAATAAAAGTACGTTTTACGATTATTAAAGATCAAGCCAACGGAAACGAAATTTATAGTGAGGAACACACCACTACTACTGACGAGAATGGCTTGTTTAATTTAATCATTGGTAAAGGTTTTCAATTAAGCTCTGGTGACTTCCCATCTATAGATTGGGGAACAGGATTGCATTTCTTAAAAGTTGATCTTGATGTTAGTGGAAGTTACAACACCATGGGAACACAACAAATATGGAGTGTACCCTATGCATTATACTCAGAAAAATCAGGAAATGGTGTAGAACAAATTGCAAATACAGGTGGTGATATCACATTCACATTAGAGAACGGTGATACATATACTGTTCCTTTAAATGGAGCACAAGGGCCTGTAGGCCCCCAAGGTCCAGCAGGAAATGATGGCGCAACTGGACCACAAGGTCCGCAAGGTCCACAAGGTGTCCCAGGAACAAACGGTGTAGCTGTTAACTGGTTGGGGAGTTTTGCTACCGCTCCAACATCACCAGCTTTAAACGATGGATATTACAACAGTACTGACGGGGTTTCCTATGTTTGGAATGGATCAACTTGGAATATCGTTGCACAAGACGGAAGTGACGGTGCAACTGGACCACAAGGACCGCAAGGACCTATAGGAAACACTGGACCACAAGGAATCCCAGGAACAAACGGTGTAGCTGTTAACTGGTTAGGGAGTTTTGCTACCGCTCCAACATCACCAGCTTTAAACGATGGATATTACAACAGTACTGACGGAGTTTCCTATGTATGGAATGGAACTGCTTGGCAAATCGTTGCCCAAGACGGAAGTGACGGTGCAACTGGACCACAAGGACCGCAAGGACCTATAGGAAACACTGGACCACAAGGAATCCCAGGAACAAACGGTGTAGCTGTTAACTGGTTGGGGAGTTCTGCTACCGCTCCAACATCACCAGCTTTAAACGATGGATATTACAACAGTACTGACGGGGTTTCCTATGTTTGGAATGGAACTACTTGGAATATCGTTGCCCAAGACGGAAGTGACGGTGCAACTGGACCACAAGGACCGCAAGGACCTATAGGGAACACAGGCCCGGCAGGACCAGCAGGACCACAAGGTAGTGCTGGTGCTAATGGAACAAACGGCATCAGCATTGATTGGTTAGGTAATTATTCAAGCGCGCCAATTTCACCTGGTCTAAATCAAGCATATTACAACTCAACAGATGGAGTTTCTTATATTTGGGATGGAACAACTTGGCAGATAATTGCTCAAGATGGAACCGGTGGCGGTGGAGCGAACACCCTTAACCAAGCATACAACGAAGGGGGACCTGGAGCAGGTCGAATCATAACAGCGAACAATGGTCCAGTCGAAATAAATCACACTTCATTGGCTAATGGCAATAAAGGTCTAGTGGTAACAACCAATCAAAACTCATCTTTCAGTATAGACGCTTCCAATAGCGGAACAGGTGTTGGTATTCGAGCAATAAATACAAATACAGCCAATACATTCGCAGCAATACAAGCAGAAACGAATAGTTCTGATGCGAATAACTCAGCAATACTAGGCTCAAACTCCGGTTCAGGATATGCGGTGTCTGGTCAAATTCCCGCAACTGCAATTGGAAATGCTGCTGTTTACGGTAATAACCTAAGGACTTCTGGAGGTAGTGGTGTTTTAGGTATTGGTGTTAATGGAGTAGTTGGACAAAGTGCAAATGGCAACGGTTATGGAACATATGGTTTAAATAGTTCAACACTAAATCTAGCAATTGGTGCTTACGGTATCGGGATAAATGGTGTTTATGGACAAACCACTGATGTAACTAATGGTTGGGCTGGATACTTTACTGCTGATTTAGGAATTGATGGAAGTGTTTACGCGCTAGGAGCTGGTAACTTCAACTTGTCAGATGGTAGGTTAAAATCTAATGTCGTCCCTATTGAGAATGCGCTTGATAAAATCATGCTTCTAAAACCAAAGCATTATACTATCGTTACGAAATCAGTACCCAATCTTAATGATGGAAAGGTGGTAGAAAAATATCGACAAGAATACGGTGTAATTGCTCAAGAACTAGAATTAGTTTTTCCAGAAATGATCAGTGAAAAAGCCTTTTTCAAAAGTTCAGGTGACCAAAATGAATACAAAGCAGTAAATTACGTTCAATTAATTCCAGTGCTTATAGAAGCATTAAAAGAATTAAAAGAAGAAGTAGATACAAACAAATCTGAAATTGATCTTTTGAAAGCAGAAATTGAAGCTTTAAAGAACAATTAATATTCTATATATTTTTTAAAATGGTTCGAAAGGATGACCCTTAAAGTCATCCTTTTTTTTGTGCTATAAAACATGTTAATCCAACAGTATCGGGGAATCATTTTTATTTTTATATTATTTTTGACTTTATGAATAAGCGATATTAAACTGTATTTATCCCTTAATTTTACGCTCCAAAAACCAAATTTAAAATGCAAGTACTTTTCATAGACACCGTCCACCCTATTCTAGAAGAACGATTAACAGCCAAAGGAATGACTTGTATCGATGGAACCTCATGGTCAAGGAAAGATTGTATAAATAAACTTCCTGAAATGGACGGAATTGTAATTCGTTCACGTTTTCCAATGAATGAAGAATTTTTACACCATGGAAAAAACTTGAAATTCATTCTGCGCAGTGGTGCAGGAATGGAAAATATAGATCTGAATTATACCGAAAAACACAATATCCAATGTTTTAATGCTCCAGAAGGCAACAGGAATGCCGTCGGAGAACATGCCCTTGGAATGTTACTCTCCCTATTCAACCACCTTATCAAAGGAGATCGAGAAGTCCGTGAAGGAGTTTGGGACAGAGAAGTTAATCGTGGAGTTGAACTAGACGGAAAAACAGTCGGAATTATTGGATACGGGAATAATGGAAATGCCTTTGCGAAAAAGCTGAGTGGATTTGATGTCAAAGTATTGGCTTACGATAAATACAAAGTAGACTACGGAAATCAATATGCAAAGCAAGCGACAATGGAAGAGATCTTCAAAGAAGCAGATGTCATTTCTTTTCACATTCCTCAAAATGAAGAAACGATGTTTATGGCCGACCAAGATTTCTTTGCATCATTTAAAAAATCTATTTACGTCATCAACTTAGCAAGGGGCAAGATTGTTCGTACAAAAGCGCTTTTAAACGGTTTAAAATCAGGTGAAATCCTTGGCGCATGCCTTGACGTCCTTGAGTTTGAGAGTTCCTCTTTCGAAAAAACAATGTCCAGCGAAGAAAACCCAGATTTTAATGCCCTTTTAAAGTCAGATAAGGTGATTTTCTCACCTCATGTTGGGGGCTGGACAAAGGAAAGCTATTTTAAATTGAGCGATGTTTTAGCGGACAAAGTGTTGGCGTTTTATAACCTGTAGAAGACTAATACTGTTAATCATAACATCCCTTTTAGATTAATTGTGTATCAGAACTAAAAAATTCCTAAAGCCTGAAAAAGAAGACACAACAATATAGTTATTTCATAAATGAACTCTAGCCACTAAAAAGTGATCAAAGCCTGAAAGGCTGATATGATTTTTTAGCTGGTTCATTGACGAAGACAAAAACCTCGAAGAGGTGAAATAGTGGGTTTGATATTTCTTCCTTTTGCGATTGGCTAACTTTTTAATTAAAACTATCAGTCAAGCCAATCAAATAAATATTTCTCATCATATTCTATCTCAAACTTTTCTAAAAGTTTCAAATACTCGTCCTTAAACGTTTTTTTCCGATGGTGTTCTTCCTGATTTAAAATATACTGATACACCCTTTCAATTTGTGAGTAAGCATAAGAAAATGCGCCATAACCCTCTTGCCAGGAAAATTTACTTTTTAGCCACCCTTGGTCATTGATGAATTTTGAGCTGTTGTTTTTAATATCTCTGGCTAAATCAGAAATTCTCATGGATGGTTTTAGCCCAACAAAAATATGGACGTGATTACCAACACCATTTACAATTATTGGTTTTTGACCTTTGGCTTTGATAATTCCAGAAATATATCTAAATACTTCTGACCGCCACTCCTTGCGTAAAAGGTGTTCTCTTTTGTTTACAACAATCACATATTGAATGTAAATTTGTGAATAGGTTCCTGCCATATTTTTTTTAGGTTTCTAATAATGTTCTGCTTGGTTGCTTTTTTCCCGTCAAAACATATTGGTTAATATTGATTGATATATTAAGATATGTAAAAAGTTGAGAATTTGAAATCAGATTTTAAAAAAATAATATTTCATCCCTTCGGGATTGGTTCTGCGTAGGTATACTCTTTTATAACTATATCATCCCTTCGGGATTATTAACGCTTAAAAAAACCTATACTACTGATGTGATTTTTTAGTTGGTTTATTGAGGACCACAAAAACCCTCGCAAATGTGAAATAGTGGGATTGAAATTTCATCCTTTTGGGATTGGTGCTGCGCTCACTCGATGGTTTCTTTATATCATAACATCCCTACGGTACTAGCTATTTATCAGAACTATACAATTCGTAAAACCTAAAAGGAGGATACGATAATATAGTTGTTTCTTAAATGGATTCAAGCCACCAAAAGGTAAAAAAGCCTGAAAGGCTGATATGATTTTTTAGCTGGTTCATTGACGAAGACAAAAACCTCGAAGAGGTGAAATAGTGGGTTTGATATTTCTTCCTTTTGCGATTGGTGCTGCGCTCACTCGATGGTTTCTTTATATCATAACATCCCTACGGTACTAGCTATTTATCAGAACTAAATCATTCGTAAAGCCTGAAAGGAAAAACTTACAAACCAAGAAACCCAGTGGCTAAAACACACAATTCTTCTTAAGACAAGAATAGCCCCCTACTCTTCCCCTAAATTTCGCATCACAATCCTGACCGTTTGTCTCGTCTTCTGTTCCATCAAAATTTCACGTCCTTTTGTAACCCTATTAATCGTTTTTTGGTCATAATGACGAATCGTAACCAACTCTAAGTTGTCATTATATTTAATATCGTATTCATCTTTCAACAAATCAATCAGGCGATTCAAACCAAAATTATCAATATCTATACACACAGAAAAACTTACTGCTGAGTTTTGCATCACATTAATATGCGCTCCTGAAAGGGCTAGTTTTTTAAAAATGTCACTCAAATTTTCTTCTACGACAAATGAGAAGTCTTTAGGACAAATCGAGAGTAATATTTGATTGACTTTAAAAATAAATGAAGGAACTAAGGCATCATTTTCGGTAGAAGCTTGAATCACTGTTCCAGGTTCAGCTGGTGCTAAAAAAGACTTTATATATAAAGGAATATTTTTATTTTGAAGTGGTTTTATTGTTTTTGGGTGAATTACAGAAGCTCCATAATAAGCCAATTCAATTGCTTCCCTAAATGAAATCTTGTCCAATTTAACCGTGTTTTCAAACCACTTTGGATCGGCATTTAACATACCTGGAACGTCCTTCCAAATCGTTACACTTTCAGCATTGGTACAATAAGCGATTATTCCTGCAGAAAAATCAGAACCTTCCCTGCCTAGGGTAGTTGTAAAACCTTCTTCGGTATGTCCAACAAAACCCTGAGTTATAGAAACACGACAATTCGGTTGATTCAACTCAATGTCCATCAACTCCTTAGTTTTCTCCCAATCTACTTCCGCTTTTCTGTAATCATTATTTGTTCTAATGAAAGTCCTTGCATCTCTCCAACACACATCATCTTGAAAAGTAGACAAATAAGCAGTGATAATTTTAGACGACAACACTTCACCCAATGATACAATTTGATCGTATTGAAAGTTATAATTCTCGACTAAACGATCCTTTTTCATCAACTTTAGATCCTCAAACAAGGTATTTATTTCTTCAAAAATAGGATTCTTTTTATCTTCAAATAATGCGTCCATAATCTCTATATGGAAAGATTTTCGATCTTCAACAAGTTCGCAAAACAAGTCGAAATTTTTATCGTAAAGCGCAGAAACAATAGCTTCCATTGCGTTGGTTGTTTTACCCATAGCAGAAACAACAACAAATAGTTTTTCTTTTGCAAAACCATCTAAAATTGACTTTACATTCTTTACGGCACTTGCTGTTTTTACAGATGCACCTCCAAATTTAAACACTTTCATTCCCATAGATTTTCATTGCGAAAATAATCTTATTATATTAGAGGAATATAACCTTCTCGGTAAAAAATTAAATAAGAAGGTGATAATCGTAGCATGAAAGACACCATAATTGAAAATCACGCAACACTAATTGAATCTTTTGGGCAATCCGAATTTGCTAAATCTGTGTTTTCACAATTGAATAAAGAATTTGCTAAAATTGGAATCCTAATCGAATTCAACGATGATGATTTACTTACTTTCCCAAAATTCAAAAAGCGTTTAACTGAAGAAATTGAGCTCATTATGCGAACATCACCCAATAGTATTAGTCAGCTTTTATATGTCATTGATCTACCTGAACAGTCGGTTAATGATATTTTTAACACTGCAACAGAACCCATTGAATCACTGTCAGAAATGCTGCTTATTCGCATTGCACAAAAGGTATACTTCCGAGAAAAGTATAAATTAGGATTATTATAATTCCTTCTCGTTGAATAGAAACGAACAATTTCGATGAATTTACTGTTTAAACTGTAATATAATTGTAAATTTGTTATTCCAGATAATGTTAAATAATGACATGGACAAAGTATCATATATAGGTAACGCAGACGTCAATGCAATTGATGAATTGTACAACGCGTACAAAAAAGACCCAAACAATGTAGACGAAGGTTGGGTAAAATTTTTCGAAGGATTCGAATTCGCACAAACCAACTATGAAGATGGTGGCGGTGAAGTTCCAGAAAACTTCCAGAAAGAATTTAAAGTAATTAACCTGATTGAAGGCTATCGAACACGAGGGCATCTCTTCACTCAAACCAACCCGGTGAGAGAAAGAAGAAAGTATGCACCCAATCTCGATATCGAAAACTTCGACTTAGAAGAAAGTGATTTAGACACTGTTTTTCAAGCTGGTACTAGAATCGGTTTAGGTCCAGCGACTTTAAAAGACATCATTGCACATCTTAAAAGTGCATATTGTGAAAGTATTGGACTTGAGTTCCACTACATTCGCAACCCAAAACGCAAGCAATGGTTTATGGATAAACTAGAGTTGGATAACCGTCCGAAATTCTCTGGTGATGACAAGAAAACTATTTTCCGTAAACTAAGTGAAGCTACGCTTTTCGAGCAGTTTTTACAGAAAAAATACGTCGGTCAAAAACGTTTCTCTGTTGAAGGTGGAGAGTCCTTAATTTCAGGATTAGAGCAAATGGTTAGACGTGGAGCAGAACTCAACGTTGAAGAGTTTGTTATGGGAATGGCACACAGAGGTCGTTTAAACACTTTGGTTAACATTTTCGATAAAGACTTGAAAGAGTTATTTGGAGAAGTTGAAGGAAAAGAGTTTGACGATGACGATACTTTTGATGGTGATGTTAAGTACCACTTAGGATTGACCAATAATGTTTCGGTTGGAGACAAGAAAGTACAACTAACTTTAGCTCCTAACCCTTCTCACCTTGAAGCGGTAGGTCCTGTTGTTGAAGGAATCACCAGAGCAAAAATAGATGACTACTTAAAATCAGAAAGCAAAGTTGTTCCAATCATCATTCATGGAGATGCTGCAATTGCCGCCCAAGGAGTAGTTTATGAGGTAGTTCAAATGGCAGAACTGGAGGGGTACAGAACTGGAGGAACAATCCATATTGTTGTGAACAACCAAGTTGGATTTACAACGAACTATAAAGATGGTCGTTCTAGTACTTATTGTACTGATATCGCGAAAACAACTTTAAGCCCAGTTTTTCATGTAAATGGAGACGATGTTGAAGCGGTTGCGCAAACATTCTTGATTGCCCTAGAATATAGACAAGCATTTAATAAAGACATATACATCGATTTACTTTCTTACAGAAAATACGGTCATAACGAAGGTGATGAGCCTAAGTTCACCCAACCCACTTTGTATGAAAAAATCGCTAAGCACCCTAATCCGAGAGAGATTTACAAAACGCAATTACTTGAGGAAGGTGTGATTGACGAAGCTTACGATGAATCTTTAAAGAAAGAACTAGAAAGTAAGTTAGACGAAAACTTTGAAGCAGCGAAAAAGGAAAGCAAGGTAACGGTTACCAACTTCTTAGACGAGCTATGGAAAGATTTTGATTATGCTACAGAAGAAGACTTCGAAAAAGAAATCGATACAAAATTCTCTAAAGAGAAATTGATAGAATTAGGTCATAAACTAGCCACTTTACCAGAAGGAAAGAAAATTTTCAGAAAGGTGAAAAAACTGTTTAATGACAGAATTAAAATGATTGAAAGTGATAAATTAGATTGGGGTATGGCAGAAATGCTAGCCTATGCTAGTTTATTGGTCGAAGGCCATCCCGTGCGTGTATCTGGTCAAGATGTTGAACGTGGTACTTTCTCTCACCGTCATGCTGTGGTAAAAACAGAAGACGATGAAGAGGAAATCATCACCTTAAATTTACTGGAAGAAAATCAAGCCGAAATGACCATTTACAACTCTTTACTTTCTGAGTATGGAGTGTTGGGTTATGAGTACGGTTATTCTTTGGCCCAACCTAATGGTCTGACGATTTGGGAGGCACAGTTTGGTGACTTTATGAATGGTGCTCAAATCATGATTGACCAATTCATTACTTCAGGAGAAGACAAATGGAATGTTCAATCTGGATTAGTGATGTTGCTACCACATGGTTATGAAGGTCAAGGGGCGGAACACTCTTCTGCAAGACTAGAGCGTTGGTTGCAAAGTTGTGGAGATTTAAACTTACAGATTGTGAATTCAACAACACCTGCGAATCATTTCCATGCTTTACGTAGACAATTGAAACGCAACTTTAGAAAACCTTTAGTCGTGTTCTCTCCAAAAATGTTGTTACGTTATCCAAAAGCGGTATCTACTATGGATGACTTAGCGACTGGAAGTTTCCAGGAAGTAATTGATGATCCAAGAAACATTCACAAAACAGCGAAAAATGTTGTATTGTGTTCTGGTAAGGTTTATTATGACTTCCTTGCAGAAGCTGAAAAACGTGGAGTTGAAGACATGGCGTTTGTTCGTGTTGAGCAATTGTATCCATTGCCTCAAAAGCAAATTGATGATATTTTAGCAAAATATAAAAATGCTGAAAACATAATTTGGGGTCAAGAAGAACCAGAAAACATGGGAGCTTGGACATTCATGGCAATGAACATGAGACACATTGATTTAAAATGTGTGGCCAGAAGAGCTTCTGCAGCACCAGCAGCTGGAGCCAAAGAGATTCATTTAAGAAGATTAAAAAAATTATACGAAAACTTATTTCAATACGTAGCAGTAGCTGCAAAATAAATTAAAGAAAACAGATGTCAGTTATAGAAATGAAAGTACCGAGCCCAGGAGAATCGATTTCAGAAGTTGAAATCGCTGAATGGCTTGTCTCTGATGGAGATTATGTAGAAAAAGATCAAGCAATTGCAGAAGTTGATTCTGACAAGGCAACATTAGAATTACCAGCTGAAGTAGCAGGGACTATTACCCTAAAAGCGGAAGAAGGTGACCTCGTTGCGGTTGGTCAAGTGGTTTGTTTAATTGACACTTCTGCAGAAGCTCCTGAGAAAAAAGAAGCTCCAAAAGCAGAGAAAAAAGCAGAACCAGCTAAAGAAGAAAAGAAAGAGGCTCAAAAAGAGGAAGCACCTAAAGCAGACGTGAAAGATTCTTATGCAAAAGGAACTGCTTCTCCAGCAGCATCTAAAATCATGAAAGAAAATAATGTTTCTGCAAATCAAGTTTCAGGAACAGGAAAAGATGGTCGCATTACAAAACAAGATGTTGTTGATGCAATGGCAGCTGGATTTGACACAAGCTCTGCTTCAGGCTGGGGTGGAACACGTGACAAAACACCCAAAAGAATGTCAATGCTTCGCCGTAAGGTTGCTGAGCGCTTAGTTGCTGTAAAAAGTGAAACAGCAATGCTGACGACCTTCAACGAAGTAGACATGAAGCCCATCATGGACTTGAGAAAAAAATACAAAAAAGCATTCGGTGAACATCACGATGTGAATTTAGGATTCATGTCTTTCTTTACTAAGGCAGTCACTGAAGCTCTGAATTTATTCCCTGCTGTTAATGCTCAAATCGATGGTCAAGAAATGATCATGCACGATTATGCAGATATCGGAATTGCAGTTTCTTCTCCAAAAGGGTTAATGGTTCCTGTTGTGCGTAACGCAGAGCAGATGACACTGGCTGAAATAGAGAAAGAAATCAAGAGGCTCGCAATTAAAGCACGAGATGGTAAAATTACGCCAGACGAAATGACGGGTGGTACATTTACTATCACTAACGGGGGTGTATTTGGTTCGATGATGTCAACACCAATTATTAACCCACCGCAATCTGCTATTCTTGGAATGCACAACATTGTTGAACGTCCTGTAGCAATCGATGGAAAAGTTGAAATTCGTCCGATGATGTATTTAGCACTTTCGTATGACCACCGTATTATCGATGGAAAGGAATCTGTAAGTTTCTTAGTGAAAGTTAAGGAAATGTTGGAGAATCCGGAGAGAATGATATTTGGAGGTAAGGATCCTTACGAAGTTTTGTTGGGTCTATAATTAGAACGAATAAGCATATTTAAAAAAAGGAATGTCGAGAGATGTTCCTTTTTTTGTGGGCTTAATTAATAAATTGAAAAAAATTATCCTGCCAATAGCTAAAAAGTAGTTTTCTAATTTATCCGTTTCCCTACAACTCCTCCTAACACCAAACCAAAGTAGTGTCCACCTTTTGGAAACGGAAGATATCCATTGTAGTAATTTTTATAGGTATACTCAAAACCTAAGCTAAAACGATTGATATTGAATTTTATTTGAGGGTAAACAGCATAATCGAATTCAAATTCGGGATCTAAAGCATCATCGGTTGCAATAAGTAACCCAGCGTTCAGTGCAATATCTAGTGATAAATTTTGTTTAAAATCGATATGAACACCACCTTCTGAAACGAGTGTGTTCATAAAAGTGTGTCATTTGAAAGTTTAAAAAGTAACTTCGTTACTGCCTTCGACGGTGCAAAGCATTACGGACGCAAAATATCCTTACAAAAAATACTATCCCCTAAAAAACCTACCTCCTATTTCATCAAAACATCAAAAAAACACCAAAAAGAACTAAAAACCCACCCAAATTCCCACCTGAAATTTCACTTTTTATGCAAAAAAAGATGTAGATGAGCATTTTTTTATTGCAAAAAAACACTTTTTTCAACACTACTCAAACAAAAGTCTAAAAAAAAGACGTACGTCTAAAACACCAGTAAAATAGGCTATTTACATAAAAAGACGTAGATGGACGTAGAAGAGCGATAGACAACATTTACATCGAGTGCTTCTGGAGGTCAATAAAATATGAGAAAATTTATATAAACCCACCAAATGGAGGTGTTGATTTAAGAAATCATGTTGATGAGTATATTAAATTTTATAATTCTGAAAGAAGGCATACGGAAATAGGAAAAGTACCGCCAGATGAATTGTATTTTAAGAAAAAAGTAGCATCTTAGCATCAAACTAAGAAACTGTTAAAAGTTGTCCAACCTTTGGGGGGTATCATAAATTACACTTTACCAAGGCCAACACATGACTGGACGCCTCATTTTACGGATTATGTATTAATTCAAGATTATTAATTACAATGAAGTTATTTTTTACAATTTTATTCATAATGTTTTTTGGGATTGTACAATCCCAAAAAACATTTTATGCTTCCGTTGACTTACTTACTAAAATGAGTTTCAATAGCACTCATCCATTCAAGTGGGATACCCAGAACGCTAATGTATCGCCACTGTTTGAATATAATCATTCAAGCGTTACAATTACTGATCCATTGCGTTTAGGGATTTCACTGGGTTGGAATATTAATCAAAAACATTCACTTGAAATTGGCGCTCATTATGATGGGGTTGCTACTAAATCTACTTTTAGATTTAGTAGCTATCAACAATATGTAGATCATTACACACCAAATGTAACTAAAACTAAATCAAGGTCTCAGCAAAACAGGTTTTTTATTAATTATAAATATTCTTTATTGAATAAAGAGAATAAGACTAGTCTATCTCTAATGGGGAGCCTTGGTTTAGTGACTAGAGCAGGGCCTAAAGCAGTTGGAGATGTGGGTAGTTTTGGCTCATCAGGTATTTTAGTTAAAGACAGTATTGCATACGAGACTGTAAATTCATCATACACCTCTAATGCTAATAGATCATTTCAGCTTGGTTTAGGGGTTTCATCTGACATTTATATATCCAACAAGTATTGGGTAACGCTTTCTTTTCAGTTTGCATTTTCTCGAAGTTATCTATCCTTTGATAAAGAATCCTTTAGTGTGATTTACTTGAAAAGCGGCGATGTTTATAAGTACGAATTCAGTCAGTTTAATAGAACGATGGGACTGTATTTTGGTGTTTCAAGACACTTTTATTTAGATAATATATTTAAGAGAAAGGATAAAACTCATAACAGCAAATAAGCCCAAAAGGTGCACATTTACACAATGTAGCCGCCTTTATCTATTTGCAAACTGATACAAGCAATAAAATCTTAAAATCCTATAAAGTCACACAGTGAAATACAAACTTATATTACCCCTCTGCTCACTACTCATGTTCACTTCCTGCGCGCAAATCAGAAAAAACAATGCTAAAAAACTTGACACTGAAAGCAGAACAGATGTCAAATCAAAGTACAACAACGACAACACGATTCTTGTTACTGGAAAAGAATATTTATATAAGGTCGTACAAAAAGATAAAGATCGAACCCTTCATTTCGATTTGGCTTTAAAAACGATTCCTGGAAATTATAGCTTTGATACAAAAACAAACTAAAAACCCACCCAAATTCCCACCTGAAATTTCACTTTTTATGACAAAAAAGACGTAGATGAGCATTTTTTTATTGCAAAAAAACACTTTTTTCAACACTACTCAAACAAAAGTCTAAAAAAAAGACGTACGTCTAAAACACCAGTAAAATAGGCTATTTACATAAAAAGACGTAGATGGACGTAGATAAAGACGTAGACGCGAAAATGAAAAATACGCCCAAAATACGGCGTTTTTATTAGGTGGTTATTTTGAAATGTGACAAATTTGATTCAGCAAAACAAATCAAGGAGTTTCTAAATCAACCGATTGCGCATAAGGTGTGATTATGGATTTTCTTGAGGAAGGTTGTGAAATATAAAAAAGCGTGCTGACACACGCTCTTTATATAGACGTAAATAATCAATTTGTCAGATGAGATATATTTTACGCAATCCTAGTAACTGTAGTTACCTACATGCAGTTGCAAAGATAACTAAGTTTTAATGTAGGGGTATGAACAACGCAAACATTCTCAAAATACGGCAAAGCAGAGCCAACTTATGGCGTAAAAGGATGAGCCGAAACGAGATAATGAAAAGTTATGCCATAGCGGGAGAAAGCTAGCCGATAGTGCAAGTTTTTGATACTCCTATAACAGATCAAAAGCGTGTTCATCTAAAAAAAAGAAAAGATGAAAAAGTTAATTTATGGAGGCCTGTTTTTTACCTTAGTGGCATTTGGAGCTGTCGGCTGCAAAAAAAAGGTAGATGGTAATTTAAAAACAACTAATCAAAACCTTGTGATAGATAATCAACCTGCAATGCAAACATCACATAAAGGCGTATTGACCAATGGGAAAATTCTTATTTTTGAATCGTCAGAAATATACAATTCTATGATTTCAAATTTAGACAGTACTTTTGTAGTACAATTTTATAATGATATGATTGGATTAGAATTTAATTCTTTAAATGAACTTACTGAGCAAAAAAGTTTAAACAATGGAATTGACGATTACTATCTCAAGTCAATATTAAATCAGGACAATACTGTACAGATTGGCGAGTATTTATATCGTGTAAATAAAACTTCAGAGAGTGTATTTGTTCTTCATCATCAGTATTCTGATCAATACGCTGATCTAGTGAATGAAAATACTGACAATATCAATATTAAAGTTTATTCAACAGAAGAGGATGTTATTGATTTAGTAGAAGCAGGAGTTAATAGTCAAGAAAAAGGATTGTTTTGTAAAGATAGAAGAGCCCAAAAGAAAGATGATTGGTCAGACTGGGCGCAGACAGGGCCTTACGAAAACATGAAATTATATGTGAAATACAAGAAATTTGGTATTTATCATGCTTTATCCGCCGAAGGCTATCGTTCAACTAACTCCTCACAATACAAGTACTATTACCAAATTGAAAACTCTAGTTATAGACAGAGATGTGGTAGTTCTTTAAATAACTATTCACATCCGTGGAGAAGCGGAAATGGTAATAATGTATTTGGTTCACCAGCAATGTACTCTGATGTTTTTAGATTGTATTCAGGCATGAAACAACTGAAAAATTACAGGTTTAAAGTTAGACTAAGATGCAACAATTACACTTTACCAAGGCCAACACATGACTGGACGCCTCATTTTACGGATTATGTTTTAATTCAAGATTATTAATTACAATGAAGTTATTTTTTACAATTTTATTCATAATGTTTTTTGGGATTGTACAATCCCAAAAAACATTTTATGCTTCCGTTGACTTACTTACTAAAATGAGTTTCAATAGCACTGATCCATTCAATTGGGATACCCAGAACGCTAATGTATCGTCACTATTTGAATATAACCATTCAAGCGTTACAATTACTGATCCTTTGCGTTTAGGGATTTCACTGGGTTGGAATATTAATCAAAAACATTCGCTTGAAATTGGCGCTCATTATGATGGGGTTTCTACTAAATCTACTTTTAGATTTAGTAGCTATCAACAATATGTAGATCATTACACACCAAATGTAACTAAAACTAAATCAAGGTCTCAGCAAAACAGGTTTTTTATTAATTATAAATATTCTTTATTGAATAAAGAGAATAAGACTAGTCTATCTCTAATGGGGAGCCTTGGTTTAGTGACTAGAGCAGGGCCTAAAGCAGTTGGAGATGTGGGTAGTTTTGGCTCATCAGGTATTTTAGTTAAAGACAGTATTGCATTCGAAAGAGAAAACACATCTTACACCTCTAATGCTAATAGATCATTTCAGCTTGGTTTAGGGGTTTCATCTGACATTTATATTTCCAACAAGTATTGGGTAACGCTTTCTTTTCAGTTTGCATTTTCTCGAAGTTATCTATCCTTTGATAAAGAATCCTTTAGTGTGATTTACTTGAAAAGCGGCGATGTTTATAAGTACGAATTCAGTCAGTTTAATAGAACGATGGGACTGTATTTTGGTGTTTCAAGACACTTTTATTTAGATAATATATTTAAGAGAAAGGATAAAAAACTATAATAATGCTGGAATTCTGAAACATAAATCATTATTCCGGCATTTTTTAAACACACAATATTATTAAATTATTCTTAACTTAAATTTATGATTACTCGCTTCTACTTACTCACTACTCTTTTGTTTTTCTTTACAAAAAGCTACTCGCAGATCATAGTAATGGATATCAACAACAAACCAATTCCATTTGTTGAGGTCTTATCCAGCAATAAACACTTCTACACTCAAACAAATTTAAATGGAGAGATAAACTGGGCTGATTTAAAGAATCTTAAAAACGGAGACACCTTGTTCTTTCAACTGATTACCTATGAAAGAATATCAATTCCTTTTGCTGATTTATCTTCATCTGATACCATCAGATTGAAAGAACGTGTGCATCAACTACAAGAATTTTCTGTGGTATCAAACACTAAAAAGTATAAATTCCAGATACTAAATGCTTGTTATCGAAGTTATCAGGTAAACGATGACTCTGTTGCCTACTACATTGATGGTAAAGTGGGCTATTTATCAAAAATAGGGAAAGATAAATACGACCTACTCTTAAAGGAAAACAGAGTTTTAGAAAATAAAGAAATTGATGAACAAACGCTAGACAGAAAAATAAGTATTGGTTTAAAACCCAGTATTCCAAGACCTCCTTTAGGTTATCTTCCCTTTAATTTTTATAAAAAGGGGGGCTTCATATATCACAGCAATGATAGCTCTATAGTGAAAACAATTGATCAGGAAAGTATTCAGTTAGGAAGAATTGAATACAATGAAAAACATGTAAAAATAAATTTTAATGATAGCAGTTTCAACGGGACAAATAATATGCTTAAATCTGAAATAAAAAGAGAAAAGCGTGAAATCACTTTAATTTTTAAAAACAGTAAAGAGCTAGATTTCGAATCAACAAAAACCTTTGATCACTTAATCTATTACAGAGATTATCGTGAGTACAGTATTAAGCACAATAAAGATGAAGAATACACCAGAATTATTCAAATAGATGAGCTTTTTATTGAAGATGTAACCTATACTAAATCAATTGATAAAGATATTTATAGTTCATCATGGAGGCAAAATAATAGTAATTACATTTCCGAATTTTGGAATAACTGCAATTGTGAAATCTACCAAACACCAAATAAATACTTATTAAAAAACCTTCATGAGAAATAAACGAAAATATTTATTTTATTACCTACATAACCTTATAATGACAAAATATTTACTGTTTATTCTTCTTTTCTCATCTTTCACCTTTGGTCAGCAAAGCTCCATGAAAGTAATGCCAAATAAAATTGAACCAAATAAAATAGTAATTGATGAAAATAATTTTTTATATATTCGTTCTATGTCTACTAACGAGTCACAATAGTCTTTTCTCTCAAATAAATATAGATATTGACTCATACCTACATCAGTACAAAGGAGATAGTTTATTCCAAAAGCAACGTTTCAATGATGCAATAACTGAATATAACAAAGCCTTAGAGGGCAATATAATTTCAAAGAAGGATATACTATTTTACAAAGCATATTGTTATGCATATCTAAAAATCGACTCTTTAGCCAAAAGTACAATGTTAGATGCTTTTAACAAAGGGTTTCGCTATTACTTCCATAATGAACTGGAAAACAATTGGTTTTTAGAATCTATGAAAAATGACTTAAACTTTCATAGTGGATATAATAAAATAGTTTATTTAAATCATATTTTTTTAAAGTCCAATGCTGAACCGAAATTCCCGGAACTGAGAGATTCTATTCAAGCTTTAGTTAAACTAGATCAAAAACACAGAACAATTGGTGTGCGAAATGATAGTTTATGGAAAGTTCAAAAAATAATTGATAAACAAAGTCAGAAATTCATTGAAAAAACAATCAAAAAATTTGACGGAATCCCTCATTATAAGGATATTGGGTACGATGCGATTCATGGAATGCTGCTTATTGCAGCGCACTCAGACAATCAAAATTTTTTAAAGTTGGTTATAAAAAATATAGAAACCTCAATTAATAATGGAAATACTATAGACTATAATGATTATGCAATTTTAGTCGACAAATACTATCTTACATATAATAATTCTCAAATATTCGGAACGCAGGTACAACTCGATGGTAATAATCAAGAGATAAAATTAAAACCCCTAAATGGAGAAAGTTCTCGCTATATTAAACAATTACGATTTGCTCTTGGTCTACCCTCTTTACAACAATATTTAGATGATATGAAACTTATCAATAACGTTAAAATAAATACAGATGATTAAAATTAATATATTTGAAAAGACACCTAAAGATATTGTAAAAGCAATTGCTGGTAATGAGTTTTCTGGGTTTGATATCGACAATGTTGAGGTCTGTAGTGGATGTCAGTTTAGGTATTGCTGTATCACTAATATCAAGAGAGAAAAGTCAATATCTAAAAAGACTATGTATAATACAACCGAATGCAACTACAACCCATACATCGCCAAGTGGGAAGGAGAAGAAGGATATAAAACATTGTCAGAATGCGGGGTAGTATCTAACGAGCACGAATTTTCTATTGATCACGATAAAATTGCTAAAATTAACGCAGAACTCTGGTCAGAAGAATGAAAAACTTCCCCTTCTACAAACAACCCGACACAATGGATTGCGGTCCCACCTGCCTTCGCATGATTAACTTCGTTGCTGCCTTCGGCGGTGCAAAGCACTACGTACGCACCACATCCCTGCAAAAGCTACGAGCCATTTCTGACCACGAAGAAGCAGCATAGCTAAACTACACGTGAAGGTTCTACCCTAAACATTGCAGAAGCTGCTGAGAATACCGGTTTTTGATCATTGGGAATAAAAGTAAATTTTGATAAACTAAAAGAAGACGCACCACTCCCATGTATCGTGTTTTGGCAACAACAGCATTTTGTGGTGATATATAAAATCACTAAAAAGGCAGTTTTTGTTGCTGATCCAAGACACGGCTTAATTCTAACAAGCAAATCAAAAATATAGAGCAATTTCCATCCAGAAAATAGCATCATAACACACTGAAAAATTAATTTTGAAAATCAATTTACTTCTAAAAACCTACCTCCTATTTCATCAAAACATCAAAAAAACACCAAAAAGAACTAAAAACCCACCCAAATCTCCACCTGAAATTTCACTTTTTATGCAAAAAAAGATGTAGATGAGCATTTTTTTATTGCAAAAAAACACTTTTTTCAACACAACTCAAACAGGAAACTCAAAAAAAGACGTAGGTCGAAAACCCCAGTGAAATAAGGCGATTACAGGAAACCCGTAGATAGACGTACGTAAGTCCGTAGATGGTCAAAACGAAAAATACGGTCAAAATACGGCGTTATTAATAGGTGGATATTTTGAAAAGTGACAATTTTGATTCACTAATTTATGTTGCAACAATGTTTAGTCGATTTTAAGTTGTATATCGAGAAAAATAGCTTTAGTAAATAAATTTAATCTCAAATGTATGAAAACTATTAAAAATGAAAAATACAATTTATTAGACTCTAACGAAATGAATGTATTAAACGGTGGAAGGTGCGAAACTACTCGACGTGAATTCTTAGGACGGACTTATGTAAAAACAGTCTGTTATAATGATATTGACGGAGATAGGGAATCAGTTTGCAGATCAAAAGATTACGCATAAAATAAATAATTGAATTATGGAAAAGATAAATAATAGAATTTTTAAGGAATTGAATAATCTTCAACTTTTAAAAATAAAAGGAGGACAGAGTTGCGAATCAGTGCAAAGAAGTTTTTTAGGAAGAACGTGGTGGGTCGAGAGATGTACAGATGAAAAATTTGGTACCTCCACAGTATGCAGAACAAGGGATGACGCATACGCATAAACAAAAAATCTAATTACCTCCAAAATGTGAGGAGGTAATTAGATTTAAAAATATTTCAACATGGCAAAATATATACCTTTCGTTATTATCTTTTTGATTTCGAGAATACCACTCTTTTCGCAATCTGAAAAAGTACTATTTATTGGCAACAGTCTAACATATTTTAATGATATGCCTGAAATGTTCGAGCAAATTTGTAAAGAATATGATTTAGAATTAGAAGTTGAGTCTTCTTGTTTTTCTGGTGTTAATTTAATGACTCATACCAACACTTTTTGGTACAAAAACAAAGGGTTTAATGTGTACAACCCTCCAACCAATTCAGTTCTATCAAAAAAATATAAAGTAGATACTTGTAAAGCAGTTTTACCAACAACAATTGATAAAATTATTACGGACAACTATAGATATATTTTTCTTCAAGAACAACCTAATTATATATTCAATTCAGAGCTTAGAAACGTTTACACTAAACCGAGCATAAAAATAATTGACTCATTAACCCAAAAAAATCAAGCAGAATTATTTTTAGCGCAAACATACACAGGAAAAAAAGCTGAACAACTATGCTTGGCAATGACAAAGTGTGAGGCTGGGGAATGTGACAAATTATTTTATTGTTCACATGATTTTAAATCTTTTGAAGAAATGACAGATACGATAGTTAATATTTACAAAGAAATAACAATCGATTTGGGGATTAAAACTATACCAATCGCAGAAGTATTTGAGCATTTCAGAAAACAGCAACCGCGCATTAAGCTTTACAAACAAGGAAATCACCCCACAAAACAAGCTTCGTTCATTATGGCCTGCACTCACTTTTATTCTATCACTGGCAAAAAAGATTATACAGAAATGGTCAAAAAACCTTTCCGAAAGCACTTTGATTTAATTTCAGACGAATTACTAATTTTTTTCAATGAATATGATCTTAATAACCAAGAGTAATGAGCTTGACATAACTACAGAATTGATTGTAAGTTGGCTTAGTTGTAAAAACGCCAAGTATACTTTGATTAATCTTGATGATTCCAACATCTATAAATCTTTAAATAACTATAAAAGCGTTCTTAAAATTGAACCAGAAAGTCAATTAAACTATAGTTGTGTATGGTTTTGGCGTGCATTTCCTAAATCCCAGATTCAAAGGAATGATAAATTAAAAAGATATTTACAAAACGAGTCTCTAACAATTATAAAATATTTACTAGGTCAAAATCAGAATAAATGCACTTGGTTTCCTAAGAAAATCGATTTTGGAATAAATAAACTAGAGGTTTTAAATAAAGCTTCTAAGATAGGGTTACTTATTCCCAAAACAATTATAACCAATAATAAAAATGACTTAATAGAGTTTTTCAATGAAAACAAAACTATTATCACCAAACCAATATACGAGGTTGACTCTTGGGAGTTTGAAGAAAATAATTATACTCTTTTCACTGAGGAAATAAAGAAAGACAACCTTTTAAATATCCCAAACACATTTTTCCCCTCCTTGTTTCAAGAGAAGATTATCAAAGAATTCGAAATACGCACATTTTATTTAGACGGCACTTTTTTCTCAATGGCTATTTTTTCACAAGATAACGAAAAAACGGAAGTTGACTTTCGAAAGTATGATACCGAAAATGAAAATAGGGTTACTGTTTTCAAATTACCTGAGGATATTCAAATGAAGTTAACTGATTTAATGAAGGAAATTGGTATGCAATCTGGCTCCATTGATTTAATATATAACGGCGAGAATAAATATTATTTCTTAGAAGTAAATCCTGTTGGTCAAATTGATATGGTTTCTAAACCATGCAATTATTACATTGAAAAAAAAATAGCCGAAAAACTTAGAAAATATGAAGAGATTAAGTGAATGCTTTGAAATTAAATACAAAATCAATAAGAATGATTTACCGGTGAACTTCTTTGTTTGCAAGAAAGAAATTATTAACTCAGACGGGATACCCCGCGCAGAATTTAGGGTTAGCAAAAACGAGTTTTTTTACACAGATTACTTTTTAAGATTACAATTTTATAAGCCAATATGTTTATGAAAGTACATAAAACTTTTCAGATATTTTCCAACACCCCTATAGTTAAAGGGTATACCAGATCATGTTTTTATGATTTACAAAAGAATAGGTTTGTTTTATGTCCAAATCTATTTTATGAGTTATTTAAGGACGGTAGTATATCAGAATCCAACTTTCATGCTGCCACTAAAGATTCAAAGGAGGAAGCTATTGAATTCCTGCTAAGTAATAGTTTAGTATTTTCAAACAACATTCCAGAAAATTTTCCTATGATGAGCCTTGATTGGGACTCTTATTCATTCATAAGTAACTTAATTTTACATTCTAGTCAACTAGAAAATTTCAAAGAGATTAACACATATCTTGATGAATTATTAATTCAAGCTACTGAAATCCTATCATTAAATGATGTAGATCAGATTAATTTCTTGAGAAAATTAGATGGAAACTTCCTAAGAGCAATCAATATCTCTATTGACAAAGATATCTCAAATAATTTGTTCCAGACTATTGCATATTCAAATAGTAAAATTACTGCAATAAAATTAAAATTTGCTGATTCTAATATATTCATAAAGAATTTAAAATTAGAATCTAGGACAAATTTGGATATTATTGTTAAAGATAATGATAAAGAAGTTAACAATCAGTTTGTTGAGCCTAATATCGAATTATTTACAGAGTCGCAACATTATCACACCTACTTCAATCGCAAGCTTTATATAGGCCGAGATGGAGAAATCAAAAACGCTCCTGAATGTGACGATTCCTTTGGATTTATCCAAGGTTTAGATAGTCCAAATCAGCTAAGAGATATTATCCAATCTCCCAAATTTCAAAAATATTGGTTCGTACATAAAGATATTTTAGATGTTTGCAAAGACTGTGAATTTCGACATATGTGTGTTGATAACCGATTGCCTCATAAACGTGAAGAAAAGGAATGGTACCACAAAATAGAATGCAACTACAACCCATATATAGCCAAATGGCAAGGAGAAGAAGGTTATAAAAATCTAGCTGAGTGTGGAGTAATTTCAGATGAAAGTGGTTTTAAAATAGATCACGATAAAATTACGAAAATAAACGCAGAACTTTGGCCTGACGAATGAAAACCTTCCCCTTCTACAAACAACCCGACGCAATGGATTGCGGCCCCACTTGCCTTCGCATGATCGCAAAGCATTACGGACGCACCATTTCCTTACAAAAGCTGCGGGCCATTTCCGAAACTACACGTGAAGGTTCGACCTTGAAAAACATTGCAGAAGCTGCAGAAAATATCGGTTTTCGTTCCTTGGGTGTTAAAATAGATTTTGAAAAACTTAAAGAAGATGCCCCGCTTCCATGTATAGTGTTTTGGCAACAACAGCACTTTGTGGTGGTATATAAAATCACTAAAAAGGCAGTTTTTGTTGCTGATCCAAGACACGGCTTAATTCTAACAAGCAAATCAAAAATATAGAGCAATTTCCATCCAGAAAATAGCATCATAACACACTGAAAAATTAATTTTGAAAATCAATTTACTTCTAAAAACCCACCTCCCATTTCTTCAAAACATCAAAAAAACACCAAAAAGAACTAAAAACTCACCCAAATCTCCACCTTAAACTTGTCTTTTTATGACAAAAAAGACGTAGATGAGCATTTTTTTATTGCAAAAAAACACTTTTTTCAACACTACTCAAACAAAAGTCTAAAAAAAAGACGTACGTCTAAAACACCAGTAAAATAGGCTATTTACATAAAAAGACGTAGATGGACGTAGATAAAGACGTAGACGCAAAAATAAAAAATACGCCCAAAATACGGCGTTTTTATTAGGTGGTTATTTTGAAATGTCACAATTTTGATTCAACAAAACAAATCAAGGAGTTTATAAATCAATCGATTGCGCATAAGGTGGAGATATGAATTATTTTGAGGAGGATTGTTAGAATAAAAAAAGCGTGCTGACACACGCTCTTTATATAGACGTAGATAATCAATTGGTCAGATGAGATATATTTTACGCAATCCTAGTAACTGTAGTTACCTACATGCAGTTGCAAAGATAACTAAGTTTTAATGTAGGGATAAATTTAATGATATGAAATCAATTAATGAATTTGAAAATAAAAAAGTTGCTAACATGAGTGATATTCACGGTGGTGAAAGATTTCCAACAGGACAAACTGGTGGTGGAAACACAAGATGGGATAAATGGAATCAGGACCACTCCAAATTAAAAACTAATATAGGTATGTTCGATGGAAGAAGAGATAAATATGGATCATAAACCTATCTAAGAACGGCTAGGAGTAAATTACTTTATTCCTAGTCTTTTTGTCGAATACTACAATGATGGTACATGATATTAATTATAAGTGAACAGGAAGATTACTCAACCGAAAGGGTTACTAAATGGTTAGACCATTTGCATGCTAAATATTTTCGATTAAATAAAGAAGACCCTATCAAGAACTTAGAAATTACCTTTAGTAACAACGATTTTTCCATTAACTTATATATTAATGAAGAATGGCTATTATTTAAAGAAATACATAGTGTTTGGTACCGAAGAGGAGAGCTAAATTTTGATTTTGATCTGACTTTTACAAAAAATGCAACTGATAGCTTTGTGAAAGGAGTGCAATATAACCTTATACATGAAGAACTTAAAACCATAAACGATTTTATGGAACATGTACTGATCAATAAACCTAGTTTAGGTTCTATGAAATGGAAAAATGCGAATAAGCTACTTTCCTTACTATATGCTCAACGAGCTGAACTTGAAGTTCCTAAGTCAATTATTAGCACTGAAAAAAAACAGTTAAAAACATTTTTTAAGGAGAGTAAAAAAGATTGTATTTCCAAAGGGGTTCAAGATGTTATGAGTTTTGTTTCTGACAACAATAGTTATAGTTATGCGACTTCCAAAATTCTATCAAAAGACATTGAAGATATGAGTGAGACATTTTTTCCAAGTTTACTTCAACACAACATTGATAAGAAGTATGAGGTTAGAACATTTTATTTGAATGGAGATTTTTACAGTATGGCCATTTTCTCGCAGAACGATGAGAAAACTAGTGTAGATTATCGAAACTACAATGTACAGAAGCCTAATAGGAATGTTCCTTATTTGTTGCCAAAAAAAATTGAAGATAAATTAACAGTATTTATGAATTCTATGGAATTAAATACTGGTTCTATTGACTTAATTGTAACTAATAATAATGAATTCGTCTTTTTAGAGGTAAACCCTTCTGGTCAATATGGAATGGTGTCTATACCATGTGATTATGAATTGGATTTTAAAATAGCAAAACATTTAATTTCTTTGAAATGAAAAAATTTCTTACTCAACTGGATGATTTAAAGAATAGAAAGTTTCCACTTGTTTATAAATATGTAGATGTAAAGGCTATTGATTCATTTGTCAATAGCCCTAAAGTTTACACTTCTGTAAACAGAAAAAACACATCAATAACATTTAATGCAAACAAGCCCATCTCAAAAGTATTATAATGAAATATTTTAAAATATTTAATAGCTGTAAAATTGTTAAAGGAGCCTCACAGGCTTTAATTTATGACCTTGATAGAGTTGACAATTCTTCACCAATACCCCTTGATTTATTTGAGATTTTAACTGACCATAAAGGCAAAAGTGTTAAACAGATAAAATCATTTTATCAAAATCAATACGACTCAACTATCGATGATTACTTTAGGTTTTTAGAAGAGCGTGAGTTTATATTCTATTGCTCCGAAATAGAAAAAGAGAGTTTCCCCGAAAGAGAATTTAATTGGAATAAACCTAATAAAATAATTAATTCCATTATCGATTTTGATAGATCAATTCCTATTTCTGAATATAGAACCTTCATTGTAGACTTATACTCTAATGACTGTCAGGTTGTGGAGATTAGAAGTTTTGTTAAGTTGACTCTTGATGAAATTAGAAGTTTTTTAAAACATTTTGATTACACCTCTATTTTAACTGTAGAACTTCTTTCCATGTTTAATGATAAGGTTAAAAAATCTGAAATTGTAGAACTTTTAGATGAATTTCCAAGATTAAAAAAGATTTCTTTTTATGCTAGCGATTTTTCTGAAACAAATGGAGTTATTAACTATTCCACAAATAAAGTAGTACCTGATTTAGACTGTGGAAATGTTGATCCAAAATATTTCTCCATTAATTTAGATACGTTCTCAGAAGCTCAAAAACATAACACCTGTCTAAATTGTAAGGTTTCATTAAATAAAGTTGGACAAATAAAAAACTGTCCAAGTATGGATAAAACATTTGGTGACTTTCGAAAGGTTAGTATTCAAAATGTTTTAGATAAAAATGAGATAAAAGAAGATTGGAAAATATCCAAAGATGAAATAGAAATATGCAAAGATTGCGAATACAGGTATGCCTGCACAGATTGCAGGGCATTCACAGATGAAAAAAGTAATAAATATTCAAGACCTTCGAGGTGTAATTATAACCCATATCAAGGTTTGTGGAAAGGTGAGAATGGTTATGTTGATGTAATAACAAGAATAAAATGAAGAATATATTTATTACAGCCCTAATTATATTGAGTTCTAATGCCCATGCCCAAGAACTGAATGAAGCGAATAAAAACCTAATTGCAGCAAAACAACTATCCATTGATGGCTACATTGATAGTGCAATCATTTCTTATGAACTTGCATTCAAACAAATTGAATATGTACATTCTAGTCACATTCATCAAATAATTAAGTTAGCAAAACAAAGAAAAGATAGAGACAGAATAAAAAAATATAAAAAGCAACTTAAAGAAAAAAAGAAATGTAAAAACACCCAATTGAAGGCTGAAATCGATAGTATTTCAGAATGGGATAAAATGATAAGAATGGGTGTTTTTAATAGACAGTTTCGATATTATAACGCATGCAATGAAGACTCCTTATGTGATAAAAGTTCTATCAATTATTTAGAAGCTAAAAAATATTATGATAGTGCTATGGTAATTGACGCCAATAACCAACAAGCATTATTGGATATATTAAAAAAAGAAGGCGGGTATAAAGGGCAAGCTGCTATTGGTACAAAATATGAGTTTGATTATTATAGGCTTATTTTACATTTCGACACAGATACAAACAATAGAATATTAAAACCTTATCTTGATGAAGCGCTTGAAAAAGGATATCTTACAACTTTAACTTATACTTATGTTCTAGATCGTCATGAATATCATACAATGGGCACCCAAACCTATTGGTCATGGCCAATTTTAAAAGAAGATCCTAACTTAACAGATGAACAGATTGCTGAAGCCAATGAAAGACGCAAAAGTATGGGGATTTTTAGCAAAATTTCTTCTATTGAAAAGAAGGGTGATGATTGGTTGATCATTAATGAGAAATGAGATTTTATTTCTATAAACAACCCGACGAAATGGATTGCGGTCCAACTTGCTTACGCATGATCGCAAAGCATTATGGTCGCACTATATCCTTACAAAAGCTACGGGCTATTTCCGAAACAACCAGGGAAGGCTCGACCCTGCAAAACATTGCCGAAGCTGCTGAGAATATTGGCTTTCGTTCTTTGGGCGTAAAAATTGATTTTGAAAAATTAAAAGAAGATGCCCCGCTACCATGCATCGTATTTTGGCAACAACGCCACTTCGTGGTCGTTTATAAAATTACTAAAAAAGTAGTTTTCTTAGCAGATCCAGCCCACGGTGTAATTCAATATACATATGAAGAGTTTATTGAAAACTGGATTGGTAAGAATGCAGATAAAAGAACTGAAGAAGGAGTTGCTTTATTACTTGAACCTACACCTAAACTAAGTCAAAAAGAAGAAGACGACAACACAGAAAACAAACAAGGGTTTTCTTTTCTATTCAAATATCTGTTTAGGTATAAGAAGTTTTTAGTTCAGTTAATCATTGGTTTATTGGCTGGTTCTTTACTTCAGCTAATCTTCCCATTTCTAACGCAAAGTATTGTAGATATTGGAATTCAAAACCAAGACATCAATTTTGTTTATCTAATTTTAATCGCACAACTTTTCTTGTTTATTGGTCAAACATCAATAGAGCTCATTAGAAGTTGGATTCTTTTGCATTTAAGTACACGGATCAATATTTCTCTAATTTCAGACTTCTTTATTAAATTGATGAATCTTCCCATTGCATTTTTCGATGTGAAAATGACAGGAGATATTATGCAACGCATTAATGATCATCAGCGTATTGAAAACTTACTCACCAGTACTTCATTAAATACTTTGTTCTCACTGTTTAGTTTAGTCATTTTTGGTGGTGTTTTGGCGTACTATGACTTGCAAATATTCTCTATTTTCATTGTCGGTTCAATCCTTTATTTCGTGTGGGTTACTTTATTCCTTAAACGCAGGAGAGATTTAGACTATAAACAGTTTTCACAAATGAGCGATGAGCAGTCTAAGGTTATGGAACTGGTGAATGGAATGCAAGAAATAAAACTGCACAATGCAGAAAGACAAAAACGCTGGAGTTGGGAATATGTGCAAGCACGTTTGTTTAAAATTTCAATGAAGAGCTTGGCGCTAGAGCAAACACAAACCATTGGTTCAAGATTTATTAATGAAGTAAAAAACATTCTGATCAGTGCTTTTTCAGCTAAACTGGTTATTGATGGAGAAATAACTTTAGGGATGATGATGGCCATTTCTTACATTATAGGGCAATTAAACAATCCTATCCAGCAGTTGATAAGTTTGGTTTATTCCGTTCAAGATGCAAAGATAGCCCTGGAAAGATTGTCTGAAATTCACAACAGGGAAGATGAAGAAAAAGCAAGTGATAAAAAAACGAATGACATCCCTGAAAATCCAAGCTTTGATATACAGGATGTTCATTTTAGATATACCGGCAGCAGTGAGGAAGTTTTAAAAGGAATAAACATGAAGATTCCTGCCAATAAAGTCACAGCCATAGTTGGTTCTAGTGGAAGTGGTAAAACAACATTAATGAAGATGCTTTTAAAGTTTTATGAACCTGTAAAGGGGGAAATAAAAATTGGAGGAGCAAATTTAGAGAATATTACCCACAAATTATGGAGAGATAAAAGTGGTACGGTGATGCAGGAAGGTTATATTTTCAATGACACCATTGCCAATAATATTGCCATAGGAGAAGATGTTATAGATAAGAAGAAATTGCGAAACGCTGTAAAAACGGCAAATATCAAAGAATATATTGAGCAACTTCCTTTGGGGTACAGCACAAAAATTGGTCAGGATGGGGTTGGAATGAGTACAGGACAAAAGCAACGTTTGTTAATTGCCAGAGCGGTGTATAAAGATCCTGAGTTTATTTTCTTCGATGAGGCGACAAGTGCTTTGGATGCCAACAATGAAAAGATCATCATGGAAAATCTGGATACTTTCTTCAAAGACAGAACAGCTGTTGTTATTGCCCATCGTTTGAGCACGGTTAAAAATGCAGATCAAATTGTGGTGTTAGAATTTGGAGAAATTGTGGAGAGTGGAACGCATAAGGAGTTGGTGGAATTGAAGGGAAGGTATTATGAGTTGGTGAAGAATCAATTGGAGTTGGGGTAAATATTTACGAATTGGTTGGATATTCGCTGCGCTCATAAAGGGTTCTTACACAGAGGACACGGAGAAGTCACAGAGATTCACGAAGGAGATGTTTAGGTTTGGTGTGGTTGTATTTTTGGAAGAATCACACGACCTATTCACAAAATATTAAACGTCGCACCTCTTTTTTCTCCGTGGTACTCTGTGAAAAATCTCCTTTTATCTCTACATCGACAAGCTCTGTACAGGTGTGAAAAAAAACTGAGCGGAGCAAATAATAAACAAAACAATGGAAGAAGAAAAAGAAATAAACATAAGATCAGAGGAAGTACAAGAAGTACTCTCCCATGTACCGAATTGGATGATACGTTGGGGTATTACCTTAATTTTTGGGTTGATACTCATGGTATTGGTTTTGTCTTGGTTTATAAAGTATCCTGAAGTTATTGATGGGAGTATTAACATTACCACCGAAACAGCTCCTATAAAACTAACTTCTCAAATCAATGGAAGAATACAGGAAATACATGTTCAAAATGGCGACCCAGTTTATAAAGGTATGCCAATTGCCGTTCTAGAAAATCCTTTGAATGAAAATGCAATTCTTCACTTGGAGCATTTAATGGACACTTTTCAATTGCATTTTAAAAACGATTCTTTAGGTCCATTTAGTTTTGCACTTACATTACCCAACTTTGGTGATCTTCAAGAAACGGTCAATCGTTTTAGAAGTGTTGGACAAGAATATTTTACACGTAAACATGATTCTTACGTTACGGACCGTATTGGAAATGTAAATAAACAAATCGACCATCACCATAGCTTACGTTATATTTTATCGAAACAATTGGTTCGGAGTCAGAAAGAAATGGACAACGCTGAGGAGAAATTTAAAACGGACAAAAAACTTTTTGACAGCGGTGTAATTGCCAAAATGGAATACTTTGAAGAGCAAACAAAATATGCCCAAAAACAAGATGCATTAGAGCAGTTAAAAACAGGAATAATTCAAAACAACATTACCATCACCAATTTAGAAAAAGAACTTCTTGACCTTACCTTTGAAAACGAGGACAAACTAAGACAATTGCGTGTTGAATTGACAACTTTAATTGATCAATTGGAAAATCAAATAATTGGTTGGCAACAATCTTATGTGTTAAAGTCACCGTATGACGGATATGTAAATTTTCTAGGAAACATCACTGAAAATCAAACCGTTTCTGCTGGTTCAGTTTTGTTTGCCGTTTTACCAAAAGACACACGACTAATTGGCTATGTTCAAATTCCATCACAAGGTATTGGTAGAGTTGAAAAAGGTCAACGGGTGAATATTCAATTGGCCAATTATCCGCAGCAAGAGTTTGGTCAACTAAAAGGAGAAATAATATCGGTTTCAGAAATTCCCACGATAAATCAAGAATCGAAAGAAGGGTTTTATTTCGCAAAGGTGAGTTTGCCTGAAGGACTCCACACAACATATAATAAAGAGTTGGAACATACAGCAGAAATGATTGGAACCGCTTCAATTATTACCGATGATTTAAGGGTTTTTGAACGTGTTTTCAATCAATTAAGAACTATTTTCGACAATTAATATGAAGATTAAAACAGTTATTCACATCGCTCTTTTTTGGCTTTCACTGTTTTCAGTAAATGCTCAGGAAAAATGGACTTTAGAAAAGTGTTTATCTTTTGCAGATTCAAGCAATTTAAATTTAAAAACCAAAAAAGTTGATTTATTAATAGCTGAAATTCAACAAAAACAGTCCAAATTAAATATACTTCCAACTATAAACGCTGGAGGAACGCATGGTTATAATTGGGGACAAAGTATTGATCCCTTTACCAACCAATTTGCCACTGATCGGGTAAGAACCAATAATTTTTATGCCAGTAGTTCATGGAATATATTTTCTGGGCTTCAGAATTACTATTTAAAACAGAGGAACGAGCTGTCCATTCAAGAAACAACTCATGAAATTGATATTCAACGTCGAAATCTTCATATTGATATCACCGCAGCTTACATGCAAATTTTATTGAATCATTACCTCATTGAAGCAGCAGAAAATCAAGTAGCCTATTCATTAGAATCGGAAAGCTTATCAAAAGAACGATTCAAGAATGGTTACGCCACTAATTATGATGTTTTGTCATTGTCAAGTCAACTGGCATTGGACAGTGCAATGTTAAGACAAGCCAAAAACAATTTTGAATATAGTTCTTTATTGCTTTCGCAGCTATTAAATTCAAAAGATGAGATAGAGATTGAAATTCATTCGATTGAATCTTTAGAAAAGGGTGAAATTTCAATAAATCGAGAAGAATTTTCACAAAACCCTGAATTTCAACTTGCCACTACAAGGATAAATTTACAAGAGTATGATTTAAAAATGAAGAAAGCACAGTTACTTCCAACATTGGCTATTAATAGTTCTTTAGGAAGTGGTTATTCTGGAAACAGTAAGATACAAGTTGGAAGCGAATTCTTACCCAAACCCTTTGAGGTACAAATGCGAGAAAATTTTTATCAATCAGCTGTGCTTACTTTAAATGTTCCTATTTTCAATAATGGAAGAGTTCATTCAGAGATCAAAATTGCGGAGGCGGAACTCACAAAAACAAAGTTAAATCAAGAAATTATGTTTCAAGATTTACGTAATAAGGTAGAACAATTAGAAAACGAAATCACTAATGAGAAATTGAATTCAAAAGCTTTAAAAAGAGCCTTAGAAGTGTCTGAAAAGCGTTTTGAAGCCTCCACAGAACAATACGAGTCTGGCGTTATTAATGTACAAAGCTATATTGAACTAAGAAGTAATTTATTCAAAACCCAAGCAGATTATTACACCGCGTTGATCACACTAAGGTTTAAGGAAAAAATGCTCAAAACACTTTATGAAAAGTGAGTTTAAATCAATATATTTAACTTGAATCCCTTAATTTTTCCGTTCATCAGTAATAAATCATAAAGAAAATACACCTGTAAAGAATAAATTAGTATATATTAGCGTTAGCTATTTCGATAGTACACTAATTTATTACAACATACCTGCACGGTGGATAAACATAACTACACTACAATCCATTGCAGAACATTTTTGGCTTGACCTAATGTGAAATTAGGTTCGAACTTGATATTTATTAAATGTATCATAAAGAATGAAACATAGATTAAACATCAGTTACAAAATTTGTAAATGAATTTTTGTGAAGAAGTTATTATAAACACACTTTAATTAAGTGTATAATAAGTACAAAGGCGATGTAATGACTTACAATTAAAATGGAGATAATTCATCGTCCGGAATACTGAGGAGGTTTAATTAAATAAAATGTTTGGAACTAATCTACATCTGATCACACTACTCTACTTGACCTTAGAAATAATTATTCTATTTGTTCAGGTGGCCGCATGCTTGTCACGTCCTAAAGACATTAGAAGGTTCAGATTTTTTATTTTAATTTCACTTTTTATCCTTTTCAATGTTTTTAATGGTTTCTTCCCGAATCCAAGTTATGTTATACCCATTTTAATTCAAGATATCATTGCTTACTCAAGTGGAATTGCACTAGCAACTTATTACTTCTACTTTTTGGTTTATGAATTAAAAATAAAAAGTGGCAAATATTACAACACAAAGTTTCTGTTTTCAAGTTTAGTCGTTTCCTTTATCATTGGGCTTGTTTTTACCTATCTCTTTACTGGAGAAGTGAATTTTTCTGAAGAAATATTTATTGTTCCTCCTATTTTTATTGCCGTGTACTTTTGCATTCGAACCTTAATCTTTATTTTCAAGAGTCAGGAAGATGTTTCATCCCATTACAAATCACTGACTATTTTAGGTTATATTGGAGCTGTTTTTATGTCTTCCATGCCTATAGTTGTTTATTTTGGAGACATTCAGCCCGTCAAAATTAGTCTCATCAATATTAGTTTCTTATTAACCGCTTTTGCATTTTACAAAAATCAGCTATATCTCAGTAGAAAGGAATACAAGGCCTTAAATAACATCGGATTTTATGCTGAAGAAGCAATAACGATAGAAGCGCCAATCATAAAGGATACACATAATGAAGTTCAACTTACAGCTAAAGAAACTGAGGTTTGCAAACTTATTTTAGAAGAGCTTACTTACCAAGAAATTGGAGAAATACTATATATTACAAAAAACACGGTTTCAAAACATGCTTCTAATATTTTTAAAAAGACAAACTGTAGAAGTAAACAAGAATTTATTGATCAATATGCAAAAGAAAATGGTTTAAACCTAATCGAAATCAGTTAAGCGCTCACTTTTGCCTGAAGTTTTATAGCCTTTTTTGGATACGCACCACACTTAGATAAGAGCACACATATCAAAAAGTAAACTTCATACTGCGTTCATCTAAAATAGCAAAACTGATTTTAAAAGACGTTCTGGGATTGATTTGATTTCCATCTGAAAAAACAGCATAGGCACCAATTCTGAGTCTTCTTCGTGCAAATTTGAAGATTCGTTCTAAGCCTGTGTACACTTCATAGTGCGTCCAATTGTGTTCGGGTACCCATAAATAACCTCCTCCAGCTACAGTCGAAATTCGGGTCTTTTTCATGAATGGAATCTTGTTGATTAATGCACCGTTGAAGTGATGGATGTAATGCGATTCAAAATACCAATTCATGGTGGGTAAAGTTGAATCTAAATCTTGATAAGAATACATCGGATTAGAAAATAAAATAGGGTCACCACGTCTATGGTATTGCATGTCTTCTGGACGTAGAATTTTTTGATTCAAAAACCTTCCTGTGGTGATGTGGTATTTTGAAGTTCCTAACGTCCCAATTTTAAAAGTCTGCATCGCTCCAAATCGAATGTAATCGTGATTGACTTCACTGCCGAATAATTGAGGAATTCCTTTTTCATAAAAAACATAAAGCATTGGCCATTTAGAGCCTAAAACAACTTTCCTTTTGGGTTCTCTCATGTACTTTTGAAAAGGGGTATAACGCAACATAAAATCTAAAATAAGCGCATTGTATTGTATGAACTCTGGTGGCTCTGTATTCCCTAATTCTTTATCGAACCAACGGATAAACTTAGTACCTTCGGGAAGCGGACGTCGGTTGGTGTAAGTCAGGCTGTTTTCTAAATACAATCCATTCAAAAGCTCAAAATCATGATACAGTGAACCCGAAGTTTTCTCAATAAAGTTATCCCGTAAAAACACTTGGGTTAAGGCGTCATAAGAACGTATTAAATCGTAATTATGAGTGAAGTTTACCCCTACTCTTGATTGCCGGAAAGGATTGTATAAATACCTAATATTGGTATACCCTTTAATGTCTCCATTTAACAATCCTACGTCAACACGCGTATAACTGTCGAAGGTTTTTTCGTTATCCCACTTCTTAAAGAAATCAAAATCGGGACCTATTCTCGGACCTGCAATATAGAGTGGCCTCATCATCGCAGCAATTGAACTGATTGTCCATTGTGTTTTATTGGCTCTATTCCTGCGGTCAATTCCGAACCAAAGTACTTTCCAAAAGGTGACTTTATTAAATACAGAATCTATTGAATCTAAGTAACTGGTTTTAGTAAATAGATTTTCGATGCTGTCTCTTTGTTTAATGAACCTCTGCTCTTCTTCTGTTAAAGGAGTTAAGCGCTTACCTGACCAATACGTCGAATCACGTTCGTAGGCTTCTTCTGTAGTCACCGCTAATTCATTTCCAAACAGGCCTTTTTTGAAGTCTGGTTTAAAATTATAATTTGAATAATTCACCACGGTGCTTCCTTCAAACTTCTCTTTTCGATAGGCTACATTGTAACTCATCAACTGACTTTTGAGTACGCACATAGTATCACCATATATTTCGAATTCCTGCTGAACACTAAAGTTATCATAGATATATAGGTTCCCTTTAATGATGGTGAAATCTATCTTTTCTACCAACCATGTACTGTCTTGAATCCAAATAAAACCTTCTAATGTTGAGGTAGCAATATTTCTTGGAGTGATTTTAATTTTGTTGAGGGTGGGTTGCCCCTCACGTTCAATCTTCTCGACCAACTGATATTTATAAGAAAGAATCCCTGCTGTTGAAATAGGCGATTGCACAGGTGACTTACTTAAATCCTCTAGGCTTAAAGTATTTTGAAAAAAATTAAAATTTGATTTTGCAGTAGTGGTAAAATATAAATTTCTGTCGTTTCCTCTTTTAGAATATCCCGTTCTTATTTCTTTAATGTTATTGGGTGGAGCGTAACTTCTATTCATCTCAACCTCTACCATATTGGTATTGTTGAGTTCTTGCATTTTCTTTTCTTTCAACTTTTCAACATCGTCAAAGCGGGCATCTGCTTCGTCTTTCTCTTGGTCTTTTTCTGAATAATGGACAGTACCACTTTTCTCATCTTTGGCCCTGATGTAAACATCACAAATGTGAGGATATTGATTGTAATCTAATTTGTTTTTGATACCAACAGTTCGCATAACGATTTCACGACCTATGTTGCGTCGTTTTTCAGAAAAATCGAATTCCTCTAGGTCTTTGACTTTAACAGGAAAGAGTTGAATGTTTACTTCTTTTGTAGCTTCACCAACAACCAGATAAAATTCACGGTTTTCATATCCCATTGCTGAAAACACAAGATAATACTCCCCCACTTGAAGTCTCATCAAATAATTTCCTTCGATGTCTGCACGGGTACGTAAGTCAGAATTGTTTTTAACATAAATATCAGCAAAAGGAATTCCTACATTCGTTTCATCTAGCACTTTTCCTTTGACAACATATTGTGCAAAAGACAATTGTCCGAATAAAAGACAAATACCAAGAAGAATGTATTGCTGTATGCCTTGCATTTTGTTTATGAGCCTCAAGCGATTATGTATTCGTATTGATATCAATTGAATATCAAATTCAAATATAACTTGAATTGCACAAAAAAAGCAATAAAAAATAATGAAAGGTTGAAATAGCGTATAAAAAAGTCCTTAGAAGACCAATTCTGTTCTTTCTATTTCTTTTGCTGAGTATTGTCCTTGTTTTTTAAAAACTCTTCGTGTTTCACCATACGCTTCATCATAAAACGACGGATAAAGAACAACAAGATAGCAAAAACACCAAAAATATAGTACCCAGACCAGCGTTCAAATCCTTCAGTATAACCTAAGTAAGTTACACCTATAATGGTAACAATTCCTGTTGCTAACCAAAAAAACTGCATAATTTTATTGTATGTTCCCATGTTCTAATCGTTTAAAAATATTTTTGCTGTAGGTTGATAAAATTGCGCTGTGTCGAAAGCGGGTGTTGTCCACGCCCCAATACCAGAAAGGATCATATCGGGAGAAGTAATCACAACGGGTTTATTGGTATAGATAGAATCTCCGTCTCTACTCCAATATAAAACTTCACTTTCTAAAGTTTTTTGTTGACTCACATTCAAAAGTTTAACACTATCCCTTACGGTAATGTTTCCGGTGGCACCATCAATCTCTCCAAACAAGGAAGTCAAGACAGAGCCAATTTCTCCTTCTTCATTATAAAAATTTACCTTTAATCCATCTTTAAACTTAGTTACATTCTTTGGTTGTGCATAAGTTTCTGCGATATTCGCATATATTTCAATTTGCGCAAAACCTGAATCTGTATAAATGACATGCAACATTTCGCTTGTTTCATCGGGATTATCAGGATGTGTGGTAATCTTTTTGACTGTATTGAGATCGTTCACACATGAAAAAAAGATTCCCGTCATGAAAATCATGACAGGAATCCAATAACTAATGTGCTTGATGTTGCTCAATGTTTAATATGTTTTAATCGTATATGTTTTCCCCCAACACTCAAGTGTTACAGTTCCACCTACAGATTTATCTGCGTTAAAGATATCAGATGAAGTTGGACACTGGCTCTTTAAAGAACTAATTAAAGAAGCATTTCCAGATTTTTCAGCCAACTCAACAGCGTAATAGTTATTTGTTTTACGATCGAATGTAGAAACTCCACAGTCGTTCATCATTGCATTCACACTTCTAGCTGCGATTTCATATCCTTTTGCTGAGTTCTTTCCAGTAATAGCAAGTCCTGCGTTGTGAGCTGCTCTATAACTTCCTGAACGGTAATATGCACTTGCAATTTCCAATTCAATATCACTTTTATCATCAGCAGACTCAACCATTCCTAGCGCATCTTTAAAAGAGTTAACAGCACCTGAAGTATTTCCTCTACTTAATTGCAATTTAGCTTTTGCCAAAACAGCATCTACAGAAGGGTCGATTGCAATAATCGTATCTACTAACATTGCATATTCATTGCTTTTTGTACAATTCTGTCCTTCTAATAACTCCATAAAGTTTTTCACCATTACTTTTTTCGCTTCAACTTCTTGTGGCAATTCTTTCATGAAGTTGTTAATGTCTGGCAAAATAGATTCACAGTCAGTGATTACATTATTGATCACATCTGACAAGAAAGTTAGCGTTTCAGCATCCATTCCTCCTTTGTTAACATATTCAGAAAGTTTGAAGTACTCAGCAACTAAACGTTTTTTGTATTCTGCTTTAACTGCTTCATCTTGTTCTTGTACCCAAAGGTTATAAAGGTTAGCATAATATTGCTTTAAGTAACTTGCGTTTGATTTTTCAGCACTGTGGTGAATACCCGCTTTAAGCGCCGTATCTGCTTTATTCATTCCTCCTGGTTTCCCTTGTACTAAATAATAGTATCCAAGGAAAGTTTGCCATTCGATTTGCATTCCGTGTGCTGCTTGACCAGCTTCATAAACCGAGATTAAAGTATCCAGGTACGCTGCTCTAGCTTCTTCGTTTCCTCTTGCATTACTGTAAGATTTTTGCACGGCATAAATGAAAGGATTGTAAAAATTTAGTTCAAGCTTTTCACACTCGTTTAAAGCCTTTATATAATACGTTGTTACTTTCTCGTATTCTTGTGCTTTATACGCGTTTCCAGCTATTGCTTTAAACCTTCTACACTCATCAGGTGCGTCGTTTCCTTGAGCATAAGTTAGCCCTCCAAAACCAATTACAAAAAGTACGGCTAATAATAATTTTTCTATTTTCATTTTATTTAAAGTTAATCCAATTTATATTTTCTAAACCATCTGTCATATCCTGGAGCAATATTTATGCCGAGATTGAATCCAAAATAATTCTCTTTAATGATGGAAGGACCTTCAGTTTTCCCCATCACACCGTAAGTTCCTGAAATACTAACTGTTGAAACCGCTCTATTCATTACGATTGGAATTCCCAATCCAGCAGTCAATCCTTGATCTATTAATTGTTCACCGTTTACTTCATAAGGTGTATTGACCAAATAAGCTCCAACACGGTAGCTCATTTTATCCATAAAACCAATGTAAGCCGATCGGTCTACTGCACTTCTGTGTGGTTTAAACTCAAACCCCATACGCAAGGAATTAGAATTTATGTACTGTCCAGAAATGGCTCCCAAATCAAAATTCTCTTCATAATTCGACCAGTCCTCCATTGTATATTCAAGTGTTAACATATATGATCTTAACTTCGAATTACTAGAACTTGAGTCATTGTGGGGAGTGAAGGTATAGGTCAATCCTAAACTTGTTTTGGAGGGCAAGTACACTTCTCCACTCACTCCTTGAACATTCAATAAGGTATCGTATGTTCCTTGTGTATAATAGTTACCATAGTGAATACGTGTGTGTGCTTTTTCAAAACGCATTGTATTTCCTGGTCGATAAACTCCGGCTAAACGAATGCTGTGCGCTAAAGTTGGTCGATAATCATAATTCAACCCCAATTCAAATCCAAAATCACGTGCCCGAATCGATTGCTCATCAAGTCCTCCTGTTTCTATCGTATTGGCGATTTTAAAAGCCTTCCTGTCGTTATTAATTCTTCCAAAATAGTATTTTCCATTCACTCCTACAGATAAGCTTTGCTTTCTTCCATCGATAATATTTCCTGAAAAACCAATCAATAATTCCTGAATATCACCACTTCCACTATAGGTATAAAAGATGCTATCTCCTTGAACCAATTCACCATCATTAATTTCGTATCCAGCACGACTTAATGGTTTTAATCCGGCAGCAAGTCCAAAGCGATTGGCAAAAGGAACCACCAAAGACATGTGGGTAATGCTAGAGAATCTACCTTTAGACTCCATTCCATTGTTAGAAAATGTTTTTTCAAAGTGATTCACACCAATTGAAAATAATGGAAGTTGTTTTGCTGTCAACGAATAGGTTGATGGGTTGTGCAAATTTGTTTGACTGGAATCAGCAAGTGCAGTTGCGGCACCTCCTAATCCAGAAATGTAAGCGTTTCCATAGAAGCCTACGTCACCAATTCCTCTTGAGGAATACGGACTGTTAGTGCTAATCTGTACTAGTGCATTTCCACTTATAACTAAAAATAATGTCACTAATAAACTTCTATACATTGTGCTTTAGTATTATGTGTAAACCTTTAATGGTCAAATTATCATCGGCAAAGATGCTATTTTTTAATTCTTTATCAAATCTTTTATGGTCTCCACCTGTCAAAAAAATTGTTAACGGTTGATATTGTTGAGTGTAGTTGGCAATAAATCCTTCGATTTCTGCTTGAATTCCGTTAATAACTCCTGACAACATAGCTTGTTTAGTGGTTCTTCCAATTAAGGGTGTAACATCTTCTAATTCTAATAAAGGCAAAGCACCCGTAAATTCATGCATTGCTTTCAAACGCATGGCATATCCTGGAGCAATAGACCCTCCTTGATATTTGTCCTTCAGGACAAGGTCAAATTTTATACATGTCCCAATATCAATTACCAAGGCATGGTCGGTATTCGAATAGTAGTGTGCCGCTACAGCATTTGCAATTCTATCCGCACCTAAGGTATTTGGCGTTTCATAAGCATCAATAGAAATAGGCAAAGGAGTTTGATTACTTAAAACCACATTCGGTTCAAGTAAATCGCTTACCCATTTTAACTTTTCTTTGTCCAAAACAGAAGATAAGATACTTGTCGTTAATTTTTTTGCACTTAAAACAAGTTTTATTTTTTCTAAGTCCTCCAAAGCGATTTGCTGATGGCCTACGATCTCATCATTTTCAAAATCAACAACTTTGACCCGAGTATTTCCAGCATCAACGACACAGTATTTTATTTTTTCAGACATCTCTTGCAAAGTTAATAGAAGATTTTTAAAAATTAATTGAAAATGATGACATCAGAATAAAATTAGTTACTATATTTGCACCCACCTAATCAAACGAGTTGTTTTAAAAAACAATGGTGATGTAGCTCAGTTGGTAGAGCAAAGGACTGAAAATCCTTGTGTCGGCGGTTCGATTCCGTCCATCACCACAAAACAAACCCAGAAAACTGAAAATCAGAGTTCTGGGTTTTTTCTTGCCTTATATTTCCGTCTATCACTTCAAGTGAAGGAATCAGGAATCAAGACCAATTGTTGAGATTAGGCATAAATACTTGTCATTCTGAATGAGGATCATTCAACGTTTTGTATGCCCAATAGCTTGACTTGAAAGTTTTTTTTCAACAATTAAAACAAACTATATCATCAATGTTTTAAGCATAAAAGTGGATAAAACTACCACTTGCTTGTTCATTAAGAAAGGAATAAATCCCCCAAACTTTTGAGACTGATCAGGAATTAATCAACTACCTTTAAAGAATACAGAACAGCTCGGATACGGTTGATATCGAAGCTTGGCGACATGGTTGGTGGCCCATCAATATACCCACTTAAAGCCACAATGGTGTTGCGGTGTGGATGTTTGAAATGGAAGCTCCAAAAACGACCGCCAGAAGGCTCAGAAGCACCAGTAAATTTAAACAAGCCTCTCGCTTGATAACCGGTAACATCTCCTATTTTAAGCTTTTCAAATACGGGCATCGCTGCAGGGTGATATTGGGTTCCCATATACACTCCTTTCAATTCATGAAGTGCATAATACTTTAATATCGTATCCCTCATTTTCAACAAATTATCTGGCTCCATTTGTTGCTTATCCGTGTATGGATATTGCCAAATCATCACTCCACTTTGGATAAAATTCACTTTTGAAGAACTGTATGAATCATTGGTTTGTAAATCCATCTGGCGTGTACGATCGGGGAACAAGAGAATGGCATATTCATCATTAACCGACTCATATCTATAACTTGTCGGCAATCTAAGATCTATTCCAAATTTACTTTGGAGTTTTTTACGCACATCCATATTTCCCTTTGCTGGATGACGGTAAAACTCACGTTTCCATTCTTGTCGGTCATAAACTTTAAACAAATATTCTATTTCTTGAAGAATCAGGTCGTACAGATCATTGATATCATGAGCGCGCAACTTTGTATACAACTGCGTCTTCGCATAATAGTTTTCATAGATATGCATTTTAGGATTTCCCTTCTCCACTTTTTCATCGATGATTAATTCAATGACGTTTCTTAATCCAGTAGATAAGCGCACAAAATCCTCAGGAGATCGATTGAACACTTCGAAATGTGGTGTTGGAGGGTAATAAGGGCGAATAGGAGCAGCGAAAACAGAATCAAATACTTCTGCTATTTCATCGGTATATTCAGTATTGTTCGCAACAACAATCAACCTTCCTGGTTTACCAGTATATTGAGAAATTGAACCTGCTTTAATGATTTCACGACCTCCTTCGTGTTTACTTTCATCAAAGATTTTCTTCTGTTTGGCTTTAGCATCACTCCCCTTTCTTCCTGACTGCTCGTCTAGACAGGAAAACAATACTAAACTCAATATTATTAAACTAAACCAATGTTTCATATCTCTAATTTTACTTGGTGAAGACTACAAAAACTGTGCTAAAAGACCACAAGATAAGCTGGCGTAAATTATTTCACGCGAATTTTTTGGCCCACTTTCAAATCTCTATAGTTGAGTCCAGGATTCAGCCTTTTCAACTCCTCTACAGAAGTCCCTCTATCTTTTGCAATAACCCATAAATTTTCACCCGAACGAATGGTATGCAATGTACCAGTTGTTGGCTCTTTGTAGGTTGTAGAAGAAGCTTGTTTTTTGGTTGGATTAGACTGTTGTTTTGGAGGCGTTCCATTGGTGTATATTTTCAACTTTTGACCAATGGCCAACCTTGTTGAACGCATATTGTTCCAATCCATTATATTCCTTACTGTTGTTCCGTACCTGCTGGCAATATGCCCTAATGTTTGCCCCGATCTCACATAGTGAATTGTTGTTGTTTGATGCGTTGCCGCCACTTTTTCCTTTTCTGGAATAGATTCATAAATAAGCGAATCCAAAGCGTAAATACTATCCTCCATCTCTATCCATTTACCAACATAAGCAGTTGGGATTTGAATACATTGCATAGGTGTTTGCTTAGGAATATAAGTCGTTTTAAAAATTGGATTCAAAGCCTTGATGTCTTCCACTGCCCAACCTGTCAATGAATCGATCACCTCCATGTGCAAACCGTCTTTCAAGCAAACAGTATCTACTTCGAAGTCATGAAATTTTGCCTCACGGGCTCTAATATTATGTTCGGCATGATAGGTCATCATATAAGAAACAGCAATAAAGTTTGGAACATAGCCTTGTGTTTCTCTTGGCAAATATGGTCGAATTTCCCAGTAGGTCATTTTCCCACCTGAACGCCTAATGGCTTTATTCACGTTTCCTGGACCAGCGTTATATGCCGCCAATGCCATATTCCAATCATCATACATTCCGTATAACTTCTTTAAATATAAACATGCTGCTTCGGTGGCCATTTCTGGATCCATGCGTTCATCAATGTATGAGTTCTGATTTAGTCCGTAGTACTTTCCAGTACGATACATGAATTGCCAAAGCCCAAGTGCACCCGCTCTAGACTTCACCTGCGGTCTTAAACCACTTTCAATGACAGAGAGGTACTTTAATTCGATGGGCATGTCATGCTTGGCCAATTTTTCTTCGTACATATCGAAATACAATTTCGATCGACCAAGAACGATACTTGTAAAAGACCTTCTTTTCTTGGCAAAAAATCTAATTACGCTCACCACATCATCATTACAATCCAAATGGAAAGGACTCATTTCATTCAAGGCATTGAGTCGCATGCAATAAACTGAATCCGCAAAATCAGGAACATCCTTATCGTCGTAGCCTAAAGCTTTGATGATAGAATCTGTTTGAGCATCAGTAGAGGCATAATCTTTATAGTATTCTTCTAAAGTATTTTCAATTACACGTAAAAACTGTTCATATTGAATTATCTCCGTACTGTCTTCCGAAGCGAGTTCTGAGGCAGTATTGGAACTTATATTTTGGATTTCAGTGGACGCACCTTCTTGCGCGAGAACAACTGTACCTACGATTAATATAAGTCCTTGTAATAGTATTTGTTTTACGTGTTTTATCATCTAGCAGAATTCCATTAAGTAGGCCGAAGTATCCAGTAACTCTTTTTCTCCGAAGTGTTTCCCGATCAATTGTAAACCAAAAGGCATTCCGTTACTATGCTTCCCAATAGGAAGAGAAATTGCGGGATTACCAGAAAGATTTGCTTGAACGGTATAAATATCTTGTAAATACATTTGAATTGGATCTTTTACCGCATTCAATTCAAAAGCTGTAGAAGGAGTCGTTGGCAACAAAATAAAATCATTTTGCTTTAAGATTTCATTTGTACGGTCCTGAATCAATCTTCTAACTTTTTGTGCTTTTGTATAATACGCATCATAGTATCCTTGGGAAAGTACAAAGGTTCCCGCCATAATTCGACGTTTAACTTCAGCTCCAAAGCCTTCCGTTCTCGATTTGATATAAGTCTCTTCCACTCCTTTTGCATCAGCACTTCTGTATCCGAAATGCACTCCATCAAACCTGGACAGATTCGAAGATGCTTCGGCTGTGGTCAACACATAATATGTTGGCACCATTTGATCAATATAAGAAAACGAAACAGGAATCAATTCATGTCCATCTGCACGCAGACAATTCACTAAATCTTCAATTCTAGCTTTAATTTCCGGGTCTACTCCGTCAGTATCTAAAGTCTCCTTAATATAAGCGATTTTCAACTTTTCTTTAAGGGGAGAGATACTTAAGGAAGGCACTTCTTTAGAAGAAACAGTACTATCGTATTCATCTTTCCCTGCCATAATTTCGGTTACCAATGCAATATCAGCAACATCATTGGCGATGGGTCCAATCTGATCAAACGAAGAAGCATAAGCAATCAAACCATAGCGACTCACACGTCCATATGTTGGCTTAAACCCAATAGTTCCAGTAAAAGACGCGGGTTGACGAATAGAACCTCCAGTATCACTACCAAGTGCAACGGTACAAAGATCACCAGCAACAGCTGCAGCACTACCGCCAGAAGAACCTCCAGGAACATAGTCCTCGTTCAAAGCGTTTTTTACTGCACCATATGCTGAGTTCTCATTAGAACCTCCCATTGCAAATTCATCACAATTGAGTCGTCCAATAATCACTGCATCTTCTGCTAGTAAACGATCAATTACCGTAGCTGAAAAAATAGATTCAAAGCCTTCTAATATTTTAGAGGCCGCTGAAACCTTATGGCCTTTGTAGCAGATATTATCTTTAATACCGATAACCATACCTGCCAATCGACCAGCATTACCATTTTTGATTTTCTCGTCTACCTCCAATGCTTTCTTCATTGCTGATTCTTCAAACACTTCAAGAAACGCATTTAAATCGCTGCGTTCTTTTATGTTATCCAAATACTTTTGAAGAATATCTTGTACGGTTCGCCCTTTTTCTAGAGCAACTTTTATTTCACTAAAGGTCTTATACATGAATAAGGGGGTTTAACCTATTTCTTGTTATTTTCTTTATTTTCCTCACTACCTGCGTCTTCATCGTTTTTGGTAGCATCTTTGAATTCTTTCATTCCTTTCCCTAAACCTTTCATTAGTTCTGGAATCTTACGCCCTCCAAAGAGCAATAACACAACTACCACAACGAGAACAACTTGCCAAGGACCAAACATTCCTAAAATCATCTTGCTTCAAATTTAATTTCCACAAAGTTACGCAATATTGTATTAATCTACGTCCATACATGATAAACTTTATTCAGAAAGTAGAATATAGATTGCGCATTGTCCACCTGCACTCTTTTCATTTGAATTGAAGCCTTTAAATCTAAAAGCGTTTAAGTAAGAATATTAACTTTGCATTCAAAGTGAAAAACATGAAAATCGGAATAATTGGTGGTGGAGCAGCAGGTTTTTTTTCTGCAATACAAGCACAAACTAACCATCCAAAAAGTACTGTAATCATTCTTGAGAAGTCCAATAAATTATTGGCCAAGGTGAAGGTTTCTGGAGGAGGGCGATGTAACGTTACCAATGCTTGCACCTCTATTGCCGAGCTCAGCAAAGCTTATCCCCGCGGAGGAAAACAGCTGAAAAAATTATTTCCAAAATTCAATACTGTTCATATTCGACAATGGTTCGAATCTCGAGATGTTCCATTGTACGCACAAGACGATCAGCGTGTTTTCCCTGTTTCAGATGACTCGCAATCAATAATAGATTGCTTAACTGGCGAAGTAGAAAAGCTAGGCATCACCATAAAAACAGGTACGAATGTTCAAAAAATAGAAAAAACTGAAGAAGGTTTTGAAGTTTTCCTGGATGATGTCAATAGTATATTTTTCAATAAAATCATTGTTGCTTCGGGTGGATCTCCCAAAAAGAGTGGCTTACAATGGTTGGCCGATTTAGGTCATGAAATCATAACTCCTGTTCCAAGCTTGTTCACCTTCAACATGCCAAAGGAAAAAGTAAAATCCTTAATGGGCGTCGCTGTTGAAAATGCAACAACCCGCATTCAAGGTGAAAAGTTAACAGGAAATGGCCCATTGTTGATTACCCACTGGGGAATGAGTGGTCCAGCGGTTTTAGTCTTGTCTTCCTTTGGTGCTCGACTTTTGGCAGAAAAAAACTATCAATTTAATCTTCAAGTCAATTGGACAAACGAGCAAAATCAAGAGCTTATTCGTGAAAGGATAAAAGACCTCATCTCCGAACATGGACAAAAACAATTGCAGAACATTCGACCTTATGGTTTACCTTCTCGTTTATGGTTGTTTCTTTTAGAAAAAATTCAATTGCCCCTTGACCAAAAGTGGGATGAAATTGGAAAGAAAGGCCTTCATAAAATCATTGAAATACTATCGAATGACATATACGAAGTAAGCGGAAAGACTACATTCAAAGAAGAGTTTGTGACCTGCGGAGGTGTCTCGTTGAACAGTGTAAATATGAAAACCATGGAAAGCAAACATGTTCCTGGTTTATATTTCGCAGGGGAAGTTATGGATATTGATGCTGTTACTGGTGGGTATAATTTTCAAGCTGCCTGGACAACTGGATATATTGCTGGTCAAATTCAATAGAAGCATAAAAAACAATGCTATTCGTTTTTTATGCTTCTAATATTACACTACTTACTAAAAGCCAATACTTCTTTTCCGTCTTTATCAAACAAAATTAATTCCTCTCCCTCAATTTTATACGTCACCACCGTGGTGAAAGCATTTAAAAATTGGTCAGGAATTTCCATGTCTGGACACATCATTTTTGTGGACGAAATTTGTGATAAAAGCAAGTCGGTTTCTGTGAAATTTCTCAATTCAGCTCCATAACTGTTACAACCGTCTTTACCTCCAACCATCATTTTTTCTAAGTCAAAAACCAAGGTAGGAATAGACTCTGTGTTTATTTCTTTACCATTTATTCTTGTATTGTTCCACTCTCCTAACAAAGCGTTTTTTTCTTTTGAAACATTTACTTTTATAAAAGATAACACAACATCACCTTTTTCATTGGCCAAAGCTAACACATCATCTTCCACTTTAAATCCTTTCACTTCAGAGAGTGCTTTATGATAATCTCTTTCGATGTTTTCGTTTGCACATGCTTTGAGCGTTGTAGGGACTTCACTTATTTCGATTTCTGAAGTAGAAAGCCTAACAATTTCCGCTGAATACAAATTACAACCGCTGTTTCCAGACATCATCATGGTGTTGAGGTTGAAATTCAAGGTAGGTAGAACAACCATTTTATTTATGTTTCCACCATTGATTGTTGCCAGTACCCAATTTCCATCTAAATGAATACGCGGATCTTCTTTTCTATCCAACTCTTTTATTAAAGTATATTTAACAGAAGAAGCATCAGCAGGTACATCCTTAGCGTCTTGCTTTTCAGTTTTCACTTCTACCTTTTTCATGAAGCCCTCTTCGAATTCAAATCCTTCGATATTACTGTGGAAACTTTCCCATTTTTCATCCTTAAGCGCATCGCCTATAAAAACTTTTAAGCACTCAGAATTGCCTGCACCAGCATCACATTCTGATTTGATTCCACCAACCCACAGAACATCATTCTTAGGAGTAGAACAAGATTGTAAGATTACTAATCCTGCTACAATGGGCACTATACTTTTAAACTTCATCGTTTTATTTATTTTTTGTTCGTGCAAAGAAAGGCAAATGCCAAGCCAAGTTTAAAGATGCAGCGTTATAATTTGTTAAGCGCTTAGAAGTTTGGCGAAAGCGAATGCGTTTTAAAGAAGTCATCAATATACTTAACTGCCTCTTCTTCTTCATCTACAACCTTAAACAAGTTCAAGTCTTCAGCTGAAATATTTCCCTCTGCCAACATGGTGTTTTTAATCCAATCAATCAACCCTGACCAATATGCTTTACCAATAAAAACAACAGGTTTTCGGGCAATTTTTTTGGTTTGAATAAGCGTTAGAGCTTCAAAAAGTTCGTCCAGTGTACCGAACCCACCAGGCAAGACCACAAAAGCTTGAGAGTACTTTACAAAAACCACTTTACGTACAAAAAAGTAATCAAACTTCAAGTTAGACTCTTGGTCAATATATTGATTTCCACTTTGTTCAAAAGGCAAATCAATATTTAAGCCGATAGATTGCCCACCTCCTTCTTGTGCACCTTTATTTCCTGCCTCCATAATTCCTGGACCACCACCAGTGATTACACCGTAACCTTTCTCTCCAAGCATTCGAGAAATGTTCACTGCTTTTTGATAGAAATCGTTGTGTGGTTGTGTTCTTGCAGAACCAAACACCGACACACTTGGCCCGATACGAGACATATTCTCATATCCATTTACAAATTCTGCCATTATTTTAAAGATGGCCCAACTGTCGTTAGACTTTATTTCACTCCAATCTTTTCCGTGTTTATGACTCATATTTTCTGTTTAATTCTGTTTTTAAATATTTTGCTGTAATTGAATCTTTACTTTTTTTGACCAATTGTTCGGGTGTTCCCTCACCAACAATTCGTCCACCTAATCTACCTCCTTCTGGACCAACATCAATGATATAGTCAGCAACTTTGACGATATCTAAATTGTGTTCAATCACCAACACTGTATTTCCCTCATCCACCAAACGATTTAAAACATCCAACAACATTCTAATGTCTTCAAAATGCAAACCTGTTGAAGGTTCATCTAAGATATAGATTGTTTTACCTGTACTTCTCTTTGAAAGTTCAGTAGAAAGTTTTATACGTTGTGCTTCTCCTCCTGAAACAGTAGTTGAAGGTTGACCAAGCTTGATATAACCCAGCCCAACTGAAAGAAGCGTAGACAATATACGATGAATCTTTGGAATAGGCTCGAAAAATTCTGTTGCTTTTTCGATCGTCATATCCAACACATCGAAAATTGATTTTCCTTTATATCTTACTTCGAGTGTTTCTCTGTTGTATCTTTTCCCTCCACAAGTTTCACATTCTACATATACGTCGGGTAAAAAATTCATTTCTATTTGTTTGAGTCCACCACCTTTACAGGTTTCACATCGGCCACCTTTGACATTAAACGAAAATCGGCCTGGTTTATAACCACGAATCTGAGCTTCAGGTAAATCTGCAAACAAGCTGCGAATTTCATCAAACACCTTGGTATAAGTTGCTGGGTTTGATCTTGGAGTTCGCCCAATTGGATCTTGATTAATTTCAATGACTTTATCGATATGCTCCATTCCTTCTATTTTCTTGTAAGGCAATGGTTCTTTCACTCCATTATAAATATGCGCATTGAGAATAGGATACAAGGTTTGATTCACCAATGATGATTTTCCACTACCGGACACGCCTGTCACACAGGTAAAAGTTCCCAGTGGGATTTTTAAATCAACGTTTTTTAGGTTGTGTCCTGTAGCCCCTTTTAACACAAGTTTTTCACCATTTCCTTTTCTGCGTTTTTTAGGCGTTTCAATTTGTCTTTTATCAAACAGGTATTGCGCAGTTAAAGAATCGCTTTTCTCTAACTCTTTATAGGTACACGCATTAATGATTTCTCCGCCTCTTACTCCTGCTCCTGGACCAATATCTACAACAAAATCTGCTGCTTCAATCATTTCTCTGTCATGCTCCACAACGATTACTGAATTTCCAGCATCACGCAATTGCTTCAAGGATTCAATTAACCGTGTATTGTCACGTTGGTGTAAACCAATACTTGGCTCATCGAGGACGTACAAAACATTCATTAGTTCTGAACCTATTTGAGTAGCCAATCGTATACGCTGTCCTTCACCCCCTGAAAGGGTTCTAGCCGAACGATTTAAAGTCAAATAATTTAATCCTACCGAAAGAATAAATGAAAGTCGGGCAGTGATTTCTTTTAAGATTTCTTTCCCAATAATCATTTCAGATTTACTCAGTTTTCCAGGAAGTCCTTCAAAGAAATGAGCCAATTCATCGATGTCCATTTGCACCAATTGTCCTATGTGGTGACCATCAATTTCAAAATGATAAGCTTCTTTTTTCAAACGTGCGCCATCACAAGTTGAACAGGTCTTTTTATTCATAAAAGATTGTGCCCATCGGGTAATTTTAGCAGAAGTTTTTTCTTCAATGTGTCGGGTTAAGAAATCAATAATCCCTTCAAACGCAGCAACATTTTTCCCCAAACTATTCTTCATTGCTTCACGACCATAAAGAATAGCCATCAACAAATCATCTGGAATATCTTCTAAAGGTGTTTTCAAGGTAAAACCTTCATCTTCTAAAAACTGCTCTAGCTGCTCAAATATCCACGTACGTTTATACTTTCCAAGCGGAGCTAGACCTCCATCTTTTATGGACTGTTTTTTATCAGGAATAATTTTATCTAAATCGATTACAGAAACTTCACCTAAACCACTGCAGGTCGGACAAGCTCCATAAGGTGAATTAAAAGAAAAAAGGTTGGGTTCTGGATCTGGGTAACTAATTCCCGAAGAGGGACACATTAAAGTGCGGCTAAAGTGCCTAACTTCTTTTTCATTGTGTTTTACCAGCATCATTGATTTATCTCCAATTTCCATACTGGTTTCGACCGCTTTCTTCAGTCGTTTCTTGTCTTTTTCATCCACCTTTAATCGGTCAACCACCAATTCAATATCATGCACTTTGTAGCGGTCTACTTTCATTCCTGGCGTCATGTCAACAACAACACCATCTACACGCACTTTTGTAAATCCTTTTTTGAGCATGCGCTCGAACAGTTCTCGGTAATGCCCTTTTCTACCTTTAACTAGTGGCGCGAGGAAAACAACTTTTTCATCGGCATAATCATCAATAATTAAAGAAACGATTTGGTCATCAGAGTACTTGACCATTTCTTCACCGGAGATAAATGAATAAGCTGTACCTATTCTTGCAAATAGCAAACGCATAAAGTCGTAGACTTCAGTAATTGTACCTACAGTTGACCTTGGGTTTTTCGATACTGTTTTTTGTTCGATAGAAATCACAGGAGAAAGCCCTTCAATCTTATCGACATCAGGCCTATCCATTCCCGATAAAAATTGGCGGGCATATGCGGAAAAAGTTTCAATATATCGGCGTTGACCTTCGGCAAAGATAGTATCGAAAGCCAGCGATGACTTTCCACTTCCACTCAAACCTGTAAACACGACTAACTCATTTCTAGGAATGCTTAGGTCTATATTTTTAAGGTTGTGTTCCTTTGCTCCAAAAATCTCAATTTGATCTTTCATATTATCTGCTCTCGTCTTACTACAATAGATTAACCTTCAATAAGGCCAAGTTGTTCGTTATCTACAGGAATTTTAAATGAAAAGACTTCTCCTTCATTCACTTTAAATTCCTTCCCTCTGATCCAAGGATTTAGTTTTCTCAATATTTTAATGCTTATTCCTTGCTCGACCGACCATTCATAGAGATCAGGTATAGAGGTGTCTATAATAACCTCTTTGGTAATATACTCAGGATATAAACTTTCAGCATCGAGGTAAAATCCATAGTTTGCAGGATTTTCAAACACTAACTTCACGGCCAACAGTCTAAAAATATAGCGGGCAGTTTCTGTATTCAATGAAAGGTCAAAATAACTTTTCACTTTTTGACGTTCGAGGTTACTAGCGATACCATGCATACCTAGATTGTAAGAAGCTGCAGCTAAAATCCATGAATCAAATTTTGTATATGCATTTTTTAGATATTGACAAGCTGCTCTGGTGCTTTTTTCAACGTGGTACCTTTCATCCATTTGATGGTTGATCACTAAGCCATATTCTTTTCCAGTGGCTTCCATAAATTGCCAGAACCCTTTTGCTCCTCTTGGACTCGTTACATTCATAAGGCTGCTTTCAATAACAGAGATGTACACTAAATCTTCAGGAACACCTTCAGCTTTAAAAATCTCTTTCATCAATGGCAGCCAACGATTAGAGCGTTTCATCATCAAAATGGTGTTTGAATGCCAAAAATTATTGATGACCAACTCATTATCCAATCTTTCTCTAAGGTCAATGTCTTTAAACGAAATGTGTTCGCCAGCAAAAATCATTTCTTTGGGAACCTCAGGAACAACAAAGTGATTTTCGATGTTTTCTTTCGTTAAAGGAATCGTATTGTTCACTTTCTGAACTTCATCTTTTTCTGCACAAGCCGAAAATAAGATAATGAGTGATGGAATAATAAAAGCTTTGTACATCATGTCTTTAATTCGTTCAATAACTATTTGATAAACATCTGGTTATATTAACTCCAACAAACAAATTCGCTGATTGTTAATTAATTCAACAAAAATAGTGAAAACAATATCAATTTGAAGTTAAAATCTGTTAGACGATTTACTCCACCAATTCTTGCTTTGGAGTAGGGGCGTGATATTTTAAAGTTGTACGGTAAAGCGGTATAAAAACAAGAAGGAAAAACAAGCCGCCTAAAACAGAAAAGAAGTAATGTCCTTTGATGACAAGCACGCTCAGTACAATTGAATAAGCGAATGAAAACAAACTGATGATTACAAATATAATCCACACTTTGTAGTCAGTAAAACCTCGATATACCAAGTGATGTGTTGTGTGGTCTTTTCCGCCCAACATTACAGAGACACCTCTTTTTCTACGATTGATTACCACAGTTAAGGTATCTGCGACAGCTGGTGTGAAAGCGGTCAGAATTAGGAAAACGCTGGTCCATGAGGGCAATTCAAAAGCTGCTGGAAGATTCCATAAGGCTTTAATACCAAAAAAACTCACAAACAAGGCGATAAATTGACTCCCCGTATCTCCCATAAACATTTTGGCTGGATTAATATTGTAGAATAAAAATCCTACCAAAGCACCCATTTCAGCAACAATAAGAACTGACCACAAGACATTACTTGGATCGGAAATGAGTCCTAAAGCAACAAAACAAGTAAGTAAAATAAAGAAAGAAACAGTTCCGGTTATTCCATCCATGTTATCGAGCATATTCAGGCTATTCATAACGGCCACCACCCACAAAACAGTGAGTGCTCCATCGAAAACAGGCTGATGAAAAACATCGATTCCGTTATTGGTAAACACCAAAATGAATCCACATAAAATTTGTCCAAATAATTTTAGGAAAGGTTTAGTATTGTACGCATCGTCTGCTACACCTATACCAAAAGCCAAAGTACTGGCGCCTATAAGTCCAACAAATTCAATTTCATCAAAGATATTATCCTCAGAGAAAAGAGTGGCGTAGGCCAATACAACAATAATAAAGGTAAAATATAGGCTGATCCCTCCTAAAGAAGGTTTAGAGGTATTGCTCCACCTCACGACAACATCATTCTTATTTCTGATTCCGAGGTTTTTGGCAAAACTCAGTATAAGTTTGTTAATTATGAAGGACGCAATTACAGCACCTAAAAAAAAGGTTATATATTCAAAAAAGTAGTTAATTCGCACAAATTTCAGCTTACACTTTAAAGATAAGGTGATGTAAAATTAAGAAAATCTTTATAAAACTTGTCTTTTTCTGAAAGCAATGGATTTTCTATACCCCAATCTATATCTAATTCAAGATCATTCCACAAGAGTCCATCTTCACTTTCTTTATTGTAAACATTGGTGCATTTATAGCTAAAAATAGTGTTGTCTTCTAAGGTCAGGAATCCATGAGCAAATCCTTCAGGAACATAAAGTTGCTTCTTATTTTCTTCTGAAAGCACAATTTTAAAATGTTGACCATAGGTAGGCGAGTTTTTTCTCAAGTCGACAGCAACGTCTAACACACTCCCTTTCACCACCCTTACTAATTTTCCTTGCGCAAAGGGTGGTTTTTGAAAATGCAAACCACGCAATACGTTTTTGTGCGACATGGATTCATTATCTTGAACAAAATTGGGTACATCATTTATAGCTGCTTTCCAAGTTGCTTCGTTGAAAGATTCAAAAAAGTAACCTCTTTCGTCGCCAAAAACTGCTGGTTCAACAATCATCAAATCCTTAATTCCTGTTTCAATAAACTTCACGATAAATTCTTTTTTAGACTAGTCTGTATAATATCCACCATAATTCTTCCCGTAGGTGCTCTTATGTGTTTCTACGGCATTCAACACAACGTTGATATTTTTGATCTCATTGATTTCAGCGATTTCTTTCAATTTATCACTAAAGTAGCGCTTGGAATAATTGGCCCTGAAAAGATAAATCGGCACATCGACTTTACTCAATAGTTGAACTCCGTCGGAAACAAGCCCTACTGGTGGATTATCAAAAATAATCACATCATACATTTCCTTCAGGGTTTTCACCACCTCATCGAATCTTTTTCCCAAGAGCAGCTCCGAAGGATTGGGCGGAATCGGACCTGCAGAAATATACGCTAAGCCATCCAGGTTTGTCCCTCTCACTACCTCATCTACTTCGCAATGACTTGCCAATAAGCTACTCACTCCTTTGTTGTTTTCATGATTGAATCCGAGATGAATCTTCGGTTTTCTCATGTCTAAATCGATCACCAAAACTTTCTTACCCGACATTGCAATTATTCCCGCCAAATTCAGGACCAAAAACGTTTTTCCTTCACCTGAGATGGTTGAGGTAACGGCTATCGTTTGAACATCTTTCTTAACAAAAGAAAGGTTGGTCCGCAAGTTTCTAAAAGCTTCACTGATTACTGATTTTGGATAATCACTCACCACTAATACTGAGTTCACCATTTTCACTTTACGTCGAGGAATAGCACCCAAAATGCCAACGTTGTCTGGAATTAATCCCTGAAGGTCTGAAACCTGATTAATTTGATTAAACGTTAGGTACCTTAAAAGCAACAAACCAATAGACAAGCTGAAGGACAAGAAAATCGTTGCACCATACACTGCACTTTTTACAGGAAAAACAGGTTGAGCGGAAAGACTAGGCTTGTTGAGTACTTTATTATTTGAAGCATAGCCAGCATTTGAGATAGAATAGATTACCTTTTTCTCTGTCAATAAGGTGAAGTACTTTTCGTTTAATTCTTGAATGTTTGTTAATCGAGAAAGTTCCATTTGTTTTTCCGGAAGCTGAAAATACTGCTCTTCAACATCACGAATTTCTTTTTGAATTAGTCTTAATTTCTCTTCACTTCGTTCGAAAAGTGAGGTTAAAATTTCATTGATGTTGGCTTTTCTGATTTGAATTCTTTGCTCTAGCTTTTTAATGTTCGCATTATCCGGAGTTACCTTGTAGCTCAAATCTTCTTTTTGCTCAATCACTTCATAGAGTTCTTTGATTTGAGTATTTAAACTTCCTTCGTAAGATTGTCCAATAATATCTGGAATCAAACGGTAAACTTCAAGACTATTGGGGTCTCCCTTTAATTTATCCTTCACCACGTTCAACACACGAAGCCCCTCCAAAATCGACTTTTCTTCTTCTCTCAGCTGTTCAAGTTTGTTGGCTATTGAAGTAGAAAGATAATCGGGATTAGCAACATTTTCACGTCTTTTAAAACGCATTACACTGTCTTTTGAAGCAGCTAACTCATTGGTTAATGAATCTAGCTGAAGCGAAATGAAATCTAAAATATTATCAGCACTTTCTTTTTTTAAGTTCTCATCGTACTTAAAAAAGCTCTTAGAGACTGAGGTCACAATATCTTGAGATAGAGATGCGCTATGACTTCTGTAACTCACTTCAACTGTTCTTGCCCTTTGATCTATGGGAACGACACTTAAACCTCCTGATAATTGTTCTGCAACAGTCCTCAGGTTATTGAATTGAAAATACAATTGATTTAAAGTTGCTTCTTTTTTAAACTGTTCCCAATCAAAGATGGAGATTTTAATATCAAACAACGCTGTGCTAATGACCGTATTTGGCGATGCTTTAAACTGATGTTTTTTTGAATTATGCCTAAAATCAATTACCATCTGTTCATTTTCAGTTGATAAATATATAGGAATATCACAAAGTGATGAATCCTTGAGAAGTAAGGCTTTTACTTCAAAGCTACCTTGTTTATATCGCCTTTCGGTTAATAGATCACCCTTTGCAAAATGAGAAACTTGAAGCGGCAAGTCAGCAATTGCTTTTTCAAAAAGAACTTGTGAGCGCAGGAGTTCAATTTCCTTTGCAATAGATCCTTCTTGTCGAACATCTTTGAAATCTAATACATCAGCTCCTTGATTTTCGCTATTGATTTGAATCAGTGTTCTTGATTCATAGATAGGCTTTGTATACCTCAAGTACAGAAAGGCAGAAGTGCCAAAAAGAGCAAAAATAAGCGCACACCAATACCAATTCCTTTTGATGACCAGCTTCAATATTTCAATATCAAAACCTGTGTTTACAATTATTTTCTTTTGATGACCCTTCATTATTTTAAGGTAAGAATTACTGAAATAATAACAATAGCCGAAGAAATCAAGGAGGTAATAGGCGTAACCTCTTTCAAGAACTCACGAGAAAGTTGTCTGGTTGGTTCTACATAAATATAATCGTTGGATTGAACCACCATATCAGCATATTTAAGTCCGTCCATTGTACTTAAATCGATTTGATACACTTCACGACCTTGATTCGTTTGACGCATCACCTTTATCACTTTTGCTTTTCCTCTTTCTGTAATTCCTCCTGCAAGCGCTATTGCTTCCATCAAAGTTGTATTGTTGTTGGTAATTGGAATCACCTTCGCATCCCCTCCTGTCCCAGGAAATACAATAACACGACGGTTACTTACTTCCACTTGAATAAATGGATCTACATAATTTGTTGCATATAATTCTCGTAGTTTTTGTTCTGCTTCAAAAATGGTTAATCCTGCTAAATCAACTAAACCAAGCGTTGGCAAGTCGACCTTACCATCACTCCTTACTAAATAATGAATTTGATTTCCAGATTGAAGGGTTTGAGATCCTCCTCCGTCAACATTTATCCCAGAATTTACATCAATAATTCTTTTACCACCTTCAACATACATTAATAGTGTAATCTTATCATCTGGTGCCAAACGGTAAGCATCCTTTGGAGAAATCGGAATGTCTTCGACAAAAATGTCATCACCTGTTGTTTTAAACATTACATGACTATTCACCCCGCAAGAGGCGAAAAAGAATGATAAGCCAACAAATAAAAATAACGCAATACGATTCTTCATTACTTCAACAAGGTTTTATAGTAGCTACTCATGTCTTTGACCAAACGGTGGTAACTAAATTTATCCATCACACTTTGTTTGCCAAAATTAGCAAACTTATTCCTTAAGGACGGATCCTCTATCAATAAACGGAGTTTATCAATATAAGTTTCAATATTTTCTCTTTTAATCACAAAACCAGCCTGACCATCGGCCAGGATGTCTCTCACGCCACCTACGTCAGTAGCTACTACAGAAAGGCCTGACGCTTGTGCTTCGATAATACTCACAGGCGTACCTTCATTTCTAGAGGTCAGGCAAACGATGTCCATTCCTTGATTAAAAGTGGAGATGTCAAAAATCCAAGATGTCATGATGATACTGCCTGGATGCTTTTGGTTGATGGCAGCAACTTTTTGTTGAATATGTTCTTTTTCGGAACCGTCACCTACAATAAAAACTCTAATTGGAACTTCAGTGCTACTTAACACATTTTCGATGACTTGCAGGAAATAATCGTGATCCTTGACCGGAGCCAAACGTCCCACAATAGCAATCGCAACTTCATCATCCTTCAATCCGTATTCCTGTCGGATTTGCTTCCTTTTCGCATCCGTGTCTTCACTAAACTTTTTCAGATCGAATCCCAAAGGAATCACCTGAACTTTATTCGCTGGTGCTATTTTATGCACTTCAACTAGCTCTTTTTTCTGCAATGCACTTATGGCAATAATGCCTGTCGATTTTCTGGCAAGGTACCTTTCAATTTGTTTAAATAATCCTGTTTTTAGAGGACCAAAATAAGAATGAAAAACATGGCCATGAAAAGTATGTACAACGACAGGAATATTCAATGAAATTGCTGCAGCACGACCTAGAAAACCAGCTTTTGATGCATGCGTATGTACGATATCTGGTTGGATTTCCTGAAGTATACGTTTGATTTTTTTATACGCTTTGTAATCATTGCTCAAACTCAAGTTTCTTTGAATATCAGGAATTACAATTGGTTCAACACCATATTCTTTTAGGATGTGTAATGAATCTTTTTCTCCTTCATCGGGAACTCCACCAATTAGGGTTGTTTCAAAATCATCACCCAAAAACTTAGTCAAAAAAGTTGCATTAAAGGTTGGTCCTCCAATGTTAAATCGATTGATGATTCTTACCACTTTTATTTTTCTGTCCATCGGTCATACCAATTTTGGAATACAATAAATGCCCACATAGTTACGGTAGCTTCTTCTTCTTTCCCCTGTTCAAAATCAGCTTTTAACTGTTCAACTCCTGAGCAAGAAAACACATTTTGTTCTTCTATAAACGAAGTGTCAAACCACTTCGGATTCACCACTTCTTGCCAAGTTGATTCTATCCAATCGTGCAAGGGGATTTCAAAACCTTTTTTTGAACGAGAAAACACCTCATCTGGTAGCACTTCTCGAAAAGCATCGCGTAAAATTCTTTTTCCGTTATTCCCCTGTAATTTATACTCCTCGGGCAAACCATTCACGAAATCTACCAGCTCACGATCTAAAAAAGGAGCCCTTACTTCTAAACTGTGACGCATGCTCATCATGTCTACTTTCTTCAACATGTCGTTAGGGAGCACAAATTCTTGATCTGTTTTTAAGAAATCATTTAAGGTGTCTTTTCCTGGCTTTATTGAACTTTGATAAGGTTCATTTTGTAATAAAAGTTGACCTCTTCGTTCATTTGAAATAAATGATGCCAGCATCCAATAAGAAGCAGGCCACTTTTCCTGAAGTAAGGCCCCAAACTTTTTCATTTGGCGGATGCGATTTGTCAATTGACCACTTCTTTTCCCTCCAGGGAGTTGTTTTGCCAACTTGGACGCTACCTTCAATAAAACTCCTGGTTTTTTACTTCTTTGATAAGCTTTATGTTTGTTATACCCCGCAAATAACTCATCTGCGCCATCTCCAGAAAGACAAACTGTCACTTCTTCTTTTGCTGCACGTGAAAGAAAGTACATGGCTACAGCGCTAGAGTCTGCGAATGGTTCATCAAATGAATTCAATACCGCTTGAAAAGAAGCTATGACTTTTTCTTTTTCTAATTGAATCGAGAAATGTCTTGAACCAATATGTTCTGCAACATTTTTAGCATACGCTGATTCATCGAGAAATTCATTTCCGACAAAACCAATTGAGAAAGTGTTTAGAGAAGTCTTGAAGTCGGCCGTGATTTGAGAAACAATAGAACTGTCCACTCCACCGCTCAAAAATGTTCCTATCGGCACGTCTGCATTTAATCGTTTTATTACTGCACTTTCTAATTTTCTTTTGACTTCTTTTACTGCTTCACCATAAGGCAAATCAACTTTCTTGGCATCGCGGACAGAGTAATATTGGAGAATATCGATTGCATTTCCCTTTACTTTTAAATAATGGCCCGGCAATAATTTATGAACACCAACGAGAATTGTGTCTGGTGCAGGTACATATGTATATTGAAAATAGGCATTTAAAGCTGGTGTATTGATTTCCCATGTACTCAAAAATGTTTTAAAAGGAGAAAGTTCCGAAGCAAAAATCACCTCATTTTCTTGAATTGAAAACAAAAGTGGATTAATTCCGAGTTGATCGCGTACCAAAAGTAAGTCATCTTCTTGTTGGTCATAAAAGGCGAAGGCAAAACATCCTTCCAAGATATTTAATCCTTTTTCGCCATGATGAATCATGTGATACAGTAAAACTTCGGTGTCGGAAGCAGTGTTGAATTGCACTCCTTTTTTCAGTAAATCATTCTTTAATTCAGGATAATTATAGATTTCACCATTAAAAATGAGTGCGTATCTCCCTGATGGATCAAAAAAAGGTTGATTCGATCGTTCATCCAAATCGAGAATTGCTAATCGATTATGGCCCAGCACCGTTGTACCAAAAACAGCGGCACGAGTATTGTCTGGACCCCGATGAGTTTGTGTTTTCAATCCTGATTCCACACGAATTTGGTCCGATTTTTTCGGTATTCCATAAAAATTCTTCAATCCAACAATGCCGCACACAATATTTTATCGATTTTTATACAAAAATTCAATTCTCGCCATGAAGATAATAGTTGTTGTTACATTCTGCTTCTTTTTTTCCATTTTATCCAATGCTCAAGTTGGGAACGATGCAATACAGCAATCCATAAATAATTTCTCAAGCAGTAAAGAGTTAGAAAATGCAGCCATTAGTTTTATGGCTTACGACCTTGACAGTAACATTGTATTGGCTGAGTACAACCATCGTTCTGCTATGCCACCAGCTTCCGTTGTGAAGTTATTTACAACCGCTGCTGCTTTCGAAATATTAGGAAAAGATTACCGTCCGAAAACAGAAATTTATTATACCGGAATGATTGATTCTTCAGGTGTACTCAATGGCGATATTGTTATACGTGGATTGGGCGACCCAAGCTTGGGAAGTAGATTCTTTAACGACAGAGAAAATGCAGATGAATTTCTAAAGACATGGACAGCAACCATTGCTGAGAAAGGAATAAAAAAAGTCAATGGACGTGTATTAGCCGATGGCTCTGCATTTGGTTATGACGGCGCTCCAGACGGTTGGTCATGGTCTGATATGGGGAATTATTATGGTTCACCAGCTAGTGCTTGTGCGGTATACGATAACATGACCTATTTACATTTTTCCACTAGTAGTCAGTTAGATGGACCGACTTATCTAGATTCCATGACACCTCCCATTCCAGGATACAAACTAGACAATAGAGTAACCACCTATAATTCGAGCAGAGACAATGCATACATCTACGGAACACCTTATTCCTACGAGCGATTCGCAATTGGAAATCTACCCCGTAGCAAGTCAAATTTTGAAGTTAAAGCGAGTGTTCCCGACCCAGAATTGCTTTTAGCACAAGTCGTGCAAACAAGTTTAATGAAAGCTAACATTGAAGTGGTTTTACCAGCAGTTGGTCTACGAACGATTCTACAAGAGGTTGATACCGTTTTAAATTACAGCAAAATGAGCCTACTGTTGATCAATGAAGGCAAATCGGTTGAGGACATTGCCTACTGGACCAATTATAGAAGTGTGAACTTTTTTGCAGAGCAACTTTTAGGGTTAATTGGCTATGAAAAAACGGGACTTGGAGGAACAAGCGAAAGCACGCGGTATTTAAACAACTATTGGGAACCTCGATTAGGGTTAAAAGTTTATCAAACAGACGGAAGTGGTTTAGCCAGAAACAACGGTTTTAGTGCTTATCATTTCATCCAACTATTAAAATACATGAACGCTTCCAAGAATTTCAAAGACTTTGAAGCGTCTTTGCCAACCGCAGGAGAAAGTGGAACTTTACGAAGTGTTTGCAGGGGTCAGGCAGCCCAAGGGAGAATGAAAGCCAAAAGCGGAACCATGAATAGAATAAAATCATACGCTGGCTATATTGATACTAAAAGCGGAAGAAAAATTGCTTTTGCACTTATCGTTAACAATGCTGACTTAACGAGTTATCAAATTACAAAGCGTATGGAGGTGGTTTTTAATAGTATGGCGAATTATTAGGTGTTTTTGTTGGGTCGCTTATTTGTTGATTTGTAAGGTTGTTGGTTTATTCGTTGGATAATTTGCGACGAATAGGGCGTTTATTCGTTGCAAAATCCGATTGATGTTAAAAACGCACAACAGAATGAGCAGTTTTTAGAAAAAGTGTTGATTGGGGAGTGCGATTTGGGTATTAAAATAAAATGGCTCTAATTGAGAAAAAGCGAAATGGTTTAATGCACATAACGTTTAGTATAAGAATAGTAAGGGATTAAAAATCACTTACTATTCGGTTTAGCACTTAGCCAAATTTACAATTTTACCGTTATTTTTCTTTTAACCGTCAAATTGTAAATTTGGCGGACTTTGTAAATATGTACCAACTTTGGGTTTGGCACTTAACCCTTATTATTTTTATACCGTGTTAGGCTTATTTTTCAATTGTTTTAATGTCGTCAGGTTCCATTTGTAATTCTTCCTTTAGAATTTCTTCTAACCTTTCAAATTCCCATTGGATTGAAGGACCTGAAAAATCTGTTGTACCCATTCTTTCCAATCTAAATGGTCTATCCCAAGTTTCAAAAGGTATCTCTTTATTTACTTTACTTTTCCAATATTCTATGAATTTACTTAATCGATTTTCATATTCAGACAAATTCAAATTGTGTTGTTCTTTAAATCTAAAATAACCGTCTAAAAATGCTCTTAATCCTGATAATCCTTCAAAACCATACATTCCAGGTCTATGAAACATATGTTTAAGATTGGTTTTTAAATCAAGCTGGTTCACATATGGTTTTAATTTAAAAAAGTATTTACTTTCGTCAATTTTATAGGTGTTTTCATACTCATTTATTTTATCAATGCAAAGATCAAATAACTCTCTTGAGTCTTCTGAAATCCAACCTATATAGTAGTCAAAAAGAACTGTCCTTAAATTATTTTCTCCAATTTGATTTGTAACGTATTCTTCAATTGTTGGCATAGAATCCGCTATTGACTTAATGTTTTCATCAATTTGAACTTCCGTATACCAATTATATGGAATTGTGTAGGCTTTAAATAAGCTATAATTTCTTTGTCCAATCGTTTTGAATGGGTTTTGTATAATTTCTTTAATTAAATCTACATTATGAAAAGTTCTCATTTTTATTAATTAAGCCTAACGTTTTGGTGCTAAGCGCACGGCCCAACTCTTTAAATAAATCGTTGTTTCGAAGATAGAACTTTTTTTTTCAATTTTACCTTTCATTCGAAGTAAGATTTTGGGCTGGCGCTTAAGCACCTGTTAACTACATTATTTTATCAATGATACTTTTGTGCAGGTTTATTGAAGGTAAAATAGACTGCTCTTTGTTATCAAATCCAATGTAAAAGTTCGTGTTTATCTTGTAATATCCCTCTATTTTGTTCCCAGACAGTTTTGGTTCAAATGTGGTTTTATTAGCAATCTCATTGTATGAAGTCGTTTCTAGTGTTTTTAAAATAAAAGCTTTGAATAGAGTATCGTCTGATTTAACAATGAAAGGGTGTTTGTCCTTGGAAAACAATCTTTTTATTTGACTTTTTGTATTCACAGTAAAATTAGGTAAGTTTTTATTCGTTTTGATTGAACTTTTTACCCACGCTAGATTTTGCCCACCAAACTCATATAGTACTTCAATTTTGACTGTCTTATACTCTAATGTCATTTGATGATATGAGGCTGGAATGTTTCGTGATATTAGTGAAACATGGCGTTTCTCTGAATATTCATATTTACAGCCAAGTTGGCTTGCTATCTCTTCAAATTTTTCTCGAATCATTCAGATGTATTTTAGCATAAGCGTTAACTACATTTTATTTAAACCACTTAAGCGTCAGTTTTATTCCGACTAATATTCCTGTGCCAAACATGACCGCAGTGAATCCAAAAGTTTGAAATACTTGAAATCTAAAAGCCGTTCCAATAATCATACTTGTTCCAATTGTTATCATAAACCAACCTCCAAATTGATAAAAAGTTAAGGGACGCTTAAACGTCAATGGGTTATCGTTCCAGTTTGGGTTTTCTAAAGTTTGAGATATTGATGATATAGATGAATTGACTTTTATTATTAGTGGTAATGCAAAAGATCCAAACAGAAGTGGTATTAAAGACTGAATGACACTAAAGTTCGGAACGATGGGTGTAGAAATTAATAAGTTGGGAATACATATTATTACCAAAATTACAGCCTTTATTTTTCCGGTTTTATTCCAGTTTCTCATGTATTGTAGTTAACGGTTTTGTGTATGAGCAGTAGCGGATTTAAAACCACTGAATTTCGGTTGAACACTGAGCTTTATTTACATTCATTTCGTTTCAATTTAGCACTAAGCCAGCTATTGCTTATACACTGTGTTGAACGAATCCTCCTAACGTCGGAAGCTTCTCTCACCCTCTAAATTAGCAATAAACTATATTTGAATACACATTAAATCAAATATTATGTATAAAAAAAAGTGAAACCATACTTGAAACAGCCGTTTCGAATGTGGAAGGTTTTAGTACTTTGATAGAAAGGCTAACCAAAAGCTTCAGTATAAATGGGAAGTCAAAAAGCACCTTAAACAACTACTCTAGATGCCTTGCACACTTGGCTCTGCATTACAATAAAAGTCCGGAGCTGTTAGAAAAAGAAGCCATTGATGACTATCTTTTTCATTGTAAAAATCTTCATAAAACGCCTTCTGAAAGTTTCTTTAAACACACCGTTTATGGATTAAGGGCAGTTTATAAATTGCTTGGAATGGATGGACGAAAAGTTCAACTTCCTGAAATAAAAAGACAAAACGATCTTCCAGTAGTGATGAGTTTATCCGAGGTGAAGAGATTAATCAATGCACCAAAATACTTAAAACATCGATTAATGATCGCCACGCTTTACGGCTGTGGACTGAGAAGTTATGAACTTTGTGCTTTAAAATTATCTGATGTTGACTTTGATCGCAATACTGTTTTCGTAAAGAAACAAAAAGGAAAACTGGATAGATATGTTCCGCTAAGTGTACATCTGGCAAGAGGTTTGCAAAAGTATATTCAAACGGAAAAACCAGTTATTTATCTCTTCAATAGCCAAGTAACTGATGATGGAAAACCACTGCCCATTACAGTTCGAGCAATACAGTGGGTAATCAAAGAAAACCGAAGTAAGATTGGAACTTCAAAGAAAATTACAGCACATACACTTCGACATTCTTACGCTACACATTTACTAGAAAGTGGTTTGAATCTACTTGCATTAAAAGAACTTCTTGGTCACGCTAGAATAGAAACAACGCTGGTTTATCTTCATGTTTCAAACTCAGGTTCTTCAAAAAAATATAGTCCGCTAGATCTGCTTTACAAGACTTGAAGAGTAAATATAAAGTTGCTGATGTTTTAGAATTAGAGCAACATCAACTTTCAAAATTGGCTCCTACAAGTTGGCATACAAGAACGCTACAGGCTATTCGAAGATGCAGAACACAATCGATGGGCGGACACATTGATCAGTGTGACTGTTGTAATAAATTACACATTAGTTACAACAGCTGCAGGAATAGACATTGTCCAACTTGCCAAGGACACAAGCGAGAAGAATGGATAAATGCACGAGAAAATGAACTTTTAGAAGTTCCATACTTCCATGTGGTTTTTACTCTTCCTTCTGAGTTTAATGAGTATGCTTTAAGAGAAGGTAGGATTATTTATGGAGCTTTATTTAAAGCTGCTTGGCAGACTTTGCAGCAGTTTGGAGATAATCCAAAGCACTTGGGAGGGAAAATGGGAATGATAAGCGTATTGCACACTCTTGCCCCGTTAGAAATGGAGTTGATTTTTCAATCTATTCTTTAAATATCTACGCCCCATACCTGATTTTAAATACTTTTCTCTTGCTATTGCATCTGCTTTATTGAACGAAACCTCGTAATAAATAATTTCCCAAGGCATTTTTCGACTTGTAGTAATTGTTTTTCCAGAATTATGTTGAATTATTCGACTTTCTAGATTTGATGAATACCCAATGTACCAAGAATTATCCTTTTTTGATGACAGCACATAAACGTAGAATTTTTCCATTTTATGAATATACAAATTTCTAACGGGGTGCGGGGCAAAATTTATCACTTCATCCCCATTTGCATTGCATTGTTCCTGGCGGAGGCGTAACAAAAAACAACAAGTGGAAGTCTTCAAAAAGCAAAGGAAAATACTTATTTAATGTGAAGTCAATGAGTACCGTTTTTCGTGCAAAATACATTGCATTACTAAGAAAAAGCGAGTTAAAAATTCCACAAAGTACTTACGACAAAGTGTTCTCCAAGAAATGGGTCGTTTATGCAAAACAGCCCTTCTTTAAACCTGAGTTTGTTATCGAATATCTTGGAAGATATACCCATAAAATAGCCATTTCAAATCACAGAATAAAGAACATTGATTACGCCAAGAGAACAGTCACATTTGCTGCAAAAAACTATAGAAAAGGTGGACAAAAACATGACGTAACACTCAATACTTCCGACTTTATTAAACGATTTTCGCTGCATATTTTACCCAAAGGTTTTACTCGAATTAGACATTATGGAATATTAAGCAGCAGTTGGAAAAAGACAAAACTTCCCGAACTTCAAAAGTTATTGAATGAACGGAAAACATTGGAAATTATTACGGAGAATCTAACTCACCACAGACGATGTCCAACATGCAAAAAAGGAAAACTCATTACTGTTTTACTTTTTGATGGAAGAGGTCCGCCAAAAAACTGGAGAGAAACTTTAAAAACCATTAAATCAGCAACTTAGAATAAACGACATGTGCGTAATGGAAAAGTTATGGCTTAGAAGTAGTGATATAGACATAAAAATAGTATTACATCTGGTAAATACTCCTTTTTAAGAACAGTGAATTGTAATCAACCAACTTAAATTCGAAATACACGCTCATAATCAAAGCGTAACACACCAAAATAAATTTTCAAAAACAAGGTATTAAATCGTTTTCCCCATACGTTCGGCAGGCTCAGTACGGTGAAAGGAACACCTGATCCGTCAACATGGTCTTCAGCGTTGACCTATCGGCACGCCGAAGACTTAGTTATTGTGGGCAGTTTTTTTACCATCTTCCCATCTCTTCAAGTGTCTCAATGTCATAATATTTTTTTTCTTCAAATCCGTCATTGTGTGCCTTGTCAAATAGAGCAATTACTTTTCTCTCATTTTCGTCAAAATCATCCAAATTAAGATTATCCAACCTACTTTTTATATTTTCCTTAATTAGACCAGGATAAAATTGGTATTCAGCTAGTTGATAACCAACTCTACTTCCAGAAGTCATCCAACTACGTTTTATTGATAGCCACAAATATTTAATCAGTTCAATATCTTTTTCAATTAGTTTAGGGAAATTTTTTTCATAATAGTCTTTGTAGTTTTTATATACAACATCTAGGATTAACCCAATTTCATCTTCAGCCAAAAACTCACTATCACTTAATAACTTATTAAAAAGTTCTTTTGCTATTGAGTTTCTTTCAGATAAAATTTTTGCTATGAACTCTTGGTCAATTTCTTTTTCAGATTTGAAAAGATAGTACCATTCTTTATTTGAATAAAGTTCTCCTTTTTCTAATTGTTCGTTGGCATATAATATTCTATCACATAAATAGAAAGAAGAAAAATACCTTTTAGATTTAATATATTCAAAGATTAAGTTTTTCCTATCCTCAAGGTCGCTTATGTTCTTTAACATATCAGAAACATAGTGTAAAACTGTAATCAAATCAGAGCCTATTCCCCAAAACATACCGCTTTTGTATTGTAAATTTTTAGAATAGCTTAAAATTGAAAGAAGAATGTTTTTATGTTTTGCCTCGTCTGTACCTTTACTTTTGATTTCAATCCAATTTAAGAATTGAAATAATTGTTTTTTGTCATTAACGTCTTTTAAGGTTTGCTCATTTTCCTCTATTGAGTTTTTATTTATGAAACTGTCAAAGACATCTTCTTGAATATCAAAATGTGATAATTGAAGATTAAAATATCTATTGAAGTAACTTGTGTCAGCTACTCTTTTTCCGCGAATTAGGTCTTTAGGTGAGTCCGCATTAAAACTATAAGCTGTATCAACTATAAATAATCTTTTAAGTATTCTTTTGATTATTTCATCAAACTCTGCGCTATCAATGAAAGATTCAGTAGATTTTTCATTGTCTTTGTGAAATCCAAAATTATTTATGTTGTTTTTACTCTTGTATACAAGACTTTCTTTGTTATCGATTACAAAATGATATGCTTTTTGGTCAAATACTCTTAAGGATTCTATTAAAAGAAAATCCAAAATGTTTAATTCGTTAAATATTGAAGGTAATCGAAGTTTTATACTATTGTTATATCTATAAATATCCCTTAAGGAAGCGAAAAAATCTATAAAAGGCTCATCTTTGATTGAGTCATTTAAATCTTCAATTCTATTAGTTATTTCCTCAACATTAAAAAGTTGATTTAAGTTGTCTATAAATAGTCTTGCTATATCTTCTCTGGAAATAGACGGTAACGTATAATCAACTTGTACGATTTTTTCGATGTATTTTTTTCCATTTCTTCCAAATTGATTTTCCAATGCAGTTTCTACTACGTCTTGGTCATAGGCTAAAATGAAAATTGTATTTGCAAAATTTCCATTTAATTTAATCAATTGAAAAATATCTGTTATTTCGGTTGGTGTTAATCGGTCTATATCATCAATTGTTATGTACAATTTTACTTTTGACTCAATTAGGATATCGTCTATTTCCTTTTTTAATTCAACAAGTTCTTTTTCCTTTCCTGCTTTTTTAAAGAGATTTTTTAATGTTTTTAAAGCTTCTCCAGCACCTGAATGCACATAGTTAACCCAATTCAAGTATTCTAAAAATTCAGCAATTTTTTTTGAAGCGTTTTTAAGTTTTTCCGAGTTGTTTCGTAGCTTTAGAATTAGTTCTCTTAAAAAGACAGTTTGTAATTCTTTTTGTCCAGAGAACATCCAAGGATTAAATCTTAAAACAATAATCTCTTGGTTATTATTCTTTGAAAGTTCCTCAACCTCATTAATTATAAAATTCAGTAAAGTTGACTTTCCAGAGCCCCAAGTACCATTAATTCCAAGTACAATACTTTCATTATTGTCTTTAAATGAATTAACCAAGCCAGATGCAATTTCATAAGCAAAAGGATGTCTTCCTAACTTATCTGTTGAACTTTCGTTTAATGGTAAATCTGTATGCATTCTTTGGTTTGGTTAAATTGCCCACAACGTTTTATGGTATGGTGTCGTGCGGGATTACGAAGCGATTTCCTATCAGTTTACACCGACTTTTTTTACGAGCCACAAACGCTCGAAAACCACTGAAACCCGCATGCACTATACCATGTGTTGGGCACTGGCATTTATATTTTAATTATCACTCATTTGCTTTTAATTTCCAAAACTTTGCTTTTTTAATATCTATTTCACAGCCTTTTCCTTCTCGGTAACAATCTGATAGCTTATTCATTGAATATTTATTCCCTTCTTCTGCTCCTGTTTTAAAATAATCAAAGCTTTCATTATCGTTTTTTTCTCTTAACTTGAAAAGGTATTCATCACTTTCATCAATTTTATAATATTCAATCACATCAAGTAGATTTCCATATGCAAAAGTCAGTTTTATAGAGTTGTCTGATGCGATTTTAAACAACAATTTAACCTGAGTATAAAATTTCTCAGCTAAATCTTTACGCTTTAAATCATAAGACTTTTGAATTAAGCCACCTTTAGATTTAGTCCCGTTATTACCTATAATTGTTGAAAGTACAAATCCAATCTGTTCATTAGGCAATTTTTCTTTAATCTTAATTACAAGTTCAAACAATCTTTCAAGGTAGAATTCCTTTCTTTCAATCATAGAATCCAAATTTCTCAGATATGCACCGTATTCTGATGGTTTAATTGTCTGAAAGTTTTCAAGCTTTTGTTCAAATTCTTCTTTTCTCCATTCGGATTCAATTTCTGGGTCAATATCAAGTGCTATATATTCTTTTGCTCTTTGCGGATATTCACGTGTCATATGAAAATGACTACACCCCATAGCAATAAAATATTTCCTTGCTTGTTCTATGTCATTTATTGGTTCGTTCGTAAAATCCATTTTTCAAATCTTAAGTTAATCTCCGGTAGTTCGTCTCTATGCTTGTGCCCAACTTAATAGCGTTTTATCAGTTGTTTTCTTTCAATAGCTAAAGATAATCGTAAAAAATTAATTGTCAACCCATCAGTCGATTAATTGACGAGTAGAAAATAGCTGATAAAACGGAGTTGGACTA
>NZ_CANNGT010000010.1 GCF_947504225.1 Brumimicrobium ulvae | reverse complement strand
TAACTTTGAAGAAAGAATTGAACCTAAAAAATAAATGGGTGAATTTCAGCGTAAACACAAAATTTTGGATAGACTCTGTTTGCACTAAAACGCACTCATTGATCATTCATCACTTCCTCAAACCCCTCATCAATCAGCAGATTGCTTCCCTCAGCTGCTTTTACCGCCAATTGGTCACACCTTTCATTTTCGGCGTGGCCTGCATGACCCTTCACCCAAACAAATTTTGGAGAATGAATTTTATGCACTTCTAAATAGCGTTTCCATAAATCAACATTCTTTTTACCTTTAAATCCTTTTTTCTGCCAATTAAAAACCCAACCTTTTTCTACTGCATCAACAACATACTTTGAGTCAGAATAGATGGTTACTTTATGTTTGTTGCTTTTTAAAGCTTCTAGTGCAACAATAACAGCAAGTAACTCCATGCGATTATTGGTGGTTTTGCGAAACCCTTGGGAGAGCTCTTTCTCTAAACCTTTAAAGCGAAGTAGAGCTCCATAACCACCTGGACCTGGATTCCCTTTCGCCGCACCGTCTGTATATATTTCAATTGCCATATAAGCAAAGCTAAGTTTTTGTTCCAAAATAGAACAGCGTTTCCTATGAATATTTTTTTTAGGCAATGTTGAAATGATTTTCAGGGCCTTGTAGGTAGGTGTAAACCTCATTAAATCAATATTTAAGGTTTGATTTATTCTGTTTTGAATCTAGTGAAGATTAAATTAATGTTAAATAATGGAAACTTTAAGCATGAAAATAGTTTCCGTCGTTTATTTATATGTACTTTTGCGCACAAATGGATAAAAAGCGTAAAGAAATAATCGATAAATCAGCAATGATTTTTCTGCGACACGGAATTAGGTCCGTGACAATGGACGACCTAGCCAGAGAGTTGGGGATGTCTAAAAAAACCATCTATAACCATTTTAAAGATAAAGATGAATTGGTCATCCAAATCGTAACGACTTTAATAGAGCGGAATCAAGTAGCTTGTGAGGTCGGAAGAGCAAAGTCGGAAACGGCAATTGATGCCATGATGAGCATTAGTGAATTCTCCACACGTTTGTTTACAGAAATTCACTCATCGGTGTTTTATGACTTACAAAAATACTATCCTGAAGCATGGAACATTATTAAACAATACCGATTAAGTTTTATTAGCGATCAGATTACCCAAAATATTATACGAGGACAAGAAGAAGGCTTGTACAACGCAGAATTGGACCCGAAAATAATGGCGGGTATACATTTGTCAATTGTGAGTATGCTAACAGATAGTAATGTTTTCGAAGTGGGAACGAACGAGTACGGTGCGTTGTTAGAGGAAATAGTTTTGTTTCAGCTGCGGGGAATCGTAAATGATAAAGGAAGAAAGTTAATGTCAAAATACATGAAAAACAATAAGTAATGAACAGTTTAAAAACAGTTGTAATTTTAACTTTTGTGTTTGTAATTCAAACTACATTTTTTGCACAAGAGTTTTCACTTTTTGAAGCGCAAAGTTATGCTTTAGAAAATGCTGAGCAAATCAAACGATCAGAGTTGGATTTGGAGTCCGCGAAAAAACAAGTTGTGGAAACACGAGCAATGGGTTTGCCACAAATTAATGCCGAGGGAAGCTTTCAACAGTTTATTAATATTCCTACTCAGGTAGTTGATGGTGCTTTGATGGGACAGCCAGGAACAAACGTTGAGTTTCGAATGGGTCAAGAATATAATGCCAATGCTGGAGCAACATTAAATCAATTGATTTTTAATGGATCTTATTTTATAGGTTTACAAGTGTCAAAATTCTATACCGAATTTGTTTCAACAAACATCAAGAAGTCACAAGAAGATGTTTTGATGAATGTCACGCAAGCTTATCAAATGGCTTTGGTAAGTGCAAGGAATAAAGCTTTTGTTGATACTTTGGTTGGCTTAACAGAAGAATTAATCAACAAGCAAAGGGCGCTTTATGAAATCGGTTTGATTACTGAAGAAGAAGTTCAGCAAACTGAATTTTCATTGTTGTCTGCTCAAGCCAACCTAGTTGCAGCCAATACCGCACATCAAAATGCTTTGGTTATGCTTAAATTAACAATGGCTTATCCGATGGATAAGGAAATTACGTTAACTGAAGATTTAGATCAGTTATTGTCGGATCAAGAAAGGGAACTTTCAGGAGAAATTGAAAACAACTTAGAGTTAGAACTGCTTAAAAAACAAAAAGTTCTTTCAGAATATGATTTGAAAAACATCAGAATGACCAATTATCCTCAATTGGTAGGGTTCTTTAATCATCAGTTTAACGCTTACAGAAGTGAGTTTGATTTTTTCAAGAGTAACCAATCATGGTATGACCAAACAGTATGGGGCTTGAAACTCACCGTACCTATTTTCGCAGGTGGTGAGAGATGGGCGAAAATCCAAAAAGCCAAGATAGCCATTAAACAAGATGAGTTAATGGTCCAAGAATTTCAACGCTCTTTACAAGCCCAAGAAGTTCAGTTGAATAATGAATTGAGAAGTGCAAGAGCAAATTTGAAATTGCAAAGACAAAACATTCAGTTGGCTAAAATCATTCATGAAAATGCTTTAGTAAAAGCAGAGATTGGAAAAGAAAACAGTATCATGGTGACTCAAAAATACAATCAACTTGTACAAGCCCAAAGTCAGTATGTAAGTGCAATGGTGGAAGTGTTCAACAAGAGGTTAGAGTTGGACAAATTATACAATGAATTAATAAGAAAATAATAGTTTTAAGACCGATGAAAAAATACTTTAAATCACTGATTGTTTTAGGAATACTAACATCAGTAGCGAGCTGTGGTTCAGATGCGAAATTGGATAAGTTAAAGGAGAAAAGATCAACTTTAAAAGTTCAATTAGCAGAGATTGACCAGCAAATTAAAAGTTTGGATACTGCGAAGGTAGTTATGCTACCTCTTGTTGAAGCAATGCCAGCGGAAATTAGAACATTCAAACATAAAGTGGTTGTGCAAGGAGATATTGAAACCGATAAAGCAGCAATGATTGTTGCCGAGGCAAGTGGGTTAATTCGCTCTATTACTGTAAAAGAAGGTCAAACAGTTTCAAAAGGACAAGTGTTGGCAAGAATTGACACTGAAATATTGGCCAGTAATATTAAAGAACTTCAAACGCAACTTGATTTCGCAGAGTATAACTTAGAAAAACAATCACAACTTTTCGATCGTGGTGTAGGTACAGAGTTTGAATTGAAGCAAGCAAAAAACCAAGTAGCGGCTTTGCGCTCACAATTGAATACGGTAAAAACACAATCGTCTAAATCTACTGTGAGAGCACCATACAGTGGAGTGGTGGATGAGATTGTTACACATGAAGGTGAAATGGCAAGTCCGCAGTCTCCAATTTTAAGGCTAGTCAACAATAAAGAAGTAGATGTTATCGGAAATATTTCTGAACACTATTACAGAACAATAAAAGAAGGAACTAAGGTTGAAGTTTTTGTCCCGACACTTAGAGATACCTTTGATTTGGAAGTCAGTTCTGTAGGAAACTTTATTAATCCTACCAATAGAACGTTCAGAATTAAAGCCAATATCAAGAACAATGAGAGATTATTGCCGAATATGCTAGCTGAAATGCACATTACAGACTTGGTTATTGATAGTTCTGTAGTGGTTCCCGCTGTTTCGTTATTAAAAACTCAGAAAAACGAAAGTTATATTTTTGTATTGAAAAAAGAAGGTGAAAACTATGTTGCAAAGCAAGTTATGATTGAAGTAGTGAGTCAATACCAAAATAGTGCAGCCATAAACCTGATCGATACTAAAATTAACGCAGGAGATTTAATTGTTTCAGCAGGAGCGCGCGGAATTTCTGATGGAGATGTTGTTCGAATCGAGATAAAATAGAGTGATGGAAAAGAAAAATAAAATAAAGCTTTTTGGAATGTCCAATTGGGCAGTGAATAACTCCAAAACAGTTTTCTTGATTATTGCGATCCTTTTTATTGGTGGAGCTTTTTCTTACCAATCGATGCCCAAAGAAAACTTTCCAGAGTTACAAATCCCTGAAATTTATATTGGTATTGCTAAACCAGGTTCTTCTCCGAAATATATGTCAGAGAAAATTGCTGAGGCCATTGAAAAGAAAGTAAAATCGATCAAGAAAGTAGACGAAATTAATGCCGATTCACAACACGGATATACAACCATTCGTGTCAAGTTTGAATTTGGAATTGATGTCAATGATGGATTAAACAAAGTGAAAGATGCTGTAGATCAGGCGCGTGCCGAGTCAGATTTCCCGGAATTACCTGTTGAACCCAATATTTTCGAGATTAATCCTAGTGATTTCCCAATCATGAACATCAACTTGAGTGGTGATAGTCCAAAGGTATTAAAAGAAATTGCTGAGGACCTTAAGGATTTGATTGAAGATTTAACTGAAATCAATGAAGTGAATATCCGTGGTGTTCAGGAAGAGGAAATGCGTATTGATGTTGACCGCTTGAAAGCTGAAGCGGTTCAAGTTTCTATTACTGACATCGAGAATGCTGTTTCTGCAGAACACGCAACAATTTCTGGAGGTGAGATCTTAATGAATGGAATGAGAAAAACCATTATGATTGATGGTGAGTTCCAAAATGCAGAAGAACTTGGAGAGATTATCGTGAAGCAAGAAGACTATATGCCGGTAAAATTGAAGGATATTGCTGATGTGTACTTTGGTAATGGGGATACCACTTCTTTTGCACGTGAGTTTGGTTCTCCTGTGGTGATGCTTGACATTATTAAACAAGGTGGTGAAAACTTATTGGATGCCGCAGACAAAATCAATGATATAGTTCAAAAAGCCAAAGATGAAAATGTTATTCCTCGAGGGGTAAATGTTTCTATTACCAATGACCAATCTGACCAAACACGTGATATGGTGGCCAACCTTGAGAATTCTATTGTGTTTGGAGTAATATTGGTTGTGATCGTTTTACTTTTCTTCCTTGGTGCAAGAAATGCCATGTTTGTTGGGGTGGCTATTCCTCTCTCTATGTTGATGTCATTCATGATTCTACAAACAATGGGGGTTACCTTAAATACTATTGTGCTGTTTGCCCTGGTACTTGCTTTAGGTATGCTGGTGGATAACGGAATTGTGGTCGTCGAGAACATATATCGTTTAATGGATGAGGAAAATTATCCCCCATTTAAAGCAGCAATTCATGGAGTTAGTGAAGTGGCTTGGCCAATTATTGCCTCTACAGCTACAACTTTAGCGGCCTTTGTTCCGTTGGCGATATGGCCTGGAATATTTGGTGAGTTTATGAAGTTTCTTCCCATTACTTTGATGATTGTTTTAGGCTCATCCTTGTTTATTGCTTTGGTTATTAACCCGGTTCTTACGGCATTATACATGACGGTTGAACAAAAAAAACCAAAGAAAACGAAAACCCTAATTTATGGTGCAGCTACCATTGGAATAGGATTCTTGTTGGTGATGTTTAATATGGTTGTTTTTGGTAATATTGTAATGTTAATTGGAATCATAGCATTGCTAAATACTTTTGTTTTCTTTCCAGGTACAGTTGCTTTCCAAGAAAAGTTATTGCCGGTACTAGAAAGATGGTACAGAAATTTTTTGACTTTCGCATTGAAAGGGTCAAGACCTATTCTATTTATCGTTGGGACTTTCGTATTGCTTATTGGGTCTATTGTTTTATTTGCATTGAATCAACCAAAGGTTGAGTTCTTCCCTTCAAATCAAGCCAAGTATGCAAACGTATTCATAACGCATCCAATTGGAACGGACATTATGGAAACAAACAAATCTGCATTGTTAATTGAAGAAAAAATCAATGAGATTCTAAGTCCATACATGGAAGGAATGGATCCAAATAATGTGAAAAAATCAGACTTGGTGCAGTCCATTATCGCACAGGTTGGGAAAGGTACAAGTGAACAAGGGATGGACATGGGGAATACCCCGCATAAAGCGAGAATTACCATCGACTTTACCGAGTTCCAATACCGTGACTCATTAAATACAACAGGTTATATTTTAAAGAAACTACAAAACGAACTAAGGGGAATTCTTCCAGCTGACGTTCAATTGTCGATTAAGAAAAATGAGATGGGACCGCCTCAAGAGGCCCCAATTAATATTGAGTTGACGAATATTTCTAAAGGAGAATATAAAGAGCTGATCTTAATTGCAACTGAAGTGAAGAAGTATCTAGACCGTCAAGCTGTTGAAGGTGTGGATGAATTGAAACTCAACGTTGAAGCAACCCGTCCAGAGATTCCGATTGTGGTAGATAGAGATCAAGTGAGAAAACTAAATGCTTCTACATCACAAGTGGGTATGGCCATTCGCCAAGCACTCTTGGGAGCAGATATTGCAACATTCACAAAGGACGAAGAAAATTATGATATGGTCGTTCGATTCAAACAAAACTCACGTTATGATTTGGATGCCTTGTTGGATCAAAAATTAATGTTTAGAAATAACAAAGGACAATTGTTGAATATTCCGATTCGAAGTGTGATTGAAGAACCTGAAGAAAACATTTCATACACGGGAGTGGTAAGAGAGGATCAAACTTCAAAGGTGATTATCTCCTCAGATGTTACCGAAGGTTATAATGGAAATGAAGTGGTTGAAGCGCTTAAAGAAAAAATGTTAGACTATGTATCGGAAGGAGGGTTACCTAAAGATGTGAAGTATAGTTTTACTGGACAACAACAGGAACAAGCGGATGAAATGGCCTTTTTGAGTAATGCTTTGTTAATCGCTGTTTTCTTGATTTTGTTGATTATTGTAACACAGTTTAACTCGTTTTCTACTCCAGCAATTATCTTGTTCTCTGTTCTTCTTTCATTCATTGGAGTGTTCTTGGGATTAGCATTGAGCGGACAAACATTCGTGATTATGATGACCATGATCGGTATTATCTCGTTGGCTGGAGTTGTGGTAAATAACTCTATTGTATTGATTGATTACACCAATCTTATCCGTAGAGAAAATCGTGATAAATTAGGCCTTGAAGAAACTGAATTAGAGCCAGATGATGAGGTCGTAGCAGCTACAATCCGTGGGGGAGAAGTACGTTTACGTCCTGTTTTGTTAACGGCAATAACAACAGTTCTTGGATTATTGCCACTGGCAACGGGATTAAATATTGACTTTGTTGGTTTGTTAACCGATTATGATCCCAACATTTTCTTTGGTGGAGACAATAATATGTTTTTTGCACCTATGGCTTGGACGATTATTTATGGTTTGACATTCGCAACCTTCTTAACCTTAGTTATTGTCCCAGCAATGTATTTGAGTCTTTATAGATTTAAAGTGTGGATCTACAAGAAAATGAAATGGACCTTGAAAACTAACGTTTAGTTCTTTTGTTATAAATTATACTCAAAATTGCGGCGCTCTGTTTATAGGGTGCCGCTTTTTTGTTTCACATGATGAAAGGGTGCAAGGATGACGTTGGTCTTCGACCACTGATTTCCAGTAGGTTTTAAAATAATAATATATGAGGATTAAACGAACTGATACAGAGTAAGTTAAAAAATACGTCATCATCGGCATGCCAGTTTGAACAAACCGCACAAAAACAATTATCTATTGCCCATGATCAATTATTTTCTCCACCGCCTTCCACAAATCCCTAGCGGTATAATCCCAAGAAAAGGCTTTGGCGCGCTCTAAACCTTTTGCAATTAATTCTTCCCTTAAGTCCTTGTCTGTTAGAATGACTTTTAATTGGCTGGTTATTGAATCTACAGAATAGGGGTCGCAATACAAAACGGCATCTTCTCCTATCTCAGGAAGGGCTGTTAAATTTCCAGCTAAAACCGGAACTCCTGATTGCATGGCTTCAACCAATGGTATACCAAATCCCTCAAAGTAGCTTACAAAAGAAAGACAATCTGCACCTGCCATAATTTTAGCCAAACGATCTAAGGAAACATGTCCTGTAAAGTGAATAAAAGATTTCATGTTTTCATCAACTTTAATGGTTTGACTTTTCCACATGGATTCCCCCACAATTAATAAATGATGTGGAATGGCCCCTTTTGATTTTAATTTGGAGTAGGCTTCTATCAATCGTTGAAGATTTTTGCGTTTATGGATTGCTCCAACAAAGAGAACATAAGGATGACCTGCTGTGAATTCTTGTTGAACTTTGATTTTTTCTTCCGTTTGTATTTGTTGAAATACAGGAGAAACTCCATTGTAAGTGACATCAATTTTATCAGCTTCAATTCCATAGGTATCAATAATATCCGCTTTTGAAAAATGAGAAACCGTGCAGATGCGATCGGCCCTTTGAGCAAATAATGGAAATCGTTTTTTTAAAAACTTCAAAGCGCTTTTGGGCAAGTCACTTGGATTGTGTTCAAAATTTAAATCATGAATTACCGTGAGTTGTGGTAAATCTGTTTTTAGTGATAAATAGCCATCTGTAGAAACAAAAACATCACATTTGTACTTTTTTAAAGCCCTTGGAATGGCATAATCAAACCAAATGATTTGCAATATTGGATGCCTTGCAGGTGGATTAACCACAACTGGAGTGATGTTGTTTGAAAAGATAAATTTTTGATCAAAAGGCCTGTCAAAAAAGAAAATAAACTCATGCTCAGGGTGCTGTTGGGTAATTCTCAACATGGTTTCATAAGTGTACCACCCAAAACCCTCCATTTTATTCTTTAGTAAAAACCTCGCATTTATGCCTATTCTCATGTTCCCAAAGATATTAATATTCTCCTTATTTATGTCTACTCTTAATGTTTGGTGCCAAGTTTGTATAAACGGGGTCGTACAATGGACAATTAGAAGGAATATAATGCTTAACGTTTAATTTATTGGTCTCAGAAAGAGTTAAAACTATGCTATCGATAAGCCTCGGGATTAGTGCATCTCGCTTTAGCTTCTAAAAATCTTATTAGATAGTAGACTTTAGATGTTAGACAAATAGTCTAACATCTAATGGTCAACTATTTTTTTAAGCATAGAATTTTATTCTCATGTGAACCTATGGTACTTTTAGTCCATAGTGGTTCAATTTTACGAGGCCTCACTCAATACACTTGGAGCAAAGGCATAAACTCACAAGATTTTTTATTTATATTAAACTAAAAGCAGTACTTTTGTCCATTAAATTAAAGAGAACCGATAACATTTTATCATTCGAATAATCACATTAAGAACCATGTTTTTATTGCGCTTCCTTCGAAACAGCATATAGTATTATGGAAAAAGCATTAGCCGTTTTTCAATCATTAGCGTCAGAATTATTAGCAGATGAAAAAGTTAAATCTGTTGTGGATTATATTCCAGCAGAGCAGTTGTTCGACCGCTTAGACCTTTCTTTAGACGACAATCCGATTGATGATGCAACACATTTGGAGAAGTTGAAGGCCTTGATTATGGCAACACCAAGAACTGCAACAAACGGCTTTTTTAATCAGCTGTATGGAGGGAGAAATGAAAAAGCAGTACTCGGAGAATTGCTTGCTGTTTTGTTAAATAATAGCATGTACACCTACAAAGCTGCAGGCGCACAGGTAGGTGTTGAGAAAGTAGTTTTGCGTAAAGTTTGTGAAACAATCGGTTGGGATACAAATGCTGATGGAACCTTTGCTACTGGAGGCTCGCTGACCAATTTCATGTCTATGTTAATGGCCCGTGATGCTGCAAACAGTAAAGTGAGATTTGAAGGTGTTCGTCAAAGAATGACGGTTTATACTTCCATAGAGTCTCATTACAGTATTCCGAAAAATGCTGCTTTTGCTGGAATCGGTAGAGACAATGTGCGTTATATTCCTGTGAATAATGTTGGAGAAATGGACCCTGTGGCGTTAGATAAAGCCATTGCAAAAGATGTTGCTGATGGCTTACTCCCTGTGTTGGTTAATGCCACTGCAGGGACAACTGTTTTGGGGGCGTTTGACAACGTAGAGGCAATCAATGCGGTTTGTAAAAAACACGATGTCTGGATGCATGTAGATGGTGCTTATTGTGGTTCTGTTATTTTCAGTAAAAAATACAAACATCACCTAAAAGGCCTCGAAAATGTAGACTCTTTTAGCTTCAATGCCCATAAAATGATTGGTACGCCCTTAACTTGTTCCATTATTGTGGTAAAAGACAAAAAGCATTTGCGTGACTCCTTTGCAAACGATGCAGAGTACCTTTTTCAAACTGATGAGGATGAGTTTAACCCAGGGAAAACTTCACTACAATGTGGTCGAAGAAATGATGCTTTGAAGTTCTGGACTTTATGGAAAAGTGTGGGTACAAAGGGACTTGAGAAAATTGTTGATCACCAATTTGCCCTAGCAGATACTGCAAGAGAATATGTGAAAAATCATCCAGATTATACTTTCTATAGTTTTGATGACTCGATCTCAGTGTGCTTCAATTACAAAAACATTCCCGCACAAGAGTTGTCGGTGAAACTCTATGAAAAGGCCGAATTGATGGTGAGTCACGGAAACTTTCAAGAAAATGATTTTATTCGCTTCGTTACCATTAATGCTCAAAATAGCCATGATGAAATTTTAGCTTTCTTTAAAAGGTTAGAGGAATTCGTTGAAGAACACATGCCGGAGTATAGTGATGTGAAAACTATATAATTGAGAAATTCTTTCTCTCGGATTGAAATGGTATTTTGGTAAAAACTGACTTCTAGTTAAGTGGAGCTAGCCCCGATTTATTCCTAATTCAAAACTGATAATCATCTGAATTTTATCACCGTAACTTCGTCCATTAAGGTGATTTCAGGATAGAAACGCTGCATCTTTTCTCGCATATCTTCATGGTCTTCAAATCCATCATTTTTTAAGTCTTCACTTGTCACATTTGCCAAGTCTGTGTAATATACGGAAACTACTTCCACGATTTGTTGACGTTTTGTGCTAGCGCTTTCAAACAATAATTTGCCTAAAGCAATGTTTCTCCGACCTTTTCTAATGGTGGTTAACTTGCCTTTCTTCAAAGCATCAAATACATCTTCGTGTAAGCTTAATTTCTGCATTTTTTCGGTAAATAAAAGTCTGATGACTTCAAATTAAAAATAATCTTCTGTTAAAGTACGAATTTTCATTTCTTAAATAACCAATATTTTTTTGTAGTTTTATTCTTAAAATAAAGAAAATGAAAACGCTATTACTATTACTAACATTGATTTTATCACTCAGTGTTTTTGCTCAAACAGGACTTCAATCTACCCAAACTATGACCCACGATGGAAAAACAAGAGAGTACATTCTTTATGTTCCTCAGTCGTATGACGGCGCAGTGGAATTTCCTTTAGTTATCAATTTGCATGGCTATACTTCTAACATGAACCAACAGTTATTGTATGGTGATTTTCGTAAAATTGCAGATACAGCAAATTTTATATTGGTTGTTCCGAATGGCTTAGTTGATGGCTCAGGGAATCAACATTGGAATTTCTTTCAACCTAATGGAGAAGATGATATAGGTTTTTTATCTGCGTTGATTGATGAATTAAGTACTAACTATACGGTTAATACCAACAGGGTTTATTCTACCGGAATGAGTAATGGTGGATATATGAGTATTCATCTGGCGTGTAATCTTTCTCATAAAATTACCGCAGTAGCTTCGGTTACCGGCACAATGAATCCATATGCAATGTCGTCTTGCTCACCCAACAGGCCTGTTCCAACTATGTTGATACATGGGACAAATGATCCTACTGTTCCTTATAATGGAACAGCGACATCTGCTTCAGTTCCAAGCGTTATTGCACATTGGGTGGCTCAAACCAATGCTAATCCAACACCTGTTGTTACCAATGTACCAGACATTTCTACAACAGATGGATGTACAGCTGAGCATCATTTGTATACGGGAGGATCCAATGGTGCTTCTGTTGAACTGTTTAAAATTATTGATGGTGGACATACTTGGCCAGGCGCTCCAGTTAATGTTGGAGTAACGAACCAAGACATTGATGCAAGTACTGAAATTTGGAGGTTCTTTAGTCAATTCTCTACTTCTGAATTGGTAAGTGTTCAAGAAGAATTTATGGATTTGGTAACAATTTATCCTAATCCTTCACAAGGAAGTGTTAAAATATCTCCGAAACAATCTATCGACAGAATTCTGGTTTTATCATCTGAAGGAAAAGTGATACGCTCTATAGAAAATATAGTTCAAGAAGTTAGCATTGACAATTTAGATTCAGGAATTTATTTTGTTCAAATTCAAACCAAAGATAAATCCATTTCACAAAAAGTAATTGTAAACTGATTATTCACCATTACAAACCTCTTCCTTTTCGATTAAAACTAAAGTCAACCTTATAATAGAATATTGGCAAGAAGCCTAATTGATAACGTTCTGCTATTGGTTCTGCAGATGGATTAATCAAGTTGGGAGCATAGCTTAATGCCAAAATGTTTTCTGTATTCAGGATGTTGACTAAATCCAATCCAATTTCATGGGTGAGCTTCTCTGTATTTAAAACATAAGTTATTTTGAAATCCAGTCTGAAGTAATCCTTAAATTGACGCGTATTAAATAAGGAATCTTTGTAAACGAGTTCGTTGGTGGCAATTGTTTGATCTATATCTACATAGCCATACCTTCTTCCTCCCGCAGCAGTAACTTTCACACCTGCAGAAATCATGTTCTTATCATTGATTTTGAATTCCTTTCCTGCCAAGAAGTTCACCGCATAGTTTCCGTTGAAATCTGTATTTCTTTCGATTCCATCACTTCCTTTATACTTTGATTCGAATAAGGAGCCTGTTACCAAGAAATAAAATGATTGATCAAAATGCTTCTGTAGGGTCAATTCAACGCCATAATTGGTTCCTGTTCCTTCATTTACAAGTTTTTCTGGAAAGAAGCGCTGAAAACCAGAACCTTGATTGATTAAACTAAAAGATGAAGAAAACTCGTCTACAGGAATGTTGTATAAATGTTGGTAATAGACTTCTGTTTTTACAGTGAGAGCATTTTTAAATGCTTTTTGATAACCAACTGCACTATGGAAACTTTTCGTGAAATCCATCTTTTGATTATGTCTGCGCATTTCACCACTCTCATTTACCTTTTGATATGTATATTGATAGGTAGGTTGCATCTGAGAATGCAATCCTGCGCCGGCACTGATTTCATTTCCATTCTTCAATCGCCATTGCCAGCCTAACCTAGGTTCTGCATAACTCCAGCTTTCACTTAAGGAATAATATTGACTGTGCACACCCAGTGATAAATCCATTTTGTCATTAACCCTCCATTTATATTGTACGAAAGGTTGAATTAATGCACTAAAACCACTGTAGTCATGGCGGGTTACAAATTCTGTATGAGCTGAATTTAGCGCAGAGTCCGCATTGCTGATGAAATAGCCATCTACGTTAATTCCTGCCCGAATGATATGGTGCTTATTTACTTTGTGATTTAAACTTGCGTAAAGTGCGGTTTTATGTGTTTTAAATAAATAACCCATCAGCTGATAAATAGAATCAGTCCTGTATGAATATTGAACCTCACCATCAGAATAAGTACTGTCTACACCACGAATCAAAAAGTCGTGACGAGATTTCTGTTGGTCATAAGATTGCGCTACTGTTGCTTTAAAAAATGTGTTTTGTGACAAGGGTTTTTTGTAAGTAACTCCCAAAATACCCATGGCAGTTCCGAAGTACTGGTCTCTATCTCCTTCTCCAAATGCTTCTTCTGTAACTTCCGTTTGTTCAGAAATTTTTATGGCAATATCAGATGCTCCTCCAATTCCAAATACGCCAAGATGTCCTCCTTTTTTTAAGGGGAAGGAAAGTTTAAATGCTCCGTCTCCATAGGTGGGAACAGCATCTGTTCCAATTCTAATGTTCATTGCTTGGAATATGCTTAAGGTACTGTATCGACCCATGACCAAGTAACTCGATCGTTTATCTCTGTTGATTGGACCTTCGGCCATCACTTCTGTTCCTAGAAAACCAAATTGACCTGTGAATTCATGTTTGTCTGTGTTTCCATTTCTTAAACGCAAATCAAACACTCCTGAAATGGAGTTACCATAATCTGCTGGGAAGGCGGACATAAAGAAATCAGAGTTGGCTAAAATCTTATTGTTTAAAATAGCTACTGGTCCTCCTGTTGAACCTGAGGTTGCAAAGTGATTTGGGTTGGGGATGTCCACACCTTCCACTTTCCAAAGAAGTCCTAAAGGCGAATTTCCACGCACTACAATGTCATTACGTGAATCGTCGGCTCCTTGAACACCTGCAAAATTGCTGGCCATACGTGCGGGGTCTCCTCGCGAACCAGCATATCGATTCGTTTCTTCTACACTAAATTGACGCGCAGAGATTAATGCCATGTCGTTATTGACTTCTCCTCTTTTACTTCCTACAATGTTAATTTCTTCAGTTGTTAGAATGTCTTCAACCAGACGAATATTAACTACACTTTCTTTTCCAGAATTAACGATTACAGTTTGTGTGTTATTAAGGTAAGAATTGTAGCTGGTTGTAAGAAGGTATTTGCCAATTGGCACTTCAGAAAAACTGAATAAACCGTCTAAATCAGTCATGTTGTTGATGATCTTTGATGAATCATCAGAAACTAGTGTTAATCGTGCTCCGATTAATGGATATTGTGATTCTGAATCTACAACGCTTCCTTTAACTGTTTGAGATATTTGGCTCCAAATAGGGAATGAAATCAATGCTAAACCAATGAGTAAGTATTTCATCATAGGATTTTGTTTAAATGCAAAGAAACATAAAATTATTTTTTAGAATGTTCCTCCCATTCTTTTTTTGTCCACTCTTTAATGTATACATCTTTAAAAACGTAGTGGTTCATTTCATTTAGTTGTAAGTTTCTGACTTTAGAATAGGCAATTTTTATGGTTTCCTCATACCATAAGATAATAAACGGAGAGTCTTCCATCAAAATACTTTCTGCTTCTGCAAAGTGTTTATACCTCTCTACAATGTCTGTTGCGCTTCGACCTTTTTCAAAAGCTTCATCGAATGCTGGATTGCTGTACCGTGAATGATTCGTCAACGAAGGTTGAGAAGGGTCTTCGGGTACAGTTTTACCATAGCCGTTCATTAAGAACGACTCTGGACTATAATAATCAGCAAACCAAGATGACCTAAAAATTTGGCCGTTAGCATTTTCTTGATCCTTAATTTTATTCTGAAAGGGCATTCCATCCAAGTTGACATTAATGTTTAATACCTTCTTTAGTTGTTTCGCAACATCATCTGCTACCGCAGAATGAATAGTTCCTAAATTAAATTTGATATTCACATTAGGAAATCCTTCTCCATTTGGATATCCCGCCTCGGCCAAAAGCTGTTTTGCTTTTTCAGGATGGTATGAATAAGCGCTTTTCTTGACCATTTTAGAATCGTAACCATTAAATGCCGCTGGTGGAACAATACCTCCATCTCCCTTGCTGTAGGCCTGGTTGTTTAAGATGTTATTTACTATAGCTCCTTTGTTTATCGCATAATTAAAGGCTTTTCTTACCCTGACATCTTTAAATTCTTCTTGCAATAAATTGAAATGGTAAAACTGAGTCCCTAGCAATGGTTTGCGAATTAATAATAATTTTGGAGGCGTACTATTAAAGTCTTCTATTTTACCTTCTCCTAGCATCGTCGAAATTCTACTTGGAGGAAGCCCATCGATTAACATGATTTCCTCGTTTTCAAACATTTCTAATTGTCTTAAACTACGAGATTCTACTTTGATAACTAAACTATCTAAGTAGGGCAGTTGATTGCCGGCTTCATCTTGTTCATAATAATTTTCGTTTCTTGTCAGAATAATATTTGTGAGGCCATCTATTTCTCTATAACCCATAAACTGAAATGGTCCTGTTCCAATTAAGTCAGTTTCTAATCCAGACTCAACAACTTTTTTGGAAACAACAACTGCTAAGACTTGCGCCATCTTGTTGATGAAGTTAATGTCTCTTTCAACCAGTTCAAAAATGATAGCGTTTCCTTTTACTTTTATCCCTTCTATATGGTCAGCTTCCTGGTTGTAAAATTGATCAGCTCCTTTAATTAACCCTTTGTAAATTGTTGAATATGCAACGGACTCCTTATTTTTATTTGGAGTGCATGCAAGTTCAATTGAATAAACCACATCTTCAGGAGTGAGTTTAATAAGCTCTTTAAAATCTTTATGTTGATGAAAGTAAACATCGTCCCTTAATTCAAATTGAATGGTTTTGCCATCTTCCGAAATATCCCAACTTTTTGCCAAACACGGTTCAACCTCCAAGGTTGTAGGGTTAAAAGTAACCAATCCTTGGTATACTTGATTCAGTAAATACCCTGAATATACATCTGACACATTTCTTGGAAGTAAAGTTTGGGGTTCGTTACTGATGGCAAACTTAAATGTTCCTCCTGCATGTTCAAATTTCTTTTTATCTCCTGAACCTGAACAAGAGATGAAAGTTAAAAGTAAGAATAAGAAGGCGACAAGTCCCGTAATTTTTGTTGAATACAACAATCGTCTATGTTTTAAGTAAATTAGCATCGAATAGTAGTGTTTAAACTGAAGAACTAATTTAATAATAATTATTGCATTAAAAGTTTTATCTTCGCTTTTTTTTGGTTCATGGGGTGATTTTATACTTTTAAAGAAAAAAAAGAAGCGAACTTATTGCTTTTTTAATAAATACCTACTAATATTGCAATTGATAAAACTATCATACAACTAATATAAATGAGAACATTACTATTTTCAATCGTTTTTCTACTTACTGCCTTTAACCTCCACGCGGATTTATCCATAGAAGGAAGTTATCAAGGAAAAAATCTTTATGTTCAAAATCCGGCTTCTGAAGATGGATTTGGATTTTGCGTAACGAAGGTTACTGTGAACAATAATATTATGCCTGGAGGTGTCGGGAGAAGTGCATTCGAAATTGACTTTTCTTTGTTTAATGTAAAAGTAGGGGAACCTGTTTTTATTGTTATTGAACATGGTGACGGATGTACGCCTAAAATTCTTAACCCAGAAGTGCTTCTTCCAAAATCGACTTTTGAAGTATCAGAAATGATTGTTGAAAAAGACGGAAGCGTTAAGTGGACAACCACTGGAGAGCAAGGAGAATTACCTTATGTTATCGAACAGTACCGATGGAGTAAATGGGTAAGTGCTGGAGAGGTTGATGGAACTGGTGAAGAAGGACCAAATACCTACGAATTTAAAGTTACTCCACATTCAGGAGAGAATAAAGTACGTGTGGTTCAAAAAGACCATTCAGGAACGAAAAGAAAATCACCTGAAAAATCATTTACTTCTGAAGTAGAAGAAGTGAAAATGTCACCGACTAAAGTAAAAAGTGAAATTAAATTCACAGCCAATGGTGAACCAGCTGAAACTAAGTATGAAATTTATGATGCTTATGGAAACATCGTTAAAAAAGGTTTCTCCTCAAGTGTGAATTGCGAAAATTTACGTAAAGGTGCATACTATATTAACTTTGATAATAAAAATGAAAAATTCATAAAAGGTTAATCAAACCTAAAAGAAATTGTCCTGCTACATCTTCTGTAGCAGGATTTTTTTTACCCAAAAATAAGTGATGTATGAATAAAATTGAACATATTGGAATTGCTATAAAAAATATGGATGAGGCCATAAAGAACTATGAGATTTTGCTAGGTACAAAGTGTTACAAGGTTGAAGAAGTAGCTTCAGAAGGCGTTAAAACTGCATTTTTTAAAGTGGGGGAGTCTAAGATTGAATTACTAGAAGCAACAAACCCAGAAAGTCCAATAGCAAAGTTTATTCTAAAAAGAGGTACGGGAATGCATCATATTGCATTTGACGTTACTGATATTTCAAAGGAAATCGAACGCCTTGAAAAAGAAGGGTATCAATTGATCCAAAGCTCACCAAAAAATGGAGCTGACAATAAGTTAATTGCCTTTTTACACCCTAAATCTACTGAAGGTGTATTGGTAGAATTATGTCAAGAGAGAGTTCAGTAAGTAAATTACATTATCTTGTTTGACATCAAGGTGGTAGGCATGCAAGCCTGCCTTGTGTGCACCTTCTACATGTTGAACGGAGTCGTCTATAAATATTGTTTCAGAAGGATTAAAGCCTTCTCTTTTGCAAACTTCGAGAAATATCTCTGGGTTCGGTTTACGCATTCCCATTGCGCAACTAAAATAGGTGCTTTTGAAATAAGCATCAAGTGAAGTGATTTGATGTGTCTCCTGTAGCTGTTGGTGAAAAAAATCTAAATGAATGGTGTTGGTATTGCTCAGTAAGGCGGTGTTGTATTGCTGTTTAAGTTTAGAAAGATAGTTTAATCGCTCTGTGGGGAAGTCCAACAGCATGGCGTTCCATGCATTGATAATTTCTTCATTTTTTATTCCCTCTGGTAGATATTTACGTAATCCTTTAAGGAACTGTTGATCAGAAATATGACCAGTTTCTAAATCATCAAAAAGATTGTTTTGGGCGGCTTGACTGTATAACTCATCAAAATTTTTAATTCCTAATTTTTTAAATGCGTTAATCGTGAGGTGATAATCGATGTTTAATAATACACCGCCTAAATCCAGAATGATGTTTTTGATTTTCATAAGAGTAAACATAAAAAAAAAAGAGCGAACCCGATAAATCGAGTCGCTCTTTTTTAAAGTGATTGAATAACTAATTACTTAGTTAACTCAGCTTTTAATTCAAAGTTAATCATCGTTGAAACGTGACCAGCTTCTGGCTTCTCAGGATTAACCTGCATTCCTGCTAGACCTGCTTCAGCAAAATCTACAGCGAATTTTCCAGAAATATTCATTGTATTATCGTTGGTTGATACTTCAACTGGGAATGTTTCATTCATTGTATTACCAAGGAATTCAATTGCTACAGTTGCTTTTCCGTCAACGATTTGCGTTAATTTAACACCAACTTTTCCGTGTGCCTCAACATTGAAGAAATCTTCACTTGCAAGGTGTCCTTGAAGTTTGTCTTTTCCGCTTTCTGCATCTAGGTCTTGAACGTCAATTGTTGTCATGTCAACAGTGAATGTACCTTCGTAGTCATCACCTGTTTTTGTTACAGACCCTTCTGTGATGCTTACAACACCATTGTGTGTTTTACCATCACTTTCTCCACCAGTCCAAGAACCTTCCCACATTAGTGAGCTTGCTTCAGCGTTTAGAGTGTATGTTTCAGCAACAACCTCTTCAGTTTTGTTTTCTTCTTTTACTTCTTTTGCTTCTTCTGTTTCACCACATGCAGTGAACAATAGAGCAGCAAAAGCTAATACTCCGTAAATTGATTTTTTCATTATTTTTCTCTTTAAATTATAATTCACGCAAATATAATTAATATTTATTTACCAAGGTAGTTAAATTAAATTAAGTTTTTCTGAAAATTCTTGCTAAATTCGTGGTTCAAATGGGAAAAGATATCGAAAAATATAGCAGAAGAGGACTCCAGTCTGGGTATCTTTCTGTAGTGGTTGGAATCTCGCTGGTGCTGTTTATGCTCGGTTTAGTTTTGGGTGCTTATTTTGGACTTGAGCATACGCAAAACGCAGCTAAAGAAAATATTGAAATCGACTTGTTCTTTAATCCAGAACTAAATGACTCAGATATTAAAATGATTGAACAGGAACTAAAAAGTTGGGAAGAAATAAAATCTGTTTGGTTCGTTTCTCCAGAACGTGCGCTCGAAGTCTTTCAATCCAATGAACAAGAAGCACAAGAAATTAAAGAAATCTTTAACGATAGAAGCCCATTTCCGCCTTCGGTATCCTTTAATCCAGTTGGAAATATTGTAAACAAAGAAGGACTGGCAGAAGTCAAAGAGAAAATTTTACAAGCCTATCCTGAACAGGTGGCAGAAGTTAACTATGACGAAAACCGAGTGAGTCAAGTAAACCTCGGATTCCTACAATGGATTTATTTGTTCGTTGCAATTGGTGCGCTGCTCACTATTATTGCCTTCGCAATGATCAACAATACCATCCGTTTGGCCTTATATTCGAAGAGATTTACAATAAAAACAATGCAATTGGTAGGGGCGAAGTCAGGTTTTATTCGTCGCCCTTTCTTAATTAACTCCATTATTCAAGGATTTTTATCTGCACTTATTGGTGTAGCTTTGTTGTTGGGAGTGTTCTTTGCTTTGAAAAGATATATGGACATTATCGCCTCAACTTATAACTTAGAAACATTTTTAATTTTGTTTGGTGTACTTGTTTTGTTAGGAGTTTTAATTAGCTTGCTTTCGACATGGTTTGCATTAAATAAATATTTGAGAAAAAGACTTGATAATTTATACTAGAACTTATTCATTATGAAAGAAAAAGAAAAAAGCACTTTCCTTTTTAATAAATCAAATTACACCTTTTTAATCATTGGTGTGTTGCTTAATATTATTGGGTTTTTGTTAATGATTGGTGGTGCAGCAGAAAGTTTGGATGAATTTAATCCTGATGAATTGTTTTCTCCTGTTCGACTAACAGTAGCGCCAATCTTAATCCTTTCAGGTTATGCTGTAATTATTTATAGTATCATGAAAAAACCAAAAGGATTGAAGAACAATAAGGATTTGATTGAAAAGTAAAGCTGAAACTTACTGAATGGATAAACGCGACTATGATTTTCGAAAAGGAGAAGTGCTACTTGTAGATAAACCGCTTCACTGGACATCTTTTGATGTGGTAAACAAGTTGCGTTGGCCCCTCAGTAAAAAATACAAGATTAAACGTTTTAAAGTTGGGCATGCCGGAACTTTAGATCCGCTAGCTACTGGTCTTCTAATTATTTGCACTGGCAAAAGCACAAAGCTAAGCGAGTCCTTGACTTCTGAAGATAAAACCTATACAGGAACACTTCTTCTGGGGAAAACCACACCAAGCTTCGATTTAGAAACCGAGTTTGATCAAACTTTTAAAACGGAACACATTACTGAAGCGAAAATTTACGCGCTTGCCCAATCGTTTGAAGGTGCTCAAAAGCAAACTCCACCGGTTTTTTCTGCAAAGAAAGTGAACGGTAAAAGGGCATACGAATCCGCAAGAAAGGGACAAGCTATTGAGTTAAAAGAAAATGATATTTTTATTCATTCTTTTTCGATTGAAGCGATACGTTTCCCAGAAGTTGACTTTAAAATAAAATGCTCAAAAGGAACATATATACGTTCTATAGCCAACGATTTTGGAAAGGCATTGAACTCCGGAGCAACTTTAACGGCCTTGAGGAGAACTGCTTCAGGTGATTTTCTCATTGAAAATGCAAAATCGGTCGACGAGTGGGTTGAAATCATTGCTGCTACTGAAATATTGGAAGAACAGTAAAACGTTATTAACATGGAAGAGACGACTAATCAACGAGTTCTAGTTCTAGCTGACTTAGAGGCGTTGGAGAATGAGCACGACAAAACCAATGCTTTTCTTGTAGAGCACTCTTCAGCAATTCTTGATGTTGCTAACTTTGAAATCGGGCAGGTTACAGAAAATGACAAGGTGCTTTTGTACCTCTGTGATTCAAATATTAAAACGATACTTCCCAAATTGGCTAAGCTAGGTTGTGCAATTGGTTTCTTGCCTCATCCAGAAGCCACCCAAGCACGGTCTGGTTATAAAGTTCCCAAAGATACTAAAGAGGCTTTTGAGGAGCTGTTGAATTCTGAAAGAGAGGTTGAAACAGGGATTCTAACGTGTAATGAAGAGATTGTTTTAAACTATGTGGTGATCGGTGAAATGGTCACGTTTTTAACCAAAAAGTCCTCAAGAAAAAACATATATTATAGAATGTTGAGGTTTTTTAAGTACCTCAAAAGATTAGTGAATATTAGGGCCTTGCCTTTTACCGTACAAGTAGAAGATAAAACTCCGATTGAAACAGCAGCAACCGATATATTGATTGTTCAATATGCACACAACTCAATTGTTTCTCGAATTTTTGTATCCAAAGAACTGTCTAGCGAAAGGCTCTTTCATACATTTATTTTTACGCCAAGAAGTGTTTTGCAATTGACCAGGTCGTATATTGTTAAACTTCTTCTTGGAGCAGGTCAAAAAAATAAAGCGTTTAAATTTTTAAGTCGATTAAAAACGGAGGATTTAACCATTTCTTCTGTTCAAGAATTTAAATGCAATATTGATGGTAAATACACGAATGTAAAAGAGTTAAAGTTTGTATTTGAAAGTAGTTTTAACCAAATTCCAAGTGATTCTATCCAGTACGAAGTGGAGTCCAAAGACAACAGTAGTTCGAAAACCTTTCAGGTAAAAAACCTTCCTAAAGGTGAGGCCAGAAAAGAGATGGTTAGGAAGCGACTTCCTTTTATTACACACGCTTCAGCCGATGAGTATAAAGAGCTCTTTACTCAGTTGAGAGAGAACGCTCGTCCCAGTCAAAATTATGTCATCCTCATGATTTTGTCAGTTATCCTTGCAACTCTTGGTGTTTTTGCAAATTCATCACCAGTGATTATTGGAGCAATGATTTTGGCCCCATTAATGTCTCCAATTATATCGTTCTCAATGGGAGTGCTAAGACAGGATAGAGAGCTGATGAAGAATAGTTTTATCACTATTCTTGTTGGGGTTGGTGTAGGGTATTTATTTGCTATTCTTTTCACTTTAATAACACCAATCAATCAAATCAACGCTGAAATCACCTCGCGAATTGAACCCAATATTATTGATTTGGGTATTGCTGTGGTTTCTGGTGCTGCTGGCGCCTATGCCTTTTCTAAAGAAGAGATTGCCAAAACCCTCGCAGGTGTTGCAATTGCAGTAGCTCTTGTTCCTCCTCTAGCGGTTTCTGGAATAGGCTTGGCATGGTTAAATTTTGATATCTTTTTTGGTGCTTTCCTCTTGTTGATCACCAACCTTACAGGAATGGTTTTAGCAGCGGCCTTTACTTTTTTAATGACAGGATATAGTCCGTTTAAATTGGCCAAAAAAGGTTTGCTGATTTCTTTAGCTGTCGTCCTTTCAATCAGTATTCCATTGGGATATGGGTTCTTTAAAGTCGTTGAAGAAAATAAGATCATTCGTTCATTAAATGGTACAGAAATCAATAATAATATCCTTGAAAATGTTATTTTAGAGTCGCGTAAACCATTTGTAATCTCTCTAGATGTGTTGGCAAAGTCTATGCCTGACGATGCTGAGATTGACAATATAAAGCGAGAGATAGAACAAATCGTGGGCGAAGATGTTACCTTAAAAGCAGCAATACGTCTAAAAAGATAAGCTGCATATTGTGTTATTAAGGCCATAAAGTTGAGAACAAAGTTATTGCTTTCACAGATTGACGTGATTCACAGATATATTTCTTATCTTTGTAGCCCTTAAAAAAAGATGCCGATTTGAATAAAATGAAACTTTCAGAGTTTGACTTCGAATTGCCCGAAGAACTCATTGCAAAATATCCTGTTGAAAATCGGGACGAGTCTCGAATGATGGTGATAAACCGTGAAACTGGAGATATTGAACATAAACTGTTTAAAGACCTTATCGATTATTTCGATGAAGGTGATGTTATGATACGAAATAATACGAAGGTTTTTCCTGCCCGTTTATACGGAAATAAGGAAAAAACTGGAGCTAAGATTGAAGTGTTCTTGCTGCGTGAACTCAATAGAGAAACGCTATTGTGGGATGTTTTAGTAGACCCCGCTAGAAAAATTCGTATTGGAAATAAATTGTACTTCGGAGATGACGAATCTTTAGTCGCTGAAGTCATAGACAACACCACTTCTCGTGGTAGGACCTTGCGTTTTCTTTTTGACGGAACATACGAAGAGTTCAAAGATAAAATTGATGAGCTCGGTGAAACTCCTCTTCCAAAATATATTGATCGTGAGGTAGAGCCTGAAGATGCAGAACGTTTTCAAACAATCTATGCAAAAGTAGAGGGGGCTGTTGCTGCACCTACCGCAGGTATGCATTTTTCGAAGCAGTTGCTGAAAAGATTAGAGTTGAAAGGTATCGATTTCGCAGAAATCACCTTGCACGTTGGACTCGGAACATTTAGAGAGGTGGAAGTAGAGGACCTTACCAAACATAAAATGGATTCTGAACAAGCTTTTATCACGGAAAAAGCAGCGGATATCGTAAACAATGCAAAAGCAAAAAGAAAACGTGTGTGTGCAGTGGGTACAACTTCAATGCGTACGGTTGAAACATCTGTTTCTACAGACGGAATGTTGAAGCCTTATGAAGGATGGACAAACAAATTTATCTTCCCTCCATACGATTTTAGCATTGCAGATTCAATGATTACCAATTTCCATACGCCTTCTTCAACTTTGTTGATGATGGTGTCTGCATTTATGGGACATGAATTGATGCAAAAAGCATATAAAGAAGCAATTAAAGAAAAGTATAGATTCTTCTCTTATGGAGATGTGATGTTGATCATCTAATCGTTTTTTATACTTTATTAAACATATTAAGTCGCTATTCATGTTTGAATAGCGACTTTTCTTTTTAATTTCGTTCTTATGAAGTTATCGGTGATTATTACAGCTGGGGGGATAGGCAAAAGAATGGGGACGGATTTACCAAAACAATTTCTTTTGCTACAAGATAAGCCTGTATTAATGCATACGATTGAACAGTTTTATGCCTATCACCCTGATTTTCAAATTGTGATTACGCTTCCCAAACAATATTTTGCCTATTGGGATGATCTTTGTGAAAAATATAGCTTCTCAATTGCACATCAAGTAGTAGAAGGTGGGGAAGAACGCTATCACTCAATTAAAAATGCTTTGGCGTTGACGCATGGTGAATTAATATTCGTTCATGATGCCGTGAGACCATTGGTTAGTTATGAAACAATTAAAAGTGTTGAAAAATGTGCAATTATAAACAGCGCAGCTATTCCTGTTTTACCCCTAAAAGAATCCCTGAGAAAAGGAAATGAAAATGACAGCGAACATGTAGATCGGTCACAATACTGGAGTGTTCAAACACCTCAAGCTTTTCAAAGGTCTTTATTGGTTGATGCCTATAGTCTTCCTTTTTCAAATGAAATCACGGATGATGCTAGTTTAATTGAAAGGTTAGGTGAGAAAGTATATTTGACCACTGGAAATGAAGAGAACATTAAACTTACCACCCCTTATGATATGAAAGTGGCGGAATTTCTAATGAAAAATAAATTAGCGAATAATGAGTAATAATAGAGAAGTTTAAACGCTATTCTTACTTTTGTAATGTAAAATGATTTTAAGTTAAATGAAGGTAGTAGATCATATAAAAGAAGCGAAAGATACATTGTTCTCATTTGAAATTCTCCCTCCTTTAAAAGGAAAGAGTATTCAATCTATTTATAATGGAATTGATCCGTTAATGGAGTTTAAACCTAAATTTATTAACGTAACTTATCACCGTGAAGAATATGTTTATAAGGAAAGAGATAGAGGGCTGCTCGAGAAGGTAGCCATTAGAAAAAGACCTGGAACAGTAGGGATTTGTGCGGCCATTATGAATAAATACCATGTGGACGCTGTACCTCATTTAATCTGTGGTGGGTTCAGTAAAGAAGATACTGAAAACGCTTTGATTGATTTACAGTTTTTAGGTATTGATAACGTTTTAGCTTTGCGTGGCGACCCAATCAAAACTGAAGTCACTTTTAAACCTGCTGAAAATGGACATCAATATGCTGTGGAGTTAATTGAACAGATTCAGAACATGAATCAAGGAAATTATACTCTAGATGAAATTAAACTTGAACCTACTGATTTCTGTATCGGTGCAGCAGGATATCCTGAAAAACATTTCGAGGCAATGAATATGGCCACGGATTTGCATTACCTCAAGCAGAAAGTGGATAAAGGAGCTGAGTATATTGTGACCCAATTGTTTTACGATAACCAAAAGTATTTTGATTTTGTGAAAAAATGCCGTGAGGTAGGAATTAACGTTCCTATTATTCCAGGATTAAAACCTATTACTAACTTGCGCCATATTACTTTTTTACCAAAGTTTTTTCATATTGATTTGCCCGATACGCTTTCAAATGAATTAATGAAATGTAAAACAAACGAAGAGGTAAGGCAAATTGGTATCGAATGGGGTATTCAACAGTCAAAAGAATTGCAAAAGGCTGGTGTACCTTGTATTCATTATTATACAATGTCGGATTCTTCTGAAGTTAAAGAAATTGCAAGTGAACTTTTCTAAATATTAAAAAACATTAAACATGAAATACCTATTGTTAATTACATTTACCCTATTGTTGACCAGCGCAAATGTGTGGGCGCAAAAAAATGATGAACTCAAGTTGAGAAACGTTTTGGTGGTAGCCCAACAAGATGACTTGTCTGATCGTTATTCCGTTGAAGTGGCCTTATTGGAGTTGTTTAAGAGTTATGACATTAAAACCATAGCATCTTTAAATGTTTTAAAGCAAGGTGGTTCTGCAGATGTTCTAATGGCAGATACCACACGTCAAAATCTAAAAGAGAAAGGAATAGATACTTATCTTTTGGTTTCTGTTCGCGGATACAATAACCGTTTTAAACCTTCAACAAAAATTAATGATTTTGAAGAAGAAATCAAGGCCGGACACCTTTATCCACTGTATAGAGAAAGTGCTTCTAATGTTACTTTTACATTTACTTTCTATCGTGATCTAAAGCCTGTTCATTATGAATTGATTAGAACAGGAACTGTAGGTTCAAAAGAAGCTGTGATGAAAAAACTGATGAAAAAAGTTGAACGCCGACTACTTAAAGAATGGCTATAGGTTAATATCTATGGTTAGCCAATGCCTTATCCTCGCTGTTTCATGATTTTGGCAATGTATTTCCCGATAATGTCAAACTCTATATTTACTTTGTCGCCAACCTTCATTTGATGAAATACAGTATGGTCATAGGTGTAAGGAATGATGTGTACGGCAAAACTCTTGTCTTTTGAGTCAACGACTGTTAAGCTGGCACCATTCACCGTGATTGAGCCTTTTTCAACGGTGATGTCATCTGATGTGTAGCTAAAACGAAATTCCCAACTACCGTCTTTTTCTGTTATGGATTCGCATGTCGCTATAGTGTCTACGTGTCCTTGAACAATATGTCCATCAAATCGACCATTGGCAGGCATGCAACGTTCTAGATTTACTTTCCGACCAACTTTCCATTCGGAAAGGTCGGTTTTCTTTAAGGTTTCATCAATTGCAGTTACGGTATAGTCTTCTCCATCAATTTGAACAACAGTAAGGCAAACGCCATTGTGCGCAAGACTTTGATCTACTTTTAATTCCTTGGTGAAAGCGCAACTTAGCGTGAAATGAATGTTGCTTCCTTCGTGCTCGATCTGTTTAATCTCACCAAGCTCTTCAATAATTCCCGTAAACATTTCCTTTAATTTTAGTTTTCTTCTTTTGTGATCAACTCCATGTTGTCAATCAATCGTACATCTCCACAATAAGCTGCTATGCAGGCAGTCGCTCCAGAAACCCAATATTGGTTTAAGTCGTTGAGGGTGTCAGGGTGCACAATTTGTAAATACTCAAGCTTTAACGAAGTTTGCTCAAAGTACTCAATCATTTTCTGTCGAGTTACTGCTGGGGAGTAACTGTTGGCCCAAGATTTACCTTTGTTCAACACCTGTGATATAACAACAGCCTTATCGAGATCTTGTTCACTCAATCTTAAATTTCTACTACTCATGGCTAATCCGCTAGGATCTCTTTTCGTCTCTACTGTAACGATTTCAACGGGTAGTTTGAGCTGTCTGTTCATTTCTTTTACAACCGCAACCTGTTGGAAGTCTTTTCTTCCAAAATAAGCTTTCGTTGGTTGTACTATTTTAAACAGTCTAGATACCACGTTGACCACTCCATTGAAATGACCCGGACGATGCTCTCCTTCCATAGTGTTTTCTATGGTGTCTAAATCAATTTTCACCTCTTCATAATCAGGGGGGTAAATTTCTTCTGCTGTTGGGAGGTAAACAAAATCACAGTCGTTTTGGGTCAATAACTCCAAATCCTTGTCTTCTTGCCTTGGATAAAGCTTTAAATCTTCGGTGTTATTAAATTGAGTTGGGTTGACGAAAATACTAACAATGACTACGTCGCATTCCTCTTTTGCGGCTTTGACTAATGCAATGTGGCCGTCGTGTAAGGCCCCCATAGTGGGTACAAAGCCGATTTTCAACCCTTTATTCCTTAATGGCTCTAGGTTTTCCTTTAGCGCATCGATGCTATATAAATTTACCAATTGTTCTCCAATTTAAAACAAGCAAATCAACAAATCTATCTTTTTATACCGAAAATCCGAATTTTTTTTTATATTTTTGTATTCGTTTTACCAAAATTAGTTTCATGGAGAAGAAGAAAGTCCTTTTTATTTCGCAAGAAATCAAACCATTTTTACCAAGTTCAGATGTTTCAGAAGCTGCTCGTAAACTTCCGCAAGGAGTGCAAGAGAGTGGAAAGGAAATCAGAGTGTTTATGCCTCGATTTGGAGTGATTAACGAAAGACGTCATCAATTGCATGAAGTAATTAGATTGTCTGGAATGAATCTTATTGTTGATGATATGGATCATCCATTGATTATTAAAGTCGCATCCATCCCGACAGCTAGAATGCAAGTATACTTTATCGATAACGAAGAGTACTTTAAGCGTAAAGGTGTTTTTTCTGATGAAAAAGGAGAAGAGTATGATGATAATGATGAACGTTCAATGTTCTTTTGTCGTGGGGTCCTTGAAACTGTAAAAAAGTTAGGATGGAAACCAGATATTATCCACTGTCATGGTTGGATGACCTCGCTAATGCCTATGTATGTTAAGGATATCTACAAAAATGATCCGCACTTCGCAGATACTAAAGTAGTTTATTCGCTTTACGATAATGAATTTAACAAGAATTGGGACGCTCGTTTCGGTGAAAAACTTAAATTTGAAGGCTTTGATGAAGGTATTATCGACTCAATTAAGTCAGGTGATTACCTAAGTCTGAATAAAGCAGCTATGGAAAATGCTGATGGAATCGTAATGGGAAGTGACTCTTTACACGAGGAGCTAAAAGCAGCATTCGAGGAAACAGAAAAGTTCAAGCTAGAATTTGAGTCGGAAGAAGTACAGCCAAAATTAATGAGCGAGTTTTTCGACAAAGTAATAGATGAAGAAGCATTGATTCAATGATGATAAAGACAGTAGAGATTAAAAAAAATAAAAGGTGGCGAAAAATAATTTTGTTTTTCGCTGCTTTTTTTTGTTTAACAGCCGCTTTTACTTCTTGTAAAAAGAAGAAAAGCCCAGTGGGATCGCAAGCTCTTCCTTCGGGAAGCATAATGAATTCCGACGGATTGGATACTTTTCAAATCCATACCTATACAGTAGAAGAAGATACTGTGCTTACAATGGATCCAGAATTCAACCTGATCGGTAGTTTTAATGATGAGGTGTTCGGTACCGTGGAGGCTGAGTTTTATTCTCAACTGACATTGTCAGGGTTTTCTCCTGACTTTGGAGACATTTCAAGCCTAACTGTTGATTCAGCCGTCGTGGCTTTCGAATTTGGAGGTTACTACGGTAATTTGAATGAACAACTTTTTGAAATTTATGAAATCACTGAAGACTTATCAAGAGACTCAAGTTATACACGAAATTCTGTCGTTGCAACTTCAACTCAAAACCTTGTTCCTACGGGGAATAATGAGGGGTTGATTACCCCTGATCCTGAGAAAAGTGCGATTGTGGGTTCGGATACCCTAAGTCCTCAGTTGAGAATTCCCTTGGACCCTGTTTTTGCAAAAAATTTGTTGACCCTTGCCGAGTCAGCGACAGATGATGCTAACTTCTTAGATTTATTCAAAGGACTTCATTTTAAAGTCAACAATGCGATGTTGGCTCCAGGTGAAGGTTCTGTGATTTATTTAGCAAGTACTAAACCCGCCTCAAAACTTACTGTTTATTATACTTCAGGAGGAGAACAAGCATCTTTCGATTTCATTATTACAGGAAGTGCCATTGACTTTAATCATGTGAAAACAGATTATTCTATGACACGTGTTCAACAAGTGATCAATGACAATAGCCTTGGTGACGAAGAATTTTATGCACATGCTTTTGCAACACGTGCGAAAGTTGAGTTTAGTTCTATTAATGACTTACCAGATGATATTATTGTTCATAATGCCACTTTAGAATTACCTGTCAATTATTATCAAGGAAGTAATTTCTACCCAAGTACTGAAGTGAACGTGAGTGCCAAACTGTTTGAAGGTGATGATAGAAAATATGTAGTCTCAACTGTGGCTTATAATAAGTCTAAAAAAGCGTATGTTGTAGATTTGAGAACATACGTTCAAAATATTGTCAAAGGAGAAATTCAAAACAATGGTTTATATATTTCTCCAAAGAAATATAATACTACTACCGAAAGACTAGTCTTTAATGGCGCAAATAGTACGAATAAAAAGCAACCTAAATTAAGCATTGTGTATACAAAGCTTTAAAATAAATTAACTTAAATAAGGAGAGTGATATGTGTGGAATTGTAGCATACATCGGAAAGGAACAAGCTTTTCCAATAGTCTTAAAAGGACTCAAAAGATTAGAGTATCGAGGTTATGATAGTGCGGGAATAGCTGTGCTTAATGAGAATGGACTTAATAATTATAAGCGTAAAGGAAAGGTGTCAGAGTTAGAAGACTTTGCCGCTAAACAAGATACTGGTGGAACAATTGCTATTGGGCACACACGTTGGGCTACTCACGGATTGCCAAACGATATTAATGCTCATCCACACATGTCGAATGATGGTGAAATGGCCTTGATCCATAATGGAATTATTGAAAATTATGATTCGTTAAAAGCTGAATTGCTTTCTCGTGGATATCAATTCCAAAGTGAAACCGATACTGAGGTGTTGGTTCATTTGATTGATGATATTAAAAAAAGAGAAAACGTAAAAACAGCTGAAGCTGTCAGAATCGCTTTGAATTCTGTAATTGGGGCTTACGCAATTGTTGTTTTAAGTAAAGACAATCCAAACGAATTAATTGCAGCACGTAAATCAAGTCCGCTCGTTGTTGGAATCGGTAAAGATGGAGATTTTTACCTGGCTTCTGATGCTACACCAATCATTGAATATACGAATGAAGTCGTATATATGGAAGATGAGGAAATCGCAATAGTAGATCGAGCGACAGGTTTGAGGATCTTCAGTATTCAAAATAAAGAAAAGACCCCATACATTCAGGAGTTAGAGCTGCAATTAGAAGCCATTGAAAAGGGCGGTTATGAGCACTTTATGTTAAAGGAAATTCATGAGCAGCCGCGTTCAATTAGAGATTGTTTTAGAGGAAGATTAAATGTTGAAGACGGTTGGGTTGGTCTTGGAGGAATTAAAGACTACGAGCAGCAGTTGGCTAATGCAAAGCGCATCATTATGGTGGCTTGCGGAACCTCTTGGCATGCAGCGCTAGTAGGTGAATATTTGTTTGAAGATTTAACAAGGATTCCTGTTGAGGTTGAATACGCCTCAGAATTCAGATATAGAAACCCTATTATCTATGAAGACGATATAGTAATCGCTATTTCGCAGTCTGGTGAAACAGCAGATACATTAGCGGCATTAAATTTAGCTAAATCTAAAGGAGCTACAATTCTCGGGATTTGTAATGTTGTAGGTTCTTCAATTTCAAGGGTGACTGATGCGGGCTCTTATACTCACGCAGGACCAGAAATTGGTGTAGCATCTACGAAAGCGTTTACTGCTCAAGTAACAGTGTTGACTTTAATGGCTTTAACGATTGCTCGAAATAAAGGTTCTATTAATGAATCTAAATTCAGAAGAATCATTACAGAATTGGATTTAGTTCCAGATAAAGTAGCTGAGATTTTGAAGAAGAGCCCTAAACTAGAAGCGATTGCCGAGACCTACAAGGAGGCTAGTAATGCTTTGTATTTAGGGCGTGGAATTTCCTTTCCAGTTGCTTTAGAAGGTGCTTTGAAACTGAAAGAAATTTCTTACATCCACGCAGAAGGATACCCTGCTGCAGAGATGAAACATGGCCCAATCGCATTAATCGATGAAGCAATGCCTGTTTTCGTTATCGCAACAAAAGGAACTTCTTATGAAAAAGTAGTGAGCAATATTCAAGAGGTCAAAGCGCGTAAAGGAAAGATTATTGCGGTTATCACCGAAGGTGACGAGCAAGTAAAAGCAATGGCAGACCATTACATCGAAATCCCTGATACCGATGAAAATCTTGTACCGCTTTTAGCGACGATTCCACTTCAGTTGATTTCGTACTATGCAGCAGTGAAAAGAGGAACAAATGTTGACCAACCAAGAAACTTGGCGAAGTCTGTAACGGTAGAATAATTATTTATGAATATAGATTTAACAGGCAAGCATGCGGTAGTTTGCGGTAGTACACAAGGAATAGGGAAAGAATCTGCAATCGCACTCTCCAAATTAGGAGCGTCGATTACTTTGGTAGCCAGAAATGAAGCTAAGCTTAAGGCAGTTCTTAAGGAGCTGAATCCGAACGACAAGAATGATTATATTGTTGCTGACTTTTCACAACCCTTAGATTTAGAAAAGAAAATCAAATCTTGGGCAAGCAAAAACAGAGCGCATATCTTATTAAACAATACAGGTGGACCTAAAGGTGGACCGATTAGAAAAGCAAAAGTTTCTGAATTTACAGATGCTTTTAATAATCATTTGGTTTGTAATCACATTCTTGTCCAGGCGCTTTATCCAGGAATGAAAGCAGAGGGGTATGGCCGAATCATCAATATTATCTCAACCAGTGTAAAACAACCTCTAGATGGATTAGGAGTTTCTAATACCATAAGAGGGGCTGTAGCCAACTGGAGTAAAACCTTGGCCAATGAATTAGGTCAGTATAATATTACTGTGAATAATGTATTGCCTGGAGCAACAAACACCGTTCGACTACAATCCATAGCAGAAAATAAAGCCGCTGGTTCATCTATTTTAAATTATGATGAAATTTTGGCTAACATGGCAGCGCAGTCACCTATGAAAAGAATAGCACAACCAGAAGAAATTGCTAATGCAGTTGCTTTTTTAGCAAGTCCAGCAGCAAGTTACATCAATGGGATTAATGTTCCCGTAGATGGAGGAAGAACAAAATCTTTATAAGAAGGGATTGTTTTTCAGTTCGTTAATGATGGGTGTTCGAAAGGGCGCTCATTTTTTTTACATCGTGTTATTTTTGTTTTAACAAACTTTAATGATTAAGTTTGAAGTCAAATTAATAACAAAAATAACTAACGTTTATGAAAAAAAATCTACTCATTATTCCTTTACTATTCCTTACGGTAATAGTGTTTGGGACTAATTTAAGTGCGCAAGGGGAGACTTGTGGCACTCCTCTAGTTGTGGCGTCTTTGCCATTTACTGATGCGGGGAATACTTCTGCTTATGGTGATAATTATGACTCGGCAGATCTTCCACCGCTTGCACCGGATGCAATAACTAATGGTTCAGATCCATCTTATTTAAATGGTGATGATGTTGTGTATTCATACACTCCAGCAAGTGATGAAATTATTACCATTTCTTTAACAGGTGTTGGTACTTATGCTGGGTTATTTGCAATAACAGGATGTCCTTTTGCATCTACCGTAGGTAGTCACACCAATTCATCGGCAGGTACACGTGATATCACAGATTTACCAGTAACTGCAGGTGAAACTTACTATTTTGTGATTTCAACTTGGGCAACCCCACAAAGTACGGCTTATAATATTGAGATTACTGCTTTGCCAAACTGTTCAGGTGCCCCAACTGCTGGAACACTCCCTGCAACATCAGGTATGTGTGCTGGTAGTCCATTTGTGCTTGAAGCAACAGGTTCAACTTCTGGAATGTTTGGATTGGCGGGTCAGTGGCAAGAACGTGCTGCAGGTTCTGCAGATCCATGGGTAGATATCGCTGGTGCGACAACTAATCCTTATACAATCCCTTCTGCACCAGCTACGGCAATGGAGTACCAATATGTTCTTTCATGTGGAGTAGATCAGGATATCTCTAATACAATGGTAACAACTATTTCTGTACCTACAGAGTGTTATTGTGTACCATCAGCAACTGATAATTCAAGGGTAATTGTTGACTTCTCAACGGCTAATGGTGAACAGAATATTTCGAATTTAGCTTCAGGGTTTTCTACGAATGGATACGGAGACTTTACAGCTCAAACTGTATCTCAGGTTAAAGGAGGAACAATAGATTTTACATCTGCTTATACAGGAGGAACGTTTGGTTTTAAAGTTTGGATTGACTGGAACCAAGATGGTGTACTTGATCCTACAACAGAAGTTGCATATCAGAGCTCAAGTTATTCTGGAGGACATTCTGGAACGATTACCGTTCCAACTACTGCTATAGGAGGAACAACAAGAATGAGAATAGGAAACTCATACACCCCTAACTCAGGTCCAGCAGACCCATGTATAACAGGTTACTCAAGTGGTGAGTTTGAGGATTATACATTTGAGGTTCTTGTAATTGATGCGCCAACAATTAGTCAGTCGGCAGGTGCTCCAGACTGTGCTACAGGTACAGATTTAACAGCTTCTGGAACGCTAGGGGCTAATGAGACTTGGTATTGGCAGGTAACTGCTGACGGAGTTGATATGACTAATGATGCTTCTACACCTTGGAATGTACTAGAAAATGGAATGTACTATGTTAGGACTTATGATTCTAATTATGCAGCATGGTCTGATGCGGATTCAATTGAAGTTACGAACATTCCTGTAGAAGCTGCACCACCAGCTCCAGTTGCAGACCAGAATCCAGTTTGTGCACCGGGTACTCAAATTACTGTACCTGCAGCTCCAACTGATGTTGATTATTATTGGCAAGGTACAAGTAATTCTACGTCAGATATGACAGATAATGCATCTGCACCGTATAGTGTTACTGCTACTGGAACATACTATGTTAAGGCTTATAATACAACAACACAATGTTGGTCAGAACCTGTAGGGACTTTGGTGACCGTAGGAACAACCATTCCAAATGACCCAGTAGCTGATCCTGATGTATTCAACTTTTGTAATGGAGTAAGCTCTGCGGAAATTTCAGCAATTGGTGGTCTAGGAAGCGGGTCTTCATTAACAACAGACAACACAACTGGAGGAAATGGTTGTAACGGAGGTGTAATGTTTAATATTACTAATAACTCTCCTTTTGATCTAAACGTTGATTCTTTAGATGCGTTGATGTATTCAACAGTAGATCCTACTGCAACAGTTTATTATAAAGTTGGGTCTTATCTGGGTTCTGAAACTACAGCGGGAGATTGGACAACTTTAGGGGTGTATAATACTCCAGCTACTCCAAGCTCTATGCATACTATTGATATCGATGATCTGCTTATCCCAGCAGGAGAAACCTATGGGATTTATATTAATTATTTTGCTGGGTACACTACAGTACCATCAGTTGAGACTTATTCAAACGCTGATATTTCAATTGAAACAGGTGTAGGATTATGTGGTTTATTTTCTTCAACAAATTCACCTAGAGCTTATAACGGTACTGTATACTATAGTGCTGCTGCATCTACTGATTTAGTTTGGTATGATGCGCTTACAGGAGGTAATGTTGTCGGGACAACGAATCCTTTAGAAACGGTTGGTACAACTGTAATGCCAACTGCAACCAATGGTGTTTATGAGTTCTTTGCGGCTGCTAGCCATGAAGGTTGTGAAAGCGTTGGGCGTACGTTGGTAACTGTGAACATTAACTCTGTTAACGTTGATATAGATCCAGTTGATGCAACATGTAACAATGGTGATAATGGTACTTTCCTAGTCTCTAATGTGGATTGTGGTGTAGCACCGTTTACTTTCTCTGTTGATGGTGGTGCCTTTGGTGCAATTCCAAATAACTTAACAGTAGGAACTCATACAGTGATCGTAAGAGATGATAATGGAGATGATAGTCCAGAGTATACAATTACTATTGGAAGTGCAGCAGGACCATCTGCAGTTACTGTTGATGCAGTTTTAAATGATGAAATTACAATTTCATGGACTGCCAATGGTGATGAGACAGAGTGGAACGTGGAATGGGGTGCGCCTGGATTTACTCCTGGTACTGGAACCGAGATCGGATCCGATATCGCAACAACAAATCCATTTACCATAACTGGACTAGATGGAAATACTGAATATGATATTTATGTTTCTGCAAATTGTGGAGGAACTACTACCCCAGGAAGCTGGGATGGTGTAAATAATATCTTGACCAGTTGTGACGCTATTTTGGCAAATGGTTTCTGTGAAGGATTTGATATCGACAATTCCCCGACTATTGGATGTTGGAGAGTACGTAATGTGAACGGAGATGGAGAAGCTTGGGAAGTAAGTACTATGAATCCGAATACAGGTGCCTATTCAGCTATTATCACTACTGACTTTAATAGTGGAGCAAATGACGACTATTTAATCACTCCTGGGTTGGTCCTTACTGGAAATGAGTTTATGAAGTTCCATTATAGAGTACAAAGTGCTAGTGAGCCGAATGATTTCCAAGTGTTACTTTCTACAACTGGAACTGAGCCCGCTGACTTTACTGATACATTGATGCATTTGGCGTCTTACAGTAACACAACGTATATGGATACAACTGTGGATTTGACAATGTTTAATGGAACTGTTTATGTCGCTTTCCATGTGCCACCAGGAGGGCTTGATGGTTATAGACTGTATATCGATGACGTTTGCTTCGGTGAGTGTATCCCAACTCCTGGTCAACCAGGTAGTGTTGATATCTGTAGGTTAGACGATAGCTTAAACTTGAATGATGGAATTATTACAAACGATAATAGTTATGGTCGTTGGGAATTCCCAGCAGATCAAAGTTTAATCGTGAACGATTCTTTATTTAATGTGAGCAACTTGCCTGCAGGGGCACATGATGTTCTTTACATCGTTGAAGGTATTTGTCAGCCTGACACTACAATTGCTACCATTAATGTTTTCGGACCTTCGACTGCAGGAAATGGTACTACCATTAATGTGTGTAAGAATGAGCCGATTGATTTGTACTCTGCATTGACAGGTAACGTTGATATGGGCGGTGATTGGTACGATTATAACGGGGTTCTTTTACCGAACTCTCAACCAACGTCACCTAGCTTATCAGCTCAGTACAACTATAGCTACATCACATCAAATGGTGTTTGTCCAGCAGACACGGCAACAGTTGAAGTAAACGTTGATAACTGTGTTTGGGTCTCTGTTGAAGAGGAAGAGTTTGCTGAAATCTCAGTGTACCCTAACCCAACAACAAGTGTTTTAAACATCATTAATCCATCAAATACTTCAGCTTTAAAAGTTGAAATGTTAGACATGAATGGAAGAGTGGTAATGGTTGAAAATAAAGCATTAAACAATACTACGGAAGCAACATTGACAATTGATCACCTTGAAAAAGGAATCTATACTTTACGTATATACAATGATGAGGGTCATAAGACTTTCAAAATTGTGAAGCAGTAAATTGAAGCTGACTTTAAGTTGCTATGAAAAGCGTCTCCTTTTTGGAGGCGCTTTTTTTCTTTTTATTCAATTTTTTTCTACTTCCCCTTTAAATAAAGGATTGTTTGTCCTGATTTTTTATTTTTTAAGCCTCTATATATTGTGTTGGTCCTCAAGTGATTGATTTATATAGTCTCATGTTTTGTATTGAAATATTATTTAACTATTTTTATGCAACTAATATTAATTTAAAACTAGGTTTATGAAAACAAAATTACTTTTACTCATGTTATCCGTCTTTTTGACGAGTTGGCATGTTAACTCTCAAGTCTTCATTAGTGAAGGATTTGAAGGCGCGTCGGCTCCAGCGTCCTGGACATTTAATGGTTTCGCACACACATCAACTACGCCATGTGCTGGAACAGGCGCCATGAGGGTTAATTTGTATAGTTCAGGTGCTACAGCAGCAGCGACAAGTCCCAACCAAACAGCAACTGGTTTAGACATTAATGTATCATTAGATTATAAAATAATCGATTGGTCTGATGAGATGGGAACTACTGATGACTTTGGTGTGTTTAACCTACAGTATTCAATAGATGGCGGAACAAACTGGATTACCTACGATGTAATTGATTTTGCAAGTCATACACCTTCTACTGTTTGTGCGACCAGAAGTGCTGTAATTGATGCTGCAGATGTACCCAATGGATCTGATTTCATTTGGAGAATCGATGGGACTTATACAACAGGAGATTATTACTTTTATATTGATGATTTTTCTGCAATAGAACAGGTGGGATGTATCCAACCAAGTGGTCTAATGGCAACGATGACTTCCGTGACTTCTGCAGATTTATCATGGAATGAAAATGGAGGTGCAACAGATTGGAATATAGAATATGGAGCTCCTGGATTTACTTTAGGCTCAGGAACACCAGTTTCAACAACAACTAATCCACACAGCTTAACAGGTCTGACTACAGGTGCAGACTACGAATTTTATGTTCAATCAGACTGTGGAGGATCACAAAGTAGTTGGTCAGGGCCATACGCATTTTCAGTATCCTATTGTGAGGTGTCAACGAGTTGGACTGGAGATTACTTGTCAAGTGTTAATTCTATGGGAGCACTTTCAAACATAACTTACACCGCGACTGCTCAGCCAGCAGGTTCTTATGCTGATGAAACAGCTCAAAGTTTTGAGGCATTTGAAACGATGAGCTTTGACATCAACACGAGTTATGTTGGTGGAGGTAATGGTGTAAATGTTTGGGTTGATTGGAACAATGATTTAACTTTCGACCCTGCAGAATTGGTTGCTTCATTAGCTAACTCTGATGCTTCAAAAACACTTACTGTTGCAGTTCCTGCAGCTACTCCTGTTGGAGATTACCGTATGCGTGTTCGTGGGCAATACGGTTCTACTGCTAACCCACCAGCATGTGGAAACGTGGATTATGGGACAACGGTTGACTTTACATTAACAATTGTTGCAACACCGTCTTGTCTTCCACCAACGGATTTAAATACTGGAGCTATGTCATCAACATCTGCTGACTTAACTTGGACAGAAAATGGTTCAGCTACAGAATGGCAAGTAGAATATGGAGCTCCTGGATTTACACAAGGAACAGGAACTTTAGAAACAGCAACTTCTAACCCACATACAATTACGATTACACCTGATACACAATATGACTTCTACGTACGTTCTGTTTGTGGAGTTGGTGATTCTAGTTACTGGGCAGGTCCTTTTAACTTTGAGAACATGTATTGTGATGTTTCAACTACTTGGGGTGAGTACTTAAGCTCAATAGAATCTTCACTTGCATTAACTAACGTGAACTATACGGCGACTTCACAGCCAGCAGGTTCATACGCTGATGAAACAATACAGGTAATTGAAGCCTATGAGTCGTTAACTTTTGACGTAAGTACTGTATACTCTTCAGGTTCAAACGGTGTGAATATCTGGGTTGATTGGAACAATAACTTTACTTTTGAAGCCAGTGAACTAGTAGCCTCTTTAGCGAATTCAAGTGCAGCAAAAACATTAAGTGTTACCGTTCCACCGGGTACAGCACAAGGTGATTACCGTATGCGTGTTCGTGGTCAATGGGGATCTACCGCAAATCCACCAGCATGTGGAAATGTGAATTACGGGTCAACAGTTGACTTTACGGTTACGATCACAGCAACTCCATCTTGTCTTCCTACTTCAGATCTTGTTGCTTCAAATGAAACACAAACATCTATCGATTTAGATTGGACAGAGAATAATACTGCAACAACATGGAATATCGAGTATGGACCAGAAGGATTTACTCCAGGTACAGGTACGGTTATTACAGGTGTTACCACAAATCCTTATACGGTTAGTGGATTAAACCCAAGTTCAACGTATGATTTTTATGTACAGTCTGATTGTGGATCTGGAGACATCAGTTCTATTGGTTCTGGAGTTACTGCATCTACATTGTGTGGAGCTGTTCTAGCACCATACTATGAAGGTTTCGAATCTGGAAATCTACCAACATGTTATGAGAACTTATCTTCAAATACTACGAGTACAAGTGCTAATAACTTCTGGAAGTTCACAGGACAAGCTGATTATGGTGCAGCAAGTAATGGAAAAGCAGCTGGTACCTTCGCATGGTCCGACGCTTCAACGCCAAACCCAGACAGTATGATGTTGATTACAACTGAAGTTGACTTAACTCCTCTAACAACTCCTTATTTAGGATTTGAATGGTTCAGTAATAATACTGACAACCCTGGTGATAATGTACCTTTAATTGTTTCTATTCACGATGGTACTTCTTGGATTTTGTTAGATACGCTAAGAGGAGACAGTGATGAGTGGCAGTTTGCTAGCTTCGATTTAGCTGCATACGCTAATACCGTTGTTAAGGTACGTTTCATGACCAACCAAACAACAACAACTAATTCCGCTTACTATAATGACATTCTTGTGGATGAAATTAGAATTGATGAGTGTATTAGTGGTCAAGATGGTTCAAAAGATGTATGTCGTTTAGACGGAACTGTTGACTTAAATGATAACATTGTTACTCCTGCTATGGGTGGAGGTTCATGGCATTCAGATGGCCTAGATATTCACCTGAATGACTCTATCTTTGATTATTCAACTTTACCTTCAGGTTCGTATGAGTTGTTCTATGTTGAAAGATTTGCTTGTGCAGATACTTCAGTAGCTACGATCAATGTATACAACGAATCTACAGCAGGTGATGGTCAGTCAATTACGGTTTGTAAAAATGAGCCGATTAACCTTTACGCAGCCTTATCAGGAAATGTTGATATGGGAGGTGACTGGTATGATTTTAACGGTAACCTTTTACCGAATTCTCAACCAACATCGCCAAGTTTAGCAGCGCAGTATAACTATAGCTACATCACATCAAATGGTGTTTGTCCAGCGGATACAGCGGTAGTTGAAGTAAACGTTGATAACTGTGTTTGGGTATCTGTTGAAGAGGAAGAGTTTGCTGAAATCTCAGTATACCCTAACCCAACAACAAGTGTTTTAAACATCGTTAATCCATCAAATACTTCAGCTTTAAAAGTTGAAATGTTAGACATGAATGGAAGAGTGGTAATGGTTGAAAATAAAGCATTGAATAATGCAACAGAAGCAACACTTGCTATTGATCACCTTGAAAAAGGAATCTATACTTTACGTGTATACAATAATGAAGGTCAAAGAACTTTTAAAATTGTGAAGCAGTAAGTCACTTCTTTTTACAATAATGAAAAGCGTCCCCTTTTGGGGGCGTTTTTTTTTTTTTGACTCAACTCATAAACAGCACCTTAAGTTTTTTTGGTGCTTTTGATGTATTACCTGCTGTGTTTTCTGGATTTTAAAATAGATGCGAATTGTCATCTATAGTATAGTTTATAGCTGTTGGAATGTACTTTTAATAATTATATTCGCGCAAAATAATTATTAAGGTTTATGAAAAAAAATTACAAAAAACTAAGGAAAATTGGTTTTGCTTTGTTGGCATCTCTTTCAATTTCCACATTGTCGTTTGGACAATATGGCTGTGGTAGTGCTGTAGGTATAACAGATGGTTATACCAGTATGGGAATTACTACTCCAGGTAATGCAGGTCCTGAAGACTGGAACGATAATCCAACAGGAACATCTATTAATGTTAACTACTGGGATGATGACGTTTATTTGTTCGAATACACTGCAGGGGCAACAGCAGAGGAAATCTCAATGACAATATTCACTAGAAACGGTTGGAATGGAATAGGAATCTTTGCATCATGTTCAGGAGTAGCCTTTTCAGATGAACTAGATGCTGATGGTTCAACATCATCAAGTGTATCAAAAACTGTTTCAGCAATGCTTCAAGCTGGACAAACTGTTTACATTGCGGTAGGTCAATGGGGATCACCAAATGATTTGGATTTTGATGTTACAGACTTTACTGTAACAACAATCGCATGTCCAGCCCCTGTTGACTTAGCAATAACAAACCTAACGGCAACAACTGTTGATTTAGGATGGACTGAGTTTGGAACTGCTACAGCATGGAATGTTGAATACGGTGCTGCAGGTTTCTCTCAAGGAAGTGGTACTATGGTAAATGGAACAACAACTAACCCGCATAACTTGACAGGATTAACACCAGAAACTGTTTATGAGTTCTATGTGCAGTCTGACTGTGGTGGAACAGATCAAAGTAATTGGGTTGGACCTTTCGAGTTTACAACTCCACCTACTTGTCCAGCACCTACAGATTTAGATATTCAAAACTTAACAGCAACATCTGTTGATTTAGAATGGACTGAAGCAGGAGCTGCAACTGATTGGAATATTGAGTATGGTACATATGGATACACTCAAGGCAATGGAACCGATGTTGCTACAACAACTAATCCGCATAGTTTAACTGGATTGACACCAGAAACAACTTACGATTTTTATGTACAAGCTGACTGTGGAGTATCGGATCAAAGTGTTTGGGTTGGACCTTTCGCATTTACAACACCTCCAACTTGTCCAGCACCTACAGATTTAGCAATAACAAACCTAACCACAACTTCAGCTGATTTAGGATGGACCAACGGAGGTTCAGAAACAGCTTGGAATGTTGAATACGGTGCAGCTGGATTCACTCCAGGAAGTGGAACTCCTGTGAGCACAACAACTAATCCACATAACTTGACAGGTTTAACAGAAGAAACAGCTTATGAGTTTTATGTTCAAGCTGATTGTGGTGGGACTGACCAAAGTACTTGGGCTGGACCTTTTGCATTTACAACACCATGTAACCCTTATAGCATTCCTTACTTTGAAGGATTTGAAAGTGGTTATACACACAACACTAATGTGGATGGTTGTTTAACTCAAGAATCTGAAGCTGGAACATCAACTTGGACAGCTAATAATACTTTAACGTCATATAATCGTTCTCCGAGAACAGGAGATTGGAATGCTTTCTTAAGATATAGTAATACAGATTGGATGTTTATTCCAGTTCAACTTGTAGGGGGAACATCGTATATGATGGATGTTTATGCTCGCCAAGATGGTTCTACAGCAACGAATGCTAAAGTAGAAATTAGTTATGGTGCTTCAGGAAACGCAGCATCAATGACTAATGTTATTGTTGCAGAAACAGGAGTTGTTAATAATCAATATCAATTGCTATCAGGGGTGTTTACGCCTGTAACTTCAGGAGTTTATTATATCGGAATCAAAGGAATCGTAAATGGTTCTCCTTGGTATCTTTCGGTTGATGATATCGCAATTTATGAAGCACCATCTTGTCTTCCTACAACAGATCTTGTAGCTTCAAATGAAACACAAACATCTGTTGATCTAGATTGGACAGAAAACAACTCTGCAACAACATGGAATATCGAGTATGGACCAGAAGGATTTACTCCAGGTACAGGTACTGTTATTTCTGGTGTTACCACAAACCCTTATACGGTTAGTGGATTAAACCCAAGTTCAACGTATGATTTTTATGTACAGTCTGATTGTGGATCTGGAGATTTAAGTTCATTCGGTATAGAAACAACAGCAACTACACTGTGTGGCGCTGTTCTAGCACCATACTATGAAGGCTTCGAATCTGGAGAACTACCAACATGTTATGAGAACTTATCTTCAAATACATCGAGTTCAAGTACGAATAATTTCTGGAAGTTCACAGGGCAAGCTGATTATGGTGCAGCAAATAATGGAAAAGCAGCTGGTACCTTCGCATGGTCTGACGGTTCAACGCCAACCCCAGACAGTATGATGTTGATTACAACTGAAGTTGACTTAACCCCTCTTACAACTCCTTATTTAGGATTTGAATGGTTCAGTAACAATACTAATAACCCTGGGGATAATGTGCCCTTAATTGTTTCTATTCATGATGGTACGTCTTGGATTTTGTTAGATACGCTAAGAGGAGACAGTGATGAGTGGCAGTTTGCTAGCTTCGATTTAGCAGCATACGCTAATACTGTTGTGAAAGTAGGTTTCATGACCAACCAAACAACAACGACTAATGATGCATATTACAATGATATTCTTGTAGATGAAATTAGAATCGATGACTGTATCACAGGTCAAGATGGTACAAAAAATGTTTGTCGTTTAGACGGAACCGTTGACTTAAATGATAATATTGTTACTGCTGCAATGGGGGGAGGAACATGGCATTCAGATGGCCTAGATATTCACCTGAATGACTCGATCTTTGAATATTCAACTTTACCTTCAGGTTCGTATGAGTTGTTCTATGTTGAAAGATTTGCTTGTGCAGATACTTCAGTAGCTACGATCAATGTATACAACGAATCTACAGCAGGTGATGGTCAGTCAATTACGGTTTGTAAAAATGAGCCGATTAACCTTTATGCTGCCTTATCAGGAAACGTTGATATAGGAGGAGACTGGTATGATTTTAACGGTAACCTTTTACCGAATTCTCAACCAACATCACCAAGTTTAGCAGCGCAGTATAACTATAGCTACATCACATCAAATGGTGTTTGTCCAGCGGATACAGCGGTTGTTGAAGTAAACGTAGATAACTGTGTTTGGGTATCTGTTGAAGAGGAAGAGTTTGCTGAAATCTCAGTATACCCTAATCCAACAACTAGTGTATTAAACATCGTGAATCCATCTAACACTTCAGCTTTAAGAATTGAAATGTTAGACATGAATGGAAGAGTGGTAATGGTTGAAAATAAAGCATTGAATAATGCAACAGAAGCAACACTTACTATTGATCACCTTGAAAAAGGAATCTATACTTTACGTGTATACAATAATGAAGGTCAAAGAACTTTCAAAATTGTGAAGCAGTAAGTCACTTCTTTTAAAATAATGAAAAGTCCCGGCAGCAATGTCGGGACTTTTGCATTTATGCCAAAATTTTTAATGTTTTCCCGAGTTTCCGTGTTGTGTAAGGGCTGTATTTTTTAGGAACATCAAAATAAAACGTAGGAGGGCTTTTTTGATGGAGGTGTAATGAACTCATATCTATAACAATAAAACAATATAAGATTTTTTTAACAATTATTATTAACTATATTTACAGTTAATATTAATATCAAAAAACACTAAGTTTATGAGAAAAAAATTACTTTTATTCCTATCGTTCATGCTTTCTTTATGGAGTTATGGACAATTCACATTTCCGACTGTTACAGGTCCAATAAGTGTGTCCGGAGGTACAGCGGAGAATGTCCTAATAAATGATGCAGCGAATGCGGCAGCAGTTCCTGCTGGCCTATATGATTCTTTTTCAGTGTCAGTAGATTGGGTAAGTACAAGTAGCGCATGGGCTTCAGAGACAGATTTAACATTTAATACTTCAGGAGGGAGTGTGACAATTGACCCTCCAACTACTGGTTCTGCGAATAGTGGTGCAGCAACAACGCTGACATTTTCCGGTTCTTTGACTTCTCTATATGACCCTTCAGTTGACGGATTATTAACTTTAGATCTGAATCAGTCATATAGTCCATCCGATGCGGATTGGTCAAATATTGTTGTTACACTTTTTGAAGCTCCTGCATGTCCGGATCCATTAGATCTTGGAATTACAAACCTAACGGCAACAACTGTTGATTTAGGATGGACTGAGTTTGGAACTGCTACAACATGGAATGTTGAATACGGTGCTGCAGGTTTCTCTCAAGGAAGTGGAACTATGGTAAATGGAACAACAACTAATCCACATAACTTAACAGGGTTAACACCAGAAACTGTTTATGAGTTCTATGTGCAGTCTGACTGTGGCGGAACTGATCAAAGTAATTGGGTTGGACCTTTCGAGTTTACAACTCCACCTAGTTGTCCAGCTCCTACAGATTTAGCAATAACAAACCTAACCACAACTTCAGCTGATTTAGGATGGACCAACGGAGGTTCAGAAACAGCTTGGAATGTTGAATACGGTGCTGCAGGTTTCTCTCAAGGAAGTGGGACTGTAGTGAATACAACATCAAATCCACATAACTTGACAGGTTTAACAGCAGAAACAGCTTATGAGTTTTATGTTCAAGCTGATTGTGGTGGGACTGACCAAAGTACTTGGGCTGGACCATTCAGTTTTTATACTGGATATTGTTTGCCTTCAGCATCTGGGACTGCGACTTATATTGACAACTTTACGACCTCAAATGGTTCAACAAACATCTCCAACTTGGCTTCTGGTCATACAGCTGGAGGTTATTTTGATGGAACAGCGCAAGCCGTTTCAAGTTACGAACTAGGAAGCTTTGATTTTAATGCTGAAATCGTTGGTGGTACTGTAGGGTTTGCAATTTGGATTGACTGGAACAATGACTTAGTGTTTGATAATGCAACGGAAAAAGTATTCAACACTACAGGGTATGGAAACGGCCCTTTTACAGGAACTATTTCGGTTCCTTCAGGAACTTCCTTAGGCAATTATAGAATGAGAATTACTATAGATTATAGCTCTAGTAATCCTTCTGATCCTTGTGCAGATAGAACCAGAGCAGAGTTTGAAGATTATACTTTGACAATTACTGCTCCACCGAGCTGTTTACCACCTTCAAACTTAATGGCTTCAAATATTACTGCGACTTCAGCTGATATAGGATGGACCAACGGAGGTTCAGAAACAGCTTGGAATGTTGAGTACGGTCCTGCTGGATTCACTCAAGGAAGTGGAACCACGGTGAATGCAACAACGAATCCACATAACTTAACAGGCCTTTCAGACAATACTCAATATGAGGTGTATGTTCAGGCAGATTGTGGAGGAACTGACCAAAGCTATTGGTTTGGACCTTATACGTTTACAACATTATGTGTCCCTTATGGCATTCCTTACTTTGAAGGATTTGAAACTGGGTATACCCACAATACTGATGTTGATGGTTGTTTAACTCAAGAATCTGAAGCTGGAACATCAACTTGGAAAGCTAATAATACTTTGACAACATATAACCGTACTCCGAGAACAGGAGATTGGAATGCTTTCTTAGGATATAGTAATACAGATTGGATGTTTATTCCAGTTCAACTTGTAGGGGGAACATCTTATACGATGGATATTTATGCCCGTCAAGATGGTTCTACAGCTGCGAATGCTAAAGTAGAAATTAGTTATGGTGCTTCAGGAGATGCAGCATCAATGACTGATGTTATTATTGCTGAGACAGGTGTTGTAGATAATCAATATCAATTACTAACAGGGACGTTTACACCTGCAACGTCAGGAGTTTATTATATCGGAATCAAAGGAATCGTAAATAGTTCTCCTTGGTATCTTTCTGTTGATGATATCGCAGTTTATGAAACACCTTCATGTTTACCACCTTCAAGTTTAATGGCTTCGAATATTACCACAACTTCAGCTGATATAGGATGGACCAACGGAGGTTCAGAAACAGCTTGGAATATTGAGTACGGTCCTGTAGGATTCACTCAAGGAAGTGGAACCACGGTGAATGCAACAACGAATCCACATAACTTAACAGGCCTTTCAGACAACACTCAATATGAAGTGTATGTTCAGGCAGATTGTGGAGGAGGTGACCTTAGTCCATGGACTGGTCCTTTTACATTTACAACATTGTGCGTCCCTTATGGCATTCCTTACTTTGAAGGATTTGAAACTGGGTATACGCACAATACTGATGTTGGTGGTTGTTTATCACAAGAAGCAGAAGTTGGAACACAAGCCTGGACAGCGAACAATACTTTAACGTCATATAATCGTTCTCCAAGAACAGGAGCTTGGAATGCTTTCTTAACATATAGTAATACGGATTGGATGTTTATTCCAGTTCAACTTGTAGGGGGAACATCGTATACGATGGATATTTATGCCCGTCAAGATGGTTCTACAGCTGCGAATGCTAAAGTAGAAATTAGTTATGGTGCTTCAGGAGATGCAGCATCAATGACTGATGTTATTGTTGCTGAGACAGGTGTTGTAGATAATCAATATCAATTACTAACAGGGACGTTTACACCTGCAACGTCAGGAGTTTATTATATCGGAATCAAAGGAATCGTAAATGGTTCTCCTTGGTATCTTTCTGTTGATGATATCGCAGTTTATGAAACACCATCGTGCTTAGCACCTACAGATTTGGCGATTCAAAACTTAAGTTCAACATCTGTTGATTTAACTTGGACAGAAAATAATTCTGCTACAACTTGGAATGTTGAGTACGGTCCTGCTGGATTCACTCCAGGAACAGGAACTGTAGAAACAGCGACTACAAATCCACATACAATTACCATAACTCCAAATACAGATTATGAATTCTATGTTCAATCTGATTGTGGAGGAGGTGACCTTAGTACGTGGGCTGGACCTTTTGCATTTTCTAATACCTATTGTACACCTCAAGCAACTAATGCTTCAAGGTATATCGATGACTTTTCAACGACCAATGGAGTTCAGGATGTAACGAATAATGGAACTGGATTCTCTGTAGATGGATATGGTGACTTTACTGCACAGCAAATTTCTCAAACACTGGGTCAAACGATAGATTTTTCTACTACCATTGTTGGTGGTACTGCTGGATTTAGAGTTTGGATTGATTGGGATAATGACTTTCAGTTTGATGCCTCGGACGTAGTTTATCAAAGTTCTGGTTATTCTGCAACTCATACAGGGACAATAACGGTTCCTGTAGGTACAACGCCTGGGCCCAAGAGAATGCGTATCGTAAGTCACTGGCTTTCAGATTCAGGTGATGCAGATCCTTGTGAGACAGGGTTTACTTACGGTGAGTTCGAAGACTATACTTTTGAGGTTCTTCCGGCTCCGCCTTGTCTAGATCCAACTGATTTTGTTGCGTCAAACATGACTGGTTCTTCAGTAGATCTGTCTTGGACAGCTAACGGAACAGCAACAGAATGGAATATCGAATACGGAGCAAATGGATTCACTCAAGGAACAGGAACTACTGAAACTGGAGTTACAGCAAATCCTTATACTTTGACTGGGTTGACACAAGGTACAGATTACGATGTTTACATTCAATCTGATTGTGGTGTTAATCAAGGGACTTGGGTTGGTCCATTATCATTCTCTACGACTACATGTACACCCACTACAGGTGATACAACAGCAGTTGCTTGTGATAGTTTTGAATGGTTTGGAACAACCTACACAGCTTCAGGAACGGCAACTCATGTATTAACCAATTCCGCAGGTTGTGACAGTACTGTAACACTAACTTTGACAATCAACACTTCAGCAACAGGAACAGATACTCAAACTGCTTGTGGTAGCTTTACGTGGATTGACGGAGTAGAATACACAGCGTCTAATAACACTGCAATGTATACGATTGTTGGAGGTGCAGCAAATGGATGTGATTCTATTGTAACATTAGACTTAACAATTAATCAAGTTGCAACGGGTACAGATGTACAAGCTTCATGTGGTCCATTTACATGGATTGATGGAGTGGAATACACTGCTTCTAATAACACTGCAATGCATACAATTGTAGGGGGAGCAGCAAACGGTTGTGACTCGATTGTTACATTAAACTTAACAGTAGACACTGAAGTTTCTGCTGGTAATGACAATGCAATTACTGTATGTAAAGGAGAGCAAGTTGATTTGGATACTTTATTGAGTGCAGATGCTGATGCCGGAGGTACTTGGTACAACTCAATGAATACGCCTTTAGCTAGCTCGGTGATTCTATCATCATTTACTGCTGGTAATTACGACTATACTTACGAAGTTGTTGGTTCTGGAGCATGTCCTGATCAAACAGCTGTAATCACAGTGACTGTTGACGGTGGTTGTACTGCTGATGTAAATGAAGAAATTCTTGGTAACATCTCAGTATACCCTAATCCAACAACTAGTGTATTAAACATCGTGAATCCATCTAACACTTCATCTTTAAGAATTGAAATGTTAGACATGAACGGTAGAGTAGTTATGGTTGAAAACAGTGCATTAAACAATGCAACAGAAGCAACACTTACAATTGATCACCTTGAAAAAGGAATCTATACTTTACGTGTATACAATAATGAAGGTCATAAAACTTTCAAAATTGTGAAGCAGTAAGGCACTTCTTAATAAAATAATGAAAAGCTCCGACAGTAATGTCGGAGCTTTTTTTGTCTTTATTAAAAAATCTTTCAAAAACACTTTAGATTTTTGTTGTTGCATAATATTATTTACTTAAATTTGCAAACCCAATTCAAGCCCGGGTGGCGGAATTGGTAGACGCGTTGGATTCAAAATCCAATTCTTTCGAGAGTGCGGGTTCGATTCCCGCCCCGGGTACTAAAAACAGAGTGAGAATGAGAGCGAAAGCGAAAATTCCACTCTGTTTTTTTCTTCATTCTGTTCTCTCACACTCACTTATATATACTCTGTTCTCACAAGTTCTCTTTCTCTACCATAAAAAGTTTTACTGTATCGACTTAATAGAGTAGGAGTGAAAAGCAGATTCTTCATAAGTCATGGATAAATCCCTCGCCAATTGAATCAAAAGATTGGGTTGCTTGAATTCTATTCAGCTAGAGCAATGTTATTTGGTGTGATAAACGTCTCCAAATTCTTTACAGCAGCTTTTGATGCGGGATTCATCCCGCATTCAATAGTTTAAGGCTTAATAACATTAGCCGTTTTAACGGCTTTTTATCAATTAGAATAAACTATTTCATTGAAAGATTTATGCATAAAAGTGGTTAAAATCACTAATCAATCATTTGCTTGCGCATAAGTCATGGATAAATCCTTCACCAATTGAATCAAAAGACTGGGTTGCTTGAATTCTATTCAGTTAGAGTAATGTTATTTGGTGTGATAAACGTCTCCAAATTCTTTACAGCAGCTATTGATGCGGGATTCATCCCGCATTCAATAGTTTAAGGCTTAATAACATTAGCCGTTTTAACGGCTTTTTATCAATTAGAATAAACTATTTCATTGAAAGATTTACGCATAAAAGTGGTTAAAATCACTAATCAATCATTTGCTTGCGCATAAGTCATGGATAAATCCCTCGCCAATTGAATCAAAAGATTGGATTGCTTGAATTCTATTCAGCTAGAGCAATGTTATTTGGTGTGATAAACGTCTCCAAAATCTTTACAACACCTATTGATGTGGGATTCATCCCGCATTCAATAGTTTAAGGCTTTATAACATTAGCCGTTTTAACGGCTTTTATCAATTAGAATAAACTATTTCATTGAAAGATTTACGCATAAAAGTGGTTAAAATCACTAATCAATCATTTGCTTGCGCATAAGTCATGGATAAATCCCTCGCCAATTGAATCAAAAGACTGGGTTGTTTAAATTCTCCTCCTCCATTCAGCATATACATTTGCAATAAAAATGGACAAAGTAAACAAATGATATTAGGGAGTCATGGTGTGGAAAGAGCAACTATTACCACCATTGACAAGTAGCTACTGCTCATTTATTTTCTCTCTAATTGCTTATTCTGCTTTAATTGTAGGACTTCTAAGCGAATATATTTCAGAAAATTTCACAATAAATTCGCTAAGAGTTTAAAAGCCATTATCTTTGCGCACTTTTTAAGGAGAGAAACAATTAAAAGTATTGATTATGAGTGAGTTTTTTACTTCAATAGATTTCAATGAAATATTTAAAGCAACGATGGTTTTATTCGCTGTAATTGATATTATCGGATCTATTCCTATCATAATAAAGATCAAAGAAACATCAGGTGACATTCATGCCAATAGAATCACTATGGTTTCTTTAATCATTATGATTGCCTTTTTAATTACCGGAGAAAGTTTGTTGATGCTTTTTGGGGTAAATGTGGAGTCATTTGCTGTGGCCGGAGCATTTATTCTCTTTGCAATGGCATTGGAAATGATCATGGGCATTGAAATTTTTAGAGAGACACCTATGAAAGGGAAAAGTGTAGGAATTGTTCCCTTGGCCTTTCCAATCATTGCAGGTGCGGGGTCTATGACTACCTTGATTTCACTTCGTGCGGAATATGAAATGATTAATATTTTAATCGCGATATCAATCAATATGCTAGTGGTTTATGCAACATTAAAGTTAACCAGAAGAATAGAGCGTTTACTTGGTCCAGGTGGGGTAGCGATTTTAAAGAAAGTATTTGGAATTATATTATTGGCAATTGCTGTTAAGCTGTTCGCATCGAACGTAACACAATTGTTTCAATAACAATAAAGGTTGTTGGTCTAAGGAATCATACAGTTGATTCATAGATTAATTCAGGTTTAGGTTAAACAATTATACAAACAGAAACCCCAATAGAAAATATCTGTTGGGGTTTTTGGATTTTAGTACTTACTTTTTTTCTTACTCTTCGTTTTTTATTGCTTAAGAAGGGTGGAAGTTTCCTTTATTGACATTTGATAGATGTATTCATCCTATCAAATATAAACGCAAGAGTATTCTATCAATAAAAGAGGTCAGAAATTGAGGTAATAAAAAAGCCTCAACAATTTTGTCGAGGCTTTTAGTATCACTACAGTTTAAATTTTTCAGTTCAACTGCAGAGCATTTAAAATATTATTTCGCTGCATTAAATCTTTTGTTTACTTCTTCCCAGTTAATTACATTAAAAAATGCATTAATATAATCTGGTCTTCTGTTTTGGTAGTTCAAGTAGTATGCGTGTTCCCAAACATCTAGTCCTAAAACTGGAGTTCCTTCACATCCTAATCCCATTAACGGATTGTCTTGGTTTGGTGTTGAGCATACCTCTAATTTTCCATCTTTTACACAAAGCCAAGCCCATCCAGAACCAAATCTTGTTGCTGCTGCTTTTGCAAATTCATCTTTAAACGCTTCGAATGAACCAAATGCAGAATCAATTGCTGCTTTGATATCACCTGTTGGTTCACCACCTCCATTTGGAGACATAACTTTCCAGAATAAGTCGTGGTTATAAAAACCACCTCCGTTATTTCTTACAGCTGCGTTATCTTTGCAATTTGCTAAAATATCTTCAATAGACTTTCCTTCAAGGTCAGTCCCTTTAATTGCTGCATTCAAGTTGTTGGTATATCCTTGGTGGTGTTTACCGTGGTGGATTTCCATTGTTTTTGCGTCGATATGTGGTTCCAATGCATCGTGTGCATAAGGTAAATTTGGTAATTCAAATGCCATTTTAATATGTTTTAAAGTTAATAAATCTGTTTACTCAAATATAAAGAAATTAAGGTAATTTATCTTCATAGGAAAGCCTAAATTTTCTTAATACTTGTTGTGTTAAAACTCCCAACCAAAATCAGTCAAGAATAATTTGTCAATATAAGCCCTTAAAGCTTCGTTTTCTACTTTTTCAAGTACATCACCAATAAATGCAGCAACCAATAGTTGTCGTGCATTTGCTTCAGATATACCACGAGAACGCAAGTAGTAAACAGCTTCTTCATCCAACTCACCAATTGTTGATCCATGCGAACAACGAACGTCATCTGCATAAATTTCTAATTCTGGTTTTGAGTAAACATTTGCACCTTTCGAAAGTAAAATGTTTTTATTGGATTGGTATGCTTCAATCTTTTGTGCGTCTTGGCGTACGATCACTTTACCGTTAAAAACACCTGAAGATTTATCATCCATAACTCCTTTATACAACTCACTTGAAGTACAGTTAGAGTAAAGCTGGTCAATAATCGTATGGTTATCTATGTGTTGATTCTCAGTTCCAAGATAAGCACCATTCATTTCTGTATGACAGTTTTCACCTTCTACAATAACATCAAGTCCGTTTCGGGTTAAAATACCTCCAGTCGTAATGGTATTGATTAAGAAATTACTTCCTTCGTCTTGTACAAAAAACTCATTGGAGATGTGCAATACATCTTTTGCTTCTGTTTGCAATTTGTTAATTGTTAGACTAGCGTTTGATTCCACATGTCCTTCAAGTGCAACATTGGTGAAGCTATTTGTTGAATTCTTTGAATGAAAAGTTGCTACCACTTCAGCTTTAGAACCACTTTCTAAGTGAACAAAGTGACGGGTGTTAGCAATTAGCTCTTCTCCATCAACAACATGAATCAAGTGTATAGGGTGTTTTGCTTTTTTGTTCTTTTTCACAACAACAGAAACACCTCCAGTTTGATAAGCTTTATTGATTAGAGAAAACACATTTTCTTCGGTACCATCAACGACATCAGAGTAATATTCTTCATTCAGCTCCTCGATCTTTTGAATCGAAACAGCGTCATCATCCTTGATGGTAGATTGAGCTTCATCAAAATATCCATTTACGAATACCAATTCATGTGCATCGAGGCCTTCAATTGTATAGTCCTCAACATTTACAGTTGCTTGAACTTGTTTATATTTTCTTTTTACGTATTTCGCTACACGTGTGTACTTCCATTCTTCTACCCGTGTAGTAGGGAAATCCATCCCACTTAAAGCAGCCATCGCTTGTTTTCTAACCTCAGAAGACGCTTCCGGCTTCTTAAAGTCAGCAACAAACTCTAGTACTTTATTATCCACAACTACTTCCATATCTTATTGAGCAATTTCTTCATTAATCCAATCATAACCTCTTTCTTCTAGTTCAAGAGCTAAATCTTTCCCTCCTGTTTTAATGATTTTACCATCACTTAAAACGTGAACAAAGTCTGGTTGGATATATTCTAACAATCGTTGGTAGTGAGTAATTAGAATAATTGCATTGTCTTTATTACGCAACTTATTTACTCCTTCAGAAACGATTCGTAAGGCATCAATGTCAAGCCCTGAATCGGTTTCATCTAAAATCGCAAGCTTTGGTTCAAGCATCGCCATTTGGAAGATCTCATTTCTTTTCTTTTCCCCTCCTGAGAAACCAACGTTAACTGAACGTCCAGATAATTTATCATTCAGTTCAACTAGATTTGATGCAACTTTTACTTTTGCTAAGAAATCTTTGGCAGACAGTTTATCCTCTTTACGGTATTCACGAATTTCGTTCATTGCAGTACGTAAGAAGTTAACATTAGAAACTCCTGGGATTTCTACAGGATATTGAAATGCTAAAAACAGTCCTTCTTTTGCTCTATCCTCTGCTTCTAAGTCTAATAAATCAGCACCATCAAAGTCTACAGATCCTTCCGTTACTTCGTAACCGTCTTTTCCTGCCAAAACAGAAGCTAAAGTTGACTTACCAGAACCGTTTGGCCCCATGATAGCATGAACCTCACCTGCTTTAACCTCTAAATTTAAACCTTTTAATATTTCTGCCCCTTCTTCAACTGAAGCATGAAGATTTTTTATTGTTAACATATATTGAAATTTTCTAAATTAAACGTTATTATATATTGTATTATCCTACTGAGTTTTCTAATGAAATTTCTAGTAGTTTTTGTGCTTCTACAGCAAACTCCATTGGCATGTGATTCAATACTTCTTTACAGTATCCATTCACAATAAGTCCAATTGCTTTTTCCTCATCAATTCCTCTTTGTTGACAATAAAAGATTTGATCTTCACCAATTTTAGAGGTTGTTGCCTCATGTTCGATTTTCGCTGTGCTGTTTTTACATTCGATATAAGGGAAAGTGTGTGCACCTGCTCTGTCAGACAATAGTAATGAATCACATTCTGAACGGTTTCTAGCATTCTCTGCTCCGGCATGAATTTGCACCAATCCTCTGTAAGTATTTTGAGATTGACCTGCAGAAATTCCTTTCGAAATAATTGTACTGCTGGTGTTCTTTCCAAGGTGGATCATTTTTGTTCCTGTGTCTGCTTGTTGGAAGTTGTTGGTTACAGCTACGGAGTAGAACTCTCCAATTGAATTGTCCCCTTTAAGAATACAAGATGGGTATTTCCAAGTAACAGCAGAACCAGTCTCAACTTGCGTCCAAGAAATTTTAGCATTCTTTTCACACAAACCACGCTTGGTTACAAAATTGTAAACTCCACCTACACCTTCTTTATTTCCAGGGTACCAATTTTGAACTGTTGAGTATTTAATTTCAGCATCATCTAGTGCAATCAATTCTACTACTGCAGCATGCAATTGGTTTTCATCACGCATTGGCGCTGTACAACCTTCAAGGTATGAAACATAAGAACCTTCATCTGCAACAACTAAGGTACGCTCGAACTGTCCTGTTCCACCTTCGTTAATTCTAAAGTAAGTTGAAAGTTCCATAGGGCAACGTACTCCTTTAGGAATGTAACAGAAAGATCCATCTGTAAACACGGCACTGTTTAATGCAGCGTAGAAGTTATCGGTATGAGGAACAACTGTTCCCATGTATTTCTTCACTAATTCAGGATGATTCTGAACCGCTTCTGAAAATGAGCAGAAGATGATTCCTAGTTCAGCCAATTTTTCTTTAAATGATGTTGCAACAGAAACAGAGTCCACCACAAAATCTACTGCAGTACCTGTTAATCTTTGTTGTTCTTCCAAAGATATCCCCAGTTTCTTCATGGTTTCTTTCATCTCTGGATCAACATCGTCCCAACTTTCATATTTCTTTTTTTGCCCAGGTGCAGAATAATACGAGATTGCTTGAAAATCTGGCTTTTCATAGTTTACATGCGCCCATTCGGGTTCAATCATTTCCTCCCATGCACGGAAAGCTTGTAAACGTCTTTCGAGTAACCACTCTGGCTCATCTTTTTTCGATGAAATCAAGCGAATAATATCTTCGTTTAATCCAACTGGAATTGTTTCTGAATTAAAATCAGAAGTGAATCCATACTTATATTCTTGTTGCTCTAAGTTCTTTGCTAAATCTTCTTCTGTATATGTACTCATCATTGAAATTTTTAATTTTTAAATAGAAAAACTCTCACCACATCCACACGTTCGGTCTGCGTTTGGGTTTTTGAACACGAACCCTTTTCCGTTGAGTCCTCCCGAATAATCTAAGATAGTTCCTACTAAATACAAAAAGCTTTTTTTGTTAACGACTATTTTGACGCCATTATCTTCAAAAGATTTATCGTCATCTAGTTCTTGATTATCAAAACTTAGCTCGTATTTTAATCCGGAACAACCACCACCTAAAACACCAACGCGAATAAAGCTATTGGTGTCTCCTGACTCCTCCATCAATCGCAAGGCTTGCTTTTTAGCAGATTCTGTAACTTTTATCATATTTAAAACTTCCTTTTCAGTGTTATTTATATTAAGTCTAAATAACCTCTACTGTTCCGCAAAAATACCTAATTAATGGTATTTGAACAACTAAAAAGAAGATTATTTTATTGGTTTTCGGAATTCTAGGAAAGAGTAAAAAATAAAATAATGAAAAGAAGGAAAAAACGGCTGCATTTAAAAATAGCTATACATCAGAACTGGTGTGGGTGAAGTCGGTTTTAATCAAATGTTATGTGGTTGATTAGATAAATAAAGGGCTGAAAATAAGCAGGTTGTTTGAAGGATAAAGTGCGTTTGAATTTTTCAATAATTGAGAAGTTTCGTGCTTATTTATAATCTTTCTAAAAAAGAAAACAAAATTATCTTTTTTCTATCAAACATATAATATCTTTGTAAAAAAGAATAAGAATGGCAAATGCAACATTAGAGGATTCAATAATAGATGTGATTAAAACTATTTATGATCCTGAAATCCCAGTTGATGTATACGAATTAGGTCTTATTTACGAAGTAAAGATCAATAGTGACCAAACGGTAGATGTGGAAATGACATTAACCTCTCCAAATTGTCCAGTTGCTGAATCGCTTCCAAAGGAGGTTAAAGACGCAATAGAGTCGGTTAGCGGTGTGAAATCGGCGAAGGTAAATATTGTTTTTGATCCACCATGGGATCAAACGATGATGAGTGAGGAAGCGAAATTAGAATTAGGATTTTTGTAATTCTATTCTGTTCCAAAGATAGCCTCAATGTGGACGGTGACAAACCGTCCGTGCGAGGCTAATTACTATAGTCAAATCCCATATTGTTTTCTTTCGAAGTCATATATTTCAGTCCAAAAGTCACCTATTGATATTTCCGCATGTTTTAGCATTTTAGGCACTAGTGATTCAGCTGAGAATCCTGGCGTGGTGTTGACTTCAATAACGTAGGGTTCATTGTTTACAAGCATAAAGTCCACCCTTGCTAATGAACGCATCTGGAGCAATTGATAAATTTTCACTGTCAAATCTTGAGTTTGCTTTGTTAGCTCATCACTAATTCTAGCGGGAGTGATTTCTTGTGATTTACCTAAGTACTTCGCATCATAATCAAAGAAATCTGATTCAGAAACAATTTCTGTACAAGGCAAAGCTTGAACACCATTTTCATTGCGATAAACTCCACAGGTTACTTCGGTTCCTTTAAGAAAAGCTTCACAAACTACAGTATTCCCTTCAGCAAATGCGCCATCAATCGCTTTTTGCAAATCTTTTAAAGCATATACCTTTGAAATTCCATAACTTGAGCCCGAGTCTGCAGGCTTTACAAATAAGGGGTATCCTAAACGCTCACCAATGTCTTGTGTAGAATACTCTGTGTTTTTCAATAACAATACAGAGTCTGCTACTTTAATTCCGAATCCTTTTAAAAACTGATTACAAAACCACTTATCAAAAGAAAGTTCAGAAGACAAAGCGCTACTGTTCACAAATGGCATATTTTTCATCTCAAAATACGCTTGAAGTTTTCCGTTTTCTCCGGGGTCACCATGGATGTACACATGAGATAAATCTATTTTTATTTGCTCACCGCTTTGAAGTGTAAATGAAAAATCAATAGGGGAGACCTTGGCTGTTTCACCATTGTAATCGGCAAACCAACCTTCTTGATTTACACGCACTAAAAAGGCATTGTATTCAGTTTTTGGAAGATTTTCCAAAATCATACTTGCGCTTTTGATGGAAATTTCAAATTCAGAAGAGTATCCACCACAAAAGATTCCTACGTTTATCATGCTTCGATTTTGTGCGAAGTACGGAAAAAAAGAGGGTTTATTTAAAGGGTTTTTAGAGAAGTTATCAGCATTGGCTTGTTCAATTACGAATTATTCAATTACGAATGGTTCAATTACGAATTAGGGAATTACGAATTACGAATTAGGGAATTTGTACTTCCCTAAATAGTGATGATTGTTTTGGTTCTTGTCTTATTACTCATTAAATAATAATCGATTTACCGAAGGTAAAGAACTTAGCGAACTCTATCTCTGCGCATCTCTGCGAAAACTCTGCGGCCATTGCGGTTAAATAATTACGAATTACGAATTATGAATTGTGAAAAAACAACTACTCTGCGCTCTTCTCACCACTAAAATGATTCCAACCCTGTGCTTTCAATGGAATTGCAGCTCCTTGCTTATCGACTAAGTATAATCCTGAATCTTTCGCCGTGAAGTGACCAATAACCGTCATGTGTGGGTTACCTTTGATTTTCTCAAAGTCTTCTTGCTTGATAGAGAACAACAACTCATAATCTTCTCCACCATTCAACACGCAAGTTGTAGGCGAAATATTAAAATCGATCGCTGTAGTGGATACAGAAGTGTCAATCGGTAGTTTTTCATCAAAAATATGCGCCCCAACATTTGATTGTGTACACAAGTGAAACAATTCAGAAGCCAATCCATCAGAAATATCAATCATTGAGGTTGGTTTTACGTCCAGTTCTTTTAAGAATTTAATGATGTCCTTTCTTGCTTCAGGCTTTAATTGTCTTTCCAACAAATAATCATATCCATCTAAATCTGGTTGAATATCAGGATTCGCTTTGTAAACCGATTTTTCACGTTCCAAAATCTGAAGTCCCATATAGGCTGCTCCTAAATCACCTGTCACCACAATCAACTCATTTTCTTTTCCTCCATTTCTATACACCACATCCTCTTTTTTTGCGGTTCCTATTGCTGTGATTGAAATCATCAAGCCAGAAACAGAAGAGGTTGTATCGCCCCCAACAAGGTCGACTTCATACAACTCGCACGCTTTTTCAATTCCTTTATAAAGCTCTTCTAAAGCTTCTTTAGGGAAACGACTTGAAGCAGCAATTGTAACCGTGATTTGCTCAGCGGTTCCATTCATGGCGTAAATATCTGATAGATTTACCACTACGGCTTTATAACCAAGATGCATTAAAGGTGTGTACATTAAGTTAAAATGAATCCCTTCTAAGAGCGCATCAGTAGAGACCAGCATTACATTTTCAGCATCTTTTTCAATCACTGCAGCGTCGTCTCCAACACCATAAATAGTTGATGGCCTTTTGTTTTTGAAGTTCTTTGTTAGCTCTTCAATCAATCCAAACTCTCCAATTGATTCTAATGATGTTCTTTTCTCTTCGCTCATAATACTATTGTTTCTTTTCAACCACTGCAAAATTAAGTTCTTTATCGCGAATAATTTGAATAATTGACGGGATAATTTCCTTAATGCTATGAATTGTTTTATCGTTTTCGTGGAGTACTAAAACATCTCCACCTTGAATTTGTTCTTTTGCTTTTTCTAGAATGGAGTGAACTGAGTAGTTTTGATCGAAATCGTAACTCATCCAACTCCACATCACTATTTCGCCTTGACGCAATGCATAGCGAGCTTGTTTGAAATTTAAATCTCCATATGGAGGTCTATAAAAATGAGTATTTACCATTGATCTTGATTGTTCAAATTGTTGCCTAAACGTTTCAAAATCATATTTTTTAGCAGATTTGTGTTCATACCCATGATGTCCAACCACATGACCTTCTTTTTCTGCTCTTGTGAGCAACTCTGGGTGTTTTTCTATTTGAAGTCCATTCCAAAAAAAAGTAGCTTTAATGTTTTTCTTTTTTAATTCATCCAACAACCAAGGGGTAATGATCGGGTGAGGGCCATCATCGAAGGTTAAACACACTGAATCTTTAGGTCCAAACCAAATGCGGCGCGGAAAAATCCACGCCACAATCTTGGGTATTTTAAAAAACCTAGGTTTAATTCGCTGCAGGTGCTTCACTTTGAATACCGTTTCTTCTTAGCATTGCATTGTATAGTTCAGCAAATTCAAGCGCTTCTCTTTCCATTGAGCGTGGACGTGTTTTACCACCTCTCAGTACTTCGTTCACTTGTTTTTGGCTTAACTCATTAGTGATCCCTCTTACAACTTCGTTGGTCAATTTATTAATCAATCCAGTAGCGAGTTCTGCTGCGTCACTATTTGGAGATGTATCTAAAACACTTGCATAAGTCTTCAAGAAGTTCATAGAGAACGAGATAAAATCTTTTTTGTTATTGTAAGCAATCAATGCATCACTGTGTTGGAAGTAGTTCATCATGGTCTCCAATTGCTTCATGTATTCAATGGCTAATTCATTCGCCAGTTCAGTTTTTCCTACTTGATTTAGTAAACTAATATAGTCTGGAATAACCCCATCTAAATACAGTCTATCTCTCTCTGTTAATTGAGCACCAACAGGTCTTGGCTCACCAAAATCATAAACCTTATCTATCGGAAGTACCTCTAAAGAGTAACGCATAATTGATTCGATTTTGTCTGCATAATGTTGGGCGTTTTCTTGACCTGGTTTTGCAGGTAGGGTGTCATTGTGGTTCGATAAAGCAGCGTCTGCATATTCCGATAAATATTTAGAAGCTAGCTCCAAAAAGCTATTTCTATATTGGTTCGTATGGCGACGTGTATAGTAATCTACAAGAACACCATCACTCGCAAGATTTGCATAATCAAACTTATTCATAATGTTATCATGCATTATTTCTTTTGAGTACTCTTCCATATCATCTCTATTCAATGGAGTAAGCCCACTTATTTGACCGAGATTTGCCAAGTATCCTCTGTTGTAAAAAGCTTTTGATACGTTTGAACCAACAATACTAGAGAAGAAAACACCTCTGTTCCAGTCAAAATTGGCAAGAATATCTAACATCATTACTTCTTCACGACTTAAGCCGCTCACATCGGATCCAAATTGGCCACCTTTTCTGAAGTCAAAACGAAGTTCTTTAAGTGCCTTATTCGCATATTCAGCTGGAATAATCTCTGCTTTTACTGCGTTTTCAACATTCACCGGAAGAACAAATCCAGATGCTGGGAAGAAACGCAATGATCTTCTGCCTGGCTGAACCCAGATGTTGTTATCATCTCTAACAAATTCCATAGCATAATCAAGGGGTAAATAATCCCATGACTTTGTCCAAGAAGTTGCTGCAGTCTCTAACTGAGAAAGTAAGTTTTGGTTTGCAGAGATTGTGTTACTATTGACATCGCTAAATATTTTACGAATAATAAGATTCAACTTTGCATAGTCATCAAATCCAGGGTTTGCAATTGGCATTTCTAATTCAGCCTTCATTCTTTGAAGAAGTTCTGCTGCCTTAGGGTCGTTCGCAGTAAATGACGGAATCGTAGCCGCTAAGTTTCTACGCATTGAGATAATAGAACTTCTAAACTGGTCAGGATTACTTTCAATTTTTAAGCGTAAGATTTCGTCTGCTTTCTCTTTAGAAATACCGCTTCGTGTACTGTACACCTCATGGTCAACAAATAATACAAAGTCTGTATTTCCATCACCCATTAAAATTTGATCTTCTCTAAATTTAATGGGTAAAGGATCAGATTCATAAGCACGTTTTTTCATTTGGTCAGAATACCAGTCCGTTCCCATCAAGGATAAGTTAGCTACACGAACATCTGTTCTGATGCCCTCAACCTCTTGCAAATACCACAATGGGAAGGTGTCATTATCTCCATTTGTATACAAAATAGCGTTGGGCGAACAACCAATTAAATAGTTGTATGCCAATGAACGTGCAGGGCTACGATCGCTTCTGTCGTGGCCTTCCCATCCTTGAGTTCCTAACAGGAAAGGCGCTGCCAAACCAAGTAGTGTAGCAAAACCTGCTGCTCCAACTTTTGACAAGTTAACTTTACTCAACATGGTCATAAGGAGCATTGCACCACCACCAATTCCACCGATTATCAGCATAGAAACTGTGGCAGGCATTCCACGTGATGCTCCCATATCTGCAATAATACAAAGCAGAAGAATAGCACCAAAGCTGATTCCTAATTTCTTGTAATCTTCTTTAGCGAAGGACCTGAAAGCTTCGTATAAACCATATACCCCAAGCCCTATCCAAATAGCAAAGGTATAGAAAGAGGCAGCATAAGCATAATCTCTTTCACGCGGTTCAAATGTTTTTTGGTTAAGGTAAACCACAATTGCCAATCCAGTGAAGAGGAATAAAACTCCAACAACTATAGCATCCTTTGGTGCTTTTAAGAAGTGGAAGAACATTCCAATTAATCCTAGAATTAGGGGGATGTAATAAAACTTCGCATTACTAGGGTTGGTTTGCGTATAATAAGGTGCATTTTCACCTTGTGCTCCTAGTCTAACATCGTCAACTGCAGAGAATCCGGAAATCCAGTTTCCACGGAATTCATCACCGTGCCCTTGAATATCATTTTGACGACCTGAGAAGTTCCACATAAAATACCTCCAATACATCCAATCGACTTGGTAGTTAATAAAGTATTTAATGTTGTTTCCAAAAGTAGGAATAGGTCGACCATCATCACCAATTTCGCTTCTATCGGCTTTACGGTTAGGATCATATCCTGACCAATTTTTATATCCATTAATTTTTTGTTCATTCATTCGGTCAAACATCCTTGGGAAAAGGGTGTTTTGAAGGTAGACTGGAACTTGATTTTTTCTAATAGATTCGTTAGTAACGTGGTATTTTTCTTCTAAGTTATAGTTTTTACCACTGTTTTTAACATAGTTTTCAGCCACCTCTTGATCTTTAAAAGAGATAATTGGTGTTCCTGATTGAGTAGAAACCACCCACCTTCTGTCATAATTTGGAGAACGGTCTTTATATTCACTTTGTGGTGCTGGTTTAGAGTTAAAATATTCACCATATAAAATTGGCCAAGACCCGTATTGCTCACGTTTAAGGAAAGCATGAAGGGTCACCAAGTTTTCTGGGTTATTCTCATCTAAAGGTGGATTCGCATTAGAACGAATAACAATTGTAGCAAAAGAACCATAACCTATGAACAGAACAATCAGTCCTAAAATTGCTGAATTTCCAATTGTATACCCTTTTTTTCTTGTAAAATATAATCCTCCAACCAGTAATCCAATCAGCAAAATAAAGAAGAAAGCCGCACCAACACCAAATGGTAAACCAAGCGAGTTTTTAAAGAAAATCTCCATTTTAGAAGCCAAAGCAATAGTTCCAGGAATAACCCCATTTTGAATAAAACCTAAGATCAAAACTCCAACAACTCCTGTTATTAGGAATAGTTTTATGCTGTTTTTCTCTTTCATTTGATGAGCTACTACGTAAGCAATAGCAGGAAGAACAAGTAAACCTAAAAGGTGGACTCCGATTGCCAATCCAAACAAGAACATAATTAAGATCATCCATCTTAACGGACGGATTTCAGGGCTCAACTCACCACGTTTAATCATGGTCATTTCTTCATCCCATTTCAGTACTGCCCAGAAAATCACAGCGGTAAACAAAGATGACATCGCATATACCTCCCCTTCAACAGCTGAGAACCAGAAAGATTCAGTAAACGTATAGGCCATTGCTCCGACAAATCCAGAACCTAAGATAGCGACTTTTTGTCCATTAGACATTGTTTGTCCATCTGCTTGCGCAATTTTCTTCCCCAGTTTAGTGATTGACCAAAACAAGAAAAGAATAGTTAAGGAACTACTCAGTGCCGACATTCTATTGATCCATAATGCTACTTCGGCTTCTGAGCCAGCAAATAAGGAGAATATTCTTCCGATTAACATAAAGAAAGGTGCACCAGGAGGGTGACCAACTTCTAATTTATAGGCTGCGGTGATATATTCACCACAATCCCATAAAGATGCTGTTCCTTCAATGGTAACAAAAAACACGATTGTTGCAATAATAAATGACAACCATCCAATAGAGATATCTAACTTTTTATAGTTCATAGTGTAAATTTGAATCGGACGAAGTTAATAATATTCAAGTTGGGAATGAAAATATAAATCTAAAATTTCTTAAAACCTCTATAATCTTGAATATCAATGTTCAAAAAAAAATCTAAAATTTTCTCTATAGTTTTGCTTGCTGTTGAATAAAAAGTTTGTATATTTGCAGCCGCATAACACCAAACAAGAGAACGTTGTGAAACTGTCCCATGGTGTAACTGGCAACACGTCTGGTTTTGGTCCAGAAGAGTCTAGGTTCGAGCCCTAGTGGGACAACTAAAAGCCTCTCATTCGAGAGGCTTTTTTCATTAAATACCACCAAATATTATCAAAAAGAGAATTTTAAATACATTCTCAAATCACCACAAATACAAACAAACACAATGGAATACATAAATCTCGTGTCCTATGTGGTGTCCTAATTATAATTTAATTTTGGACACCAGAAATAACTAATTTAATTCACTATATCGACTAAATTGGTGTCCTATGTGGTGTCCTAAAAAAAATCTAAAAACTAGGACACCAAACTTAACAAGAAACACTGTATTAGTGATTTATAACTTTATTTCTTACTTGTAAATGAACCAATTATTTGGTAACATTTTAAATATACAGATATGAGTAAAAATCAAAAGTTCAATGTTCATTTTTACCTGAACAAAAAGAAAGCAAAAAAAGATAAAGTTCAACTATACATTCGTATCGTTATTGATCAGAAGCGAGCAGAAATTGCAACCACTCATTACATTCCTATTTCTGCATGGAATCAAAAGACAAGAAAAGTCAAACCTTCTTTTGCCAAAGCCACGTTTCTAAACGCCTACATTGAAAAAGTCATCAATGACATTAACCAAATATTTATTCAAGAAGCTTCGCAAGGAAATATAGTTTCAAGCGTAGACATTAAAAACAAATACCTGGGCATCGATGAGAAACCAACCCAAAAAACCATCCTCGACGCCATAGACTATCACAACACCAAAATGGAAGAGAAGTTAAATATAGGTCAAGTCGCAAAGAAGACCCATGTACGATATGTTATCACAAGAAAAAAAGTCGTGGCATTCATGAAGCACCAGTACAAAATAAAAGACATTCCATTAGCTGATCTTCGATTGCGTTTCGCAACCGAATTTGAACACTACCTACTAACAAACGACAACCTGCACACCAATACAGCACACAAATACATAAAGAACCTCAAGCGAATTATGAATATAGCTATTGGTTTAGATTGGATTCCTTCAAACCCTTTCAACAATTTCAAATGCACATATATCGCTCCTAAAAGAGAAGTACTAACGCAAGAGGAAATCGATAGAATTCGTTTCAAAAAAATCGACATTAAACGACTTGCTGAAGTTCGCGATGTATTCATTTTCTGCTGTTATACTGGATTTGCATATTCTGATATTTACAACTTTGAATATGATGCTATCACAAAAGGACTGGATGGTGAATTCTGGCTAACTACAGAAAGACAAAAAACTGGAGTAAAAGAAAGTGTTCCTTTGCTTCCTGTTGCGTTGGAGATTATTAAAAAGTATAGAGAACATCCGTACTGTATAAACAAAAACAGATTACTACCGGTAAACAGTAATCAAAGATATAATGGTTACCTAAAGGAGATTGCTGATATATGTGGAATCAATAAGAGAATAACTTCGCATATCGCTCGCCATACTTTTGCGACAACGATTACCTTGTCGAATGGCGTACCTATTGAAACGGTAAGCTCAATGCTTGGTCATAGCTCTATTCGTACTACTCAAATCTATGCTAAAGTGGTGGAAAGCAAAGTCTCTCAAGATATGAAGAGTCTAAAAAATATCCTTTCTCAACAAAATAAAGACGACCAAGATCAGAAAAAGATAGGGTAGGCGTCAAATAGTAACACCAGGCTGTTTAGCTTGGTGTTTTCTTTTTTCTCACTTTTTTCATTCAAGTGATTGGTAGTCAATTCTCTAGTGTTTTTATCTTAGTTTTTTGAGGGGGTAACCCCTCCGAAAATCATTATTGAAATGTTGTGCTATGATATTAAAATTCATTTATTTAGCAGTAAAATCTAACGATATGCAAAATGTTTTTGATAAAATCATTTCATATCATGACCTTATCAATGGTGCTCTTGTTCCAGATAAATTAAGCCCGACTGCTATAGCGAATTATCTAAAATCAGAACAACTTCCTTGTAAAGACATGATTGTGGGTAGGTTTAAAGGATCTATATTGGTTGAAACACTTAGGATTACTTCAACAAACCCTTTGGCTGAAAAGTACTTTCCAAAAAGTAGCAATATAACACAAAGCCTGTATTTTCAATTGAAGTATAACAGTTTGAGTAGGCAAATAGAGCAGGTGCCCTATGATCAATTAAAGTTAGACTTCCAGCTTTATAGTATACATCCTATGTCAATGCCTAGTAATTCTGAGTGGACCAAGATTGATGAGCACAGATTGAGATATTGCTACATCAATCAACTTTTGAGTAACATGGAAGTGGAACACATTACGGAGATTCGTCGAATTTCACTTGTCAATGATGATGAACAAAGTAAGGCAAAAATATCAAAGCTTCATCGTTTACTCCATAGCTTTTTATTAGAGCTAACCAGTATGTTTCAACTTATCCCATCTGATTTAGAGCTACAAATTAAAAAGGAATATACTACACGTGATTGTGCCATCCTTGTTTATAGGTCTATTGTTAAAATTATTGATTTTACTTATGAATCATTTAAAAGGTATATGGACTTTAGTTTAAATGTTCCGTGTTCTTCAACACTATTAAACAACGACAACTTCCTACTGAAAACCAAGAAACTTGAAAACAGATTAAATAAGATTGATCTTGATGAAGAACTTAGAAATATTCTTAATGATGAAATAGACAGAATAATAAAGTTCCAGACGCTAAAGAAAATCACTTTTAAGGAGTATGACTACTATACAGTACTTTTTAAATCAATGACCAGGTTCTTCCTTAATAGTAAAAATTCTGTTCTTGACCCTGATAGGATCATTGATTTTCTAATTTTTACAAACTTTAAGAATGAGGCTTTTTTTGAATATTTAATTGAGTCGATGATTTCAACATCAAATGATTATGATGATGCTATCGACAAACATGACTATCTTATTCTAAAGAAAAAAGAATATGTTCAACTTGAAATAAAAGCAAGTCTTTATAATAAAGTTGATGAAAGTCACCTAATTAAAATTCTTCAAAAATGGATTGATATAGAGTTATCCCACATTAATATTGTGGCGTATCCGAGCGAAGAAAAAAAAGTAGAAGTTAAAACCGAAGTGAAAAAAGTCAGAAGTAATGTACCGATTAATATCCTTGTAATATTCTATCGTTTATTCCTTGAATGCGAAGTAGTTAGTGTTGAAAAGAAAATAGAGTTTGCTAAATGGGTTGTAAAAACCCATACGAATCAAAATAACCGTGAGTTTTCTTTAAATAGTATTAATAATAAAATGGCTAATCCTACTTCATCCTATATCAAAAGGGCGCAAGAGATTTTGTTGGAAATGTATGAAAGGTCGAAACTACTTTAGTGGAGTGTGGTCACGAACTGTTTGTATTAAAGGTTTTACCCTTTCAGTCCATTCCCCATTTTTTTCAAGTTCTTCATCTGTTTTTAACGCTAGCTCTTCAATCGTGTCTATATTGAAGTACACCATATAGATGATTAAGCGATCTACCTCTTCTAAGGTTAAGGGATACTTGAGTAATAATGATTTTAGCATGATGAGGTTTAATAATGAAGTAGCATGAGCCCTTTCATGTAGAATTCTAGGCACGGCCAGTGCCTTCTCCTCATACAATCTTGAGCCCATGCCGTAGCAAGGCGTCAAGACTATTTTTTGAGGAGATATAAAATTGGCCGTTTTAGAATCCCAAAATAGCTTACGCTACAATAAATTTATATGTCTATTATCTTATTCTATACTTTCTTCTTTTATTAATTCTGACCCTATAATGGATCTTTCATCAATACAAAACTAAGTCAAAAAGCCACATATTCAAACATATTTAATTAACAATTTCGCCTTTTACTAAGACCTTAATGTTTACAGTACTTTCACGTGGGTTGTGCTTGGGTTGTGGTACTTTAAAAAACCACAACCCAAACACCACTAGCACACATTTAAAACACTCATTTTCAGGTTTTTGTTTTTGTAAGTTAATCCACAACCCAAGTTTTAAAACGCTCAAGACAAAGGCCTTATCTAATGATAATTGACTTGTTTTAACTCCTTTTGGTGCCGTTTTTGGCGAAAAACACCACTTAATCAGCTTCTTTTTACAGCTCAAAAAAGTTTAAACTTTTTTTCCTAGTAAATACAAGGGTTTCAGGTGGGTTGTGCTCAATTTCACAACCCAACACAACCCAAAAAAGACAAATACTTTACTTCTATTTGTACTGAATCACAAAAACATAGTCAAATGCAAATATCAATCGTAACGCAGGAAGATCTGCAAGAATTTAAAGAGGCTATCATTGCGTCTTTAGAACTTATGAAAGATGAACTACTAGAAAACAGTTCAAGAACTCCAGAAGTAGAATTGCTTAAATCACACCAGGTCCAACGCATGCTTGGAATATCTCCTGGAACTCTTCAAAACATGCGTGTAAATGGTACAATCCCATTTTCAAAAGTCGGTGGAGTCATCTTCTATGATAAACAAGATATCCTCAACATCATAGATGACAATAAACAAAACGTGTAGTTATGGAAGAAGTAAACTACATCCACCACATGGAAAACACGCTGGTCAAATTTGGTAATGATCAGCGCGTTACTCCATGGCACATTAGCTTGTACCTTGCTTTATTCCAAATATGGAACCGTACCCGTTTCAAAAAAGAAATCAATATCCGTCGTGATGAATTAATGCATCTTTCGAAGATTGGATCTACCAATACTTATTCGAAATGCTTGAAGCAATTAAGTGAATGGAATTACATCAAATATACTCCTTCCAAAAGTCGCTTTAAATCTTCAAAAGTTCACATGTACAGATTCGATACAACACCTGATACATCACGTGGTACAACATCTAATACATCATGTGATACAACACCTGATACAACAAGTGATACATCACCTGATACAACATCTGAACATCTCGTGCGACCTTTCTTAAACAATACTAAACATATAGTAAACTTTAATAAACATATAATAAACAATAACAAACAATATAAAACAAAAGAAGGGGAAGAAAAGAATTCTTCCCCCCATCCATCCCAAAATAAAAATGATGAATCTTCTTTTTGTAAGGACGAATTGCATTCGTCCAAAAAAGCAAGTAGGGACGAATTGAATTCGTCCGATACGTCCGATACACCCAAAAAAACATCGCCCTCCACACGCAAAAGATTTGTTCCTCCAGAACTCAAAGAAGTAAAAACATTTTTTCACGAGAACAAATCTTCCTACCAGGTTGCGGAAACATTTTTCTATCATTTTGAATCCAATGGATGGTTGGTGGGTGGAAGAGCAAAAATGAAAAACTGGAAAGCCGCAGCTCGGAACTGGATTACACGAGATGAAAAATACCAAGCTCAAAACCGAAGTCCGGCACAACAGCGCCTACACGTCAACGAAAACAAAGATTACTCTGAACCATTGTAAAATTTTAAATAATGAAAAAGCCTTATTACAAAATCAAAGATGGAATGCGCCATTTCAAATTCAAAGACACACTTGCCTACTTGCAAGTACATGGAAAAGAGAAGTTTGGGCCACAATTCAAAATTCACAAAGAAGACGTCAAAACACTTCACAAACTCATCATCTACATGATTCACGAAGATATCCAATGCAAAAAATATGGCATTGATCTCAACAAAGGAATTTTACTCACGGGTCCAGTAGGCTGCGGAAAAACATCATGGATGAAAATAGTTCAAACTCTTGTTTTACCTGAGCAAACTTTCCAAGTAAAGTCCACAAGAGACATCGCATTTGAATTCAATCAAAACGGCTTTGACACAATTCAAACTTACGGCAAGAATAGACAACGCCCCATATGCCTCGACGATATTGGAGTTGAACAGAACATCAAATTTTATGGAAATGAATGCAACACCATTGCCGAGATTCTATTGCAGCGTTACGACCTCTTGGTGAATCACCAAATCGTTACTCACGCCACAACAAATCTCACCGCAAAAGAAATCGAAGAACTCTACGGAAAACGAGTCCGTTCCAGACTCCGAGAGATGTTCAATCTCATCTCATTTCCTGCGTCCACCAAGGACAAAAGGAAATGAGCCAATGAGATGAATCCCGAACTTGCTTCGGTGGTTCAATTTGATATCATTTCCCGCTGAGACGAAGGATAAGCGGAAATGATCAATCAAATGAATCCCGATTTTACGTCGGTGGTTCAACCTCATCTCCTTCCCACCCGAAACAAAAGACAAACGCAAGTAAGGACGAATTGCATTCGTCCCAAAAAATATAAAATATTTTTTCTATGAAAACACTAAAACTCAACTCTACAGGACAAGAAGTTAAACAACTCCAACTCCTCCTCAACATCATCCCCGACGGAATCTTCGGACCACAAACCCATCAAGCTGTTTTGTTCTTCCAAAAATCCCAAAACATCACACCCGACGGAATCGTAGGACCAGTAACCTGGTCACGCCTCTACGACGGTTGGGAAATGCTCAACAACCCAAATAGTGAAGAAGAATTATTCTCCGAATACTTCCTCCCAAACTACGCCTACCACAACCAACCCACAGAAAAGAAATCAATATTCCTCCACCACACAGGAGGTTGGCAAAACCCATATCGTGTGATAGATCACTGGGGTGAACGACCACACAAAGTGGCAACCGAGTTTGTGATTGGCGGACAGTCCATACATAACGACAACTCAAAACACGATGGTAAAATTCTCCAAGCCATTCCAAACAACTGTTGGGCATGGCATTTAGGAATTGGCAACAATCCAGTCCACAGTCAAAGCATAGGTATAGAACTTTGCAGCTTCGGAAGATTAACAAAAGGCTACTTCGAAAAAGATGAAAACGGAAAACCAAAACCAATTGCTAGAGGAAAGAATTCTTATTTCACTTACGTTGGCCAAGAAGTAGATCCAGCACAAGTAGAAGAACTTTCCGAACCATTTAGAGGATACTCATTCTATCACAAATACTCAGAGAAGCAATTAAAGTCGCTTAAAATGCTCCTGCATCACCTTGGCAACAAACACAATATCGATATCCGCGAAGGATTACCAAACCTCATCAGAAAGAAAGGAGTTAAAGCTTTTGAAATTGTAAGTAAGAGTATGTGCCTGAATACTCCTGGTCTTTGGTCTCATGCAAATGTCAATAGTTCGAAAAACGATATTTCACCGCAAGAGGAGTTAGTTGAAATGTTGTTGGGAATCTAAAAATCATTCTATCATTTATTCAAAAAGTAAATAGTTAATATTATCCAGATATCTTTAAATTTGTTTATAATTGAAAATCATTTATTTATTACACTGACCAAAAAGAATTATATTCATTTAAAACATCTAACTATTACGATTAATTATGTTTCAAGATCTCATCAGTAAAACACTTGTACTTACTTTTTTTATTTCATCAGTTGCTTTTTCTCAAAACATAATGGTTGATCATAGTTTTAAACAGAATGTAGGTTTGTATGATTTAGATGAACCTCTACAATTGTGGTTAGATTTTTTGCATTCCAAAAACGATATGGATGGAGCCAAATATTGGAACACAAAGGAAGTTAAGATGTATAGTGACAGCACGTATTTTCAATTGCGTGATATAGATTACTTTGATATAGGTGACAAAATAAGGACACTTCAATATGGTACTACTATCTTGGGGATTACTCAACATGATTCCGTGTATAAAATCACTTCAAAATTTCAGGTTGATTATAATGACAGTACTTCTATAACACCTATCATCTTTCATGTATATGCCAAAAAGGACAAGACCAGTGATTCCTTAAAACTCTATAATCCTCTCCCAATAAATCTAAATCTTGATATGAACTCTAAAAAAGTTGACTTTATCACATACATCTATCCATCTGGTCATAATTTCAACGAAAAGTTAGCGAAAAAGCAATCTAAACTGGTTGAACAGATAGCAAGAGAATATGATTTTGAATTAGACAATTATCAATTTATTTTCACCAAAGACAGGAGCTCTTTTTTTAAGCTGCGGGGATATGATTTTCATTTTGAAAACATAGGTGTTGAAACACCATCTGGTAGAGCTGATGTAGAAAATGGAATTGTATATTCCTATGGCTGTAATGAGTTTTATCCGCATGAATTGATACATCTTTTTCTTAACCCTAAATATCCAAATGCACATTCTTGGTTTATTGAAGGATTTGCGACCTATTACGGACAAAGCAGAGGTCAACCTCTTGAATGGCATCTAAAAAAACTGAAAGATTATTTGAATGAACATCCTGAAATTGATTTAAACTCACCTCTTAACCTTGTCAATATGGATCATGTAACTGGTTACAAGTATGCCTTAGGTGGATTGTTTGTAAAAATAGCTTATGATGAAGGTGGAGTAGATAATGTTCGTCAATTATTAAATTCAGGAAACTCAAACGAAGATTTTTTTCTTGCTCTTGAAGCCGTACTTGGAATAGAAAGAAACTCATTGAATAGCTATATTCGAAATTACTTAAATTCAGCTTTCTAAAATTAAAATAAGTACTTTGTCTCCAAACTCATCAAAATGAAAAACCTACTTATTATTTCAATTTTATTCAACGCTTATCTATTTGGGCAAGTGCCAACAGACTGTTATTCTAGCCATATTACTAAAATCGATGATTTTTATACGAACAATACAGATTTTAGTGACTTAGAGTTTCTAAAAAAAGAACTTCAGAACAAAAAAATAATAGTCCTCGGAGAATCAGGGCATGGAGATGGTGCGAGTTTTGAAGCTAAAACTAGGTTAGTTAAGTTTTTGGTTGAGGAAATGGACTACTCTACATTAGCTTTTGAAGGTGGTGGGTTTACAGAAATAGCATTTGCTTCAGAAAAAATAAGTAGTGGAAAAGATGCCGTTGCAGAAATAAAAAAATCTTGGTATTCCTTATGGAGCGACAGCAAACAAATTCAAGATTTACTTAAATTTATTGATGATAAAGACAGTCTTAATTTACTTGGAATAGAAAATCAACTGGGGAATAAATACTCATGGAATTTAGCGGATATTTATAAAATTCTTGCAGGAGAGCTTGTTTTTAAAGATGTTGATTTCGATCATTTCAAGAAAAACCTACAAAACTATTACCATTCAACTTTTGATGCTGACACTGCAATTGCTAACCAAGTAGATGTTGAGAGATTGAAAGATGATTTAACGACAATCAAAAAGAATGCAGCAGCAATAGATTCAAAAAATTCAAGAATAGTACATCAAGGTGTTTTAAATATCGAAGGATTAATGACTCAACTTGAACTCAATAAAGGCACTTATCAACAGCAAAACATAAGTATTAGTCTACGTGACAGTCTGATGGCTGAAAATGTAAAATGGTATCTAGAAGAACATCCAGATGAAAAAATCATTATTTGGACTGCTAATTTTCATGCAACAAGAACGTTAGAAAATGCTATTTACAAAGAAGGTGATGATTTTTATCAAGTATTTAATTCTCTAACCAACAGACTCGTTGATAAATATGGAGATGAGGTTTACGCTGTGGCATTTACCTCAGTAACTGGAGAACATGCTTTTAACGTTCATGAAGATGCTGAAAAAATTGATGTTTCAGAAGATTCATGGGATTTCCAAATGGCAACTGAAATAGATCATGACTATGCTTTTATTAATTTCAAAGAAATCAGAAATAATCCCAACTGCGCAAATCTCATTTTCAATAGTACAATTTTAGGTTACAAAAGCCACCTGGGAGACTGGTTTAATGTTTTTGATGGTATTTTCTTCATCAGGAAAATGTATAGAAGCGATTTGACAGAGTGAATCCTCATCAGAAAGGAAGGAGTTAAAGCTTTTGACATCATTGGTTCTAAACAGTGCTATGATAGTCCTGGTGTTTGGTCTCATGGAAATGTGAGTTATACGAAAAATGATGTGACTCCTCAAGAGGGATTATTAGAAATGTTATTGGCCTTGTAATAGTTCGTTTATAAATTTTTTTTAAATTTAAAACTTCATTTTATAAGTTCTACATAAAACCTATCTTGTTTAAAACTTGTAAAGTTGAAATCTATCATTAGTTTATCGATATTTTAATTAAAAAAATGGCCAAACCAAGAATATTCATTAGTTCAACATTTTACGACTTAAGACAAGTCAGAGCGGATTTAGATTTTTTTATTGAACAAATGGGTTATGAACCTGTCAGAAATGAGGAAGGTGATATACCTTATGGTAAAGAAGAGGCTTTAGAGGAATATTGTTATAAAGAAATAAAAAACATTGATATATTAGTTTGTATAATCGGTGGTCGGTTTGGAAGCGAATCGAAAAACAATACTAAGTCTTCAATAACCCAAATGGAACTAAAAGCTGCTCTTAATGAAGGTAAACAGGTTTATACTTTTGTAGACTCTAATGTTCTTTCGGAATATGAAACCTATTTAATAAATAAGGAAGGGGAGATGAAGTATAGATATGTTGACGACAGGCGTGTGTATGAATTTATAGAGGAAATAAAGTCGCTTAAAGCAAATAACATAATTAAAGGTTTTGAAACTGCATCTGATATAGTCAAATATCTCAGGGAACAGATGGCCGGTTTATTTCAACGCTTTTTGGAAGAACAGACAAGAGTTAAAGAAACTAGTTTAATTAAAGGGCTTGAAAAAACTGCTAATACTCTAAATAAATTGGTCAATTTCCTTAGTGATGAAAATAAAGATCAAGCGGATGAGATTAATAAAATCCTAATGATTAATCATCCTTTGGTTGAGGAGTTAAAATCCAAATTAGATGTTAACTATAACTTTTATTTTGAGGGTCTTGATGACGTAAAACAACTGCTGAAAGCTAGAGGATACTCTTATGAGGAAGATTTACCATTTGGAGATCCAGAACCTTTTTATATATGGTTAAAAAACCATAATCGAAAGGATTACAAGTTGGCAATATCAAAAGAAATATTCGAGAAAGATGAGCGCTTGAAATTTATTAGAAAGTCTGATTGGAGTGAAGAATATGTGTCGCATTTAGTTGTGGAGAAAATAGAGGATGATGATTTACCTTTCTAGGTACCCTTTCATAAAGCTCATAAAATCTCATCTCAAAACCCTCTTCTCTACACTCCCATCCGAATAAATATAAAACTGAAGAACCCCACGCTTAATCTCAACCTCTCTACCAAGGGCATCAACAACCATAACTAGCTCTTTAGAGTTAGCAATTTGCTTCTTGGATAACGAAGATGTTGAAACTATTTCATCTTTAAAACCTATCTCATATTCATCCAATACATGTCCCCAAATTTTACCTACGAACTCCGGATGATCAATAAAAGGATTACGGTTCCCTTGATAAGAATAAATAACATCATTCCGATTCCTTTCCCAATCATCAACTGGATCATCGATATGCCATTGACGTAAAACAGAAAACAAACCATGAATAGGCTCATTCGTATTATTATCACTAGGAATAAAATCAATCAATTGCAAATCCAACTCCCCATTCTCTCCTTCATATCGCGTATCCATATAAAACATCATCCTGGCAATGTCCCCTTTAACTTCATCACGTGGTTCCCAAACCCAAGATGAGGTACTTGTATAACATCCAGTTGGTCCATCACCATCAATATATTCATATTCTCCAATCCCAAACCAACGATTATTACGAGCAGAATTCACAGAAACATCACAAGGTCTTAAAGCATGAACATCTGTTCCAGCACCTTGAGAAGTACCAAAGTTTCCACGTGATTTAGCCCAAACATGTTCACGTGTCCACCCACTTCCAGAATTATATTCTTGAGCTGCATCAACAGTCCATCCAGTATAAATTAAAATAACCTTAGTCGGATCAATAGTATCTTTATCCGTTTCCTTTAAAATATCCCAAACATCTGTATTTGAACTTGTGTAAGAAAACTTGACATGATCATCTATAATATCATTTAGCGCAGCTTTCAACGCTTCTCCTGTTAAACCTTCAGCAGTACTATAATACCCTGATGGTACTTGTGCCGTAGATAACCCAATTCCAAAAAATAGAATGAAAAATGATTGAATTTGAAGTAGTTTGTAAAGTTTCATGATGCTAATATAGTACAAATAACAATGAATTTAATTAAATTCATTGTCTTGAAACCAATACAGTTTAACAATGGCAGAATTTAGTAAAGAATATGCAGACATAGTAGGGGATAAGTTTTACGACTTTTCCTACTCTGAAATCATTGTAGATTTAAAAGAAGGCTATTACATAGCTGAAATTTGTGAAGGTCTAGGAACGCTCGGTGTTGAAAAGGCAAATGGCATCTTCTACTTTATTACATCTGCGGAAGGCGATTTAGTCGAATACTCCACTTTCTTAAATGCTTTTAAATTAGCCCACGCAGAAAAAAAGAAACAGCGTAAAAACAATAAGAGGGAATGAACGAGCGTCCTATTCCCTCTTATAAACCTAATCTAACCACCTAAATCAAGACGAAGATAATGTTTTATTACAAGTAATCAACCCTTTAATTTCGAATATCCTCTTTTACTTAAAATTGTATTAAAAACAGCCTTTCCTTAAAGCTTCATTTCCTTCTCACACACCCAAACTCTAATAAATACTTATATTTGAGTTCAAAATTGTTTACATAAATGACCATACTAATAAATATTGACGACTTTTTATTTCAACTATTTCCTGAAACAAATATGGATATAGCTCAAATCAAAGAGAAACTAATAGAGTTTTACACCATCGACGATGTAAAAACTGAGGTCAAAATAGAATCTGATGTAATCAAAATTAAGGTTGCTAACAACAACTTTTCAGGAAATGACCCCATTTATAAAAGTCTTATTTCCAAAATAAAAAATGGGATTTGAGATTGTTGTTCTGCTTTCAGTAATTATTCTAACTTTATCATTAAGGTTGACAAACATCAATTGATGAGTAATAAGTTTAAAATAGGATACATTATTTTCATATTTACTTTATCAGCTCTTGTTGGCAGTCAGTTTTTTGTGAAAAATAAAATACTGAATGGACTCGACAATTTAAACTATGTAAAAGGGCAAATTGAGTATTATCAATCTAAACCAAGTCCAATAGATGAAACGGATGAGATCAGAAAGGTTTTACACATCAAATTAAAGAATTCAAGTAGAGTTTACAGAGATGGTTTTGCGTTATTGTCAGCCCTTGATAAAAACAAATTTGTTTCTCTGATGGACACCAATCCCGAAATTACATTAGGAGTATTTCCAGGTGCTGATGAGAATACTTATTACGATATCGTTTTCAATGAAAAAAGTTTAGTTGATCGAGAAAAAATAATTAGCCAACTTAATTTTCAAAAATTAGGAGCTGTTTTGTTTTGTGTAGTTTTCATGATTTATGGCTTTTATGAACTTAGAAAGGTAAGGGGTTGAAATAATTTAGTTGAGTTTGTGATGTTTTGGAGGTGGGATTGGTGAGGATTTTTGTTAGATTTGGGTAGAAATATAGGTGGGATATGCACAATTGCGTATAGCCACCTGTTGAACACAAGCTCTGAAAAGCCAACCGCACAGTCAAGCACATTTCATTTTGCTCGTGCCTCACAAAATAAAAAGAGCTTGCCTTTTCCCACCGCTACAATAAAATAACGTTTGAAAAACACGATTATTTGAAAATGATTTTTATATTTGTCAAATATTGACAAGTCTAAAATATCAAGTCAAATGAAACAATCATTCGGAGAATACATAAGAAAATTGAGAACTGAAATGGGTTTTACACTTACTCAACTCGGAGCAAAACTTGATTTAGATTCAGCTAACTTAAGCAAAATCGAAAACGGAAAAAGAGATTTTGATGAAAAACGATTAAAGAAAATGGCTGAAGTCTTCAACTTAAACTTTGATGAACTAAAAACTGAATTCTTCAGTGACTTATTTGCTAAAAAAATTTATGAAAGTAATTGTTCGACAGATGCACTTTCAGTAGCAGAAGAAAAAGTTAAGTATTTAAAGCAAATTAATGTTAAACAAGAAAAGTTAAACCTAAAATAATGATTGAATTTTACAGCAAATATTTTGATTCAAACTATAAATCTAAAGTCAAACAATTAATACTTGATATAAAAAGACTTTTAGAACTTGAAAATATTGAATTAATCAATGAAGATTTAATTGTATTAGATGAAAACTTACAAAAGAACCTTGACTCAAAGACTTGGTCTAAAATAAATTCACTTTACAACACTCTTTACAAAAAGAGAGATGACATTTCATCTACGCTATTGAAATTCATTAATAAAACAGAAAACAATGAAAATTCTAAACTAAAATGTATTGACACATTTGCTGGTTGTGGCGGATTAAGTTTAGGATTAAAAAATGTAGGTTTTAATCCAGTATTAATAAATGAAATTGAACCTAAATTTTTGGAATCATATTACTTCAATCACAATATTCATTTAGACAACTATTACTGTGGAGATATTAAAGATATTGCAAACAGCGAGGAAATAAAGAAAAAATTCAAAAATATAGATTTAATCGTTGGAGGTCCACCTTGTCAAGGTTTTTCAATGGCAAATAGACAACGAATTCTAGACGACCCAAGAAACAAATTGTACAAATATTATTTAGAGCTATTGGGGAATTTAAAGCCTAAATATTTCATTATGGAAAATGTAAAAGGAATGATGAAAAAATCTGATGAAATTTTAGAAAATTTCCATTCGATTCTTGGAGCAGAATATTCAATTGAAATGACTTTACTAAATGCCAAAGATTTTGGAATACCTCAAAATAGGGAAAGGGTTTTTGTTATTGGAAGCAGAATAAATAATGTTACCGCAAAAGATATTATTCAAGATATTATTTTACAAAAGGAGAATTTTCAACCTATAAAACTGAAAGACGCTCTTTACGGATTGCCAGAACTAAAACCTAAAAGACAAAAAAACACAAAAGGTTTAGAGAACGAGAAAATAGGATTTAAGTTTAGGTTAAACGGCTACAGCCAAAATAAATTCATCAAAGAGATTAACAATCAAAAACATATTGATTATTTGGCTAACCATACCAACAGATACAACAACGATAGAGATATTGAAATTTTTGACAGGTTACCTCAAGGAGCAAATTCTTTACACGAGTCTATAAAAGAAATAATGCCATACTCTAGCAGAAATCATATGTTTAAGGATAAATATTTTAAACTAAAAGAAACAGAAGTTTCTAAAACAATAACTTCTCATATGAAAATGGATTGTAATATGTATATACATCCGACTCAACCAAGAGGTTTAAGTCCTAGAGAGGCTTCAAGAATTCAAACTTTTCCTGATGATTTTATCTTTATGGGAGCAAATAATACTTGGTATGCACAAATAGGAAATGCAGTACCTGTAAAACTGGCTGAAGTCATAGGAAATCAAATTGTAAAACACTTAAACTAAAATAATGAAAAAGACATTAAAACATTTAGAGTTATTTGCTGGAATAGGTGGTTTTAGAAGAGCAATTGACCTATACTGTAAAGACAATAATTTAATTTCAGAATGTGTAGGCTTTTCTGAAATCGACAAGTATGCAACCCTTACTTATAAATCAAATTATGACACATCAAATGAAGTAGAAATTGGAGATATACAAGAATTCACTTCTAGTATTAAAAATATCGGTTCACTACCCAACTTTGATTTACTTTCTGGTGGTTTTCCTTGTCAAGCATTTAGTATGATGGGTGAACAGAAAGGGTTTGAAGACAAAAGAGGAAATTTATTCTATAATATTATTGACATATTATTAATCAAAAAACCAAAATACGTTTTATTAGAAAACGTAAGAAATATTAAAACCCACGATAAAGGAAGAACTTATAAGGAGATTATCCGTTCACTTGAAGATGATGCAGGATATTATGTAACATCTGATGTTTTTAACACATCTGATTTTGGTCTTCCTCAAACTAGACGAAGAGTATTCTTTTTCGCTGTTAGAAAAGACCTTATAGATAATCCAGTTAATTTAGACAGTGAAGTTGTTAAAGATTCAACTATTCATCTAAATGGTTCAACAAGCTTAAAAAAATACAAAAATGTTCTAGACAATCTACTAGAAAAAAATGTAGATGAAAAATACTATTTGTCAGAAAGAATAAAACCTACAATCCTTTCAAATGGTAGTAAAAACTTTAAATCTAAATCGGAAATAAATCAACTTATTGCAAGGCCTTTGACTGCTACAATGGTTAAAATGCACAGAGCTTGTCAAGACAATTATTACTCTGACGAATTTCTAAATCATCCAAATCCATCTAAATATCTAGAAAAAGATATTCCAAAAGATGAACAAGCAAAACATCGAATTAGAAAATTAACGCCTTTAGAAGCTTTGAGACTTCAAGGTTTTGATGAAGATTTCTGTCTTAACGCGTCAAAAGCAGGTGTAAGTAATCATCAATTATATAAACAAGCAGGTAATGCTGTGAGCGTTAATACAGTTTATTCAATTATACATCACCTTTTTGATAAAAAAATAATCAAGTTATAGTATGATAAATCAAGTACATAGAGATTCAGTAATTGGTATAAAAAGATTATCCGAAGCGGATTTAGGAACAAGTTTAACAAGTAATCAAACTCACATCGGGTTATTTGATGGAACATTGAGTTTTTTAACCGAAGAACACCAAACAATATCGTCACAGTTAATTTATCAAAATCGTGTATTTGATTTATTGTCATTATTAGATTATATCAAAAATCCAGACGGTTCATACAGAAGTCCAAAAATAAGAAAAGGTAATGAGCCTGAATTATTAGTTGGTGACTTAAGAATTAATTCTGTTGTACGTGAAATAAGGGATATAATTCAAGTTAGTCCAAATGATGATTGGTTTTTATTATGGTTAGGTCTTGACACTAATGAATTAGTATTTCTGTTATTTAAAAATGGGTCAACTGATTTCATTGAGATTTCAAATATTGTTGGAAACATAGGCGCAAGAAAACAAATAGATAATACTACAAATCAATTTAGACCACTTGTAACATATTTAAACAACAAGATTGAATCGGTAAATATTGAATATTACGAAGAGTTAGAAATAGCTTCTCAAACTGGCGAAGAAAAAGTATCAAAACGAGTTATTCCAAGAATTAGAGATATAGAAAAAGCAAATAAGCTATTCAAGGACACAGGCTTAAAAGGAGAAGAGCTACTTTATAAATACTTTGAACTTCAGAAAAATGATTCAATTATAAAAGATTTTAAGTGGATGAATCAAAGTAAAGAAACGGGAATGCCTTATGATTTTGAAATAACCAACTTGGATAATTCTGTAGTATTCTCTGATGCCAAATCTACTAGTTATAAGTTTGAATTACCTATAATTTTGAGTTCTGGTGAATTGAGCTTTATAAATGATAATAAAGACAAATACTTAATTCACAGGTTGTATTCGATCAACGAAGAACCAAAATTAAGAGTTTGTGACAATATACATACTGTTTCAGATATATTCATTCCTAACTATGAGATTCTAAATCAATCATTAAACCAAGAAAGACTATCAACTAGAGGAATTAAATTAGCAGTACCAACTGATTTGCAAATTTTGAATTTTAATAATGAAATACTGCTGAATCCCAACGCTTAAAGCCATACACATTTGCAATTCACTTCAGCCACCACAAAAGCCAAAAATTGCAAAAGAGTATGTCTTTGCCAACGCTTGCAAGTTTGCGGAAAGAAAAGCCACCGCACGGTCAAGCACATTTGGTTTTTGCCGACACAAAAGCCAACCCTGAAAAACCAAAAGAGCTTGCCCTTCCCCAACCGCCACCCAAACTGAATGATAATATTTATACTCATTTAGTGAGTATTCTTAAAAACTTTCCTATCTTGGTGGACTGAAAAAATGGATTCAAAATGAACCGAATTAAAGAGGTTTTGGACAGGAAAGGAATTAAGCAAATATGGCTAGCTAACCAACTTGGTAAAAGCTATAACATGGTTCACTCTTATTCTCAAAACAAAAGACAACCGAGCATTGAAGACCTTTATAAAATAGCAGAGATTCTCAATGTGGACATTAAGGAACTGCTCGTTTCAAATAAACCTAAACAAGATTAATAATGCAATCATCTGAGATACAATAAAGAGGAAGGAAAGCTTGAATTAAAATAGCTCTAACAATGGCACCCATAAATCTATACCATAGAATCAGTGTAGTGAACAAATAAAAGGTTAATTCTATTAAAATAGATGTAAATCATTGTTTTTTGACACGAATGACGTTAAAGTTTCTTATTTATTAACAATTAATGTTGATAGATTTTAAAATCGGCTTTTCAACAAATAAAAAGCTCTATAGGTCGTCCATATTTATTCATATTTATTGATACTCATCTGATATAACAAGGGTTTTTAAAAACAAGCAAGTACTTATTTATTATATCTAATTATAAGATGTGAATAACTAAAAATTCAAAGAAAAGCAAATAAGAGAAACTATCAATAAAAGTAAGTAAGTTTGTATTTAACCCAAGCAAAAAAGAGAGCCCTGGTAGACTCTCCATATGCTTTTAAAAACTTAAATGAATAAGATTTTAGTAAATTTTCAAGAGATTCTGACCCTCTTTTATTTTACAAATATACAGCGATGTTTCATAATCGCAACAAAATTGTGACAAAATTAGCACAATAATGACATACACTACTGCCAGTAAGTGATTCCCATTATTGAAAAGATTTAGTTGAATTTTTATTTATAAAAAATGTATATGAGTAATGTTATGATTTACTTCTAGCTTTCAAGCATTGAGTTTTTAAAAGCGCTTGCTTTTAAATAATTAATTATGTTTATAAAAACAGAAGGGGTAGCTATACTCTTAAAATGTAGCACACAGGAAGTGAAAGGTTTAATAAAAGAAGGAGTTTTGACTCCAGTTTTCAGCCTTGAAAGGTACAATATATTTGATGAGAGACAGATCATCAGATATCGAGACCTTAAGAGGCAAATAGAGTCTTTTCGTTACAAGAATCAAATAGTACCTAAACACTCAATGGATGAGCTATTAAGGAGGAAGAAGGTTTTAATAACACAAAAGGAAAAGGTTTATCAATCATTTTCACAACATCCAAAAACAATGAGAATGGTGGCAAATGAAACTGGTATACTAAGATCAAGCATTTGTAAAATTGTTGCAGATTTAAGATCAGATAATCTTATTGAACTTAAACGGAAAGAAATCTGTAAAGTCTCAAAATACCGAGCAGGTTATTACACAACCAATCAAGATTTATTTTCAAATGTTAAACAGCTTTCACTATTTTAATTTAGTGTATGTAGTCAATTCGTGGTCTTTTGATCACGAATTGCTTACTGATTTGATTTTAACCATATATGACTTTATTAATAGTACAGGTGAATTATTTAAAGAATTAACCTGGCAACTATTTAAAAATGAAATAAAATGCTGATTTCCGGTTCTAAATTCGAGTAAAGTATATTTCTGGAATTTAAATAAATCATTACTAATTCTAGTTTTCCATTTTCATGCGCCTAATCCGTCTACTCCTCCTAGTTTTATCCTGTTTTTGCTACGGAAACAACACTATACCAAGAGCATTCCAAGGTCGCTTTGTTATAGTGTGTTCCTGTGCAAAACAGTTCAAAAAGCTATCCGTTTCCCACGGGGCGAAGCGCAATCCTTTCAATTTAAAGATTACTCCTTAATAAATCACCTCTCCGTTCCAACGCGCCACGACTAAACATCTACCTAAACTTAAAGTTACTCCTTCGCTACCAACAACTGACGATTCTTTGGTTCTTAGCTTCGCATAAATTGGTTCTAACTAACGATTGTGTGGAACAGGAAATAAGGTCTTCAGTCATCACCACCTCCCTGCTCAAAAAATATAAAAACAAGCCTATACAAAGCTCCGTTGCACTACGGGCTTGTTTTTACCGTTCCATTGTGTCGTGCTCGGAAACTCCGCGCGCCACATTCCACTTATTTTTCTCACGTGGGTGTCTCCTCCTTCAGTTGCTGCTACTCTGCCACCCCATACCCCTTAAAGGTGAGGTAGCGTTCTCGTTCCTCATCCTCTCCCTCTCCCTATAAATGGGGTGTCACCGCAGCGTCGTGTTTGGCTCGCCTGCTAAGTCTCTCAGGCTTCGGGGCGGTTCCAGTTTTTGGCATAACCCTAAGAGGTGCTAGCTGCCCGAAAAAGGTCAGCAAGCACTTAAATTCTACGTTCCATTTAACATTAAAGAAGTCAAGCGTGGGCTTATTTTTTTGTCTCCATTGCATTGCATCAAAAAAACACCCACCCTTGTAAAACATTACCCCTTCGAATCCAAAAAACTGGAAACGCCCCTCGTGTGCTAAGGCACAGAGGTTGCAACCTGTCTGCTTCCCAGCCACTTGTTGCGCCCCCCTTCGTTCCACTCGCAGACGGCTCGCGTTCTCCGTGTCTAGCTTTATCCTAAAATAAAACATATTCCCTCCGTACTTAGTCTGATTGAATAGCTGAAGGCTCCATTTCCTGTTCAATTGTTAAATACATTGGTTCTAAATGAATATAGTGTCCAAAATTGCTCCGAATTGAAGATTTACATAAATAAGACACTTTGCAAAATCGTTAAAACAATATTAAAAGTTCCAGGCTATAATTATCCAGTTGAATAGCATCTAGCATGGCAATACCAGCCTCCCTTCGGTCAGCAGGTATTTTTTTTAAATTACTGTCCCATCTATTATTCTTGAAGTCAAGAGTGCTTTTTTCATATTCACGGTTACTTTTTGAATTGAATAATAGGTATTTCCTTTAACCATAATTATACCCGTAATCAATCAAAAAGCACACTTGAAAAACTTTCTTCCTTCGAACTGACTAACATTTTTGCAAGGAGGTATCAGCTGCCTGAAAAAGGCAGCAAATACTTAAAGCTTTTCTTACTATACTACGTTGGTAGGAAGTCAAGAGTAGCTGTTTTCTTTTATCAATAACTATTCTCTTGGCTCACTCATGGTTCCCATAATCTTATGTGTTATGCTATAATTTTGAAACATCTACACTTGAACCAAAAGTTCTCCCTTCGTTTTATCATTATAGCAATCTCTACAGTTATACCTTCGATTCAACGTTTTGTTGACTAGATTTCCCTATGGATAAAAAATAAAAAAATAAAAGCAAAAATAGGGCTGTTCACAGCTTTATAAAGGTCAAGCCCTTCGGGTTTTGCAATAATAATTTTGGCTATCTTTTTTCAACTTAAATCTCCTCAGCTCTAAAATTTGCCATCCATTCCATTGTTCACTTCATGGAGTCAAATTTTTTATTGACAAAAACCTTGACAAAGCTGCTACTTAGCCCTAAAAAATGGGCTTTCTTTTTTCCTTTTTTTTCGGCCTTTTTTGGTCGTTTTCTTTGGTTTTTTCTTTTGGAATTCATGGCGGAGCGAAGCGACGATGAACAAGACTTAATTTTTAAAACCTAAGTTATGTCTAATTTCAAAATGATTACCTATCGAGAGGGCGGTGTGTATACCGGTCCCCACTTCTTCATCCTCAATAAAGGATTAAACAGCGGAAAACCACTCAAAAAGCCATGTCCGAATTGCTTTGTGATAAGCTGCAATTCGGAAAGTGAAAAAGAAAACCTGTACTGGATTGTTTACTCCCTTCATCAAGGAAAACAATTTCAAGTTGCTTTAGTAGGATCTGTGATTCCTTTCATTCGGAAAAATGACCTCATCAAAATAATCACTGAAGCACACAGCGCCACTTTTCATAAGCCTCAAGCTGTCAAGAAGACTGTTTCATCACTTTTGCATTTGGAGCAGCAGGAAGAGAATTACAAGCGAATCCAGAACTCTCTCAAGCAATTAAGACAAGTTCTCGTTCACCAATTAATCAAATCGTAATTATTAACCAGTTCGGCACGTCTCATTAGATGAGGTGTGCCGAACATAAATTCAGATATCATGTATCATATTAATTCCGCAGTCATTAAAAGCATTCTTAAATCAATGCCCAGGAAAGAAATTCCTGCAGAAATGGAGAAAATCAAACAGAGGATTATTGAAACGCCTCCAGGAACCGAAAGAAGTAAATTTATAAGGCTTTTTCGATTTTGTGAGAAGTTGATTTCTTGAAGAATGCAGCTGAGAAACAAATAACGCAAACGGGTTGATTCGTGGCCCGTTGTGGTTCATTTGATTCTTAGCAGCTCGCTCAGGTGGGCTGTTTATTTTTGATAGAACTTAGAATATCAAATGGTATTAAAGATTTTGCAAATTTGTTCGACCCAAAGATTCGTGGTTGGATTCAATATAATGGAAAGGTAAAGTAGTGAGAGCCTGCAGCCTATTCTTTACTACCTGCATAATCACATGATCAAAAGGATTTTGAATAAGTATAAACGCTTCAAAGGAAACAAGGTCAAAGCAATAAAGTGGCTTTGGTTTATTGCAAAGTCATATCCAAATATGTTCTACCAGTGGAAATTGGGGTACAAACTGGTCTATACTTATTTAGACCGTATCGCCTGTAAAACAAGATCCATATGAACTACGAAGCAATCACGAATACGATTATAAATTAAATAGAATATGAGTAATCGAGAGGTTCATGAATGGTTTTGTGTGAGGTTTAGGGGTAAAAAATCCCTTTACTTACTCGACTGTCTGTTGCCCTTTAATATTATTATTCGAACCTCATGTATTTTGTTAACTTCTTTTTGTTTTCAATTAGATTTTTCACAATTTGTTCCTTTAATCTCTTCGGGAGTTTTTGACTTCTGATCTGTAAATCTGATATGAGGTCTAAATACATTTCCTCATTTTTAGATCCTTCCTTCGATCTTTTATATAGGAATTCAGTCAATTTGAAGAGTAGATAATTCTGAACAGGCACTGTATTTGTTGACTTTACCAATCGTTTCAATTGCTTATCGAAATTATCTCCCTGAATGTCTGAGAAAAGAGCAACTGACAAATAATTTTCAATTTCTGAATTTGTATTTGACCCCCCTTTTATATCCTTATTAATCTTATCTAAAATTACAACTTCTAATTTTTGAGTCCCAAGATGAGCATTTAAAGATTGCTGAATATGATAAGGTAAATTTTGAAGTAAATAGTCAAGAGAAATATTGGGAGGGAAATTTGTAGGTAGTTTTTTGTGCTGAATTATATATCGTATTAATAATTGAGTATATAGAATTGAGTAGGTTATATTATGTTTTATTATTTCGTTATAAGCTTCTTTTTTGAGTTCAAGGTCTTCAATGCCTTCTGAATTTCTTAGGACATTACACATAATTAAAAGCATACGGTCAAAATCAATTTTTTTGATTTCTTTTGACTCTTTTCTAATTTTTGAAATTCGATTTAATTGTTCATCTAGCTGTTGCTCAGCCTTTTCATCTGTTGGTCTATTCTCCTTAATTTTAGCAACCTCAATATTGCGTGCAAGAGGCTCTGCTGTATTATTTTTTTTAGTCAGATTCACATTAAAGTAATCGTCTGGATTTATACTTTTTAATATAAACTCCATAGGTTCGAATACTTTTTTAAACCTATTGAACATTAGGTTAAAAGTCTCTAAATCACTTCGAACAAGACCAGTATAATAATCTATCTCTTTCTGATAATTAAAATAGCGACATTCATCTAAAATAAATGCTTTGAACTCTGGGTTATCCTGCATTCTTTTGGCTACAAAAAAATGTAAAAAGCATACCTGTGAAAATTTCACTTCATTTTTAATAGTTTTTGTAAATATTTTCCTTTCAAATAAGTATTTAATAATTACATCTTCATCATAATTGAATCCAACTTTGTTTTTTAAGTACTCATGAATTAGTTTGTGAAATTCCGAATATGATAAAAGGTATCTATTATCTTCTTTTCTAATAATATTTTCAGCAATCATTGCTATGAGCTGAATTTTATTTTTTGAGTCAAAAGTTTTTCTATAAATATTTTCCTGATTTAATTTTTCTAAAATTAAATCAACATATATTTCCATTAAAACAGCTTGATTAATTGGTTTTTCAGAGCTATTTTCATAACACCATAAATATAGATGCACAGACAATGCATTATTTGGCAAATGGTAAGATGAAAATGTATTAACCAATTTCTCTAATCTCTCTTCATTTTTTATAACATCATCTGAAGGTAGCCATTGTCTCATTATTTGCTTAATTTCTCTTGTTTTTAGACCTCTAACAAATTGATAGGAAAATGGTATTTTAGAATAACTAATAATTTCGGTTGGCAAAATTCCAATGCTATCATGCTCATAGGTGCCAATTATTCTATTGTTAGAAAAATCTTTATAAAACTTATGTAGTTTATTAATTTGAGTACCAAAATTTTTAGATTCATGATAACTCAAGTTGTCGATTAAAAAAACAAATTTTCCTTTTTGAAGTATTTCTTTAACCCTTTCAGTATTTAAGCGTGTATACTCTTTAATAATTGTTATAAACTCTTTGTTTTTCACTTCATTAAAGTCGATGAAGACTGGTATCTTATTGTAAATATCATAATCATCTACATATTCGACTATAATTCGGTACAATAAACTTTTTTTACCTGATTCCTGGGAACCTAGAAGCAACATATTGTCGCTAGAATTAATAATATCTGTGAATTTTGTTTCTGATACTTTCTCTTCATAGATACTTTTTCCATCATCAATAGGGGGGTAAATAAAAGCGCTTTTAACAGTTACCTCTTTTTCATTTTTCTTCCCAGTTATGAAGTGGTCATTCATTTCAGCATAATGATCCTCGATTATGTTATCCACCGCTTCTCGATAATTTTCAATATTTATCATCGAGTCAGTTGGTGGTTTATGAAATGTTTTCTTACCAGTGTCAACTAAATCTGTGTTATCTACAAATATTTTTTGGTCATGATTATATTTTAAATAATGACAGGTTATACTTTCATTGTAGTCTATTATAGTAAATCCATTAACAAAATGAATATTATCAGTTCTAATCTGATTCAAACCAGAAGGAGAAACATTTTGAAAACAAGAACCTGTAAAACCAGTAACCATATTTGAGGTTCCTTCGTGAACATGGCCCGATAATATTATATCAAAGTCTCTATGAATATGTGAATTTATTGTGCGCTTCTCAACTTCTGCTAACCAATCCATTTGGTGATGAACCAATGCAATTTTAATTTCGCAATCTTTTACAAATTTGTAGTTGTTGTTCAATTGATTTTCTCCAATTAGGATATTTCCAAAATCATTCTCATTATAGCATCTCCATGCTGAATTTAATGAGCTTATACCGACAGTTTTATCACCAATTTTGAATTTTAATGAAAAGGCAAAGATAGATTGAACCTTCTCCTCTTTGGTGTTTTCATACAATTTTTTTTCAAATTGTTTATACTCTTTAATACGTTCGATCCTTTTGTATGAACTGAACTCCTCTGTGTTCTCTATGAACGAAATAATTTTTTCACTTGTTACTAAAGTAGTACTTAGTCCATTTTCGTCTATCTCATCATCGGCCAACCTAACAATATCATGGTTTCCAGGGCAAATAATAAATTTTGAAATATCTAATTCTAAAGATTCTATAATTGGATCAATTATATTTTTCTTGAATAGTTCAAAAGCATTAGTAGCGCCCTTTAAATCTTTACCTCCTTTGTCAATTAAGTCACCCGTAAATACAACGATATCAATATCTCGTTTATCATGAAACTCCCTAACCTTTTTAAGAAATGAGTCTTTATAAAAGTCATTCCAATCCCTCAATGTTCTCTTATTTAAATGGAAATCGGTTAAATGTAAAATTCTTATCATAATTGTTGTATTTCGTTTTTCAAGGTTGAAGATAACGGCTTGTGAATGGTGCGTATGCCGAAGGGTATGCACTATACATCTTCTTGGGCAAAGTATATTATTATTTTTTCTGTTAGACTTTCAAACCTTTTTTTGTTATTCGTATCCCAACTTTCCACCGATTCAAGCGCTTTCGTTGATATGTCAATGAATTCAGGTTCATTGAACATCAACTTTACCCACTCACTAACTTTATCATTATCAATTAGACTTTCCAAAAAATCATATGATCCGTTTTGAGTTTCTTCTGACAATTCATTCATTATTGTTACGAACCTATTTATAGAATTTTTGTCTAAATCGAATTCATCCTTTAAACTCGAGAAACTAGCAATTGCAATCCCTGATTTTAGCCATTCTGAATAATCAATTGAACCATGTTTGATTGATGTGATTAGATTTTGACTTTTGTAATGACTGTTGGAAGCAGCCGACTTAAGCATTCTACCTAAATTAATTTGTTTTTCCTTATCCAGTCCGTTGATTAACTCTACACCTCTATTTGTTCTTAAATAGTCAATAACAGGATTTTGTTCGTCATATTGATAGCCAGATAAGTCTGTCCATATCCTTTTAAATTTAGATTTTGGTTCGCCATAAAAATGTATTGCATTATCAAAAGTTAGGCTATTCAGTTTTTTGTGGTATCGACTTATGAAAGCCTCCTCTAATTTGTTATGTTGTACTAGGTATCCAGAGATAGATTTTAAAGCAATTAATTTCGAAGAGTCTTTTTCCCCTTCTAAATAAGAAATAAGCATTTCCTTAATTCTCTCAGGTAGTAAGTTCCAAGTTTCCTGATGCACAAGACCAATAAAGCATTCGTATGGGTAATTCGTTACTCTATGTTCTAATGACCATTCTGGATTATCGAGAGGTAATTTTGTGTTAATAAATAACTCTACAATAAAGTACCTTAACTTCCTTAGTTCATGGAATTTTTCTTCATCAAGTGCTATTTCACCAACTTTAAAAAGAAGGGTCTTAAAGAAGAATGGATGAAGGTCTTCTTGAATTCTAGAAATTGTACGATTGGCAAACTTTCGAACTTGATCAATTTCTGTTGGCAGAAAAAAAGGTTTCTTGCTTATATTATCAGATAGCTCGGTTAAGTAGGTTTTGTTAAAATGAAGATCTTTTCCTAAAGAAATTCTGATTGATTGACCAATGATGTGTTTTACCTCGTCTATTTCAGGTTTCAAATTGTATGGGTGAGCAAAAAGACATCTTTGTTCCCAAAGAAAACTAACCTTGCTATAGTCTGCATTGTCAATTATTCCACAATTTTTTGCTTCTTCGAATATGAGTTTGTCCGCAGATTGTTTGTCATTTTCGGCATCCTCAATTTTTTGTTTCGCATCTGTTGCTCTAGAATCTCCCAAATTTGATAGGATATGGATTTTCCTCTTTAAAGATTCAATAAGCGAAATCCAAGATATTATATATGCAGAACGATAATACCCAGATAAAAAGCAACCTGAGGCTTCTTTAAATAAAATTTTGTCATCATCCTCAATGATTTGTTCTTGCGCACTATTTATCCAATCTTCTTCACTCATATTTCTATTTTGCCCAACTGTATTATACCCCTACCATCAGACGGCAAATTCAACAACCATTTGCAAGTTTTGTATGGCATTTGGTGGTATTAATTCCCCCACAATATACAAACTTTCTCCAAAATCAAACCTACTTCCTCCACCTCCCCCAAATCCACTTCAACCCTCTACTCACCAAAAAACTAACAACAGCACCAATCGTAGCCATGATTACCGTCTTAATAATATCTCCAGCATCAAACATGGCCACGACGCTCAATATCGTACCCGATACCGTTCCAATTATCGTTGTATTGTCATTTATATATTCCATAATTTCTAATATTAATAAATAAAAAAGCCACCAGGCATTACTGCTTGGTGGCCACTTACCCGAATCCCTAACTTGCTTTTACACGCAAGTTTTCTCAGTCAACCGAATAGAGATCTTGATGATCTCAGCTTCATCGGTTACGTCTTTACTCGAATCAACATCAACCATATTCACGGAATTTGCTAATTCTGTTCCTGCTTTGAACTTTGGACGTCTCTTTGAAACGTTTACCAAAAGCTCTTCATTTAAACACTTTTTTTCAGACATAATTCTAAATTTTATGGTCCGCTTTAAATTTTTAAGCAGACCGATTAAACATTCTACTTTTTTTTAGGTGCCTCCAGATTACATTCATTTTCACTCACTGCAGTTTGACTTACCGCTGTGATTACTGTTCCGCCAAGTAGCACATAGCCACCTATCGTTACAGCAATCGCGGGAAGTGCTATTGGTGCGGCAACAATCGATGTTCCGATTGCGGCCAATACCAATCCTGCTGTGCGTAATTTCTTGAAAAACGGAGGAGTTTCCTTTTTGCATCGCTTTCCTGCTGATGCTAACTTGTCTTGCTTTCTCTTTTCCATGATCAATAGATTTTAGACAACATCAACGATGTTCAAGGCATTGTAGCCTCCATCGTTTAAGCTGTATTGCGTACCATTAACTTCTTGGAAAAACTCTACAAGTAAGATAAACACATCTGTTCCTGTTCCTGTAGGTGATCCCGAAGGAGTTACAGTCACAGTTGACATTGTGCCATCTAAAGCCAAGTTTGTTGCACTGGAGAGTGATAAATCAGAAACACCATCTACAAAATTCACATTACCCCATGCTGCTGTAAAAGAAACATGAGTTGAATTTGGCGGAGCTGCAATATGATTCACCGGAACAAGATCTTCGATCGTGATTTCCCCAGTCGAGGTATCCAGTGCTATCGGACGATATAAAATCGCATTCAACATTGAACGGTTGTTGAAGTTAAACCCTTTCAACAAATCCTTTGCAGGCTGATTCTGAATCGCTACACCAACTGAACGTTGTCCACGATCACTCGTAGTGTCCAGTTTGCGTATATCAGACATCAATCGTGTTAACCTGGAGGTTATACGATTATCAGCTGCACGCATCATCAGTGGACGGAAAGCATCTCTCAAAGTTTTACCAGACGTTGCAGCCAACCCGAACTCACTTCCGTTCTCTCGTGTTCTTGCAAACGCAGGATCCTTTTTGATGCGCTCTCCATCAACACCACCTTTCTCACGTGCCAAATAGCCATCCTTAGACTTATAGAAGGATAAATCTCCAATCTTACCCGTAAGCTTGATTATTCCTTTTTGTCTTGCCATGATTACTTAATATTAGTTTTGACAATATCCTGCTGAGACCTTCCCAGCATTCCTCAAATTTCGTCGCGACATGAAATCGATACATCAAAACTAGGGGAGAAGTAGGCTACTCAAAAGGGTTTACTTCCGTTCAATAATCTTTGTGCTGTTTTGCTGTGTTTTTGCCTTTTTAATATCCTTTATTTTCCTATAATTTTGTATTTGAGGTAGAAAACACCCATAACAACCCCATGTCAAGAGCATAGCTCATGTATGGATAGTGTATGGATAGTGTATGGCTAAAATCAAATAAGACTAAAAAACATCAAGAATAATGAAGCGTATCGTTCTACATACAAAAGACGTCATGATCATCACTGGAAAGTCTGAACGATATTCTCGAGAACTCATCAAAAAAATGAAGGAACACTACCTCAAAAAATCACATCAGTATGTTTCCATAAAAGAGTGCGCAGAATACCTTGGTTTAAAATACGATGAGGTGGAAAAAGTGCTGTTTAAATAACATAATATTTAGTGTTATATATTCTTATATGAATATGAAAATGAGTATCTTTATGACTTAAACGTTCATTCATATAAGTACATAATACACGACATTTCACGTGTCCTATGTGGTGACCTATATTTTACACACTCTTTAGAACCTAAGTAGAATAGGGGTTTTGAGGTTTTTTGTTGATCCCTAGTGGGACAACTAAAAGACCTCCATCCGGAGGTCTTTTTTCATTATATACCACCAAATATCACGAAAATCAACACTTTCGACCACAATCTAAAATCCAACAAACACAAACAAAACTAATAGATAACAAACTTTTTGTCACCTATGCTGTCACCAGATATAATGGATCAAGACCAATTGTGTATTTACGAAAGATTACGCAACTTCTTCTAAATCTACGATTGATTAAATAAAGTATCAAATATTTAAAGAATAAACTTTAGTTCTAAGATGGACAGTCTTGATTTCGGTGTATCAATAGATTAAGCTCATACTATAGTTCTAAAAGTAAGATTGATTCTTGAAGAAAGTATTTTTTTACTTGGTGGTAGTTGGTGTTTCCAATAGGCTTGAGTTTCACCTTTCATTATGAGAAGACTACCATTGGCTAAGTTGATGCTTATGCGGTCATTAGTGTTTGTGTGTTTAAAGTTGAACCGTCGTTCTGCACCGAGGCTAAGCGATGCGATGGTTCCATTTTTCTTTAATTCTTTTTCATTATCACTGTGCCAACCCATACCTTCACTGCCGTCATGATATAAGTTGAGTAGGCAAGAGTTGAAATTCGTTTCCGTCTTTTCTTCAACCAGTTTTTTTAAGTAAAGTAATTCTTCTGTCCAAGGAGTTGAAAGCTTGGTAACCTTTGAATAGGTGTAATTAATGTCCTTATCTCCATACCAAGCAACTTTTCTTTTAGTGGTAATTTTCTTTCCAAACATGAATAGCACATCGTGTTGCCATTCGATATTGTGCAGGAGTTTGTTGTGAAATGCTTGGGAGTCTCTGTGATCAAGAAAAGATTCGAAGTATTGTACAACTCCATCTTTAGGAAGCAGGTTGTATGGGGCTTGGAAATCACTTTCGAAAAGAGACTTTTGATTCATATATACAAAGATAGGTGGTTTTGGAGAGAAAAAACGGGAAGTCTTTCGAATTCCCGTTTTAATATTGTCGTAAATATCGACGAATGTTTTTTAATAGAATCTGTACCCTATTGTCAGTTGACCCCAAGCGTTCTTGTATCGTGGGGTTTCCGAAGTTCCATCACCTCTGTTGTTTTGTAAATCTATACCTACACGAGCTCCTACTGTAAAGTGATTGAAGTTTAAATTTATTCCCCCTACTAATCCAAGGATGTTTTTTCGAATGTTATCGTTTTCAAATTGCTCTTCTTCATCCGTACTGAAAACTGAATTGAATTCATTTCTTTCGCTCATTAAGTAAGCGAATTGTGGTCCAGCAACAATCGAAATGTTTTGAGTTGGTTTCAGTGCTACCAAAACAGGGATTTCTAAAAATGTCTTTGTGTTTTTATAGTCATAACTGGTGCCTAAAAAAGTACCACTTCCTTTAAATCCTTTTTGGGTTACCAATACTTCTGGATGAATCCCTAAGAACTTTCCTATGGGTATCTCTAGATTTAAACCTGCAGTATACCCTAAACGTGGATCTGCATCGAAGTTCTCTCCTTCAGAATCGTATACGTTTGAGAGTGTGGCCCCTCCTTTGATACCAAATTTCAATCCTTCTCTAGTGTCTTGTGCGTTAGTAAATAATGCTGTAGAAGTTAGCAATGCGGTAAATAGTATTAATTTTTTCATTGTGTAAGTTGTTTTTAAAATGATTATTAATCGTATTTCATTGTATTTTGTTTAACACAATTAAAGTACATACTTTTTATTGAATTATTGTCGATGTTAACAGTATTTCACAGAAAAAACGACATTTATAACGGTTTTTAACCTTCTGTCAATTGTTGAATGTGGAATGCATTCGATAAGTTGTTTTTTTAGTTATTATGTGATGTTAACTTTTTCAGCATTCCTTTAAAAATAAAACCATGGAAAGGAAGCACAGAGTACCAATATAGACGTCCACCCAATCCTAAAGGTCGAAATGTTGCTGTTTGTTTTAATTCTTTATCTACTATTTTAAATTCTAACCATGCCTCACCAGGCAATTTCATTTCTGCATAAAGCAACAAACGTCCCTCTTCTTTATTAGCATAAATTACACGCCAAAAATCTAAAGCGTCACCTACATTAATTGAATATAAATTAGTTCGTCCTCTTCTTAACCCTGGACCACCTGCAAGTTTATCCATGAATCCTCTGATTCTCCAAAGAAAATTACCATAATACCAACCGTTTTCACCTCCAATTCCCCAAATTTTCTCAATGCATTTGCTTCGATCTTCAAAAGGTTTTTTACGAATGTCAGTGAAGCAACCAAAGGTTGGTACTTGTATGTAATCTGAAATATGGCTTTTTAGGCCACTACTTGCATATGCATCTTTCCAACTAGAAACTATTTCGTTGTTTTCTATTTTGGAGAACGCCTTTTTCAAAGCTTCATTGTAAGTGATGGGAGAAATGTTTAAAATGGAATTGATTTTATGGTCTCGGCAAACCACTTCTATTTTCATACTATTCACAAGAGCTGTTGCTAAACGATAGGAAGTTGAGGTAACAAAATACAACCAATAACTGGACAGTTTCGGAGTCATGATAGGTACAGTATGAATAGTTCTTTTTAAACCGCGGACCCGAGCAAACTCAAGTAGCATTTCTTTATAGGTAAGAATGTCTGGACCGCCAATATCAAAGTTTTTATTGAAAGTTTCTTCTTGAAATAATGTTTTGGTTAAAAATTGAATTACATCTGATATTCCAATAGGTTGACAACGGGTGTTTAACCATTTGGGCGTAATCATATAGGGCAATTTTTCCACTAAGTCCCTTATGATTTCAAATGAAGCACTTCCAGATCCAATAATGATGCCTGCTCGAAGGGTTGTTAGGTGGTAAATTCCCTTCCCAAGCTCTATCTCAACTGCTTTTCGCGAAGAAAGATGCTTCGATAATTCATCTTCATTGATTATTCCACTTAAATAAACAACATGCTGAACTTTTGTTATACTGACTGCATTACAAAAATTAATGGCCGATTGTCTTTCCATTTCAGCGTAATCTTCTGATGCTGTCATTGAATGAACTAAGTAATATGCACCTTCGATGTCTTCGGGAATGTTTTTTAAACTGGATTGGTCTAAAAGATCTACTTCTATTACCTCGATTTTATCTTGTAGCGATTTTGGTGGATTAAACCGGGCTTTGTCACGTGCACAGCATACTACACTATGGCCTTGCTCAACCAGTATTGGGAGGAGGCGTTTACCGATGTAACCTGTTGCACCCGTGAGTAATATTTTCATGTTTCTTTTATATGTAGATTGTAATTTTCTTTGTACTTCTACTAATATAGACAATGAAAAGTCAGCATTCGTTTAAACTTTTAATCATCTCTGGAATTAGGACATTAAAAAGTATAAAAGTGGAAATTAATATCGGTAATAGATTTTTCTTTTCTTTATTTAACATTTTTTATTTCTGACTTGAAAGTCTGTGATACCAATTGATGTACGTACTAATTAGAAGACTATGTAAAAATAAATCACCATATTAGTTTGATGTCTAACTAATGTATTTCTAAATCTGCATCAGATTTAAAACCACAGAAAATGCAACACATTAAAAGTTTACTCGAAAACATTCAGTCCTTAAGTGCAAATGTTAGACATTATATGCAAAAGCAAATTTCTGATTTGAACTTAGACTTGACTTATGAGATGGTGAAGGTGTTGTTTATTTTAAATGATCACCGCTATTTGAATCAAAAGCAAATTGCTGACATCACGCTTAAAAACAAAGCCAGTTTGACTTCTTTGATTGGAAATATGGAGAAACGTGACTTGGTAATGAGAACAGAGGATAACGCAGACCGTAGAAATAAAATCATTTCTCTAACCAGTAATGGGAAAGAAACCTTGAACATCGTTCGTCCAGTTATGAAAAAACTTTTTGAAGAATTATATAAAGATATTTCGAAAGAAGAGATTGAAGTAATGAATAAAGCAATTTTAAAAATGAGTGAAGTAATTGAATAGTGTTTTTTTAATCGCATAGTTAGAGTTCTAACTGTCAATAATCAAACTATTAATTTGAGAAGAATAAAAAAATGAAAAGAATAAAGAAAATAGTATTTGCGCTGTGTTTGTCTGGAATAGGATTTTCTGCTTTTGCGCAAACTTCAAACGAAAAAGAGTTGAGTCTTGATGAAGCCATTCAACTAGGTTTAGAAAATCATCAACAGCTTTAAAAATGGCCAAACATAGGTTGTCATTTACGGTGATTAAGGCACCTTATGACGGAATTATGGGAAGAAGGTCAATTCAAGAAGGACAGTTATTGCAAGAACCAGGAATGCAAATCGCTTCCATTATCAAAAAAGATGAGAAATGGGTAACTGCTAACTTTTTAGGGACTCAAATGCCAAACGTAGAAATTGGACAAAAGATTAAAATTACTGCCGACGCTATTGGTGATACTTTTATTAATTTGGATCTTTGAAATACAAAATTGCACGTTTTAATGCTTACCGATCTCAAAAAATAATCAAAAGGGAACAGAAAAAGGTGATGAGCATTCCCGAGAAAGTGAAACTATAAAGTGACGTTTGTAACCTAGAGAAGTCTTACCTATCAGATCTAGGGAAACGTTGTGTGATAAATTGGGTAGGCGTAATGGCTTAAGTTTTTATTTATTTTCTTCGTAAAACTTGAGTCTATTGCGTAGTGCTATGATTTCTTCTTGCATTTTTATTTCTTTTTGAAGTAAATTAAATACCACGTCAATCCCTTCAATATTGACATTTAGCTCCCTGTTTAAACGGATCATTTTCTCCAAATCCCCAATTGTTTCCTCATGAATAAACTCATCATTTTCTATTTTTTCAATTTCGATAAGTCCTATACTATGTAATTCTTTTATAAATGAAGCTTCGACCTCGTATTGTATACAAAGTGTTTCGATTAAGATTAATTCTCTTCGTCCCATACTACCTTAGTTTTTGTAATGCTTTAAACAATTCTTTTTCCTTTTCACTCAATTGAGTTGGAATCTTTACTTTATAAGTAACGATTAAATCACCAAATTGACCTTCTTTTTTATAAATTGGAAAACCTTTCCCTCTTAATCTTACCTTAGTATCATTGGCTGTTTCGGGCTTGATGTTGAGCTTGACTTTTCCATCAAAAGTGTCCACCGTTAATGTACCTCCCAATAAAGCAGTATATAAATCAAGATCTACTGTAGTATATAGGTTTTCACCATCTCGTTTGAAAGAAGTATCATTAACTACATTGAATTTTATGTATAAGTCTCCGTTTGGACCTCCGTTGATCCCTTTACCTCCTTTGCCTTTGATTTTTATTTCTTGACCATGTTCTACTCCTGCGGGAATTGTTATTCTTATTTTTTGCCCATGCAATGTTAAGATTTGCCTGTGCGTTTTATAAATATCACTTAGGTTTAATTCTAAATCCGCATTTAAGTCTTTCCCTTTAAACTGAACAGGCCCTTGACGGGAGGAGCCACGTGCGCCACCAAACATAGATTCGAAAAAATCAGAAAAATCACTTTCTGAAAATCCTGAAGCGCCTCCTGAAAACCCTTGGTGCTGACTTCTTGAAGATTGCTGTTGTCGCGCTTTTTCAAACTCTTCTCCATGCATCCAGTCTTTTCCATACTTGTCGTATTTTTCACGTTTTTCAGGGTCGCTTAAGACCTCATTCGCTTCATTGATTTCTTTGAATTTTTTCTCAGCATCTTTATTGTTTGGGTTTAAATCCGGATGGTACTTTCTGGCCAATTTTCTATAGGCTTTCTTGATGTCCTTTTCGGTGGCGGTTCTTTCTAAACCGAGTGTTTTATAATAATCTACAAAATCCATTGTATAGTTTTTTTGACTTATAAGTTTTGATTTTCAACTACCTATTAATAACTTTTCAATTGACATAATACGGCTTCAGACAATATACTGAAAAAGAAATAGAATACAGAATTTGAACTTAATTAATGAGGAGTTTTTTAAGCATTTTACGATCTGAAGAATGAACTTCTATCAAATAATAACCTGGTGCTGTTATATCATCAATCAATGTTATTTGTTGTTCGGTCGTCATCGATTTAATTAATTGTCCTATCCCATTGTAAATGTAGATTTGTGCCTGGCTATCTTCTTCAAGATCTATATAATATTCACCTTGAGTTGGGTTTGGGAATAGAAATATTTTTGTTTTTATCATTCCCTTGAATACCCATATCATTTTCAGGAGGCATTATGTCTGTTTTGCTCAGGGAAAAAACAATGCGATTATTGTTGATGCCTTCATTTGTGCCGTATTCGGTTAATGTCCATAAAGTTTCTTCATTACTTTTTCTTCCATACCAACTTACAGCAATGAACTTTTTACATCCTAAGGTGATGTCTGTGATTCCTTGGGGACGAAATTTATCTGTTTCTTTGTCACCGGTGTTCCATACAAAGCCTTTAATGGCTGGAGCAACAGTTGCGAGTTGAGTAGGGGTTAGTTTTGAAGCAGTCCTGTTGAGGTCTAGATTACATAAATGTTCAACAGGATAATTCGCAGGGTTTTGTCCGAATGATAATCCACTCAGGATTAAAAATATCACGATTTGGAAGTGGTAATTAATGTATCGAATTCGTAGCATGTTGAGCAGTGTTTATAGGTAATTCATCTGCTTTCGTTTTATGAAAACAGAATCTTAATGGGGAATACAATATAAGATTAATTATCAATAATTTCGTTCATAACAGGTGTGGAATTTATTTTTTTTAACAGAATTGTTCTTGTGTAAAGTGTTGATTTCTTTATCTTAATGGTGAAATAACTAATTATTCATTAAAAAATATATAAAATGGGATCTACAGAAGATAAAATCAAAGGAAATTGGAACGAGTTAAAAGGGAAATTCAAACAAAAATTCGGTGAATTAACTGATGATGATTTGGCTTATGCTGAAGGGAAAGAAGATGAATTAATAGGGAAAATTCAAAAGAAAACCGGAAAAGCAAAAGAAGAAATCAAAAAGTTTATTGATGAATTTTAGTCCCTATGTTCTAAACTGTTAATTAACGGACTCAACTTACTGAGTTCGTTTTTTTATTTCATAAATTCAGTATTGGATTTCCTGGAACTTTAGAAAATGCAGTTGAAAACTGTTATTCACGTGCTAATGTGACGGTTGTCAATGGGCATGTAGGAGGATTTGTAGGTCACGCCACAGCTTTGATTAACATTGCGAACTCCTACTCAACAGGAATGGCAACAGGACCGGAATTCGACGGTGGATTTATTGGTGCTGGGGGAAATTTCGGGACATTAAACTATTATTGGGATACTGAAACATCAGAACATACAGATGCCGTTGGTGGTTGGCAAGGTAAAACAGGAACACCTGATATTACTGCTAAAACAACTTCAGAAATGAAGACGAATGCGATGGTCGATTTATTGAATGATGGTAATGCGAATGGACCTTAGAAGATTGATCCTAAAGTCAATGACGGTTACCCAAATTTTGATGAAGGAAGTTTGTCATTGACTTCAAATGAAGAGTTTAATGTATCTTTAGAGGTTTATCCTAATGTTTTTGATGCAAGCTTAAATGTTGATGCGGACACGCAACTGATCAATTATGCTATTTATACAACTTCAGGGAGCATCGTCCAAAAAGGAAGTTTGAATGGTAAAAGTGCAACATTGTCAACTGAAACAGTTGACGCTGGGATGTATATCTTGCTTGGCAATACCAAAGCAGGTAGCGTTAGTAAAAGAATTATTAAGCAATAACCATTGCATTAACTAAATATCATTAACAAGATAAAAAAATGGGAGGCTACTGAGTTAGTTCTCCCATTTTTATTGATTTTTCCAACTTTCAAGACATAAAGTCTTGAGTTGTTGAATTGGATTTTGATGGATTAATTTCATTGATCCCATTTTGGGAGTTCCTAAGCAAGCATAAAAACCACAGCTCTTCTTTCAGTCGAGCTTAGTTTTTTTATTGGTCTCTCCAACTTTCAAGACATAAAGTCTTGAGTTGTTTAATTGGGTTTTAATGGATTAATTTCATTGATCCCATTTTGGGAGTTCCTAAGCAAGCATAAAAACCACAGCTCTTCTTTCAGTCGAGCTTAGTTTTTTTATTGGTCTCTCCAACTTTCAAGACATAAAGTCTTGAGTTGTTGAATTGGATTTTGATGGATTAATTTCATTGATCCCATTTTGGGAGTTCCTAAGCAAGCATAAAAACCACAGCTCTTCTTTCAGTCGAGCTTAGTTTTTTTATTGGTCTCTCCAACTTTCAAGACATAAAGTCTTGAGTTGTTTATACCAATAAAAAAACCCACAACTAAAAAGTTGTGGGTTTTCTTTTGCGGAGAAAGAGGGATTCGAACCCCCGATACCTCTCGGTATGCTGGTTTTCAAGACCAGTGCATTCAACCGCTCTGCCATTTCTCCGCGACAAAAGTAGTAAGAGATATTTTTATAACAAGGAGAAAAATGAATTATTTTTAAAATAAATTTTTAGTCCCTGATTATGAGGGTGAAAGGGAAGTGCTTTTTTTTGCTAAATCGATGATTGTTACATTATGCTCAACAAGTCGACTATTTTTGTTGAAAATCCTAAATTTGCCTAACTTTATAGATTATTAAGTAAGGAATATGAGAATGAAAAATATAGTATTGTTTTTAGCCATTGTTTTAACGGGCTTTAGCTTTAGTCAGGACAATCGATTAAAAGTATATTTGAGCGAAGGTCAGTTTTATTTACCAGAAAGAGGTAATTATATTGAGGTCCAACTTAATTTCACAGGATACACGCTAAATTACATTACCGAAGAGAATGGAACTTTTGCTGAAGTGGAAATTAGTCAGGTTTTTTCTCAAAACGATACTGTTGTTGTAGCTGATCGCTATTTACTCAAAAGTCCAGAGGTTGTAGATAGTATCGTTGAGGATTTTTATGACATTCAAAAATATTTGCTTAAACCTGGAGAGTATACTTTTGATTTGATGGTCAAAGATGTGAATTCTAGTCAAGAAGCTTTGACGGTGAGTAAAACTATTGAAGTTGAAGACTATTCCAAAGGACTAGCGATTTCTTCTTTTACAGCAGCAGAAGTAATAAGCCCTAATCCACAAAACCAATCGATTTTCACCAAAATAGGTTATGATGTCGTTCCGATGCTAGGAAATTACTATCCAACAGAGATTGAAAATATGCTCTATTATATAGAGGTGTACAATACAGATCAAGGTTTGGATGATTCTGTATACGTTATTGAACAAAAACTAATCGGAAGGGACGTTAAGATTGATTTAGATCAGTACACGCGATATTTCCGTTATAAAGAATCGCCTGTTCAGCCTGTTTCGAAAGTTGTAGACATCAGTCTTTTGCCAACAGGAGCATACACCCTTGAGTTGAATATACTTGACCGTGAAAAGATGGTGATTGCTCGCACCTCTTTTGATTTCGACAGAAATAACACTGAAGAGGTGAACGAATTGGCTTATGAATCGATTATTTTAGATCCGGCTTTCGAAGAAAGTATACATACAGATTCAACTGCCTACTATGTCGCTAGTTTAATTCCAATTTCAAGACAGGCTGAAGTAAAAAATATTATTCGTTTGTTAAAGAAAAAAGATAAAGAACAAAATGTGCGCTATTTGCAAGCATATTGGAAACAAGCTGCTCCAAATAATGCCTATGAGGAATGGATGAAATATAAAGCCCAGGTTCAATCTGTGGAAAGGCTTTTTGCAACTAATTATCAAGTTGGATTCGAGACAGACAGAGGTCGTGTTTACTTACAATACGGTTCGCCCAATAGCGTCATTGAACAGCCTTCTTCTCCTGCAGAATACCCTTATGAAATTTGGCAATATGACCAAATTAAACAATATTCTAATCGTCGATTTGTGTTTTATAGTCCAACCAATTTGAATGAAGATTATCGCTTGTTACACAGTGATATGATAGGGGAGCTTCAGAATTATCGATGGAAGTATGCATTGAATAAACGAAATACACCCGACTCTGATTTAGACGATCCAACAGGAGGAGCAAAACCTCATTTCGGTGGGAATTCTTCTCGTTATTATAATAGTTACTAAGCAAGGAATCCTGATTTGAAAACAGCTGTTGTTATTCTCAATTGGAATGGACTGACTTTTTTAAAACAGTTTTTACCAACTTTAATTCAAAATACTACCGATGCAACCATCGTTGTCGTCGATAATCAATCTACAGATGAAAGTCTGGCTTATGTTCAAGAAAATCATCCTGAGGTTGAGCTTATTTTAAACGAAAGTAATGGTGGTTTTGCAAAAGGTTACAATGATGGTCTAAGTCAACTGAAAGGCCGTTTTGAATATTATGTCTTGATCAATTCAGATATTGAAGTAACGGAAAATTGGTTAATTCCATTGGTGAAAAAACTCGATGAGCATCCCGAAATTGCCGGAGTACAGCCCAAGGTTTTGTCTTATCATAAAAAAACGCACTTCGAACACGCAGGTGCAAGTGGAGGATATATCGATAAGAATTATTACCCATTTTGCCGCGGTAGAATATTTGATGAGGTTGAAGAAGATTTGGGGCAATATGATAACGATAAAGAAGTGTTTTGGACTACCGGTGCTTGTATGTTAGTGCGGGCTGTTGTATATCATCGATTAGGGGGGTTAGATGAAGATTTTTTTGCCCATATGGAAGAAATTGATTTCTGTTGGCGCGCCAAAAAACAAAACCTCTCTTTTTATGTCGTACCTTCTTCTAAAGTATATCATGTTGGTGGGGGCACCCTGAATTATGAAAATCCACGCAAGACCTACTTAAACTTTAGAAACAGCTTATTTACAATTCATAAAAATCATGAGGGATGGCTGTTTGGTAAGGTCTTTTATCGACTTATTCTAGACGGAATTGCTGCGGGTAAATACTTAATTGGGTTTCAATTCAAGCATATTTTTGCAATTGTAAAAGCGCACAATGCCTACTTTAGAAGCATTAAGGTTTTGAACCGGAAAAGAAAACAAATCACAAAAGAGAGCACTCATTTTAATAGGGAAGGTTTGTATAAAGCTTCTTTACTGTGGGCTTATTTTTTCAAGCGCATTAAGAAATTCGAAGGGCTAAACAAGCGGTTTTTTATCCATAAAGATTAAGCCTTTATTTTTGTGAAGTATGTTAATGCCAATTCATAGCCTTTTAAACCAAAACCAAAAATACAGCCTGCTGCTACAGGGCTAATTAGACTTTCGTGTCTGAAAGATTCTCTTGCAGCAATATTGGATATATGAACTTCCACCACGGGTGTTTCAATTGCTGAAACGGCATCACGAATTGCGACAGAAGTGTGGGTGTAGCCCCCTGCGTTTAAGATAATCCCGTCTGCTGTGCTTGCTTGTAAAGTATTGATTATTTCTCCTTCAACGTTGCTTTGATAAACAGAAATGTTTACACCTTCCTGTTGAACCTCTTGAATGTATTCCTCAAAACTTTTGTCACCATAAATAGAAGGTTGACGTTGACCAAGGAGGTTTAGGTTGGGACCGTTGATGATTAAAATATTCATACTGCTTTATTTTGTTCATACAATAATAAGAAAATTACTTCAGCCCTTAATGTGCTTGAAATTAATTTTAGAATTACATTGATTTAGCGCTTCAAAAATTGAATCTCCTTTTCTATGGAAAATTGAGGAAACTGTTTTTCGCAATTCCATGGGTAATATTTATTACTTTTAGAACGTGAAGCAATGGATGATATACAATCGAGATTTTGTGAACTACCTCAAGATTGAAAGAGGTTTGGCTGAAAATTCTATTTTTGCTTATCAGCGTGATTTAGAGAAGCTTTCAGATTTCTGTTCGGCACGTTCCATTTCTCCAAAGGATGTAGACTTAGGAGTGCTTAAGAATTTTGTAGCGGACCTCTACGATTTAGGTTTGTCTGCCCGTTCTCAAGCCCGTGTAATTAGTGGTGTGAAGCAGTTTTTTGATTTTTTGGTCTTGGAAGGTATTCGCAATGACGACCCAAGTAGCTTGTTGGAACTTCCTCAAATTGGAATGAAATTACCAGTGTTTTTAAGCATCGATGAAATTGATGCCATGCTGGCTGCTATTGACTTAAGTAAACCAGAAGGACACCGTAATAAGGCTATGTTGGAGACTTTATACAGTTGTGGTTTGCGTGTTAGCGAGTTGATTAATTTAAAATTTTCAAACCTCTTTTTCAAACAAGGGTTTATTCGTGTGATTGGAAAAGGAAATAAAGAAAGACTTGTGCCTGTAAGTCCATCCGTGGAAAAAGAAATTAATCTTTATGTAACAGGTACACGTAACCACATGAATGTTCAAAAAGGACACGAAGATTTTGTTTTTTTAAACCGAAGAGGGAAGCAATTGACCCGTGTGATGATATTCACAATTGTAAAAAATCTGGCCTTAACAGCAGGCATTAAGAAAAAAGTAAGTCCACACACTTTCCGACATTCATTTGCGACTCATTTAATAGAAGGTGGTGCAAATTTAAGGGCGATTCAGGAAATGTTAGGTCATGAATCCATCACAACTACAGAGATCTACACACACTTAGACCAGTCTTTTATCAGAGAAGCCATCATTAGTTTTCATCCTCGAAATAAAAAATAAGTTTATTATGATAAATAATAGATGAAGGCAGGTGATTCAATTCAACTGTACAAATCATTTTTTTATTCGTAGTTGTCCTTGATAATTGTTATTTTTGAGAAAAATTTAACTATGGGATGTTCAAGTTGTAGCACTGGAGGCGGGATGCCTCGCGGATGCAAAAATAACGGAACCTGTAGTTCTGGAGGATGCAATAAACTTGGCGTTTTCGACTGGCTTGCAAATATGCAATTACCAAATGGAAAGAGTCAATTTGATATAGTTGAGATACGATTTAAGAACAGTAGAAAATCTTTTTTTAGAAATTTAAAAGGATTTGAACTGAATGTTGGCGACGTAGTTGTCGTGGAAGCGAGCCCTGGCTATGATGTTGGGGTGGTTTCAGTTGTGGGAGAACTCTCTAGAATACAGCTTCAAAAAAAAGCACCAAACTTTAAAGCTCATGAAGCACGAAAAATTATTCGTCACGCTTCACAGGAGGATATTGATAAATGGGTTGCTGCACGTAAAAAAGAAGAAAGTGTAATGCATAAGTCGCGTGAAATGGCGATTGCATTAAAGCTGGATATGAAAATATCTGATGTCGAATTTCAAGGCGATGGTTCAAAAGCTACATTTTATTATACTGCAAATGGTAGGGTAGATTTCCGCCAATTAATTAAAGATATGGCAGAGGCTTTCCGTGTCCGCATTGAAATGCGTCAAATTGGAGCCAGACAAGAGGCAGCTCGCCTAGGTGGAATTGGTTCTTGCGGACGTGAATTGTGTTGTTCAACATGGTTAACGGACTTCCGTTCGGTAAGTACTAGTGCAGCAAGATATCAACAACTTTCATTGAATCCACAGAAGCTTGCAGGTCAATGTGGTAAGTTGAAATGTTGTTTGAATTATGAATTGGATATGTACATTGATGAGTTGAAAGATTTTCCTTCAACTGAAATCAAGTTGTATACGAAGAAAGGCTCTGGAATTCACATAAAAACAGATGTTTTCAAGCGTTTGATGTGGTATTTACACCAAACAGATGATAAATCAGGGCCAAATTTAGTTGCTCTTTCGCCAGAACGTGTGAAAGAAATTATTGCTTTAAATAAAGAGAAAAAGAATCCTGAAGACCTGAAAGATTTTGATGAATCTACTTTTGAAACAAAAGCGCCTGATTATGCAGATGTTCTAGGTCAGGATGATTTAAGTCGTTTTGATAAGAAATTCACAAAGAAAAAGAAACGCAAAGGAGGGAAGCGCAAACCAAACGGTAAAGCAGGAGAAAAGAAGAATACAACTTCCAAGGGACCAAAAGCTAAGACTGATGGAAATTCAAAAGATGTTAAATCTGAACAAAAGCCAAAACCAAAGGGAAAGCGTCCTCCAAGAAAGCAATCTAATGCTAAAGGGAAGCCAACTGGTCAGAAGTCAGAACGGAAACCAACTGATAAAAAGTCCGCACCTAAAGGAGCGCCAGAGGTGAAAGGAAAACCTGTAGAGAAAAAGCCAAGGCCTAAAAAGCGTCCGCCGCGTAAACCGAATGACGCCAATAAGCCTACTAATAAAGGAAAGAATAACAATGAGAAAAAGGATTAGATTGCTTTCTTTAAGCACAGTACTCGTCTTGTTAGCTTTTTTACAAAGCTGCAACGATGGCGCTATCTATGATAGTGTTCATAGCTTTGATGAGAAATCATGGGGGAAACAAGATACTGCTGTATTTAAATTGGATGTTCAAGATACACTTTCCAATAGAGATTTTATACTGACCCTTAGAACAACTACAGAGTACCTTTATAATAACCTTTGGGTGTATATCATGGTGACTGCACCTGATGGAACAACTTCAAAGGCAGCGCAAATGATTCCATTGGCCAGACCAGACGGTTCATGGACAGGACGTGTTTCTGGAACCCTTGTGGAAAGTCGATTGCGCTTTGATTCAAAACCTTTTCCTATTAAAGGAGAATACATATTTAAAATAACCAATGCCACCCAGCAAGAAGAAATTCCTTATGTGATGGACATTGGATTAAGGATTGAGTAGAGATTGTTTTTTTAGGGGCGTTTTATAAAACGCTCCTAAAAAAACTCATTACAAAAAAACGGTCGCCACATTTAGTAGACAACCGTTTCAATATAACTTAACAGATTTTTATTTATTCTTTGCGCATCTTTTCTCCTCGGTGAAATTGTTGCGTCATTTTTTCTAACCTAATTTCATTTCAGGTACATGATCTGGCACTACTAATTCTCCTTCAGTAGCCGCTTTAATTTCTTCAACGCTAACTCCAGGAGCACGTTCGATCAAGTGAAAAGCACCATCCTTCACTTCTAAATACGCAAGGTTGGTTACAACTTTAGTCACGCAATTTACACCTGTTAAAGGCAAAGAACATTCTTTTAAAAGTTTAGATTCACCTTTTTTATTGGTGTGCATCATGGCAACGATAATGTTTTCAGCTGAACCTACTAAGTCCATCGCGCCTCCCATTCCTTTCACCATTTTCCCTGGAATCTTCCAGTTGGCAATATCACCATTTGCTGCAACCTCCATTGCTCCAAGAACAGTCAGTTGAACGTGCTGACCTCTAATCATCCCGAAAGAGAGTGAAGAGTCAAAAAACACAGCTCCTGGCTTTGCTGTAATGGTTTGTTTTCCTGCGTTAATTAAATCAGCATCTTCCTCACCTTCAAAAGGGAAATTACCCATTCCTAAGATTCCGTTTTCAGACTGAAATTCAACCTGAATTCCTTCAGGGACATAGTTGGCCACCAAAGTTGGAATACCAATTCCTAAATTTACATAAAAACCATCCTCTAATTCCTGTGCAATTCGTTTTGCGATTCCAATCTTATCTAATCCCATAGCCAATCTTTTTTTGATCTTTAGTTAACAAAATCAAATATAAGCGATTTCTTTTGTTTTGAGGTGGTTTTTCGGTAAAAACTGTTGGAGAGGTTGCCGATAATTCGGCAGGGAAAAGGGAGAGGGAGAGGAGCGTTTCAGAATATAGCTCAGAAGTTTTAGAATCTAGGTTGGAAATGTTAAGTTTGGATAGGATTAGCTGATTGTTGTGCCTCACTTAAAATAATATCCGTGGATAAAATCATGATAAATAAATATCCATTATACCTTTTATGTTTATTGTTTGTTGTTTTTTCTTGCACTTCAAAGCAACCACCAATAAAAAATATTGACTTAGAAATTGAGTTTATAGAGTTGTATAAAAAGATTGATACACTTAATAATAAAGTTCTCGCACTTAAGGCTCAGAAGTCATTAAATAAAGCTGATAGTATATATAAACGACTGCTTGTTTATCAAAATAAACTAAAAACTTTAAGTTCAAATTCAGGATTAGATATAGAACTTGCAGAAAATAATTGTGTGAAATATTTTGGATTAGACAGTACTAGTTTAAATGAGCAGAAAGTGAACTATTTATTTCTATTCAATGCTTACAATATTTGTGGTCCGGGATATGTGTCATGTGGAATAGGTCCAACTATCACATCAGAAAAGGATAGAATTAAATACTTAAATAGATTGTCAAATGCTCGAGATAACTATAACAAATATATTGATGGTACTCTAACCAAAGTTATTAACAATGTATTTCCTGAAGTTAATAAAACTGAGATGACTGCTTTTTATCATTCAAGTGAAGTTGTTTTGAAAAGGTCTAATTTATTTAATGATGCATTTTACGATAGCGCATGTGTATATGCAAAGAAAGATACAGTATTTATGAAGTTAAATTTGGAGATTGACAAGGCGAGATTTGGAGATTTGTAAAAAGAGGTACAACACAACCTTTGCCAATCAAACTATAAAACCTCCAATTTTCACATTCATGTAAATCAAATGTTCCTATCTTCGGAAAAATTAGAAACAGGTGGTAGGAAATGAAAGAAACTCAGACCATACTGCCACTTTTAAACTCCATAAGATGAACTCTAAATTTATCAAGTTTCCCAATCTTACTTTATTCGTAGTTACAATTGTGATGAGTTGTAATCCAAAATCAAAAGAACTCAAAGATTTTAAGGAAGTAATGGATTTGGAGAATATTGAATATACCTTCATCAATATGGATGAATATTTCCCTTCAAAAAAAATTGAAAAAGCAGATCAAGCCTTTGTTTTTCCTCAAATAAGGAACATTCAACTACCTGAAAGCTTCAATTCTAATGGTATTGAGTACAATTCACTGAAATTTATAGACTCTTCATATACACAAGGATTAATTATAATTCAAAATGACACCATTCAGTATGAGAATTATTGGAGAGGTCAAAAAGAAAATGTGCGACACATCTCTTGGTCTGTGTCGAAATCCTACGTTTCTGCTCTTTTTGGAATTGCCATGGAGGAGGGACATATTCAAAGTGTGGAACAAACCGTAGATGAATATTTGCCTGAGTTAAAAGTTTCCGGTTATGCAGGGGTGAGAATAAAGGATGTTTTGCAGATGTCAACAGGAGTTGGTTTTGACGAAACCTATAGCGATCCCAATTCAGACATCAATAGATATTGGGATGGATTTGGGAATGGTGAGTCTCAGGATGAATTTGTTGCTTCCTTGAAAAATGAAATTGAACCAGGGACCTATAACCATTATGTGAGCATCAATACCCATGTTTTGGGAATGATCATCGTGAAAGCTACAGGAAAAAGTTTAACCGAAAATTTACAAGAGAAAATATGGAAACCTATTGGTGCAGAGTTTGATGCTTACTGGATTGCTGATGGGGAAGGAATGGAAATGGCACTTGGTGGACTAAACGCTTGTTTAAGAGATTATGCAAAGCTCGGAAGACTATACCTCAACAATGGTAACTGGAACGGAAAACAAATTATTCCGCAGAGCTGGATAGAAGCTTCAACGCACTCAACAGAAGAACATTTGCAAGCCAATAGCGAAAACTCCTCTAGTCCAACTTTTGGATATGGATACCAATGGTGGATTCCCGATGGAGATCAAGGAGAAATTATGGCCATCGGTGTGTTTAATCAACATATTTATATCAACCCGACAACGAATACGGTAATCGTTAAAAATTCTGCGAATAAGAATTATTATGATGGAAGTAATCCTTATGGTTCAACAAGTACACATTTGGAGTTTTATAGAAAATTGGCGTATTCGAAACAGCGTAAATAAGCCGAATGTTGGAGGTGGTGAAGAGGAAGTGTTTGTTTTTTCTTGTAAATATGGATTGGGTCCTACTCCCTTTAGCCTTTTAACAACCATTTTACTGCCGCTTCTTCAGAGGTGAACAGCTTGAACGAGACCTTTGGTTTAAACACCGCATTATAGGTGCTTATGATTACTTTTGTTACTGGCGAATTTGTAATCATTGCAGCCTTAGTTGCAAAGCGAGGGAAATGTTCATTCATAAAAGCCAAAGCTTTTTTGTCGACTATTCCTGTGACATAGGTATTGTCACACAGATAAGGTCTAGGCGTTCCATCTGTCATGACAAGAAACACTTCAAGAAGGTCTTTAAAAACCTCAAGACTATAGTCTTTAAATGTAGCCACGTCAGGTTTAAAGGTTAAAATATTATCAGACCTTAACTCTATCAAGCCGTGAGTTATTTCCTTTTCTTTCAATATTGTTAAAGCTTCTTCCATAGGGTAAAGTGAAAAAATTGGCAATACTCAATAATACGGAAGAAAATGAAGTTTTTCAAAGATATAAGGCATAATTTTTTAGTATTCTCCTTTATTGTCAAAGAATTATGGTTTGATGCTGAGGGGCTACCGTTAGTTTTCTTTTTTAAGGAAGCATATTTGCTCTTTCCATTGGCCATCTCAACTTTCACCAATTTGATTTTTGTCTTTTTAAAATCCGCTCAAATCAGTGTCATCGGCGTTCCATAACAGCGCCAACCACACCTAGCAACATTAAATCCTACTCAATAAACCCAACTCCAGCCGTCGTATTGCTTTTAGTATCAATCAAAATAAAGGCACCGTTTTCTTTATTCTCTGCATAAGCATCAAAATGTAAAGCTTGCGCCAATTGAATTTCTACCAACCCCAAATCATTCATATAAAGCTGACTCACTTTTTCAATTTCTCCTGTGTTATCTGTGCTGATTTTATGATTTATGGATTTTACTTTCGACTTTACCCTTTTTACTCCGTGTTGAAGAAAATATGTGGAAGCAGTTTCTAATGGTAGATTATCCATCCAACAAATCTTGGCCATAATCGTTTTCGATTCTAGGGGCAATTCCTCAGATTTCACAATTAAGTCCCCTCTCGAAACATTGACATCGTCTGTCAAAGTAATGGTGATTGAAGAACCTTTACTCGCGCTTAAATATTGCTGATCAAAAAATGAAATGGATTTGATTTGTGATTTTCGTCCTGAAGGAAGAACGGTCACATCATCTCCAACCTTTAATTCTCCACCTTTTAGTTTCCCTGCATACCCTCTGAAATCATGAAACTCATCTGTTTTTGGGCGAATTACAGTTTGCACTTGAAAACGGGCTTTGGTTTCTTCTTGAATGTCTTCCAAACGAATATTTTCTAAATGCTCCATCATTGTATCGCCCTTAAACCAATCGAGGTTTTTCGATTTCTCTACCACATTATCACCATGCAAAGCACTCACAGGAATGAAAGTGATGTTTTGGTCTTTGTACTCAGCAGCACCAACCAATTTTTTGAATTCTTTTACAATTGCATCGTATTTTTCTTCATCAAAATCGATGAGGTCCATTTTATTCACCGCAACGACTACCTCTTTAGTGCGCAATAAGTTATTGATGAAAAAGTGACGTTTGGTTTGTTCGATTACACCTTTTCTGGCATCAATTAGAATGATCGAAACCTGTGAAGTGGAAGTTCCTGTTACCATATTCCGTGTGTACTCCACATGTCCGGGTGTATCTGCAATAATGTATGAGCGATTAGGTGTTGAAAAGTAAATGTGCGCCACATCTATCGTTATTCCTTGTTCTCTTTCTGCAACTAATCCGTCAGTAGCCAAAGAAAAATCCAAGTAATCATATCCTTTTTGTTTACTGCTGCGTTCAATCGCTTCTAATTTATCGTCGGTTAAAGAATGCGTATCGTATAAAATGCGTCCAATCAATGTTGACTTTCCATCGTCGACGCTTCCTGCCGTACTTAATTTTAGAACTTTGTTTTTATTCTCTTTCATTTTGAATGCTTTATAATCAATTAATTTCTTAGAAATAACCTTGTTGTTTTCTCTTTTCCATAGCTGCTTCCGAACGTTTATCGTCGATTCTTGCGCCACGTTCTGAAATGGTAGAGGCTGCAATTTCTTCCACCACTTTGTCAATGTCGAAGGCCAATGATTCAACCGCTGCGGTACAACTCATGTCTCCAACAGTTCTGAACCGAACAATTTTTTCTGTCACAATTTCATCGTCTTCACGGAAAACATATTCGTCATGCGCTGACCAAATCATACCATCGCGTTCGAAAACTTTTCTTTTGTGAGCGAAATATATTGAAGGAATTTCCATTTTTTCTTGTTGGATATAGCTCCAAACATCTAGTTCTGTCCAGTTAGAAATAGGGAAAATACGTACGTTTTGTCCGAAATCTATCTTTCCATTCAACATATCAAATACTTCAGGGCGTTGATTTTTTTCATCCCACTGTCCGAAGTCATCACGCACAGAAAACACACGTTCTTTTGCCCGTGCTTTTTCTTCATCTCTTCTCGCTCCACCGATACATGCATCAAACCCATGTTTTTCTATGGCTTGCAATAAAGAATCGGTTTGCAATATGTTTCGACTTGCATATTTACCACTTTCTTCCTGTACGTTTCCTGCATCGATATTGTCTTGAACGAAATGCACATGTAATTCCAGTCCAAGTTCTTCAACTAGCTGGTCACGAAACTCTATTGTTTCTGGAAAATTATGTCCTGTGTCAATATGCAATAATGGAAAAGGAATTTTTGCTGGATAGAAGGCCTTTTGAGCGAGCCTAACTAAAGTGATTGAATCTTTTCCACCCGAAAAAAGAATCACGGGTTTTTCAAATTGTCCTGCAACTTCACGAAAGATGTAGATTGCTTCATCTTCTAATGGATTGTTGATTACTTTTTCATTCATAGTTCTAAATTTATCCGTGTATTCCACATTCTCTATTTTCTAAGACTTTTGTGGGGTCGTAATATTTTTTTTCATTCGGTAGCTGATGTTTTTTTAGGTATTCGTCTAGTTCTTCATCAGAAAAATTGTAAAAAGGACTCACTTTTAGCACGCCATCCTTTCCTTGAGAAACGATGTCTATTCCATCACGAAATGCAGTTTGTCCTTTTCTTAAATTCGTAAACCAAACATCTGGTGAATGAATTTTCATGGCCCTTTGGAAAGGCTCAAGTTTAACTTGATCACTGAATCTTTTGTGTTCTGGTGTGTCTACTTCTGGAATTCCCAAAACTACATTCCGATAGCCCACAGATTGTTGTGGAACATAAATGTGAATGTTGAGATTTAACATCTCGATAAGTTCCTTCGCATGATAATAAGTCGCTGAAGTATTGTATCCAGTATCGCACCAAATGACCTCTACGGTGGGTAAGACTTTCGTTGTTAAATGTAGAATGGCGCTTTCATAAGGTCTAAAGTTAGTTGTTACTACTGGCTTTTTCGCATGTTGAATGGCCCAAGCTACAATTTCTTCTGGACTCTTGTTTTTGAGTGACGCGTTAATTTTTTTTATCTCCATAATCAATTTATTTACCCCATCTTATTGTATTCCAAATGCGTTCATGGAAATAATAGAGGAATGTTTTAGTTAGCAATTCGAATGTACCGATGGAAAAAGCAATAGCAATTTCACCCGATATTAACCAAGAAATCAGAATCGTGTCTACCGTACCAAGGACTCTCCAAGAGACTGCCTTTACAATGCTTCTAGAGTGGCGTTCAGTGTTTTTTACTGACTTTTTATTGGCCTGTACTTTAGCGAAAATATGGTCTATTATCATAACTATCCATTAACCCTATCGAAATAGTAGGGAATGCAAATGTAATTTTATATTTAAATATAGCAATGGGTAAAAGTCAGTTTTTTAAAAAAAAATAAAGATGTTTTTGTCTTTTTTAGTGTTTAGTGGAAGCTTGTAAAATGATTCGCAGTGTTATGCTATTTAGAACTTTCTAATGTTAATTGTGCCAAGCTTTTTGCTTTTAACACTTTTAAGGTACTGTCACGTACTTCCAACATTAATCGATTGATTCCACAGGTGTTTTCGTCTGGACAATCATCGCATTTTTCGTAAAAGTTTAAGCTCACGCAAGGCACCATTGCAATTGGTCCACTCAATAAACGAATGATATCACTCATGAAAACTTCGTTGGGATCTTTGAGTAGATAATAGCCACCGCCTTTTCCTTTCTTAGAGGCAAGAATACCTCCTTTTCTTAAGGTCAACAATATTGTTTCAAGAAATTTGTGGGAAATATTTTCCGCTTCTGCTATGGTAGCGATTGGGATAGGGCCATCACTTTTGTGCCCACAAATATAGGTGAGGGCTTTAATTCCATATTTAGTTTTCTTTGATAACACACGACAAATTTAAGAAAGAAAATTGACAGTTAAATTTTAACACAGAGTAAACATACATCATCGACTTGATTTTCATCTCCTTTCCATTCATTAAAAGCTTCAATAAGTGCTTCACGTTGGAGGTTCAAGTTTAATTTATTGGTTTTTAAAAGTAGGTCTTTAAAGTTTTTAGGTTTTAGTTTTTTGAGGTTTGGACCTCCAAATTGATCTTGAAATCCATCAGAAAAAAGATAAATGCGATCTCCTTTTTCCAATTGTATGTCATGCTGATTAAATGGTTTATCGTTTACAAACCTTCCAATGGGTTGTTTGTCGGGTTGATATATTTTAAGTTGATTGCTTTTGTTTTCTATGATATAGAGAGGAGTGTTTGCCCCAGACCATGATAACTTATTGTTTTCCTTATTTAATAAACAAAATGAGATGTCCATTCCGTCGGTGAATTGCTGACTGTGAACTCCAACTTGTTCAAGGAATAATTCTTTTGTTTTATCAAGAATCTCTTTCGGTTCTAATAAAGAGAATTCTAAAACGGCACGATTTAAAGCAGTTTGACACATCACGCTAATCATTGCTCCAGGAACCCCATGTCCTGTACAATCACCTACAGCAAAAAGAACATAAGGATGTTGATTTTGTACCCAGTAAAAATCTCCAGCAACAATATCTTTAGGTAAATAGATTATAAAAGCATGTTCTAATGCCCTTTGGATTTGTAACATGTTCGGCATCAATGATTCTTGTATATTTTTTGCATACTGAATAGATTGAATGATTTCTTTATTCTTTTCTTGAATTACCTCTCCCTTTTCTATTAATAATTTTTGATCCTTAATTTGACGGACATGTAATCCTAAAACCATAAGTCCGACAAGTACAAGAGAAATAAATCCAATTAATAACAATGTTTGAAGTTTGTTGATCGAAGCGAGAAAATCTTTTTCTGGAAGTAAAATTGACATGGTTAGGTCTTGATTGTCGGAAAGTTTGATGAATTGAGAAGAGCCCCAGTAAACCTTATTTTCAATCTTAAACTTCTTTGTTTTGTGGTCTGTGATTAATGACTTGTAATAAGCGGCTACAGGTGTGTTATCCAAATTAATTGCTTCGATGGTATCTGGTTTTTTGTTGAAAACAAGGAGTTTGTTATCATAAGCTAGGCATATTTGGCTGTTTTTGGTTGGTTTAATGCGTTGAAGTAAGTGTGTAATTTCATCCAGGTCAAAGCTATATGTAATGGTAACGTTTAAACCCTCAATTGATTTATCTTGCCATCTTTGAGAAACAGACATGCCGAGTTTTTGACTTGTGTTAAAGCGATAAGGAGCAGTCCAATGTTTTTTAGGATAGTTCTCTTTTGCCCCTTTGTACCATGGCCTTTCTCTTGCATCATGTGCTATTGGAATAAGTTCTGAGGACTCTTCAATCAGATGATTGCCGTCTACAATATAAGCTTTCTTTACAGCAGTTTTTTGATCTATTAATGGGTTAGAAGTCCTAGAGTACCAAACTTCATTCTCTTTATATAAGATGTATTCAAATCCGTCGTTGGTTGCCAATCCAATCGAGTTTATTTCAGGGTTTTTCCGTAATCCGAGAAACACTTCATTGTTTAAGCTTGCTTCGTTCCATTCGGTAAAAGAAATATGCTCCATCTTCTCAGCTGTATACTCTAATTGATGTGAGATTGGTTCAAAAAAACTGATTAATCCATATTTTGAATTGGTGTAAGTTTTTTCGACTAAATTTTTGCTTACAATATACTTGGTATCCGCTAGTTTGTAAATCATATATAAAATAGAGGCGCCGGCAATAAGTAAAATGATGAATGTAAGTCTTTTTAATGTGTTCATGACGTGCGGCCTATTTGTGATGATTTATTAATTCTATATTTTTTAAGAATTAGTTTTTTATAATTGTAAGTAGATACAGCTCTCTCTAGTAACGGAAATCCATCAACTACGTTGGATAATTTACAGGATATATTTCGAAATCCATGAGGAAAGGGTAGAAAATCCACACATAATTAAGCATTCATCAGCATGTCGACCATAAGCTTACACCTTTCAAAACATGATTTTTAGCACCTTTTTTATTTAGCATATCTATAAAGGTAGACTTCCGCTAAAACCTTCTTATATTTGCCTTGTTTTAGAATAATACAAAACACAGCATTGTTCAATGGAGAAAAATAGAAAAAAAAGAACTGGAGTTTTATTGATTCAGTTGGGTACGCCAGACAGCCCTAAGAAAAGTGACGTAAGAACTTATTTGAATGAGTTTTTGAATGATCCAAGGGTAATAGAATATCCATACTTGAAAAGAAAACTATTGGTGAATGGAATTATTATTCCTTTTCGCATCAAAGAGTCGACTAAGATTTATCAAGAATTGTGGGACTTAAGTGGTGGTGTTTCTCCATTGATGAAGTATACAGAAAGTAAAACAAAGTTACTTCAAGAGCGTTTCGATAAAACGGGAGAAGACGTAACTGTGCACATGGCGATGCGTTACAGGAATCCTTCAATGGAGTCTGTTTTGGAAGAAATGCGTAAAGAAAACTACGATAAAATCATCCTTTTTCCATTGTTCCCTCATCATGCTAGTGCAACCACAGGGACAGCCATTGAAAAAGCGCTTAAAATCATTACTAAATGGTGGGTAATTCCTGAGATTTCTACTGTAAATGACTTTTATGACCATGAAGCGTATATCGATGCAATGGTTGAACAAACAAAAGAATTTGACATCAAAAGTTATGATAAAATCTTGTTTTCTTATCATGGCTTGCCTGATGAGCATGTAGACAGAGTTTATGACGAGGGGCTTTGTACTGATCAACCTTGTGAAACAGAGATTAATCAGAAAAATAAATTGTGTTATAAAGCGCAAGTTTATGCGACTACACGAGCCCTAGCCGACAAATTAGGTTTAAAAGAAAGCGATTATACGGTTGCTTTTCAATCAAGACTTGATAAAAATTGGTTAACACCTTTCTCTGATAAAGTGATTGAACAGTGGGGGAATGAAGGAGCAAAACGTGTCTTGGCTTTTAGTCCAGCTTTTGTTGCTGACTGTCTGGAAACTTTAGTTGAAATTGGTGTAGAATATCACGAAGACTTCCAAAAACTAGGAGGTGAAGTAGTGCAATTGGTGCCAAGCACAAATGATCACCCAAGATTTATTGATTGTTTAGAAGATTTGGTGAGAGAAAGATTGTAGGTTTTTGCAAAAATCACCTCGTGTAAACATCAATACACATAACGTAGTTACGAAATAAGCAGTAACTCCGTAGTGCTTTAAATCAGAACCAAATAAATAAATTCAATCAATTGAAAAACGGGCGCTCAAGCGAAGCTTGAGCGCCCGTTTTTCATTTCCTCGCCCCCCTAAGTTGTCATTCCGACAGAGTCCCGAGAACTCGGGGCGACGAGGAATCTTACCTTCTTTCATTAAGTTTTGGTCCATGGTGTGGGAATGTGATTGAGGCTTATTTTTACTGGATTCTGTGCTATGGCAATTTAATGTTAAGCGCAGCGACGAAGAATCTTATTTTCTTTCATTAAGTTTTGGTCCATGGTGTGGGAATGTAATTGAGGTTTGTTTTTACTGGACTCTATAGTATGGCAATTTAAAGTTAAGCGCAGCGACGAGGAATCTTATTTCCTATTGAACCTCCATGTGTATCCCAGTACCAAATCGGAAGCGATATATCCAAAGCGCTGTTTACTGTATGCACTTTTGTCGTTTGGACGATTCATTACTTTAATCTGATGCATGAATCCAGCAGAAAAGTTGGTTTGTAAGAAAATATGGTTAAAAAACTCTAGCCTTAATCCAGGATGTAGTGAAAGTCCATAACCTGAAACAGAAATTGTTTTTCTATCGAACTGACCTCCAAAGTTGAAGTCGTTGTAAGAAAGAATTATTCCTGTAGCAGCTGCCGCCTGAGCACGAACTCTAAACCAATTGTTTTGACCAACAGAAAGTAAATCGAAGTAGCGTGCTAATTCTACACGAATATAATTTAGTCCGTCTGAGTTTTCGTAATGTATGTGTTCGTAATCTGAGGTAACCAACTGATTGTCGTATGTGCCGCTCCATAAATCACTAACACCAGGTTGAATTTCACCGTCTAAGGTGATTTCTTGAGGATGGTCCATGAGGTATTTCATGTGGTCATACCCCAAAGTCAAAGCCCATTTGTCTTTGAAGAAATAGCCTAACCTCACATTGAATTGAGGAATGGTAATTTTCTCTATGTTGAGGTAACTCATGGATAACTTTTCCGGATTGTCGGAAGCCGTCATGTTTTTCATCGTAAAATCATACCCTCGACCTTTCAAATGCAAATCACTTTGGGTATAGGCACTTCTGTTGTATCCCCAGTATAAATAGAAAGCCCCTTTTTCTGATTGGTTCAAGTCTTGCGCAAAGCTTGATGAATCGATAGTTAATAACCCTCCGAATAAAAAGATAAAAAGAGATGTGAATATTGATTGTTTCATGACTTGTCTTCTTGGATTTGCAAATTTACGTATTATTTTGTTGTGATAGAATAGCACGTCTGTTCGAGTGACTTTATTAAACTAAAGTGTTTTAAAGCACTATTGGAGAACTCATCAGTTCAGTTTGGGGTATTTATCCCATGTTCAATAGAATTAGGACCTATCCATTTTACCGTTTCAACGACTTTATAACCAAGGATCATCAAAAGGTGAGCATCCAATTGATGTTTTGTAGTTGTCTATCGCTCCAGCCCCCGATGAAAACGGAAATCTTACTGAGCTTGATTGCGTGTTGATTGCGCTGAAAAAGCGACATAAGAAGCTCTTTTTGGCGTATAAACAACACCGCAAATCAAGAAAGTAAATTGGAGGTGGAGGCGGATTAAGGGCTCCAAAAGAAGAAGATCTAAAAAGAATAAAAGTTGAAGAATTAACAATGAAAAATAGAGTTCAAGCATACTTTTCATTCATCATTTCAATATAGCTCCAATATGTAAAAGCTTTTCGATATCTTTACGCTTATGAAAACATTTGCCAATAAAGTAGTTTGGATTACGGGGGCATCTTCGGGAATAGGAAGAGAGCTTGCGGTACAATTAGCTGAATTAGGAAGTAAATTAATTTTGTCAGCACGTAATGTTGAAGAGTTAGAGAGTTTGAAGAACACCCTAAAAAACCCTGAGCAACACATGGTTTTGCGCTTGGATTTAGCGGAAAATGGTCACTTTCCAGAGTTGGCGAAGAAAGTCGTGGAACAGTACAAACGCATAGACTATCTGTTTAATAGTGGAGGGATTTCACAACGTGCTGAGGCATCCAAAACAGCGATTGAAGTTGACCGAAGGATCATGGAAGTAAATTATTTTGGAAATATTGCCTTGACTAAAGCCGTTTTACCGTACATGCAGAAGCAACAAAGTGGACACCTTATTATCACTTCAAGTATTGCGGGCAAGTTTGGCTTTTATTTGCGTTCTGCATACGCTGCTTCAAAACATGCTTTGCATGGGTATTACGAAAGTCTACTTTTGGAGGAAGCCAAGAACAATATCTCAGTTACGATTGTTTGTCCTGGGAAGATCAATACTCCAATTTCAACGAGTGCTTTAACCGAAGATGGAACAGCGCATGGAGTGATGGATCACAATCAAGAAACAGGAATGCCCGTTGATGAATGTGTGCGTCAAATGTTGAAAGCGACAGTAAAAAAGAAAAAGGATGTCTTGATTGGCAATAAAGAAATATTGGCGGCAAAGATTAAACGATTCTCTCCAGCGTTGTTTTGGAAGATCATTAAAAATCAGAGTCCAACATAGAGAATTATGGAAGGGGCGAAACGCAGTGTTTGACGTTTTCCTATTGAAGAATATTTAATGTAAATGTTATGAAAGTATTAATGGTATGCTTAGGAAATATTTGCCGTTCACCAATGGCAGATGGATTGATGCGTAAGAAAGTTCAGGAACACGGCTTAGATGTAGTTGTTGATTCTGCAGGAACAGGTGATTGGCACGTAGGAGATGCTCCAGATCCACGTATGATTGAAACAGCGAAGAGAAATGGTGTTCCGATAGATGATTTACGTGGCAGACAGTTTAAGGTTGCAGACTTTGACGAGTTTGATCGAATTGTGGTGATGGATAAAAGTAACTTTGCCAACGTTACGAAATTGGCAAGAGACGAAAAGGATGTGCAAAAGGTAGAGTTGTTTTTAAACCTTACGCATCCTGGTAAAGATTTAGAAGTTCCCGATCCCTATTTTGGAGGGGATGAAGGATTCCAAGATGTTTTTGATATGTTGGATGCCGGGACAGATGTATTATTAAAAGAACTGAAAAACTAATGGCTAGAGGTCGATTATATTTAATGCCCACTTTGATGGGATCTGAGAACTGGGAACATGTTATTCCAGTAGAGGTAGCAGCAATTGCGAAAAATACACGCTATTTTGCGGTAGAAAATTTGAAATCTGCTCGCCGTTACTTGCGAAAACTGGACAGGACATTCCCTATTGATGAATCGACATTTTTTATCCTGAACAAAAAAACTCCACCTACTGATTTGGCGGGAATGTTAGCGCCTTTGAGAAATGGTCATGATGTGGCCATTATTTCAGAGGCCGGTTGCCCTGGTGTTGCTGACCCTGGTGCAGATTTGGTGGCTTTAGCGCATCAAAACGGTGAGTTTGTAAGCCCACTCACAGGACCTTCTTCCATTTTGTTGGGACTTATGGCCAGTGGATTCAACGGGCAGTCATTTGCATTTAATGGATACATCCCCAAAGAACGTAAGAAACGTGTGTTCACTTTTAAAGATTATGAACGCATGGTAAGTAAAACTGGACAAACACAAATTTTTATGGAAACACCTTTCCGTAACAATCATTTGCTTGAAGACTTACTGAATGAATGTTTGGATACTACGTTTTTGTGTATTGCCTGCGATTTGACGTTACCAACTGAGCGTGTTCAAACGATGACCATCGCCGAATGGAGAGAAAATGCCTTTGATTTGGATAAACGACCGACGATGTTCTTGATTGGAAAACCCTTTGCACTGTAGCTTCTGTCTATAAAGCTCACTTTCTGCGTTGTAATTATTTTAAAAACAGTTATTGACATAAGTCAACTCCTTGATTTTTAAAAATAAATTACGCCTTGCTAGTGATCTTTCTAGTTCAGACGCTTTTACTTAAGTGGACGTTTTGAAAAACGGTAATACTTACAAGAGATTCCTGTAATGCAAATAAAATAAATTTAAATTTCGATGAGAGATACAATGTTAATCCTCCACTTTATTGGTCTTGCCATGGGGTTGGGAACTGCATTTGCACATGCTTTTTTTGGGGTTTACTTCTTCTAAGTTAAGTAAGGACGAGGCAATAAAACTTAAATCGAACACCAAAATTTTTGGTCGAATGGGAAGTATTGGACTGATTTTGCTTTTGGTGTCTGGAGTTTACCTTATTCTTCCTTTTTGGAATGCATTAGCTTATATGCCAATGTTGCAAATCTTGCTGTTATGAACATCATAGAGCGAAATGCCATGAAGTCGGATCAGCCTGATGGGCTGTATAGAAAATTAGAAATTCTGGGAAAGTTTGCTTTAACAACAACATTAACCATCGTGGTTTTAGCAGTATTGGTATTTCACTAAACAATTACAATTACACTCGGCCATCAAATACTCTTTTTCAGGACAGTATTATTTGGAATCATTAAAAAATGTAGCGTGCATTTAGGTTCTTGTTTAAACCATTGACCAAACAATAGCAATTGTTCCAACAATAAAGCAGTAAATAGAGAAGTAAGTTAATTTACTTTTCTTTACAATTGCAATCATCCAAGTACAGGCAATCAATCCAGTGATAAAGGCTGCAATAAATCCAACTGTTAATGAAACAACAGGAATGTTGTCGGCCGTAAAAGCGCCATCTAAAAGGTCTTTTGCAATTTTACCAAAAATTAAAGGCACTACCATTAGAAAGGAGAAGCGTGCTGATTTTTCACGATCAATTCCAAGCAATACAGACGTTCCAATGGTAGAACCTGAGCGAGAAATTCCTGGAAGAATTGCAATGGCTTGAGCGATCCCAATAATAAAAGCATTTTTAAAACTCACCCCTTTACCTGTGTTTTTAGCTTTATCGGCCAAAAGCAACACGACACCAGTGAGTAAAAGCATGAATCCAACCAGTAAAATTTGATGGTTAAAGAATGAGTCAATAATATCTTCAAAGAAGAAGCCTACAAAAGCTGCAGGGATCATTGATAAAATGATTTTGAGCGAAAACAAAAGTTCATCGTTCATTTTAAATTGAAAAAGTCCCCTTAAGATTTCAGCAACATCTTTTCTGAATATGACAATTGTACTTAATGCAGTAGCAAAATGTAAAACAACTGTAGTCATCATGCTGAGTTCCCCAACATCTTCATTCCCTAAAATGGCTTTAGCGATTTCAAGATGTCCGCTACTTGAAACAGGTAGGAACTCTGTTAACCCTTGTACAATTCCTAAGATAATTGCTTTTATGATTTCCATTGATCTCTTTTTTAGAAAGGGCTAAATTAATCATATTTCTGTAGGATTCATTTTGGAAGCTAAAATTCAAAAAGGATATTTAGATTCTTGGTTTAGTTTAAGCTTTTTCATCAAATGAGAAAGACTGTTAAAGTCGGGCATAACCCAAAAAAAGAATATCTTTGCATTTTAAAATCTACAGGAATTCAAAAAGAGCCAACATATCGATCGATTTGGAAACTAGCCTTACCTGCAATGTTGGGCGGAGTAGTTGAGCCTGTTTTGTCTTTGACAGATTTGGCTGTAGTGGGAAATATTGGAACAGATGGTTTTTCGGGACATCATGAAAATTTGTCTGCAGTTGCTGCGGTTGGAATCGCGGGAAGTCTGATCTCAGCGTTGGTTTGGATCTTTGCCCAAATGAAAAGTGCTATTTCTGCTGTTGTTTCTCAAGCTTATGGCTCTATGAGAATGCGTGTGATGGCGAGTCTTATTCCTCAAATGATTTACTTTAATGCCATTGTGGGGGTATTGGCTATGTTGACGACTTTCTTTACTTCGGCTTGGGTGTTTGAACATTTGCTCTCTGCTACAGGATCTGTTTTGGAAGATGCCACAGCCTATTTTAATATTCGTGTTCTTGGTTTTCCATTAACGCTGATTACCTTCTCTGTATTTGGTGTTTTTAGAGGCGTTCAAAATACTTGGTGGGCCATGGTTATCTCCATCGTAGGAGGAAGCATTAATATTTTATTGGACTTTGTTTTTGTTTTAGGATGGTGGAATTGGGTTGAACCGATGGGCGTTGAAGGGGCAGCATGGGCAAGTTTTATTGCGCAAATTGTCATGTTTTTAATGACCCTTTATTTCTTGTTGTATAAATCTAAAATAAAATTAATTCACAGTCTAAAAATCAATCCTGAATTTGTTGGATTATTGCTCATTGCAGGAAACTTAGTACTCAGGACCATTACCTTAAACCTAGCCTTAATGTTGACCCATAAATTTGCAAATATTTATGGCACAGTAGAAGCAGCAACCCATGCAGTGATGTTAAATTTATGGATGTTCTCGGCCTTTTTCTTAGATGCTTTTGCAACTTCAGCAAATGCTTTGGCGGGCAAGTTCTTAGGCGCCAAAAACAAAGAAGCAATGCAAAGAAACTTGAATAGAAATCTATTGTTGAGTTTGGTGGTTTCTTTTGTGTTGGCCGGATTGTTAATGATTTTCGACGGCCAGGTAATGGGCTTGATTATTAAGAATGAACAGGTTTGGGGCATGTATCCAATTGTGTTGCCTTTGTTTGCTTTGTGTTTGCCCATCAATGCCCTTGCTTTTACTCTGGATGGAGTTTTTAAAGGAATGGGAAAAGCGAAATTCCTTAGAAATATCTTATTTATTTCGACATTTTTCGGATTTTTACCCGTATTATTACTTGGACATCAGATTGCTCCAGGACTACAAATTGTTTGGTATGCAATTATTATGTGGATGCTACTGCGTGGTTTTATCCCTTACTTTTATTTTAAAAAATGGATAAAACGTTTTTAAAATAGCTTATTTTTTGAAAGACAAAAGTTATTTTTGCAAAGCGCTTAAACTCAAGCCACTTTAAACATAAAAGTTAAATAGCGCAAAAGAATAGAATACATGATTTCAATAGATTTAGACGCAATATACATTGATGCAATCTGGTTGGCAATGGCTTTTTTAAGCGGATTGCTAATGAAGAGACTTGGATTGCCTGCATTGTTGGGTTTTCTTGCGACTGGATTTATTCTGGGAATGTCTGGACTTACTGATGGAAACCTAAAGCAAATTTTAGGACCTCTTTCGGACTTAGGAATTATCCTGCTCTTATTTACTATTGGGTTGAAAATCAAAATAAAGCAACTGATACAACCAGAAATTTGGATTACTGCTTCTTCTCACATTATTATCACTACCCTTACAATTGGAGGTGTATTATTTGGCGTTAGCTTTTTAGGGGTCCGTTATTTGGCAGACATGACCTTAGAATCTGCGATGACCATTGGTTTTGCTTTGAGCTTTTCGAGTACGGTCTTTATCGTAAAATCACTTGAAGAAAGAGGGGAAATTTCTTCCCGACATGGTCGATTCGCTATTGGTATTTTGGTTGTTCAAGATATTTTTGCAGTGGTTTTTTTAACAGTTTCAAAAAGCGTTCTTCCGACCATTTGGGTGCTTGCTTTACCTATTTACTTGTATGTGGTTAAGATGCTGTTAGATAGATTGCTCAATAAATCAGGTCATGGTGAGTTACTTACAGTCTTTGGTTTTTTCGCTCCATTGATTGCAGGTGCTTTGGCATTCGATTTAGTCGATTTAAAATATGATTTAGGGGCCTTAATTATCGGAATGTTGTTGGTCAATCACCCAAGAAATGAAGAGCTTTCAGATCGAATGCTGAGCTATAAGGACTTTTTCTTGATTGGTTTCTTTATAAATATCGGTTTGTCAGGGGTTCCGACTTGGTCTAATATCATTATTGCATTGTGCTTGTTGGTTTTTGTCGTGTTCAAAGGACTTTTATTTATTCGTATATTCTCTTTCTTTGAACTGCGTGCCAGAACCAATTTCTTGACCTCATTGCACTTGTCTAACTATAGTGAATTTGGATTAATTGTCGGTGCAGTAGCAGTTTCAAACGGAATGATCGACAACGATTGGTTAACTACTTTAGCCATCTTCATGAGTCTCTCTTTTTTATTGTCTTCTCCTATTATCTCTCGTTCTTACGAATTATTCGAAAAATATAAGGATACCCTAACCAAGTGGAATAGAACCTCTAAAGATATTGATAAACAGGCCCAAATAAGTGGAGAAGCAAAGTACGTTATCATTGGACTGGGAAGTATAGGGTTGCCAGCATATTATCATTTGAAAGCCAGCTTTCCAGATGATGTAATTGGTGTTGATTATAACGCAGATAAAGTAAAAACACTAAAAGCAGAAGGGTGTAATGTGGTTTGGGGGGATTCCACCGACAGGGACTTTTGGGACGAATCGAACTGGGACAAGGTTGATGTTGTGGTTTTGGCCATGAGTGATTATGCTTCCAACTTCAACTCTATGAAGCAAATAAATAAGATGAAGGAACGTCAATTTAAAATTGCAGCGATTTGCCATTACGATGATGAAAAAGAGATCTTCGAAAAGTTAAATGTTGATTATATTTATGACTATAAGACTTCGGTAGGAGAAGATTTTGCCCAGCACGCAATGGAAAAAAGCCGTAAAATTATTTTGTAATTAGTACTACTTTCTGACAGTAGTATAATTTCTATAGGTTGTTTTTATTCCAATTTTGTCCAAGGCCATTTTAATTTTTTGTTTTAATGGCGTTTTGTTAAAAGTAATGTCATAATTGAATTTCCAATTCAAGCGCTCGATACGATCATTCATGACTTTTGGGTGTGTACCTTTGTATTTTTCTAAAGAATCGATGTTTTTGAAATAATCAAATTCTTCAACCTTATCAATGTTTTGATCCATCCATTCGTCGTCATGCCATAACTTATTGAAAGTTTCTTGCTTAGCCTGCATTACACGCGGGTCTTTAACCCAACCATAATGGTGAATATAAGCATCTATGGGAATTACGTTTAACTTCTTGTCATCATCCTTTCTGAAACCTTGCGCGTCGCGAAAAGAATAGATTGATTTTTTATTTTTAATGACACGAATTTCATGCGGATACCAACGCAATGAATTTCCAACATAATCATAAGAACCAAAAAAGTGACGGTATTTGAATAACAAACCATCGACATTAGACTGGTTTATGTATTGCTCCATTGCTGCCTTAATGGTAGGTAAATCTGCTTCATGAACCACTTCGTCCCCTTGGATGTAAAATGCCCAGTCATAATCTTCTGGAATGGCATTAAACGCTTTATCTGTTTCAACGGCCAACACTCTACCACCTTCACGTAATGAATCGTCCCAAACCGTCTCAATAATTTTAATCTTTGGATTGTCGATGGATTGAATTAAAGCTAGAGTTTCATCTTCAGAATCTCCGACCGCGACAACAAGCAAATCGCAAATGGGCAAAATAGATTGAATTGCTTCTGTTATAGGATAATCGTATTTAATGGCATTTCTTACAAAGGTAAAACCAGCAACTTTCATATGTGTTTATTTAGTAGTGTAGGATTTAAAGACTTCTTCCAATGATTTTTCCTCTTTACGAATGGTTAAGATCAATAAGTTTTCATCTTTGGCATATCCAGCGATGGTCTTTCTAAGGTCTATCGACTGGTCGGAATTGATTAAAAAAGAGGTTTCATTGATGGCTTCTACACGACTGATATTAGGAATTTTTGCCAAACGATTTCTTGAAACTACAGCATCAAATTCAACAAAAACGACTTGACTTTTCACGTCAGATTGCAGTTCGCTTGCTTTCGCATTGGCTACTAATTTTCCGTTGTTAATAATGATTACCCTGTCACAAATCGCTTCAACTTCTTGCATAATATGCGTTGAAAGCATTACTGTTTTGGCCTTACCAATTTCTTTAATTAATTCACGGATCTCCGTTAACTGATTAGGGTCAAGTCCAGAAGTGGGTTCATCTAAAATCAGTACTTCAGGGTCGTGAATAATGGCTTGGGCCAGTCCAACCCTTTGACGATACCCTTTGGAAAGTGTCCCTGTCACTTTGTGTTGTTCTTTTTGCAATCCTACCAATTCAATCACTTCTTTTACCCTTTCTTTGAGGTTTGGAATTTTATAAATCTTTCCCACGAAAGTCAAATATTCCTTCACATACATGTCCAAATAAATGGGGTTGTGCTCGGGGAGATAACCTATCTTTTTTCGTACCTCTAAAGAATGCTTCTTGATGTCTAGTCCACATACTTCTACATCACCTTCAGTTGCAGGAATAAAACTGGTGATGATTTTCATTGTTGTAGATTTACCTGCTCCGTTTGGACCAAGAAATCCCAAGATTTCACCTTTTTTAGCCTCAAACGAGATGTTGTCTACTGCGGCTTGTTCGCCATAGAATTTCGTAAGATGTTTTACAGATATTGACATGGTAAAGATTTATAGTACGAAGATAGGATATTGCTCGAATTTGAGCGGAATATTCTGTTAAAAGATTTTAAGCAATGTTTGCTCAGTCCTCTTTAGGAACTACAAATACCTTGATGCGTAGCTCTTGATCTTTTTTGGTATTTGCTTTTAACTTAATGATTCTGTCTTGCATATAATATTTTTGGTTGCTGTCAAAAGTAACAAGAATTGAATCTTTTTGTTGGGGTAATATTGGATGGTTTGGAAATTGGACTTTCGTGCAACTGCAACTTACGAGTGCATCATTTATTACCAGTGGAGTATCTCCAGTGTTTTCGAAAACAAAGTAGTGTTGCAGAACAGTTCCTTCATTTGTTTTATTCCACTTATGTGTGGTTTTATTCAGAAAGTTAAATTCCGCATACTGGGCGAACCCAATAGCGGAATTTACTATCATTATAAGAAGTACGATAACGTTCTTCATTTCTTGTGCCTAGTTACTAGTTGGTGCACCGCTGTTGTTTACAGGAGCTCCTCCTTGTGGTTTTGCAACAACATTTCCTTTGATACGGATTGTTTTTGTAGGACTGTTAATTGCGTTTGACTGTAAAGTTACGCTCTTTCCAATAATTCCAACACGCTTAGTGTCATACTTAACTTTAATTGAAGCAGACTCTCCTGGTGCGATTGGTTCTCTTGGCCAAGAAGGAACAGTACAACCACAAGAACCTTTTGCGCTTGAAATAACTAAAGGCTCATTCCCTGTGTTTTTAAAGACAAATTCACAGTTACCATCAGCATATTGGTCGATAGTACCGTAATCATGTGTTTCTTTTTCGAATTCAATTTTAGCTCCTGATTCAACTGCTGCTTGTGCAAATAAACCATTCATACCAATAAAGGCAGAAAATAATAAGCTTAGGGTAAATAGTAATTTTTTCATTGGTTTTTAATTTTAGTTATGAATCAAATATAACACGATTAGTGTTCACTTATAGCTTTTTAACAAAGCCTTAACAAGTTATTTTACTTCTTCAGTTTCAACAAGCATGTTTTCGTCTGACAGTTGAAGCTCAATAAGTTCTTCAAATGTCTTATCGATGTGCTTTAAACGGAATTCATATTGTTCACGCTTTTCTGCTGGTAAGTTCTCAATGGCCAATAATTGATTGGCATAGAGTTTTATTTTTTCTGGATTGTACTCATTGAAATCATAGTAATTCATTTGTAGTTCCAACAATCCAATTTTATTCTTTGTATTTGGATACTTTGTTAGAAGCGTATCTCTCCATTTTACAGATTCACTTTCAACATTGAGTTGTAGATAAAGCGCTGCGATTTTATCTAAAGCTGTTTCTGCATACGGATCTTCTGGAAAGTTATGGTAAAAGTCTTTATTTCTATTGATGGCTTCATGATAAGCTACACGATTCATCTTGTATTCTGGAGATTTAACAGCTTCATCCATAAGCACCTTTAATGAGTCGTCCATTTCTTTAATTGAAGCTTTTAAACCTTCAATAGTAGGGGCTTCATTAGAAGCTGTATCTGCATTTTGATCTGTACAAGCTGTAAAGGTCAATAAAATACCGAAAACAAAAATTAACTTTTTCATTATTATTTTTTTCTTTTAGTTACTGGGAATTTCATGCGGTAATCAACATCAACATTTCCTTTCGAAATATTGGTCAATTTTTTTGTAAGTAAACGTTTCTTTAAAATCGATAAGTGGTCTGTAAACAAAACCCCCTCAATATGATCGTATTCATGTTGAATGATTCGTGCGGCATATCCATCGTAAGTTTCTTCGTGAAATTTAAAATTCTCGTCAAAATATGTGATAGTAATTTTTTCTTTACGATAAACCTCTTCTCGAATAGTGGGGATAGATAAACAGCCTTCTTCGAAGGCCCATTCTTCACCTTCTTCTTCTTCAATGATAGGGTTGATGAAGACCTTTTTGAAGTTTTCAAGACCTTCTGCTTTTGGATCTGGTTCACCCTCTTCATCATCTTCAGCAAACGGTGAAGCATCGACGATAAATAGACGAATTGACTTTCCTATCTGTGGTGCTGCTAATCCAACACCTCTTGCGTTGTACATTGTTTCCCACATGTTGTCAAGTAATTCACTCAGACCTTCATAGTCTTTATCAATTTCAACTCCTTCAACTTTTAAAACTGGATCACCGTATGCTACAATGGGTAATATCATATCAATAAAATTTGTACAAAAGTAATAATTCAAAAGGAGAAAATCTGCTTTTAACTAGCGAATTGACCTATTGTTAAAGATTATATAGCCAAAACTTAATTGTGTGACAAAAGGATTGTCCTGGTCAGGGAAATAATTCGTAGAGAGCCTTAATGGGCCAAGTGGCGAATGGAATATGATTGAAGCGCCTACCATCGGCAAGCCTTCTTTCAATATATCTGAGTAACCGAATCCTGATTCATCCTCATAACGAATAATTTGTTTAAATGGTTGAAAGAAATAGGGGTCTAGTCTAAATTCAAAAAACTTACCATAGTTAAAAATTAGGTTTAAACCTCCTCCGATATATTGCGGGGCCCTGTATTCGCTCATGAACAAGGTGCGGCTGTCGGGCAGTGGAGAAAACTCTGTCATGGCCAAAACAGAGGCTGTATAGTTAGAAAATAAAGACTGTGAGTTCATTACCGCTTTTCCATAGAAGCCAATTTTGAAAAACTTGGTCATTTCATAGTATTTTCTTCCTTCAAGAGAAAGACTAATCCAACGGTGTTGTCTTCTTAAATCATATTCTGAAGTAGGAGTGTTTCCAGAGATACTTTTTTCTTTTCCTTGAACATAGCGAAAACTGGCTCTAAGCAAACTCCCTTTTGAAGCCCATTGTTTCCTGTCTAGTGTATTCAACTCATAATTGATGGAAGCCGATTCTCCACTGAAAGTGGTGATGTCTGCAGTGTCACTTTCTGAATAATTTAAGGTTTGATAATACTGGTCTTTATTGGTGAATTTTTTAAAGTCTAGGGCTACTTTTCCATTGTTGGAAGTAGGTATTCCCATGTTTAATCCATAATACATTTCATTTTGCAACAAAAAAGATGGTTTGATGTCCTCAAAAAAGGTGGAAGAACTCCTGAAGTAATCCCAACGGTTTAATACAAAATAAGGACTGACCCTCAATGGAAAATAGGACGGCAAATCAAAGTCTAATTTGACTTTAGTAGAGCCATAAAACTTTCCAAAATAGGTCTCCGCATGGATTTTTGCTGCACCTAATCCTAAGTCAAGGTAGGACAAACCGATGTATGCAGTGTTTACCGGTCGTGAAGAGAAATGTCCTCCAATACTTAAAGCAAAAGGTTTTTGTTTGGTGACATCCAACTTTAACTTATAGGTGGTGTCGCTGTTTTTCTCTAGAGTAGGGTAGATATATTTGATTTGAGGTGCTGCATATCCTCTGTAAAAACGTTTTTGTAATTCATCAATGTCTATAGGTTCTTTAATCGAGTCTTTCATGAATTGTGTTTTAATGAAAGAAACATCGCTATTGGAATAAGATTCAACCGATAGCTCATTGATTTGAATGGGTTTGATTTGAGCGCGATAAGCTTTTCTTTTTTTTGCCAACGCTTCGGTTTTCGCGGTGGTTTGTACATAAGGACGAATGCTGTCGAGATAAATTAAAGCAGCGTCGTAACCACTTTGAATGGCTTCTTCGGCCCTTGTGAATTCAAATGTTCCGATATCGTTTTTGGGTTCAATGATAACTCCGTAAGCACAAGGTAAATCAAAGTTGGTCTTCTGCACGAACATCGTTGTAATTTGACTGATGATGTCGTCTTCTGTTGGCGGTGAAGCATTTAAGGAAACGTTACTTCCAATAATATAGTCTACGGGAAATTCATGGTAAAGCACATCTGCAGGGAAATTGTTGTAAAGTCCTCCGTCAAAGAAAAGTTTTCCATCAATTCGAATAGGGTTAACGTAAAAAGGATAGGTCATCGAGGCACGCACTGCAGCGTTCAAATCACCTTTACTAAAAATAACACTTTCTTTTTTGTAGATGTCCGCGGCAACACAACGAAAAGGAATAAATAAGGAGTCAAAATCTTTATCCATTGCTGCTCCTGTATGACCGATTAATCTCAATGTTTCAAAATCTAGATAGGAAGGAGTCATGAAGTTGGTGGGGAGGGATTTAGTGAAAATACTGTCTTTGGCAAAGTTGAAATTAATCATGGAAGCATCCTCATCGGCTTCTCGTAACAGGAAGCGTTCTTCTTTTGTAATTGTCCCTGAGGTCATTTTATTAAAATGGTCCGATAAGATATAGTCTTTTATTTCATCTGGAGAATACCCCACTGCATATAAAGCACCAATTAATGCTCCAGCACTTGTTCCTGCAATGTATGCAATTGGAATTTCCGCTTCTTCTAATGCTTTTAATACACCGATGTGTGCGAGTCCTGTTGCACCACCTCCACTTAATACAACTCCTACACGTTGTGCGGAAGTGTTTTTAGGACTGAATAAGCCTAAAATGAATAAAAAAAGTAGAATCTTGTGTTTCAAGCTATATTTAAATGAGTTAATTTGCACAAAAGTATGAGTTTTTACCGGAATAATGAAAATTTAAATAATGCTTGAAGTTTTAGACCATATTGGGTTAGTTGCATTTGCGATTAGTGGAGTGCTTACAGCGGCAAATAGAAACCTAGACATTTTAGGAGGATATATCATCGCTTTCATTACTGCACTGGGGGGAGGAACAATCAGAGACCTGTTGTTGAATGAGGATGTAGCATGGATGACCTCTTTTACTCAAGTCGCTGTTGTGATTGCTGCAGCAACATTTGGAATTATTTTTCGGGGAAAATTGAAGACTTGGAGAAGAACATTGTCTATCTTTGACACAATTGGAATTTCAGTATTCACAATTGTTGGGGTGCAAAAAGGTTTATCACACGATCAGTTACCTTTAACCGCAGTGTTTCTAGGAATGATTACCGCCACTTTCGGAGGTTTACTTCGTGATGTTTTGAGTAATGAAATTCCTATGATTTTTAGAAAAGAAATATATGCTATACCTTGCCTAGTTGGTGGGTCGCTTTATTTACTAGGTGACTATTTTGGATACGGAGATACTCTCTGGTTACTGTGGGGAAGTATATTGTTCATTATAGCATTTAGAACTTTGGCGGTGCTATTTTCATGGAAATTGCCATTAATTAGAGAATTTAAATAATACAGATGAAAGGTTTAGTAATAACAGTAAAAACGCTTTACGGATTTGAGGAGTTACTCAAAGATGAATTAAAGGAATTAGGGTATGATAAGGTAGAGCTCTTGAATCGTGCTGTTCAGTTGAATGGGGGCTGGGAAGATGTATACCGTTTAAATTACCGTTGCCGTTTAGCGATTTCTGTACTCGTTAAAGTAAAGTCTTTTACCATCCATAAAGAGGATGATCTGTACAAAGAAGCGAAGAAAATTGATTGGACATCGTATTTTGATGTCGATAAAACTTTCGCTGTTAAAGGTGCTGTTTTTTCTACAATGTTTACGCATACGCAGTATCCATTCTTATTGGTTAAGGATGCTATTGCAGATGTTTTTAGAGAGAAAAATGATGACAAAAGACCTGATGTGAATTTAAAATCACCTCAGGTGATGTTTGATGTCTACATTAAAGAAAAGTCTGTTGTTATTTCCTTAAATACAAGTGGTGTTCCTTTATTTCAAAGAGGATACAGACAAGAGGTTGGAGATGCCCCAATGAATGAGGTCTTGGCAGCAGGTATTTTAAGAATGTCAGGCTGGGACAGAAAATCAACATTGATTGACCCTATGTGTGGTTCTGGAACAATCGCCATTGAAGCAGCACTTTGGGCGGCAGATATTCCTGCAATGATCGAAAGGAGTCATTTTGCCTTTAAAAACTTTAAGTCTTTTGATGCAGAAGCATGGGAAAAAGTGAGGTCTGAAGGGAATCAACGTCCAGTCAAGTTAGGATTTAACATCCTGGCATCGGATATTGATGGAGAAATGATTAAAAAAGCGCGTAGAAATAGCCGAATGGCACCGATTGGAAATATGGTGACTTGGGAAATTAAAGATGCTTTAGAGTTGGAAGCTCCAGATGATAAAGGAATATTAATTTGTAATCCTCCGTATGGTGAAAGAATGGGAGAGGAGGTTGAAGAACTCTATACAAGTTTAGGTGATTTATTCAAGCAGTCATTCTTGGGTTATGATTGCTGGGTTGTTTCTTCGAATATTGATGCGTTGAAGAATATTGGGTTAAGACCTAGTAAGAAAATTAAGGTGTTTAATGGTAACCTTGAATGTAGTCTTAGACAGTTTGAGATTTTCGCAGGATCAAAGAAATATGACAATAGTCAAGAAGATGAAGATGGTGCTCCGGCAAAACCACGTGGTGTAAGAAGAGAGAAACGCCAAAGAGAAGAAAAGGTAATTCCTGAATCTTCAACATCTGAGGAAGTTTCTACATCAAAATATGGTGCAACAAAATCAACTTACTCGCCAGTCGATGACCAAGAGAATGGTAAACAGAGTGAGAAAGAGAATGAGAGCAGAGGTGAGGAGAAAGAGTATAATCCCACACGAAGAGTTATTTCTACAACACCTTCTGAACCTAGAAAAAGTGCTGCTTCAAAATATACGAAAGCAAAATCGGCGTATTTGCCAGTCGATGATGATGCAGCCGTAACACCTAAAAAAGAAGATACAGAAAAAACTGAATCTGCTGAGAAAGGAAATGATAGGAAAAAAGACAAACCAGAAAAACCTCGTCTTGGAGCGTCGAAATATGGTGAAAAGCCTAAATTCTTAAGTCGTTACGCGACTCCTGCGAAGGATGCTTCCGAGGAAGAGGGAAAAATTGAAAAATCTCAACCTGTAGAAAAAGATGAGGAGACAAAGGCAGATTCAACTGATCAGTATGAAGATAAAAACCAAGATTCTGGCTCAACGGAAGAAGAATTGTCTTTGAAAGAAAAGATTGAATTGATGAAGAAGTCAAGAAAAGAAGAATAATACGAGGTTCAATTAGAACCTAAAGAAGCCCACTTTTTGGTGGGCTTTTTTTTGGGTTATTATGAGTTCATTCTAATTCATGAATGACTGAAAATTACAATTTGAAATTGATTTCTTTAGATAGTTTGATGGGTTCTGGCTCAACTTTCGGTGTGTAGCCAAACAAACGCATGAATTTAATGGCCATGGCCACACGATAAGGAACGTCATTATCCCAAGTGTCATCGTCTTCATGTCGTGTGATTTTCGCCAGTACTTCATCGGATTTAATGTTCAACAAGTTGTAATCGAATTTTTCTAAAGCTTCAATTTTATTGTTGTCGATCATATAATTCAAGAGTCCCCTTAAATGGTCTGGCACCACAACATCTTTAAATTCATATAGCTCACCAGTATTGTAATCAATGGCTGGATAGATGTACATTTTTGCGTTTCTTCCAAACCCTTTTCCGAAAGCTTCTAATATTCCTCCATTTAGATGGTCGTAGTACTTTTCGTCGAAAATATTGTGAATATTATAGATTCCTAAAATAACCCCTAATTTATAACCTCTCGAAATTTCGCTGAGGTAATCCACCATTTCGTAATAACGCAAATAGTTCGAAATCATAACGGTGTATCCTAAAGCACCTAAAAGCTCTGCACGGTCAACGAAGTCTTTGTCAGAGATTCTTCCTCCAGAAGTTAAGTCACGCAAGGTCAATTCAAATACCTCACGCACATTTTTCTTTTCTACACCTTCTTCTTCATAGAATTTTTCCCTTGCGCTGTTCAACATGTCGATGTTTACCTTTGTTACAGGTCTAAATCGTCCACGCATTAAAAGAATATTCTTTTTATAAAGATTACTTGCAGGCTGAAGGACTTTTCCTGTTTGATCAAACATTGTAGCTTCAGTAATTCCTCTTTTTACAAGATTTAAGGCTAAAATCCTATTGTCAATTTCTTCAAAATCTGGACCTTCAACATGCAACATGTCAATTTCTATACGGTCTTTTGGAAGGTGGTGAACCAAACTATTGATAAAGTAATCCAATTCTCCTGTTGCATGGAAATAGGCTGCATAAACAAGGTTTACTCCAAGAATACCCAAAGCTTCCTGTTGTGCTCTGTTGTTTTGGTCATGCATTTTAACATGCAAAATAATATTGTTTGGCGGTGTGTCTGGCTTTACTTGAAACCGCAACCCAACCCAACCTTGACCTTGATTTGTTTTGTGATAGTTTAATGATTCCACCGTATTACAAAAAGAGAAGAAGCGTGTATGTTCTTTTCGGTGAGCCAGACTGGTAGTCACCATTTCATACTCTCTTCTCAGCATGGTGTGTAATCGTTCTTCACAAACATAGCGTTTTGCTTTTCCATAAATACTGTCAGACACTTTCATGTCGTAGGCAGAATGAGAAAAGGCAATCGTTCCTGAGCTTCCTCCAGCCCTAAAAAAGTTTGCGGCGACTTCCTGACCAGCACCAATTTCAGAAAAAGAACCATAAATGTCTGATTTAAGGTTGATTTTTAACGCTTTTTCTTCTGTTGTTAGTCTTCTACGGTCTTCCATGGATGTATTTTATATAAACAAATAAACTAAATTAAAGGCATAATTCATAGGAGACCCTTGAATAAATGTTTTTGCTGTTTATCATTTAATAAGATCCTGGGTCTTTAAAGTCAGGATTGTTTAAAAACTGTTCATCTGTAAAGGTTTTTAAGAAGGCTTTAATGAGTTGATGCTCTTGCATGTCCAGTTGTACTCCTCCTTGATGAGAGAACTCCATCATCGGGTCAATCGTTGGACTTTCTACCACTCCAAAAGAATAGTGATTCAAGACTTCATCTAGATTTGAGAATCGCCCGTCGTGCATGTATGGTGCGCTGTATTCAATGTTTCTTAGGGTTGGGACTTTAAACTTTCCTTCGTCATTTGGATTTCCTGTCACAGCCATTCTACCGACGTCTGGAAATTGTGTGTCCATCCCATTATTGGAAAATAAACCTGGAATTTCTATTAATGGCCCATCGTGACAGTGCAAACAATCACCATTGGTTAAACTAAAAAATAAATCCATTCCTCCCCATTCTTCAAATGTAATTTGAGTATACAATTCTTGTTCAAAAGCATTCAGTGGTAAGTTGTTTCTGTATTTATACATGACATCATATTTAGCCTGACCAGAAACCAATGTACGCAAAAATTGAGCGATAGCTTTTGAAACATGCGTTGAGTCAAAATCTTTTACGCCGAAAACACGATAGAAATCAATGCTATACTGTTCAACTGCTTGAAGTTTCTGTACTGCTGCACTCCAGCTTTGGTCCATTTCTAAAGGGTCAACCACTGGATGAAGAATTTGTTCCTCTAGTGTATTGGCTCTCCCATCCCAAAAAAAAGCACTTTGCCAACCAAGGTTGACCAAAGCCATTGATTGTCGAACACCTAAATTACCATCAACACCCGTTGAAAATTGATCGGGATCAGCAAATGCATGTTCTTGTGAATGACAAGAAGCACATGATATGGTGTTGTCTCGACTGAGTCGTTTATCATAAAATAACCTCCTACCCAGTTCAACACCCTCTACACTCATGGGATTGTCTTCAGGGACGGGCATTGCTGGGAAATGGCTTGGAACTTCTAAAATATAAGGAGTAATAGATAAATCTATTTCATTCTTATTGCAGGAAACAAGCGCAAAAAGGAGTATAAGGATAGAAAAGTATTTCATTTAGTCTTTACTTAAGGCGTTTATAAAATTATCAATTATTTTTTCAGTTAACTGAATTTGGTCAGGATTTGTATGTGATGTCCTGTCTGTTTTAATGTCAATATCATGGATGTCGCCATCAAAGACTTTATATAAATCCAAATAGATGTTACTTTCATAAAGATGGTTATTCACCTTTGACCAAGTGATGTCTGTTAAAGTGAAGTTACGCAACATTTGATTGGTTCCGATATGATAAGAAAAACTTGCCAAGCTACCATCCTGTGCTGCTGTTGTATCTGCCTTACCTTCAAGCATTACGAAGATATAACCGGTATTCCATCCCCAATGCATGTCGCCAGAGTTCAATATAAACAACGGGTCGTCTGCGTCTCGAGCAGAAGGGTCTTCGTAGTTTTGTGTTGAATCAACTCCAATGTTTGCAGTGAAAGAACTAAAATTGTTATAATCACCTGGTCCTTCCCAAAGTAGTCTTTCATCATCTTCATATTTATAGATTGCTGACTCAAAAAGTTGCTGATCATTGTTTTTGAACTTCGTCATAATGATATTTAACTTGGTAAACGATATGGCGTAGCCTTCTTGAGTTGTGAAACTTTGACTAAAATCAATTGGAGTTCCTTGGTAAGTCGGAACAATGTTAACACGTGCTTTTAGCTGTGAGGTCGTAGGAGAATTGGCGTCATCTTTAGGTTTTTCTTTACAGGAATAAAGAGATCCAAAAACCATTAGCACAAAAAATAAAGTTAACTTTTTCATAGTGTTTGTTTTACAGTATCAATATAGTATTTTTTTGATTATAAATCAAAGGAAAATCTTTATGCAGAATGTAAAAGTGACAAAAGTCACCAAGAGATTTTTTCAATTCTTTCAGAAACAAGACGAATTTAATCTTAAATTAGTTGGTTCTTCTTATATTCAAAATATGCAAAAAGAAATCACAAAGCCCCTAACTATTTACAGTGCATCCGCTGGAAGTGGTAAAACATTTTCTCTGGTCCAAAATTATTTAAAACTCACACTTGGGGAAGGCGTAGCTTCAAAAAACTTCGCGAAGATTTTGGCCATGACTTTTACCAATAAAGCAGCATGGGAAATGAAAGAACGTGTGATTCAAGCATTGGACTGGTTGGCGTATCCAAACAGGGCTGCAGAAAAGGAAAAAAAGAAAGCGGGATTGCTTTTGAAAGAAACACAAAAAACCACTGGATTAACGGCCAAAGTTATTCAGGAAAAGGCCAAAAGAACATTGTCTGAAATTTTGCATAATTACGAAGATTTTAACGTCTTGACCATAGACAAATTTAGCCTTCGCTTAATCCGGACATTTAGTCGAGATTTAGATTTACAAGAAGACTTTGAGGTCACTTTAGATCAGGATGTCTTGCTCGAACAAGTCATCGACGAATTGATGTCAAAGATTGGCAAAACAGGAGAAGAAAACATCACTAAATTGGCCTTGAATTATGCTAAAAGTAATGCAGATGAAGGCGACAAATGGAATTTCAGGAGTAGTTTGATTGAGTTCAGTAAAGTGTTGACTAAGGAAACTGATCAAGAATACATTCAGTCGCTTTTGGAAAAAGAATTCAATGAAGTGACTTATGCCAATGTTCTTTCAGACATCAAAGCTTTAAATGAAAAGCACCAAGCGGAGTGTAGTAAAGTATACAGTTATTTTGTGGACTTAAACTCAAGCATTGAAGATTACCCAGGAAAATCAAGAGGAATTTTTCCTTTGTTGAAAGAGCTGCCTTCTCGTTCTTTGTATGAAGTAAAACCACCTTCAAAAACCATTGCAAAAACCTTGTCGGGAGAAAATGTCAGCGACAATCACAATGTGGACCCTCAATTAATGGATAAAGTGAAAGCACTTTTTGTTTTGGAGAGTGATTTGGCTGAAAAACTATATACGCTCACCAAGATAAAGTCGAACTTTTATAATTTGGCTTTATTGAAATACATTTCAAAGGAACTAACCCTTTTTAAGGAGAAGAAAAACATTATTGGAATATTTGAATTCGGACAAAAGATTGCTGAGCTATTAAAAAAAGAAAACGCACCGTATATCTATGAAAGGTTAGGGAACCGATACAATCATTATTTGCTGGATGAGTTCCAAGACACCAGTAGATTACAATGGGTCAATTTAATTCCCTTGGTTCATGAGTCTATTTCTAACAATCACGAAAACCTAATTGTAGGAGATCCTAAACAAGCCATTTACCGATTTAGGAATGGCTTAGTGGAGCAATTTGTAAAGTTACCAGAGATTTATAACCCTGAAGGCGATGCCAATTTTACTCAAATTTCAGCTTACTTTAAACAAATGGGGAGGAAAATTCCCTTAGAAGAAAACTATAGATCACGTAAAAACATCGTTGAATTCAATAATGCTTTTTTTAATCGATTATTGGGTGAATTGCCTGACCATTTTGAAGCGTATTATGAAGATGTTCGTCAAACTCCCCGAGGAGATGATGGAGGATTTGTATCTATTGAATTATTGGGGAAAATGAAAGCCGAAGAACTCAAAGAAAGAGAGCATGCTTTTCTTTTGGAAAAGGTTCAACGTTGTGTAGATGATGGTTTTGACCTAGGAGATATTTGTGTGCTGACAAGGGGGAAAAAAGAAGGAAGAAGGTTCGCAAAAGCTTTACTTGAAGCAGGAAAAGGATATAAAATTGTAAGTTCAGACAGTTTGATTATATCTTCTGATGCTTCAATTGGATTGTGTGTTGACTACCTTAATTTAAGAAGAAACAGTGCCAATAAAACAACTCAAATTAAGTTTGCGACCACCTATTATCGCTTACAAAACACAGATCCTATTGTTGCGCTTATTCCATTTTGGATGAATGAAAAAGTGGGTGATTTTGACTTTGAGAGTTTTGTAAAGCAAGAGTTTGGTAGCATGGAAGCTTTGATGTTTCCGTATGAGAATTTATATGATTTAGGTGAAAGGTTTATTGCCTTAGTTGGCTTAAGCGAATTAAAAAATCCATACCTGCATCACCTTTTGGAACTGTTCCAGAATTATGATTTAAAATACGGACCAGATATTCGTGGATTTATTGAAGAATGGAACGCTAAATTGCATAAGAGCACGATTCAAATGCCAGAAAACAAAGAAGCCATTAAAATCATGACCATTCATAAGTCAAAAGGTTTAGAATTCCCCGTTGTGATTATGCCCAGTTTGAGTTGGGAAATTAAAACCCATTGGGGAACTCATTTTGTGGAAACCAATGAAGGAGAAGTGCTGTATTCTACTTTAAGCAAAGAAAATGTTCCCAATTATATGTTGGAAGCCTACACAATAGAGTATAATCAATTGTTGTTGGATGAATTGAATATTCTTTACGTTGCATTTACGCGTCCTAGTGATCGATTATATATTCTTTCAGAAACACAGCAACCTTCTGCTAAAGATGGATTTTTCACTCAAATTAATCAACCTGTTGCGAAGTCAGTTGAATTATGGAATGACGATTTGATTACCGAAAGTTCAAAAGAATTCATTAAAATAGGAGAAGAAACTAAGGTCGACCGTAAAGGAAGCGAAGAAAGTACAGGTGAAAATTTCACCCCAAAAGATTTAAGTGATTTTTTATGGTTCCCTGAATTGTCTTTACAAGATGAAGAAGCACTAGAAAATGAAGTGTTCAATGAGGAACAACAATATGGAAACGCACTCCACTTGGTGCTTTCCGAGATGTCAAATGGACGTTCTGCTGATGAGATAATAGAAGATTTGCGTTTTACAGGCGAAATAGAGTCGAGGTGGGAAGATCAAATCAAACAGGCTTCAAGTAAAATATATGCGCTTTTGGAAGAGCAAACTTTTGTTCGAGATGCAGAAAAAGTACTCAACGAGCAGGATATTTTAATCAGTGAAAAAGAAGTGAAACGACCAGATAAACTTTACCTTTCGGGCAATAAGGCTGTTGTCGTTGATTTCAAAACTGGGGAAGCATTGAGCAGTCATAAAGCACAAGTACACAACTATTGTAAGCAGTTGTTTGACATGGGGTTTGAAGAAAACGAAGGCTATTTACTGTATACCAAGACCATGGAATTACAAAAGGTGAAATAGCTTAAAGATCTTCTACCAATTGCAGTAAATAGTCGCTTTCAATATAAAGTAACTCAGCAGATTCTATCATTTTTAAGACAATACCATTAACATTGGTGCTGTCATTGGCTAAAGAAGAAGCCATATTACTGGAGATTTTACGTTCGCGGATGAGGTATTCAAATCTTCCGCTCAATAACAGGTCACGCGTAGAAGCTATTTTTTTGAGGTCTTCCAGGCTATCTAGTGTCGAACTCGATTCAGGATTCCTTTTCAGGTTGTATATTTCCCTCAAGGTTTTCGCTACGAAGCTCCTCAGTTTTTCATACTCTTCTTGGATGTATTCATTGTCAGAATGCAAGTATTTTTTTACGTTTTTATGTAAACCCCTCGTGTTTTTAATGATCACCACTTGATTCCTACTGGCGTCTTTTACCCTTGAAAATGCTGAAAATAAAGGAGGAGATAATGTGAATTCACTTTCCGATAAAGTGGCGTACTTAATAATTTTACCATAAATAATTTTCACTTTGGTATAATACATCTCCTCAACGTCAATGTCGTAACTGATGTCTTTGTCTTCGATGATCTTGAGAATAGGAACGTCGCTGCGTATGGCTTTGGGATCTAGATTTAATCCTTTGGCAACAATTGAAAAGGTCGTTTTCTCAAAAAGATATTTGCTCTCATCTAAAAGCGCGCGAATTGTTGATTGGGGATATTTTAGAATACTTTTGTTCAGGTATCTCGCCCTTTCAAACTCTGCTTTGTTCTGACTCTTCTCGGGTAATATTTTAATTAAAAACTTAATCATAGACTTGATAAATGGAATCATTAAAATGCACCCAATGAGATTGAAAAGTGTATGAAAAATAGACAGTTTAATGGAGTAGTTTTGTTCATTAACACCAAATATTTTTGCTATAAAATCGACGAAATCGGCAAGTTGAAAAATAAGAATTAAACATACCAAACCTGCGGAGAGTTTGAAAATTACTTGTGCCCCTGCTAGGCGTTTCCCATTGGTACTTGCGCTGATTGCTCCGATAATCATTGTTGCCACGTTTCCAATATTTGCTCCGACAACCAAGGCCAAAGCATTGAAATAGCCCAGTTGTGAGGCTTCAAGCATGGTCAAGACCAAAACAATAACAGCACTTCCTGACTGCAAAACAATGGTTAAAACAATTCCCATGAGGGCAAATAAGAACACTCCTTTATATCCTTCTTGAGCGATGCTGGTAAAGTCAAAATCATCTTTATAGGTTTCAAATCCATTTTGCATAAACTCAATCCCTAAGAAGAAAAAACCTAAACCTGCTAAGGCAAAACCAAATCCTTTAATGGCTGTTTTTTTCTGTAAAACGAATAGAATTCCGAAGGCCAACATAGGGAAGGCGAAGGAAGCGATATCCACCTTAAATCCTAAAGTAGATACCAGCCAAGCAGTGGAGGTTGTTCCTAGATTAGTTCCAAAAGCAATGGCAATTCCCGACTTTAATGAAATTAAACCTGCACTTAAAAAAGAGATGGCCACAACACTGATCAATGCACTAGATTGTAGAATGGCCGTACTTAGAAATCCAAACCCGAAACTACGACTTACACTTTTGGTCATGGTTTTGAGCATTCTTTCCATCGGACCTTGAACAAAGGCGTTAAATCCATCTTCAAGCATGATGATTCCAAAGAGAAGAATAGCAATCCCAGCAGCGATTTCACTGACCATAGGAAATGCATAAAAAACCCATGCTAAAATCAATAGCATAAAGGGGAGAATTAACTTTTTTGCTTTTATGTTGGCCAGTATATTCATCGTTTTGTAATACACCAATATACAAATTTAACAAAGCAACAGGAAGAAAATATTTTGGAATGTGATTTTATTTTAATCGGCCTTTTACGGCATTTTCTATTGTTTCTTCTAAAGTGTAGAATTCAAAAGCTATGGCCTCTTTGATTTTAGCATTGCTATATTTTGTAGTGCTGAAGGCATTATTTGCAGCAGACTTCGTAATCAAAGGTTTTGAAAAGGTGATTCCTGCCCAAAAAACAGAAAGCCTCCAAGTGATGCCCATCAACAGAGGGTGTACTTTTTTATTGGGCGGTTTTTGTCCTAGAGCATTCGCTACCAAGTCGAATACACGTTTAAACTTAGCATTTTCACCAATGCATAAGAAGCGCTCATTGAACAGGTTGCGGTTCATTAATTCCACCATGATTCGGGAAACATCTCTTGCATCTACAAACGCATTTGCACCAGGAGAATAAAACTTGAGTCCTTTGGAAACTGTTTTAAATATCTTCATTGAACTTTCTTCCCAATCTCCTGCGCCAAAGATGATCGAAGGGTTCACAATAACAACATTTAGTCCTTCATTCATACCTCTCCAAACCTCCTTTTCTGCACTGTACTTTGTAACCGAATATCCACTTGTTTCTTCGGTGAGAATCCACTTACCATTTTCATCTACTTCAACTTCGTCTGGAATATCCTTTGTTCCAACAGCAGCTGTAGAGCTAACAAAGCAAAATTTTTCTACTCCGATGTCCAAAGCGATATTCACCATGTTGGCAGTTCCGTATCGGTTAATTTCCATCATGTGTTGAAAGTCGCGCCTTGCAAAAGAAACAATCGCAGCGCAATGGTATATGATTGTATGGCCAATCATCATTTCTTCCAATCGGGGAATGTTGAGAATGTCACATTCTATCCAATTGATTTTATTGAAATGAAGTTCTGCTTTTTCAGAAAGGTAAAAATCAAAACACTTTATAACGGTGTCAATTTTTGATTTATTACGATAAATTGCTGTAATATTATCGTGCTGTTGAGTCAACTCAATCAATAAATGACTTCCCAATAAACCTGTGCCTCCAGTTACAAATACCATAGTTCAAAAATAAGGATGTTTTTCAAAATACGATTGGTTTACTGACCAAGTTCTATTTGAGGATCCCAAAAGTGTGCTTTAAAGTTCACAATCTTGTCATCAATGACTTGTATGCCTTCTTTTTCCAAGCGCTCTTGCATTGCTTCTGGTGGGTTAAAGTGCATTTTTCCTGTAAGCACACCGTTTCGGTTGACCACACGGTGGGCGGGGATGTTTTTTTCCCTATGTGAGGCATTCATTGCCCAACCCACCATACGACTAGATTTTGCTGCGCCTAATGCTTTGGCAATGGCCCCATAAGAAGTGACCCTTCCTTCGGGAATCAATCGGGTGATTTCAAAAACCCTCTGAAAAAAGTCTTTGGTTTGCTCGCTTACGGTTTCAAAATTCTTCATTAGTGAATGGTGAACTTACAGTATTTTATTTGCGCTCCTTTCTTGGTGAAAAGTTCTTCATAATGCGTTTTAATTTTCAGAATTTCTTGACTTTCTTCTGGAAGTTGATGAAGATCACCGTATAAATCCCAAGTGGAAAATAAGCAGTGGTAACCATGTTCCTCAATTTGTTCTTCTGTCGATTCGAAAAGTAAATCACTGTCTGTTTTCAAATGTACAATTCCCCCAGGTTTTAGGATTTTTCGGTAACGGTCAATGAAAGTTTTTGAAGTTAACCTTTTGTTGGGTTTGTTGGGTTGAGGATCTGAAAAAGTCAACCAGATTTCGTCGACTTCATTTTCTTCAAAATAGTAATCGATAAAATCTACTTTCGCACGCAAAAAGAATAAGTTTTTTAAGCCCGCTTCTTCCGCCTGTTTTGCACCGACATAAATTCGATTTCCTTTAATATCTACAGCGACAAAATTTTGATTCGGATACTTTTTTGCTAATCCTACAGCGTATTCTCCCTTTCCACAGCCCAATTCTAAAACAATGGGTTGTTCATTTTTGAAGAAACGTATATTCCAGTCTCCTTTATAATCAATTTCCTTGTTGAGCGTCTTTTCAACAGACGGTTCTAATACGTGATCCATTTTCTTGATCTCGTTGAATTTAAAAAGCTTGTTTTTAGCCATTATTTATTAACTTGGTCCTACAAAAATAGAAATCTTCTAGTTGACGTGCATGAAACGCCATTAAAATCCATAAAATCTTTACGAATTTTATTGAGTCCCTTAAATTGGGGCCTAGGACATGTATGTCGAACAATTCCTATCATTCAAACACTTTTAGAACAACAAAATGAGGTCATCATCTGCTGTGATGAAAGTCAAGAAAACTATTATCGCACTTATTTTCCTGAACTTTGGTATGTTCCGCATGAAGGCTATCCTTTTAGATTTAAGGGGAAAGGCCAATGGACTTTTGATTTGCTCGGCAACCTAAGCACACTGAATCATTATTTGGTGGAAGAAAAAAGAAGCGTAGAAGAGTGGGTAGAAAAGTTTAATCCTGACCTTATTATTTCTGATCAGCGGTTTGGATTTCGTTCAAAACAAGTTAAAAGCATAATTATTTCTCATCAATTGAATCTTCCTGTTCCAGTTTGGAATTTTGTAGCCAAATTGTGGAATAAAAAGTTACTTTCTACCTTTGATGAAATATGGATTCCAGATAATGCACAACAAAAGTATTCAGGGAGTTTATCCAAGGGGAAACATAAATGCAAGAAGTTTATTGGTACGGTTTCTCGGTTTTCATGCAAGAAAAGTGATGTAGATTCGAGGCAGCAATATGATTATTTGGGTATTGTAAGTGGACCTCCGCCTTATAATGAGCAACTTTTAAGGATGTTGATTAGAAAATTGCCCAATGCGCATAAAAACTCTGCGATTATCGTTCCAACAGAGCTGTATGAACAACATCAAAAGGAGACCAAGGTGAAGTTGATTGTTTCACCATGCCACAGTGAATTTTTTCGATTGTTGAATGAAAGTAAAGTGGTAGTAAGTCGATCAGGGTATTCTACCTTAATGGACTTGATTGAAACAGGAAATGAAAGTATATTAATTCCTACGCCTGGTCAGGTAGAACAAGTTTATTTGTCCAGATTACATAAAGACCATCCGAAATGGCGTTTTAAAACGGAAGAAGAATTTATCAAGATGAAACTTTAGAAAAGACTACTTTTCTTTTTTCGAGCCCGCCTTTTTTGTTCTCTTTTCGTTTTTTTGATTCTTTTTTTGGCCTGTTTAGATTGTTTATCCCAATAGGCTTTTTCACGCTCCTTCTTTGCTTTTTTTGCCGCCTTTGCTGCTATTTTTTTGTCCTTGGCGCGGGCTTCTTCTGCGGCTTCAACTGTGGCGTATGTTTGTCCTGGTTTTGAACTTCCGCAAGAAGTAAATAAAATAACAGAGAAGAGATATACTATAAGTCCTATGAAATTCGTTCTTTTTATCATAAATTCGTATTCAACTTTTATGTTAACAATGAACTTACGTAAAATAATCTTTTTGGCAATAGCATTTAGCTTTTTTGCGTGTAACAAGAATAAGCAACACCCTGTTCCTTACTATTCTTTTAATGCAAATATAAATCTGACACTTCCTTCTTATGTTAACTTGCAAGGAGTTGGAGGATGGGCTTATGTTTCTGGAATTGGCTCTAAAGGAGTTGTGGTATACAGACAGAGTCAACAGAATTTTGTTGCTTTCGACCGTCATTCACCTGCAGAAGGAAGTCTAGATTGTGCTACAGGGTTAGAAACTGATGCAGACAATTTTTTAATCCTCAACGATCCCTGCTCTGATGCACAATTTTCATTGTATGATGGTTCCATTATTGGAGGAGATACCAAATGGGGACTACGTTCCTACATCGTGGAATACAATGGCGGTGATGTGGTGAGAATATACAATCCGTAAAAGGTTTAATTTTCTCCCTCTTTTGCTTGCTTCTTCTTTTTCATGCGAATGTTTAATATTTCAACACCAAGAGAAAAAGCAATGGCAAAATAGAGGTAACCTTTTGGAATCACACCGACTTCATTGTTAAAGACAATTGCTTCGGAAACATGAGCCGCTTCAGTAATCAATAAAAAAGCAATCAAGATTAAAAAGGCCAGCCCTAAAATCTGCATACTTGGATGCTTTTCAATGACTTCTCTGATTTTATTGGCAAAGGCAATCATCACGATAATTGAAATGAATACAGCGATAATCATCAGCACCAAAGTGTAATTGGCGTTGCTGTGCAAACCGTTGGTCATTCCAACTGCAGTGAGAATGGAGTCGATTGAAAAAACCAAGTCAATAACAAGAATTTGTAAAATTACATCCTTAAAAGATTTGGGTTTTTCTTTTCTCAGTTGATGCTCAGGGTCAGATTCTAATTTTTCCATGATTTCGGTAGTACTTTTATACAATAAAAAGAGGCCACCGGCGAAAAGGATAATGCTTTGAACGTTTAATGAGAAGGAAATCCACGAGGTTTCAACCACCCAGAAAGGTGTTTTTAGTTTTGTGAGGTAAGAAACAAAAAACAAGAGCACAACCCGTTGTACTAAGGCCAATATCAGTCCTAAATTGGTGGCTTTTCTGCGTTGGTTTTCAGGGAGTTTGCCCGCGCTAATTGAGATGAATAGAATGTTGTCTATTCCCAAAATAATTTCTAAGAATGTTAAGGTTAACAAAGCCATCAAGGCATCAGGGCTCAGTAAAAAGTCGAACATCTATAATTGTGTTTTAATTCAGAATAAAACTAAATAAAGTTATGGGATTATTTTGAAAGGTATAGATGTTTTTAATGGAAAAATTTATTTTTCTAATGAGGATCGAAGTCTAGAGATATGGAATTCATGCAAAAACGTTTTCCTGTGGGCTTTGGTCCGTCATTAAAAATATGTCCTAGGTGCGCATCACAACGACCACAAACAACTTCTGTCCGAACCATGCCATAAGAAGTGTCTTCTTTGTACTTTACGCTATTGGAGTAAATGGGTTCGTAAAAAGATGGCCACCCACAAGTCGAAGCAAATTTAGCATCCGATAGAAAAAGTGCGTTTCCACATGCCGCGCAAGAATAGGCTCCTTTTGCATCATGCACATTGTATTCTCCTGTGAAAGCAGTTTCAGTTGCTCCTTTTCTAGCTACTTCATACAATTCGGGTGACAAAACCTTTTTCCATTCTTTATTGTCTAACTTCAGAACGGTTGTATCTGTTTTAGAATAATAAGGGTTTTCAGGTTTTTCATTTTGCGCATTGCTATGAGAACAGCTGCAGAGAATAAAAACAAAGGAGGTTAATGTCAAGATCAAAGCGCTTATATTCTTCTTCATAAAATTCAGTTTTTTAGGTGTGTGTAAATAATTTCACCAGGTGCGTCGGTAAGTCCTTCTTTATAAACAGTTTTCTTTTATTAATTGTTCATTTGAATCGAACTTATACTGACTTGAGTGGCCTTGAAAAAGAGAGACGTTCATCTAAATTATTGACCTTCATTAATAAGTCAACATAAAGAGCAGTATGAGCAAGAGGAATCCTATCCCCACGCTTGCAATGGCCATTCCAATGATGGCAAATGCAACTCCTTTATATTTTTTTCGGTTCCTCTTTTTTCTAATGATTGCGATTAATCCTAAGACAAAAGCAGCGATAAGCATGAGGGCAGCCAAGCCTAATATCACAGGAAACATAAAACTAAAGTCAATCAGAATAAAACTGATCACAATGGTGGGAATTCCCAACACTGCTAGTCCAAAACTAGTTATCGAAAGCGGATCTAAGCGTCTTATGTCTTCTTCTACCACTTCTGTGGTTGGTTCTTCCTCTGGTGTAGAAGTTGAGATTTCATGCTCGTTTTGTACAAAACCTTGAGAAATTGGTGAATCTCCATACTCAGCATCTGAATCAATTGTCTTAGAATTTATAGTCGCCCTTATTTCACGATCATTCTGTGCATCAGCGTATTGGCGATTGATATTTGTTGAGTTATCAGCGGGCTTTAAATCCTTATCTTTTGGAATGACATTGCTTGCAATTGTGGTGCATGATTCCTGTTTAGATTTCTGAATTTTATGTTTAGAAACATGCCTTGTTGTTTCTCCTTTTTCGATTTTACTCTTCGATTTATATCCATTCACAATTCTGCCAGTTGAACAAGATGTTATGATGAATAGAGTAAGAAATAGTAAGATTAAAGTTTTCATGGCATAAGTGTGTTAATGGACAAATATATGAAATGAGTTTTGCGTTTAGTACTTTTCCAAACCTAAATGTCGTTTAAAAATAAACATAATTCACGAGGGAAAGAAATGAATAGAAATGTTATATATTCATTATTAATGTACTAGGATTTTTTTGATGACTGTTTTGTCTTGTTGTTTTAGGTTTAACAAATACATTCCAGGAGGTTTATTGCTTAAGTCAACTTTAATTTCGTTTTGATGATCAGTTGATTGTTTTAAAATCGATTTTCCCCAAAGTTCAGAATATTGCGATGAAGCATAACTAAGGGAGTCTGAAATCGGTCCGTTAAACACATCACTTCCTTGACCTGGAATTCCACCTTGACTCATGCGGATTTGTCCATTGGCATCCTTTACAGCAAACCAAAACTGCATACTTTCTAGGGCATGTACACCAGAGTGTTTAGGCACTTCATATCCTTTTTTATGATTGTCGAAGTCGTAGAAGTAGCAACCTGCATCAGAGATAAATGCTGAAACATTGTTGTGGTTGAGGTGTGTAGAGTCTAACTGACCAAAAACAAGAGGTGTTGACAATGCGCAAACAAAGAAGAATTTGATTTTCATACAGTAGGTTATTGATGAATAAAATCAATTGGCCAACAGACCAACTAATCAACTAACGAAGAAATCGGCATAACCGTTGATGTTTTGATAAAAAATGATTGCAGCAGTAGGGAGATTGTGGGATGGGGTAATAATATGATTATCGTTATTTTATTGCTTTTTTAATTCAGCAATCTTAATCAATTCAATATTTAATAATTCTAGCTCGGTTAAAAATGAGTTGACATTTTTATGCTGTGAGTGATACCAGTTTTGAGTTTTGAAATATTTATCCATTTCTCCCCCTTTAGTGAATATATACCCATATCGCGCAAATATTTCATTTCGCATTATTTGCAAATTCTCTTTTGAAAAAGTTTCAATTTCAGATAGAGTCAATAGTTTAAATGAAGCTTGAGGATATCTTCCTAAATAATCGAAAGGATCTTTTTTTAATCGAATACCCACTTCATATTCCCCGTTTGGTAGCCAAGTGTTCCAAGGGTTGCTAATTTTTAAACCCTTATGAATTAATTTGTGACTTGAATAGGTGACAAATTGACCATTATATTGGTCACTTTTGAATTGGCCGTTTTTTTGAATTTCAATGTTGGATAAATTTACGTATTTCCATTTCCAAATCCCTGTTCCTTCTTCCCAATAACCAGATTTTATCTGACCGACGATTAGGGGACCAGAAAAGAAGATTTTTAAATTGGACTCGGATTCACTTTCACCAAAATGATATACTCCAGCGTATTCAGTGTGAACTTTTGTAAGCCATGGTTTGACTGCAGAATCTTCTATTTCTGTTGCACCAATATTTTGTCCTACTGACAAGCTGTTAAAATATATTAGGAAGAAAAACAAAGAGAATACTTTCATGATTTATGACAACTTTTATGGTTTTCTATTTCTTTAAATTAACTATAATATTTAAATGGGAATATGCCGCTGCAAAAGGTTTTACCCCAAGCAAATCCTGATATTCATTTGTTAATTGGTTATGAAAAGCTTTAGTTTTTACATTCAAAGTATATGATTTTGTTCTTTTCATAATAAGCATTTAGAACCTCTCTGCCATCAGTTGATGAAGGTATGAAATTCCAAGGATTCTTAATTTCCTCAGATGTTATATTAAAATTCGTATTGTCAATTGGAAATGCCAAAGCGCTTACGCCATTTAAAGAATAAAACTTGAAAGTTCCATTTAAAAAATCATAATTTTCACCATCTCGATATTTAATTTCAAAAATACTATCATGTGAGTGAGAGATTACTGCACGTATTATTATAGAGTCACAGTCTACATTGGTGTTGATGTCTGAATCTGTAATGATACCCTTACATAAATAGACATCGTCAGTACAAATTCTGAGAGTTCCGAACCTCCTTATATCTAGGCTGTCCAAATATTCAATTTTACTTAATGATTCTCTTTCCTCTTTCTCGCTGCTTTTCACTTGTCCGACTATTGAGCTACCAAACAAAAATATAATTGTTACTAAGACTAAGAATTTATTAAAATATCCCGTTTCTAATTTGATGTTACTAAAAGTATACTTCCTATTTTTAATTTCAATCATTGAGCTGTAGGGTTGTCTTTTAAAGTTAATCAATTTTTGGAAAATGAACCGAATAGGTTGTTTATAGTCTGGAATTTAACCATTCTTTTTTAGACGATATATCCTAATTGTAGTCTGAATGCCGATAAGAAGTCTTGTTTTACTTGTTTTTTGATCTTTGTATAATAAGTCTATCGATGAAGAATATCGTAAACAATAAAATTATAAAGCTATATAAAATAACAGCTCCTGCCTGAAAAATAAATTTAATTCCATATGAGTTTGGAGTTGTATAATACTTAATCTCATTAGGGATAAGTATTATCAAGTGGTTTATGCTGTGAAAAATTAATGCGAGGAGAATTATTTCGATGATTAGAAGTTTAGTTTTAAATATGAAATCACCTCCGATATTCAGCCAATAAATGATTAATAAAAACACACCGTTTGGCAGGCCAAATGAAAAAAAAGTGACAAGCAATGCTAATTTAAACCAAGCTAATGAACTTGTTTCACTTGTGAAAAAAACTGTTGTAGAGAAAATCAAAGTAGTTAGAATCACAGCGGTTATGAATTGCTTAATAAGCACTTTTCTTGCTGCTTTCATTTTTATCATGAATCAATTTTTCTTTGGACGGGTTAGAATATGGCGAAATAGATCACCATCAGGGTTCCGGGAAAGACCACAATTAATGAGGTGATACGTGCAAAGTTGAACCAAGCGCTTTGTTGTCTAAAAATAAAGGTCAAAAGTGGGATGAGCAGTAAGAGTTGAAATTCCGGAAACCAGGTAAATATTGACCTTGCTCTGGTTTCTACATGTCTTCTGATTGTGGTTTTGTTTTCTTGGACATCGTAGCTCAGTTTTTTACCAACTTTTAGAATTGGGGAATAAGTAATGTTAAGGCTGTTTTCAATACGTTCAAACCAATCGCCATTTTGGGGTGCAAACATGTATCCTTCCACATTGAGGACTGTATGCCTTCTGTATTCCCAGTTTTTATCTATACTCCACGCTTCTTCATCAAGTTTCTTGGTTGGACCATCAACAAAAACCTCAATCGTTGAAATCAATAATACAAGGGAGCAGAATGCGACAACAAATTTAAAGATTAGCCACGGTGTTCCTGAAGTAATACGCTCATAAAACTCTTTTTCTTCGCGTGCTTCTTTTTCTTTTTTCTTTTGCATTTTTTCTTTTGCAATTCGAATGGCTTCTTGTCGGTCTAAATTGTTGTGCATAATTACAATAATACTATTTTTTTTCGAATTCAATTATTGATTTAATCTGCAAAATTATTTTTTAAGGATACTGCTCGTTTGTATAATTATACTGTTTAAAGTGATGTCTATACACCTTCGTCTGCTTGAGTAGTGTTAAGGCTTTGATTATAGGGTTTTTACTTGTCTTGTTCAGGAAAATAAATGGATCCATTAATTTTAATTTCAGTAGGTTGATTAAAGTGTTGATTTAGTATTTCATTTTTAAAATCATTGTTTATCAATATTGGCTTACGTATGTATTTTGAATTACTTTTTGAGAAATAAAGGGTGAAATTATCTTGTTTTTCCTCACTCCATGGATTGTCTATTTGGTTGATATATAGAAAAATGTTCTCTCTATTTTTATAAGTATATTCTTTAATTATTGGGGCTGAAGATAGTAGTATTGTTTTGATTGCAAGTGGTATAAGGGAGAGTGTAGCTAGTGATAATAATAAAAATGATATAAACCTGCCTGATCGTTTCTTACTATACATTTTTGCAGAATGAAATGCCAATGTAAATAATAATAGAGTGAGATTAAAAAAAGGTAAGTTGTAAATAATTAATGCTAGAAACGGTTTCACGATGAGATAATCACTTGCCCAAAAGAAAGAAAGAATGACAAACTGTAGAACAACAACGATTGAGAAAATCATTAGTACACATTGTTTCTTTTGCTTATTATAGTTGTTCATCAAAGGAGGGTAATACTCAAAATAGGTTTTTGGGGCTTATTTGTTGATATGGGCTTTTTTATATTTATACTCATTAGCGGTAAGCTGCATCTTGTCAATAGTTTCTTTCATCTCTTTTCTAAAGTCCATATTGATTTTTATAACCTGTATTTTTAGCTCAGGATGGTTTAAAACAAAGATTTCTTCTAGTTTCAGAATTTGACTACTGTATCGACCTCTCCAACTTGACCAGTATAAAATTAAGGTGAAATCAAAATCATTATACGCTTTTTCAGAGGTTAATAAATTTATGTCATCACCAAATATTTTTGAATAAGCAATAGTGTCATTAGATAAATGGTTTGTAGAATCTATAAATCCCATTGTGTTTAAATCAAATTCTTTTAAAAAATTGTGATCAGAGACTATACAACTTAAACTGTCGCCTTTTCTGCGTACTTTAAATCCATCAGTATTGTATAGATTCCAACTTTCAAATGCCCAGCCTGGTTCCTTAATTTTTTTTACAAAGTTGGGTTCAGAAAGAGTAATATAATTTGTTTTTGTAACTGCATGCTTGTCATAAAATTTATCGATTTTTTTATCAGAAGCATAATTAGGGAAAATCCTTGAGTTATAAATAACACGATGGACAACTAATTTACATGATGAAAGAAAAAGCAACATTAAAATAATAGCTGGATATTTCATATAACTTAAGGGATTTTGTGAAAATCTATAGTGTTTTGCGTTTAAAATATAACTATTTGTCTAAAATAAGAAGTGAAGAAGTATTTTCTCTAATTCTTTTGAAGTATTCAGTTTATCGTATAGTGCATTTTAGTAATACAGTTTTACTACTTACAAATACCGCCTTGAAATATCTTTTGATGAAATCCTTTATTGGAAACCCAAACCACCTTCCAGTATCTTTCAGGTTTTTCTTCTTCAATAAAATAATGACTTCAGAACGTTGAATAACTTTTCCGTTTACTTTTGAAGTGGTGCATTCACTGCGAACCGGACAGGTTTTACATGCCTTGGTTTTGTATTGTTTAAATCGGTAGTTCCTGGCTTTATACTCCGTTTGATTTGAAATGAGTTCATTTCCTTGCGGACATGTATAGCTGTCTGTTTTATCGTTGTAAACAAAGTTTTCTGAGTTGTAACTTGGATTTGGAGCTTGACTTGATCTACCGATATTTGGAATAGCAACTAAGGTTTTTATTCCTAGGTTATCAGCAGTTTTGAATTCACTACCTGTGTGATAACCTTTATCATAATTTTTCTAATTGTCGGGAAGAACGCAAGCGGTTCATGTAACCATAGATGTATAATTTTAATAAATCTGCGGGATTATACGGCGGTCTTCCCTGAGCAGGCAATGACTCAAATCCCATGTCATGTAAATTGATGCTTTCTACAAACTGATCGATAAATCGTACGGAGTTGTCCTGTGGAACCATATCGTCCAAACAAGTGGTGTATAAAGCTAGCTGTTGACGGTTTTCTCCTTGTTGATATTCCATATCTAAAGATACAAAAATACAAGGGTGGCTTGACATTTATGTTGGAGGGTGTTCAACAAGGTTGTTAAGTTTTGAGACAATCTGACGGTCTCGTATAAGAATAGTAGCGGGTTTAATGCACTATCTTTTTGGCTAATTTACGACTTTTGTTCTATGTAAAAACCTTTATTTTAATTCTTTCGTTATTATTTTTATACATTGTTGTAGCCAGTTACATTTTTATTTATTCTGCATGTAATAAGCAAAAAAAGCTTTTATAAGTAAGAATGGAAAGATAATAATAACCGAACCCCATAGGTTGCTTGGAGTAAATGTTTCGGGAAAACTACGTACTACAAAAAACATTAATAAAGCGCCAAGAACAATTGACATATGGAGTATGAGCATATTAGGTGTGAATATTCCAAAAATCACTATTACTTGCTGTTGTGTTCTGTGAAGTAGTATGCGTTCTATAGCTACAAAAATTAAGTTAAGTACAAAAAATGTATTATTAAAAAACAATATTTGCATATTCATTAACGTAATTTCCTCATTTTTCCAGCTGGAAACAAAACCAAAAAAGACAACGATAAATACAAAATATATACCCATTGGTAATAACGAAGGTAAAATAGAAGGCTTTTTAGATGATCCTAAAATGGCATTTGAGTTAGTTTTATAAAGTAGGCGGTCAATAATAATGCGCAATACTTCATTGCACCAAAAGAAATAGAGCATATAAAATATGGTGGTTTTTCCATTTAAAATGGAAATAATTGTAAAGAGTGTGAAAACCAAAAAATCCCATTGCGAATAATGTTTTAGATGTTTTTCAATAAAGGAATGCATTGTTTAGGCTAGTTTAAGAATTGATTTTTAGTTTTCTTCGTTTAAGCATATATCGTATAAATAGTATTATTAAAAAAGCAATTATTATACCTGGAAGATACATTACAAAATAGGTTAATAGCATTGGTAAAAAACCATCAACTGTGGGTTTTACGCTATAAGGGTTGCCTAACTTTATGGCTTTATATTCGAGGCCATTTTTAGGTAAAGTTCCTAAACTGTCAATAGATAAGTATAAAGCATTGGTGTTTGAAAGCGTATTATGAAATGAAAATTTAGCTTCTTGAGTATAATAGTTAATCACTAAATTGTCTTTTGGTGTAGGGGAAAAGTGCTGTTTTTCACCTACAAATAGTTTATGTTTTTTGCTAAATTTAAAATGGAAACCTGAAGACATTCCGTTTATATCTGTTGGCAGCAATCCATCCATTAACTGTACATAAAACGTTGCTTTTTCAATTGGTGACTGCCATACACTGCCACTTTCTAACAGGTAAATAAACGCATTTTTGTTATCCACATTATAACCCTTTCTTATTTGCGCATTATTGGTATTTACTATAAAATATACTTCGACAATTTGTATTTCGTTGGGTTGAAACGTCATTTCCCACACTTTCCAATTGTCGCTATATGGCATTGTATTTTTATCATTATTATTAAGCTCTGGATAAGATTGTTTAAGTAGTGGTAGCCACTTGCCTTTGGCTTTTATTTTAAACGCATTTAATGAATCTATACTCACTTGGTTTAAGTCTGTTTCTCCGCCAGCGTAAATACCATTTACAGGATATCCCATTTTAAACTGTAAGCGGTCTTTAGTAGTATTGCGAAACCAGTAAACGCCTTTTACAACCGCAAAGCCTTTGTACAACTGAATGTAAATTTGCTCTTGTTGCATTTGTACTTTTTTAAAGCTAAGGGAATCTTCGGGATGTAGCATTGTAAAAACAGTGCCGCCCGCGTTCCAAATACCAGGTTGAGCTACATTGCTATATAGCTTATGGCTTATAAAAAATATAAGGATGATGCTATATGCTATTTTGAAAAGTCCGGCTTTCATAAATTTTCTAAATATTGTGTTCCTTCATCAATACTAACTCCTACTAAATTTTTAAGAAAAGTTGCTTTGTGTAATTCTATTATAGCATTTGCCTTTAGTTTCTTGTAAATTTTTTCAGAAACATTAATACTTTCTGCATTGGTTGTCACTCTAAATTTAGTAGAGCTTGTATTAGAAGTCATTGTTAACTTGTCGATTACTTGTACTGTAGTTATTTGTTTTAGATTTCCGTTTCTATTGAATTTTGCATACTTATTGATTAGAATCAGTAATTTAATTGAAGTATAAATAAAGGCGATTATTACAGGAATTAAAAAAATGAATATTCCTTGCCATAGGGTAAACAATAAAATGCTGTAAATAGCTATGTAAATTAATGCTCGTCTTACTTTTTTAAAAAATTTTTCTTTCACTAAATCAATTTCACTTTGGCGCATTGGCTTAGTAATGCTTTTACTCTTAAAAGGGGAAGAATAAGATGTTTTGGCAGTATTTGTAATTGGATTTTGATTTTTTTCTAAAATAGTAAAAGCTAAAACTTCTTTGTTTTTTGGACTAGATTCTAAATACACTTTGTCGTTAACGTTTACTTTTTCATATTTTGAATAAGGCACGCTGTGTTCTGTATTGTCAATGGTTATATAATAATAGGTTCTGCTAGACTTGTGTCTTGTATTTGTGCCCATTCTGGTATTATAACTTCTTGATTTAGTAGTGTGTTTATCCACACGCTTATCTGTAACAACACCTGTAAAACAGTGTTTAATACCGCGTTTTAAATCGATATACGTACTCCAGAATATATAAGAAAAAATACCAGCAAAGAATACCAGAAATATAGAAAACATCACTATAGGAATTCCACTAAAGTTATCTGGTTTTATAACAAAAAAATAGATGAAAGAAAATATAGCACTTGCAACACCTAAGAACAAAACAGCAAATAAGTACTGTTTTCTAAGTTTATTTCTGTCTTGAGAGGATAGTGGTTTTATTTCAAAATTGTTAGTTGTCATTTTATAAATGTTATGGGATATTTATAAATGTAATATCTTCTTTAAACTCTGGAAATAGGTTTTCATCGAAAGCTGTACTACCTACAACACTGTTATTATTAAAAGTTGTTTTATAAAAACTAACGCTAGAAATGGTTTTAGATTTTATATCAACTATTGCTTCAGCATATTTTATTTTATTACCCGAAGCATCTTTTTTGTACTTGTAAATTTTTATTTCATAAGGGATTACTTTGTCTAAATTTTTATCGTAAAACTGCCAAGTTTGGTTACAATGTTGTTGTAGATTGAACGGAAGATTATCTTTGGGTGCTTCTTGGTTATAGCGTTGTATACCTCTATCTAGTTTGCTTTTAACACGTTCGTCGTCTATAAGTTCAAAACCAATGTATACGTTTTCATTATAGATATGTGCTTTATAATGTTTTTTTGGCTCTGTGTAAGAGAAAATTTCTTTATTCTCTAAGTAAAAATGATTGGAAACAAGATTGGGTAAGTTTGCTTGTTTTTTTGAAACTACTTTTTTAAATAAATGTCCTTTTTGGGTATAGTGATGTGTAATGACAGTTTTATCTATAGTACTGCTAATTTTGTGAATCAAATTGTTTTGGTGCTCGAAATTAATATGATTTGAATGACCGTTTTTTTGAGAAATGTACTCATCAATTAAATGTCCTTGCTTATTATAAGTGTAGCGGTGCTTTTTATTGAAACTAGCATTGCTATGCTTAAAAACACGTTTATAAAGTTTATCATTTTTGTAATAGCTTTTTGTTTTTTGCCAAGAATTATCTTTTAAATTTTTAACATGATAATCTTTAATAAAACCATCTTCATCAAATTGGTAAGCAACTGTTTTAATAGGGTTTTTATTTAGATTGTAACAAACAGTTTCTACTTTAGTAACCTTTTTTGTAAAACCGTAATCTGTGTTACTTATATCTGGAAGTTCTTGTGCAAAACCAATCGATATATTAAGTAAAAAAATACTTGTTGTGAAATATATTATTAATTGTTTCATTATTGCTTGTTTTTAATACGCCGTTTTAAGTGTGCCATTTACCCAATAGCCTTTACTACTTATTTGTTTGTTTTTGTTTAGGTAAACACCTAAACCGTGTCTTTGTCCTGTTGAAAAATTACCGTAATACGTTGTGCCAGTATTTTTGTAATATTGTACGCCTTGGCCACTAAAATTTTTATTTTGTATTTCGCCAATGTAGCTATCTCCCGATGACCATCCGTAGGCGCCAACTTTATCTATTTGCCCATTAGTAAAGAAGCCCACGTAAGTATCTCGATTTGCAAATTGATAAAAGCCAAAACCATTGCTACAGTCTCCTATACAATTACCAACAGCACGTTTGTTTTTAAAATTAGCAGTAATCATGTTACGGGTTTGCTTACCTTTTTCGTAATAACCTGCTTGTAAAATTTCGCCACCTTTTTTTACATAACCATAACCGTGAAACGTACCATTTTTAAACTGCCCAATGTAGTATTGTTTGGTATCATGCCATATAAACATGCCAAATCCATTTCTAAAACCATCAATAAAATTACCTTCGTAATAATTAGCGTTGTCGCTAAAGGTTTGTTTACCAAAACCATTAGCTTTTCCGTTTTTAAAAAAGCCCTTTAGAATATATTCATCGGTTTTTAACTCGCCATATCCATCTTCACAATTTCCTGAAAGACAAGTTGAGATGTTTTTTGGTGTTTCAGTATTTTTTTTTGCAATTTGATATGTGTCTGTTGTTTTATTGTATTTCCTACCTGGATGAACTGTTTCTTTTTCAGCGTTTTTTAAATTAGGAAAGTAGTAAAGAGGTTCATTATTTTTAAAAAGCACAAAATCATTATTATTGTAAGCAAAGGTGTATTCAGAATTTTTTAAAGCCATTCCTTTTTCAACAAAAATTTTTGTTTCATCATTTATCATAAAGAAAATATTGTCTTCAGATTGTAATTCCTCAAGCGGAAGAAACACCTTATTTATATTAGGAGTCATTTTTACAAAAAATGTTTTATCTAAAAAATCATCATAACAAATCGCATTGTTAAACTGATTGTAAATCTTTAAACTTTTATTTCTAAGATAGAATTTGTTTGATATACTAATGCCTTTATAAAATAAATAAAAAGATTGTTCAATAAACTGCAAGTAAGCATGTGTGTTTAAATATATGGTTTTAAATACTTGCTTTTTACCAGATTTAGCTTCGTCAAGTGCGTTACGAATAATCATATAGTTTTCCTGAAAAGGGTTGTAAACCATAACATCTTTATCATTAATTAAACGCGTGTTTAAAAAATTTACAATTTTATTATTTACGTACAGTTTACAATTAGATAAATCATTCATTCTATATGAACTTTTCTTGTAAATAAGTGATAATTTGGGTGTGTTGGCTAATTCACTGTAAAGTATCGTTTGGTTAAATTCAGCAATTGATGTATTACCATGTTTATCGAATGTTGGCTCAAATTTTACAGTGTTAAATGCTATTTTATGGCCTTTCCTGAATGCGTGTTTAATAGTATTAAATTTTTCTTCGCCGTTTGTTTTATTTTCTTCTACGTAAAGTACATCACCTTCTTTTTTGTAGGTATAATTTATTATTAGAATGTTTGATGTTTGTTTTATTATGCGGTTTAAGCTATCGTACTCATAAATAATGCTATACGTATCATGTTCTTCTTTGATTAGCAATCCTTTTGGATTATAATGAAATTTTATGGTTTTCTTCCCTAAACGAGCATACGTTTGTTCTGCTATATAACCTTGGTCATTATACTTATAGGTTTCACCTTCTGTATTGTGTAGTAGTCTGTTATTTTCATCATAAATAAAGACTTTAGAGTTTACTAGCTCATTAGAGCTTATTAAATAACCGCTTTCAGAGAAAATAAAATGATCATAACCATAAACATCTCCTTTGAGATTAAAATGTTCAAGCTTATATTTTACAGCAATAGGATTTAAAGGTGCATTTATAAAATCTACTTTTTGTGCAAATGCAGATGATAATAAACCAAAAAGTGTTATTATTAGAATACTTTTATGTTTCATAAGATATAATTGAGGTTGCAAATTTAGAGTAGTTATTTGATTAAAAAAATACGACGGATTACGTATTTTTTTTGTTTATATAAATGATTTTTTTTGGATAAGTTTCAGAATAGATAACGGTTTTGTTTAATTGGCTATAACGGTTCTGCTGTAGGAAAAGTGGCGCTTTTCTTGAGTGTAATCGTGCGCCATTTTTTTTACAGCATGTTATGTGTCTTTATTTTTTAATCATTATTTCATTCAATTCATTATCATAAATCATGACCAAGTGTCGATCCCAATTTAGAAATTCATCACAAGTAAATTCCAACATATCATCTCGCCATTCTTTAAATTCAATCATATCCATTTCAATTGGACTTTTGATGTGTTCTTTATTTTCAAAATCAGATGATATGCGTTCAACATTGTAGTAGTCAGCAATAATAAAACTACCATCGGGGGCGGTTGTCAAATTATGATATTGAGGTTGGTCTTCTAGATGTAGAATGTCTCCAGTTTGTAGATCTATTTCATATAAATAGTCGGAAGTCAAGACTAATCCTTTTCTATAAATACTAGAAATAGATACTTTACGAGGTGTACCCCTGAATTGACCGCACCATTCATTCTTATCGTCTTCTTTAAACTTAATCCAAGTCCAATTTTGAGAATTCCAAGGACTTTCACTGTCATAAATGCGTTCTTCGTATTCTCCCGAGTATGGTTGGTTTATTATTTCTGCTTCAATTATCACTTGAGTATGATTGTCTTATGACACATAACGTGTTTGTGTATGGTTAGTTGCGTGGTTAAGCAACTAAATTAGCAAACTTTTACGAACCCGTGAAAATTCCGCAGGAATTTTCGCAAGTAAGCACGTAAAAAGCAATGAATTATACACGCTGTGTGCGCTCTGCATGAGCAGTAGCACACGTTTGCGTAAGCTACAATAATAATTGAAAAATGCAAATAAATTTTTAGAATAGCAAGCAAATGTGTGCTCATTATTTCCAGAGGGTGAAAGTCCCTTAACTGCGGGAGTAACGTCCCGAAAGTTTAGCAAGTCGCAAGGTCGTTTGGTGTGAACCATTGACTGAAGGAAGCGAGACTGCAAAGTCCGGTACTGACGAACAGAAAGTACATAAGAGGCATTATGAAAGGGATGAGTATCCACAGCTATACGAAGTCCAAATTCAGCAATCGAACGCTGATGCATCAAATAGATGACTTTATAATGTAGATGTGCCAGGCATCGGATGAAGGAAAGTGTTCTTACCAGAGGAGGTCTTAGAATAGATTCGGTTTCTATGGGCTAAGAAGTCAGCAGAAGTCATAGTACTTTGGAGAAATGCGAAGCATTCACGAATACCTTTGAAAAATAAACAAGACATGAGCTATCCTAGCCGATGAATGAAGCGGAAGTCTCACAACCAAAGGAAGGACTGAACGTATTTTGGTTCCTAATTCTCAACGGAATGCCGTTTATCGGGATAGCTTTGAGAAAGCGGAACAGGTTAAAAAGTAGAAGAATGATTAGCTTCGCTGCTGCCTTCGGCGGTGAACGAGTATTACATCCTCACAATGTGCAACGTGCCTTGAAGCAAGTAATTGCTAATAAAGGTAGCGCAGGAGTGGACAGAATAAGTGTTAATGAACTGACCGAAAGTTTTCGGAAAGGAAAAACACAGCTTTATTCTTCCATAAAGGAGATGGAATATCTTGCTCAACCTATTCTTGGAGTAGAGATTCCTAAAGGAAATGGTAAAACACGACTTCTAGGAATACCAACAGTAACAGATAGAATGTTGCAACAAGCGGTATCACAAGTTCTGATGCCACATTATGAGAGTGAATTCAGCGTTAATAGTTACGGATTTAGACCCAACAAAAACGCTCGCCAAGCAGTTGGTAAAGCGTTGGAACATATCCATGAGGGCTATACGTTTATCATAGATATTGACCTAAAGACATTCTTTGATGAAGTAGACCATTGCTTACTTCTGAACTTACTTTATCAAAAGGTAAAGTGCCCGATAACCATGCGTTTGATACGTAAATGGTTAAGAGCTCCAATCCAAATCAACGGTAAGTTATACAAACGAAGAACGGCGAAGCCCTCACGAATACCTATAAAAAATAGACAAGAAATGAGTAAAGGGAGTTCCACAAGGTTCTCCAATAAGTCCGTTATTGTCTAATATTCTGCTCAATGAGTTGGATAAAGAATTGACAAGACGTAATCTCCGATTTGTGCGCTACGCAGATGATTTTAGCATTTATACTCAGTATAAAAGCCATGCAACTGCAACGCTAAAAGCCATTGAAAAGTTTTTGAAAACGAAACTAAAACTCACTATAAATCGTGAACTTAGCGAAGCGATCTCATGAACACCTTTGAAAAAATTATAAAAGTGAATAAAAAAGTGGAGTTAGAAAACCAGTTCAATTTGAACTGTTGGGGTTCGGATTTGAATCAACTTACAGGAAAGGAGACAAAGGTAAATACCAATTGGTTGTAGGGAAGAAGGCATGGAAAAAATTGAAACAGCGACTAAAAGTCTTCACCCGAAAAACCACTCCGATGACTTTTGAAGAGCGCATTCAAAAGATTAACGACCGCCGAAGGCAGCAGCGAAGCTAACTCCAACGAGGATGGCTTCCGTCAGCTGACGGATCGTGGAACAAGTATCAAAGGAAAACTCAGAGATGTTGACGGATGGTTGCGAATTAAGCGAAGCGAATCACGAATACAAATAAAACAAAATTAAAGAATGAGTAAATCGATTACGCTATTGTATTTGGTCCCGAAGCTTCGGGAGAAGAATTGGAGCGCAGCGGAAAACACGAACACAAATAAAAATATGATAAAGATGTGAGCTAACCCTGAACGGAAGAGAAAGAATCTTATTCGTTTGGGAATTGACCAAGACCATGCATACGCTTACAGTCGTACCCGAATTAAACGAAGTGAATCATGAATACAAATAAAAATAAACAAGAATGAATAATGGGAGGGTGGGCAGTTGCTCACCTGCGGAGCAAGCTTTCATACAATAAAAAACATACAAGAAATGAAAAACGTCCAATTCTAAGGACAACACCACGAAGTAGCACCGAAGGTAATCACTATTTCAAGACTAAAGAAGCGTGGTTATGTAGCAATGTTGGAAGTTAGCTCCGCTGCTGCCTTCGGCGGTCATTTATCGCTTAACCC
>NZ_CANNGT010000009.1 GCF_947504225.1 Brumimicrobium ulvae | reverse complement strand
GAATGATGTTTTTGTGAGCTTTTTTGACTGAGATATATGTTTGGAGACCCAAGGCCACGAGAAGCTGCGCTAAATCTTGGGGCAGCTTGGGGAAAGCAACGGATTTTTTTGTTTTGAACTACGAAAGAAAGCTATTGTAGAATAAGCTTAAACCTACAGTAATATTTTAACTTGTGGGCTTGATTTTTATTTAACTTTTAATGTAAACTCATTTAAACCCCAATCATCAACTCCTCCACCAATTGTTCTAAATCATCTCCATGTATCCCTTTAGCGATAATCACTCCTTCCTCATCAATCAAGTAATTCATGGGTAAGGCGGTAACAGAATATGCATAAGCTGCTGGAGTAGTAAACCCTTCTAAAGACGAAACGTTTGTCCATGTTCGACTGTCTTTTTCTAAAGCGCCAAGCCAATGCTTTTCGTTGGTATCTAAAGAAATGCTGTAGATCTCAAATCCTTGATTGTTGTATTTGTTGTATAATCGTTTAAGGACGGGGCCTTCTCTTCGACATGGACCACACCAGCTCGCCCAGAATTCAACTAGAGTAAGTTTTTTACTGACATCAGAAAGTTTTACCTCAGCTCCTTTCGGGGTTTTTAACGCAATGTCTGAAACAGTTCCCCCAATAGAAGTTTGTTGGAGTCGTGTAACTTTTTCACGCAAAACATGAGAAATTGATAAGTCTAGGTGTTTTGTTTCAAAAGCGGTGACTAATTCATTATAAAACTCAATATTTTCTTCGCCTTTCCAGCGAATGGAAGTTGGATAAAGTGCAAGGCTTGTCCCCATTTTATCTTTTATGAAAGTATTCAGCTCTTCAAGGTGCAAATCATAATTGCTGATTTCTAACTTTCCTAAGGAATCAATTTTTAATGGATCAGGATTTTCATTTTTGCTCTCGGCGGTAATTTCTCTTCTTATTGTCCGAACCAAACGCTCTAAAGATGCTGCACGAAATCTCTCATATTCTAAAAGTAATTCCGTGTCTTTTGAACCTGTAACTTCAGTTCCTGTGGCGTCGATATTAACTTTTACACTTTGGCCTTGATCCAAAACTAAGGGTACACTTAACTTTTCGTTTACAATGAGACGGTAAAAATGTGGTTCTTCATTAAAACTTATCTTAAACTTTCCTGCTGCATCAAGAAAAATCGTATCAATAAATGTTGTTTCCTTTTTCTCAATATTACTTTCTTGTTGAAGCAAGAGGAAATTTCGTTCAGGGTTTTCAATTTGACCTTCCAGTGTGAAAGTAGACACTTTTTCATTATTACAAGCAACAAAAAGCAATACACTAAGGGAAAAAAGTAGATATCTCATCGTTTTAAATTATGAAGTAATTCTCGTTAAAAGTTATGCGTTGGAATAAAACACATGAAGTTAATGAATGTTCTGAATTATAAAATACGGACATAAAAAAAATGCGAAGTATTTCTACCTCGCATTTCTAAAGCTTAAGCTTTCAACACTTATTTCACAATCAACTTATGAACTGTATTTCCAACATTTACAAAGTAAATCCCAGGAGCAAGGTCATTTATATCGATTTTCAAATCTCCTTTTACACCATTGGCGGATAGACTTTTAACAGTTTTACCTTGAAAAGAAGTGATTTTTATTTCCTTAACGTCTATTTCATCCCAAACAATATTTAATTGATTTGTAGCAGGGTTTGGATAGATTTTTACATCACTTTGCTTTATCTCCACATCACCTACCGAGAGGACTTCATCGTAAGGAATAACATCCCAACTAAACATTGGTTTCCCTTCATTTTGATTTGATAAAACATTCGTTTTGAATTCTTTGTTAATTCTAACAGCTAACCTTGCATCCGAAGACAATAATTGTTCTCCCTGCTTAAGCAAAGGTTGAACTACCCATGATAGGTTAGAGTATACATTTCTGTATCCAAGAATTGTTTCTAAGGACAGCTGTTGATGAATGAATGCACCTTCGTCATAATTAGGCATGCCATCATTTTGACCGCCATAAACGTAAATTACATGTTGACCACCTAAAACATAATTACCATCATTGTCCATTAATCGATCAGAAGGATTCCAAATCATATCTGCTCCATTATCATCAGTCATGGTTGAGTTTTCTCCAAAAACGATATTCAATCTTCGTCCTGTTTCAACATCAATAGCATAGCCTGGAAACCAACCCATTCCTGTACCGGTGCCATCAGGGTTTCCTTCCTTATCTACAGATGGACTTTGACGCAAGAAACCAGCCTTTGCTCCATTTACAGAGTTCAATTCATCTTTATTCAGTTCTACCACTGGACTTCTTGTCCATTTACTTTTATCATTAGTAAAAACGATATCGATACTGGGTTGATAAACTGTAGGTAAATCAAGATGTACTATAGATGACAGTAAGCTGTAACTACCAACCGAACTTGCTAAAGCTACAGGTGTTAAATCACACTCACCGAATCGCGCCAAGTTACTTGGAGAAACAATTCCACCCGCAAGTTTCGTGAATAAATTATTCGGATCCTTATAGTTTGAAGAATAACATGCAGGGTTATGAATGCTATCTCCTGGAATTGCGTTATTCGAACCATCAAAGCTTCCAGACATAATCCAGTTCACAGGAGACATACCATTCGCATTTTTTACTCCTGTTAACCAGCTGTTATTTTCATCTTCAAATGATAGTTTTGCTTCTAATGGTTTTGCGGCCTTATCTCTTTCTGCACAAAACTGATCTCCAGTTGAACAAAAATAATCCATTTGCTTAATTCTTATGGCCATTCCCCACTGTGGTATATCAAGCTCATTGCCAACATTAATGGCTGAATTTGAGTTTACAGAGTCGATTAAAACTCCACCTGCAGTATCATAGTGATAAACCGTCCAATGGGCAGTATCTATATCAACATAATTATTAAATTTCAAAATGAAATGACCTGTCGCATGGGTAATCGTATCTGTTAAATAGGCTTCAATTGGTCCTTCTCCTCTTTGATATCCTACTCTTTTCACGGCAGTACTGTCCAAAATATTTTGTTCTGTTTGAGCATTTATTTTCACGGCACGAGACATATTTCCTTCTCCGTCTAGACGTGTTATTTCAAAACTCAATCTAGCATTCTCTTGAGTTAAATCAAAATCATCTGATATTCCAGTTCCCACCTGATTACAAGAATAAACTGTATTGTCGTAGTAGTTCTGTACTAAGTCAGCATAATCAAGTATTCCTTGCACATTTTCCAATTGATTTCCTTTGCGATTAACTATCACAGCATAACTGTAGGTCAACACGTCACCTGGTTGAAAAACCTCATCATCAGTAGTCATAAAAAACCTTCTATCGCCAGGTGTATTTGAAGTTCCACTTCCATCAATATCATGTTCTGTCCATCCTGTACCTAAATAAGGATTACCATCATAGATATGTTGTGTAGGAGTTAAAGTTGAACCTGAAGAACCAGGAAATCCAGTACCCCCATTTACCCAATCAGCACCATTTTTCCATTTTCCATTCATGTAATTCCAGTAATCCGCTGGCGTACTAGGATCATCATTGTCCGGAGTACCTAAATCTGACCTATTAAAATAACCTGAATATTGTGTGCCTCTATTTAAACTCACAATTCCTAAAGCAGGCGGGTTGCTTTGGTATCCTGGCGCATCCTGTTGACCCGAGTCAAAATTAGGACCGTTGTATGCATAAATCATGTTTTTTGCAGGAGCCGACCCAATGTAGTCATCTTCAAAAGAACCAATATCAGGATCGAGGTAAAAAGCAACTTTAAAATCATTAAATGAATTTTGTCCTCTGTTATACACTTTCATATCAATAAAAGTAGTAGAATCAACAAAGTCATTTGAAGCAATATGATATAACATTATATGTACTTCGGCCCCTACTTTATCGCCTCCTGAATTGTTGTGAGGTTTATCTTCATGTATTATTTGGTAAACAGCTTCGTCTCCTTTAATACATGGGTAATCCCCTTCATAAGGTTCATAAACACCATTGTTATTGAGGTCTACAAAAGGGGCTAACTGTGCAGCAACTCCAATTGAAGGGTCGCCATTTCCAGGCCATTCAGCGATTCCGGCTGGGGCAACATACCCCGGTTGATTATAATTATCTATGTGATAAATAATTTCTGATTTTTTCACGTTCCATATCCCACTTTCATATGCATAAACATATGCAGTATCATAATAAGCGTTCGTTGAAGAGTATGGACCTCTGTAGAAATCATTATCATACAGGTTTGCCGCTAGTTTCAATTCCCCATTTTGATTCGTTCCTCCAAACCAAAACCCACCGAAATAAAGGAGATGATTTCCACTTCCTGCAGCAACTTCGTAGCCGGATGATGAGGAACCTTTTTTATGAAATAGTGTTCCATCATCTTCAATTGTGGCTGCGACACTATTTCCATTAAGCACAGTCTGATTTTGTTGTCCGTTTAAAAGATGAAAAACAGAAAGTGACAAGGTTAATAAACATAGATTTAATTTTTTCATACGTAATAGTTTTAAATATAATTAGTAATAAAAAGCAAGTAGTTTGCTGTGAAAATACAACATTAACCTAAAACAATGTAAATGAACTTCTTAAAAACACTTTCTAATGATTAAACTATCACGATTGCTTATTCTTCTGTTGTAAATCAACCAAACTCCTAAATCAATTTAAAATAACCTACAAAATCACGTCAAATTGAGATATCCATAGTATTTTTGAGGAAAATTTATAAAAATGGCGAAGAACTTCATAGAGGAATTGACATGGAGAGGCATGATTCACGATAGCATGCCTGGTGCAGAAGAGCATTTACTAGAGAAAATGAGGGCTGCTTATGTGGGGATTGACCCAACAGCGGACTCATTACACATTGGCCATTTGGTGAGCATTATGATGTTACGTCACTTTCAACGTGCTGGTCACAAACCGGTAGCACTTTTAGGTGGAGCAACAGGAATGATTGGAGATCCATCAATGAAATCTCAAGAGCGTAACTTGCTCAATGAGGAAGAATTGAAGCACAATCAAAATGCAATCAAAAACCAATTGAGTAAATTTCTAAACTTTGATACTGAGGATGAAAATGCTGCAGTATTAGTGAATAATTATGATTGGATGAAGGATTTTTCATTCCTTGAATTTATTCGAGATGTAGGAAAACACCTTACGGTGAACTACATGATGGCAAAAGATTCTGTTAAGAAAAGATTGACAGGTGAAAATGCTGAAGGAATGTCTTTCACTGAATTCTCATATCAATTGGTACAAGGTTATGATTTCTTACATTTATATAATAACAAGGAGGTAACCATGCAAATGGGTGGTTCTGACCAATGGGGTAACATTACCACTGGTACTGAATTGATTCGCCGTGTTTCGGGTGGAAAAGCTTTTGCTTTAACTTGTCCATTGATTACAAAGGCAGACGGTACTAAGTTTGGAAAAACAGAAGGTGGTAACATCTGGCTAGATCCTGAACGTACTTCTCCTTATGAATTTTACCAATACTGGGTAAATACAACTGATGAAGATGCTGAGCGTTATATAAAGATATTTACCTTCCTTTCAAAAGAAGAAATTGACACGCTTGTTGCTGCTCATAACGAAGCTCCTCACTTGCGTCAATTGCAAAAGAAGTTGGCTGAAATCATTACCATTACGGTTCACTCTGAAGAAGATTTAAAAACAGCTATTGCTGCTTCAAATATTTTATTTGGAAAATCAACAGAAGAAGATTTAAGGTCATTATCTGTAAAAGATTTCCTTGCTGTATTTGAAGGAATTCCACAAGCAACTTTATCAAAAGATGAATTGAAAGAAGGGGTTGGAATTATCGATGCACTTTCAGCTAAAACAGGTTTCCTAGAGTCGAATGGTCAAGCCAGAAGAGAATTGAAAGGAAATGCAATCAGCGTGAATAAATCTAAAGTGAAGGAGGATTTTACGTTAACAGAAGAACAATTAATTAGTGATAAATTTATCCTTTTAGGAAAAGGAAAGAAGAATAATTATTTGATCATCGTTGAATAAGTTTTTTTCGTTACTCATTTAAAGGAGTTCAAGCAATTGAGCTTCTTTTTTGTGGGTGTGATTCGAAGTGTAATCCTCCCCCCTTGGCGCCGTCAGCTGACGGAGGAGACGTAGAGACTCACTTTTATGGGTATTGATGATGATTTGGAAGAGAAAGTTTTCTCTTAAAAAAACAAATATAAGGGGAATAAAGGGGGAGCATTTTAAAACCCAAAACTTTGTGCCTTGTAAGTAAAAGATTTCTTTTAAAAACCTACCCCACCAACTCCTTCATCTCTTTATAATGATAAATTTCCACGCCTTTTTTATTCAACTTTGCTGCAGCAACCATTGCTTTGGCGACATTCTCTCCTTCAATGGGCTTCGACTTTCCAGGCATAAGGAATTTCAAAACTTTCCCAAAGAATTGACCAATGTCTTCGGCCAGTCTCTTTTCTTTGCGGTCTCCTAGCAAAAGGGAAGGTCTAAAAATAGACAATGAATGAAAACCTACAGTGGGATGCATCTTGGCGATGAGTGCTTCTTCTACTTCACCTTTTAACTTCAAATAAAATCCTCTTTTTGAACTGTCTGCACCTAATGAAGAAACGATAAGAAATTGTTTACACCCATATTTTATACTGTGCTTTGCTGCGTTTATTGGAATATCAAAATCAATTGAGCGATACAATTTTTTATCTCCTTTCACCTTCTTTTGCGTTGTTCCAATAGCACAGAAGACCAGGTCACTTCCTTCCATTGCAGCTTTAAACTGAAGTTCATCATTAAAATCAATAACCACGACTTTGACCTTTGGGTGGTCAATTTCTAAGGGTCTTCTCGAAATCACCCTTACTTCATCGTAAAAAGATTCTTTTTTAAGGATTTCCAATAGATGTCCACCGATTAATCCTGTTGCGCCAAGTAGAGTTGCAGTTCTCTTCATGTTCTTTTAGTTGATTTTAATCTTAAATGATAAATGTAAACATAATTCAAATGGATTCATGATTTAGACAAGTACTCATCATTAAACTTACATATAAATCACCTTTACTTCAATATCTTTATCTTTATTTAAAAGAAAAGATGCTTTTTCAAAATTGGGTCGATTCGTTAAACCTATACTTTTATAATTTGAAAACCCTACTCCTTCAACCGGTAAAACCCACCCCTTGTCTATTACGCCGTTAGAATTTTCATCATGTAGAATGTTTACAGCATAAGTTCCTCCTTTTAACACGCGAAAAGTAAACTCTGCAGTTTTATTCTTAATCTTGACTTTTCCAGATTTATATAGCTTCTCGAATTTTTCATCGGGAATACTTCCTTTTTCATTGTACAGTGAAAACTGAACGATTCCAGTGTTATTTCTAAGCTCTTTGACAATCACTTTTAAATCGTAATAGTCATTATTCTGACTCAATACAGAAAACGAAAGCATTGAAAACAGTACGATAGTTAGTATTTCTCTCATTTCTTTTCTTTTTGAAATCTCAATTTCACTCCGTCAACAAAAGCGTAAACTACAGGAACTAAATACACTGTTAATACCAATGATGACAATAGTCCACCAATAATAACCCAAGCTAAACCATTTTTCCATTCACTTCCTGAACCTGTTGCCAGAGCGATTGGAAGCATTCCGATCACCATGGATAAAGTCGTCATTAAAATTGGACGCAATCTTCCTTTTCCAGATTCAATCAAAGCTGTTTTGTAATCTTTTCCTGTAGCTTTCAATTGATTGGTGAAATCGACAATCAAAATGGCGTTTTTGGTGACGAGTCCCATTAGCATAATCAAACCTAGTAATGCAAATAGACTCAAATGACTCAGTGATAAATTTAGGGCTAAGAAAGCTCCAATAATCGCCACTGGAATGGAGAATAAAACCACAAATGGATAAACATAACTGTCGTATAGTGCAACAAGAATGAGGTAGATTAACAGAAAAGAGATCAGCAATACATTCGCTAAAGCTCCAAAACTATCATTTTGTCTTTTCACATCACTTCCCCATGTCATTTCAATTCCTGCTGGTAAGGGATGCTCTTTGACATAAGCTACAACCTCATCAGCTACAGTTCCAGAAGGTTTCCCCAATGCATTTGCTGTAATTGTAACCGCTGGTTGTCTGTCTTTTCGTTCCAATAAAGAAGGTGAACTGTTCTTTTCTACTTTGGCAAATTGCTTTACCTCTATTGGCATTCCTTTCGGATTAATAATCGGTAAATTCGAAACATCTTTTGCATTTTCACGATTAAAACTGGCCAGTTGAACACGCACAGGATATTCATTTCCGTCTTCAGTAATAGAGGCGTCATCGTTTCCATTGAAAGAGGTACGCAAACTCATTCCAACATAAGCCGTGGTCAATCCGAAGCGTTGCATTAAGTTTTTGTCGGGTATCACACGGTATTCAGGACTTCCTTCTTCAACTGAAAGCAAAATATTATCTGTTCCTGGAATGTCTTGCAATACGTTTTGCAAATGATTCGCAGATTCCATTACTTGGTCAACATCTACTCCACTTAAGGTAATTTCAATAGGTGCTGTTCTGGGAACTAATCCCATAGCAATAATTGAATATTTGATTCCAGTAAAACGATCTTCTAACTCAGTTCTCAATTGTCGCATATAAGACTCTGTGGAAACATCTCCTTTCTTATCGTTGAGTTGAATGGTCATTTCTGTTCGGTAAGCGGATCCTACACCAAGGCTTCCGATTCCTGTGCTTGGACCTCCCACGTTACTGAATAAACTTTCAACGGCATCTTGTTGCAATATAAAATCTTCTATTTCCGCAGAAACGTTATTGTTGGCATGGATGGAGGTGTTTTTATCAAATTCTAAGCCCAGTAAAAACTTTCCTTGATCTCCTGTGGCAATTAACTCTTTTCCGATAATTCCTTGTTTCATTATTACACCCGTTAATGCAAATAAAGCAAGAACAAATCCTACGAAAATCAATTTATGATTCAAGACCCATTTCAATTGACGGCCGTACATTTCTTGTAATCTATCCAGCTGAACTTCAAACCACAATAAGAATTTATTGAAGAAATTGGTCGCTTGTAAATCCTCTTTCTTTCCAACTCTCGAAGCCAGCCAAGGGGTCAATGTAAACCCGACCAATAAACTCGTTAAAGTGGAGGTGATAATCACAACAGAAAATTGTTTTAACATATCTGCAACGAAAACTTGAAGGAAGAGAATTGGAACGAAAACCACGATATCCACAAGTGTAATTGATAAAGCGGAAAACCCAATTTCCATTCGTCCATCCATTGCTGCTTTGCGTTTTTCTTTTCCACGATCAAGATGAACTTGAATATTTTCTAAAACGACTGTAGCATCATCCACCAAAACTCCAATAATTAGAGACATGGCTAATAAAGTCATGAGATTTAATGTATATCCTAAAATCCACATCATGGCAAAAGCAGTTACCAAAGACGTTGGAATGGCAATTAAAACAATGAGTGAATTTCTAAAGCTTCGAAGGAATAAAAGCATCACTAAAGACACTAGAATTACTGCCAAGATTAAGTCAAATACAACTGAATTCACCGCTTCAATTGTGTTATCTGTACTGTCATCTGCAATAACGAATTGGACATTTTCTTCGTCATAAGTTGCTGCAATTTTATCGAATCGTTCTCGCACATTTCGCGATACATCCACGGCATTGGCATCTCCTTGTTTTTTCAATAGAATTCCTATTCCTTCTTTTCCGTTGTAGCGACTCACAGAAGTAATTTCAACCGTTTTATCTTCTACTTTGGCAATATCTTTTACATAAATCGGATTTCCAGGCATCGGCATAGCCACTTGAACATTTTCTATTTCTTCAAGTGTGTTAAACTTTCCTTTTAATCGCAGGCTGTTATCAAATTCATTTGTTCTGAGATTTCCAGCAGGAATATCTACACCGGATTGATTAATTGCTTGGACAACTTGAAGAATTGAAACTTTATGTTGCTTCAATAAATGGGGTTGAATATTCACTTGAACTTCTCGTTCTCTTCCTCCTAGTAATGTCAGCTCTGCCACTCCTTGAATTTGTTGAACCTGAGGGAGAAAATCATTTTTCATTTTTTGATAAAACTCAGTAGCCGGCATATCACTCGTTGCACTGATCGACATAATCGGTAAGTCATTTGGAGAAACTTTACTCATTTCAGGACTTAAAATATCGGCGGGTAAATCTTTTCGAATGTTATCAATATACCGCTGCGCATCCTGCATGGTATTGTCAAGATTAACACCATATTTTAGGTTGACGATGATTACCGATGCATTGGGCAAAGACTTCGTAACTAAGTAATCTATACCTTCAAGATTTGAAAGTGCATCTTCGATTTTCTCACTGACTGATGTTTCAACTTCTTCAGGATCTGCTCCTGGATATCCAGTTTTAATCACCACAACAGGTTGATTAAAATCAGGCATTAACTCATAGCTCAAGTTTTTAAAGCCTATCCATCCCAAAAGGGTAAAAACACCAAACATAACAATGATGAGCGAAGGTCGTTTTATGGAAATTTCTGTAATATTCATCTTTTTTCAATTAAAAATTATGAATTACGAATTACGAATTGGCGAAGTACATCTTGAATTCGTAATTCGTAATTGAACTATTCGTAATTCACATTTATTCCGTCGAACAAATTCACAAATCCTCTACTCACCACTTTATCTCCTGCCGAAAGTCCTTCTCCTACTAAAACAGAGGTCCCTTCAGTGGATAGTATTTGTACAGGAACCAGAACAGCTTTGTTGTTTTTTACGACATAAACTTTTGCATCATCGAGTTGACCTTGAATTACAGAAAGTGGCAGCACAATTCCACTTTTTTCAGTTTTCTTCTCTAGAACTACTTGTCCGAACATTCCTGCTCGAATTGGAGTTTCTTTTTCGTTTTTAACTTCAATTTCTACAGGATAACGCGCTGCAGGATTGGCTTTACTTCCAATAGCAACAACTTTCCCTGTGAAATCGACATGTGGATATTGATCGGCTTTTAAAATCACCTCATCATTTAAACCCAACTGATTCACTTCACCTTCTGCAACATAAGCTGTAAAACGTAAAATATTCATTTGACTTAGCTGAAGCAATGGAACTCCAGGTGCAGCAAAAGCTCCAATTTCTACAAACTTCTGAGTGATTGTCCCGTCAAATGGTGCACGAATTGTTGTTTTATTAATCTGTTCCTCAATGGTTCTTCGCTGAATAATCGCAGACTGTAACTGCAATTGAATTTTATCCAATTTCGCTTTTTGTATCGCATCTGCTTCGGTCAAAATTGTGTAGCGTTCAAAATCCTTTTCTAAGTCTTGAACTTGAATTTTCACACTCTCTAATTGTAATTTCAAAAGAGAATTATCCAATTCAATAAGGATTTGTCCTTTTTTCACTTCACTTCCTAAGCCAACTCTAACTGCATCAATCTTTCCTTGAATATCTGCGTTTAATTTCACTTCACGATTCGCCATGAAGTTCCCATCAATGGTTTGTCGGGTATCCATATTAGAAACTTCTGCAGTAATTGCTTCAACTTTAATGGTTTTATTTTTATCGTAATGAAAAACAATAGCTTCTGTTTTTGCTTTATTTTTCGTCAGCTGAAATACGGTTAACCCGATAAGCCCGACAAGTACAACAATCGTAATTATATTTTTCATGATTTCTTTATTCGTGTTATTTAATCAATAAGTTTCCAGACTCTTTTTTCAACTTTAAATCTGCTTTAAGGTATTCTATTATAGTCGCTAAATATTCCATTTGAGCTTTGTTTACTTCGTTTTCTGCCATGATAACATCGGTTAAAGAAACTAGTCCTTCACGGTGTTGCAGAATCGTTTGATCATAAATAGACTCTGCTAATTTCAACTGCTCTTCTACCATTTCCATAGCAGTATTTGCATTGTTCTTTTCCTTTATGGCATTTTCAATATTGACTTCAGCCTGATCTTGCATCAATTCCAATTGTATTGAAGTAGCGTCAATCTCTAATTGTTTGTGCTGAATTTTTCGTTTGGTGACCATCCCATTAAAGAGTGGCATAGAAAGTTGAATTCCTGCTAAACCTTTGGGATAAAAATTAAGAAATCGATTCGGTTCTTGATCGTAGCCGTATCCTGTTGTTCCATAAGTTACAAAAGCATTTAAAGAAGGTAAGTAACGTGATTTTTTTAAGGTGTTGATTTGGGTATATAATAATTCTGCCCTTGCCTCTGCTAGTTGAACTGAAAGCGAACTCGTAGCTTCATAATTTTCAATCTTTTTAAAAGCAATTGATTGGTCGATATCAATACTTTCTGATAAAGGTCTACCCATTAAAAACTTGAGCACATTCAATACACGTTCGTACTTCACAGAACTTGTTTCTCGTTCTTTTTCCAGTTGAAGCAGTTTTAATCGCGCCCTTTTCACATCTGTCCCAGTTAATAACTCCTGTGTTTGAAGTAATTCAACATTCTTGAGCAATTGTTTCGCATTAACAATATTGGAATCAATAAAGTCTAAACTTCGGGCAATAATTTGAGCGTTATAGTACACCGATGAAACTTCAAAAAACACTTCTTCTTTTGACTTTAGGTTTTGAATGCGTGTGAGTTCTGTCGCTGCCTTCGTGGTTTTAATGTTTCCATATAATTCTGGATTATAAATCGGAATAGCCAATGTTAAATCAGCATTTAAATGATGGGGAACACCAAACTGAGCCTCTTTGAATTGACCATCGGGACCACCAAAAACACTCATTGGCATTAGTTGATAAGGCAAATCGGTAAAGTATTTATAATCTGCATTCAGATTTAATTTTGGCATTCGATATCCTTTCACAACATTTTCTTGCTGGAGGCTCGACTCCATCTCCAAAGCGTTAATTCTTAATCGCTTGTTGTGCACTTCTGCTGAATCAATACACTGTTCTAAGGTCCACACTTCTTGTGCTTGAAGAAAGCTTAAATTCAAAACAAAGAGCATTGAAAACAAAAGCTTGTGAGCGCTAACTAACTTCATTGTGCAAATTTTTTTAGTTTATACATTATTATTTTCCACTGATCATTTCAGAAGAAATTCCTTTTTTATTGGTGTATTCTGCTATTACTATCCCTACAAAATGAAGCAAAATAAATAGTGGAAACCAATATATTCCGAGTTTATGAACTGTTTCAATGGGATCTTTTAACTCAGGGAAGAAACCTTGCTTTAAGGAGACTCCAGTAACAATAGAAATAAAAGCAAAAACATAAAAGAACACATAAGTACTTCCTTGTAATCGTTCTTTTACAGACAACTTTTTATTGAATGGGTTGGGAAATTTAATTCCTTTAAATACCATATAAATAATACGTACTAGAAAAGCAAAAATCATTACATAGGCAAAAATGATGTGCCACTCCCACATTGGTTCACGGATTGCTTTAGCAATAACAATCATTTCCTCTTCTCCGAGCACTTGAGTTTTACTACCAATAATAGAAGCCATGTGGTGTTTATTCATCCAGAACAACCGTAGAAAGCCAGTGATAAGTAGCATAGTCATCGCTACAGCAATTATCCAGTGTAAAAACCTGTGGAGTGGAGTGAATTTTTGTTTTGATTCCATACCTATTTTTTTTCAATCATTTTTAAAATTCCATTGAGGACTTTCATTCCATCTTTTTCAACACTTGACTTATTCCCAGAAAGCTTCCATTTCATTACTGCCATTCTCATTCCACCTGTAATAATTGTGGTCATTGTTCCAGGCTTTATCAATGTGCTGTATTGATTTTTGCTTTGTCCTGTTTTGATGTTTTCGTGAACCACTTTATGCATGGAGTCAATAATTTCTGACACTTTATTACTCAAAGAATTATCAAAATGGAATATACTTTCAGCAAAAATCACACTAACAATTGCTGGTTTTTGTTCAAAAGTAACCAACTGTGAATTAAATATCTTTCTCAAACGATCCCCAGCCTTTTCATCTTTTTCAAAAGATAGTTGACTGATTCTTTCTTCCATTTCATCTTTAAAATAGACCAATAAACCCAAAAGAATTTCATTTTTCCCAGCAAAATGTCGGTAAAGTGCTGGCTCTGACAAATTAATATCCGCAGCTAAGGTCTTGATCGTTAGGTTCTGAATCCCATGCTTATCAATACGTTGCGTTGCCGCTTCCATAATTTCAATCTGTCTTGCTGTAAACTCCATATTAGTCAATTATTAAAACGCTGTTAGTTAGCATTCACTCACAAATGTAACGCAAATGTTTTAATTAGCAAATATTTTACAAAAAAAGATATTACTTAATATGGAATGCGCTTGTTCAGAATCTAAAAAATGAAGTGATGCATCACATCCCTCTCTCTTCAGTTATAAGCTGATAACTACACTAAACAAAAAAACTTTACCCGAAGCACAATTAAATGCACTTCGAATAAAGTTTATAACTTAGGATTGGTAATAATTAAAGTTGCTCTACAGTAATTAAACTGTACTTATTGAAAGTACTCATGGTACATTGCATAAGACGCTTCTAGCTCTTCAACAATGTGGTTTGCCTCCTCCACATTTTTCGCCTCGCTTAAAGCATTTGTCAACTCTAAATGTGGATGTAACCATTTGTGTAGTTCATCATGACTAACACCTTGCATAGTACAACTAGAAATAAGCTGATTATTTTGTTCTGCTACATTTTCAGCTAAACTTAAGTAATCTTCATCTCCACTTTCTACATAGGCCTTAACGAAAGTTTCACCTTCCTGTACAAAGGGCTTCATCTCTTCATTGACAAGCCATTTCTCACCGTTGTTGAGTGCAATTGCTTCGCCATCATCATGTGAATGAGCATGATCTTCAGCCTCAGGATGTTCTTCACCTTCAGTTTTTTCAACTTGCTCCGTTTGAACCTCTTCAGCTTCTGAGGTTTCTGTTGTATTGTCACAGCTTGTTAAAAAGCCAAGACTAAAAATACCTAGTGTTAAAATTACGTGTTTCATACTATTTGTTTTTTATTAAAGTTAAATTAGTTTCAATCATGTTCTTACCATATCTGATGATATCAAATTCAAAATTAGAACTTCGCCATTTATACATCAACAACCTTATCGACCCCATCACTACATGAATTAGATCTTCAGTGGTGACAGATTGTGTGAAATCACCTTCTTTTTGCCCCTGTAACACAAAAGGCATGAGGTACTTCATTTTCACTTGCATGATTTTAGCAATTGATTGGTTAATCTTCTTACTCTCTTCAAACTGACCATCAGAAAACACTGCAACTGAAAAATGTGGATACTGATTGAAAAAACTTAGTTGGCTTTCAAACAGCGCTTTAAAATTGTCTTCAGGCGAATTGTTTTCATTAGCAGCTACTTTGAATCTTTGTTCCATATTCTCAGCCAAGTAATTCAGCATACCAACAATAATTTCTTCTTTACTAGAAAAGTGACGATAAACAGCACTTTCAGAGAATTTCATTTCTTTGGCTAGATTTTTTATCGTAATCCATGGATGCCTGAACGGGTTAAAATCTTTCCCGCTGCTGTGATAATTTCAAATTGTCTTTCTGTAATATTCATTTGTTTGTGAATGGTCACTCACAAAGGTAGTAAAAAATTATTGACAAATCATTCATAACAAGAAAGAAACGAAAATTTGAAGCCAAAAAAAAACGGATGAACAACAATGTTCCCCCGCTTTCAATGTATAATAAAGATTGTTTATTTCACTTTCATTCCTTTAACAACTCTATCCTTACGTTGGTTTTTCTTCCAGTTTTTAAGTTTTACCATAAGGTATGCCGAGGCACTTCCACGTACGGCGTAATAAACCGAACCTCCGTAATCCAACTCTCCTTTTCCATTCGCCCACTGAGCAACAAGATAGAACCTACCATTGGCAATGTTTTGACGTTCTGCAAATCTCAGAACACGTCCGCCACCTAATTCAAATCGAATTTGAACTGTTCCATCTTCTTCCATTTGCTCAAAAACACAAGGTCTATTTGCAGGAATAACAATACGTTCAGAAGTTGATCGCTCGGAAGTAACTAATTCTCCTGAACTTCCAGTTGTAGCCACTGATTGTTGTTTGTCACTACGCTCTAATATAATTGTCTCTGAAGTATAAAACTGAACTTTCTTCATTTTATCTTCTGACAAGTCAAAATCAGCTTTAATTTTGGTAGTATATGGCACTTTTGTGGCACAGCTTCCAAGTAAAACGATTGTAAATAATGCGATTAAAACTTTCATTATAAGTGTATTTTAATTTATTCGTTTAAAGAGTACGAAAATAAGAACAAATTATGTTCCAAAACAACTAATTGACCAATAAATTACATCCCCTCATATCACTTTGGTCGAATCTACCGAGTATTTTAAATTTATTAACATCTTTTACTCCCAGATCATCGGTAGCGATAAAAGAGCAACTGTAATAATTTGCAAGGTCAATAATATTAACTCCACCCGTTCTTCCATCTGGCAATAAGTGAAAAGGATCATTAACATCACGTATTAAAATCCTCATCCATTGTGGCATTTTAAAATACTCACTTCCATCTGTGTAGGCTTGGGACAACAATTCTGTCATTCCATATTCTGAATAGATTTCTGAGACATTTAGCCCTTCCTTTAAAATCTGGTGAAGCTCTTCTTTAATCATTTCCTTGCGCCTCCCCTTCATTCCGCCAGTTTCAAGAATTTTAGCTCCAGAAAGATCGACCTTCTTTTCTGCAAAATCCAACAATGCATATGACACTCCAAACAAAATAATTTGTTTTTCTTCTTGCTTGGCTTTTGCAATGGCCTGAATAAGTGAATCTGGATCCGACAAATAAAAACCAGACAATGGATGGTTCGATTCTTTTATGAGCTGATCGACCATGTAGACCAAAGACGATTCTCCTTGTTGCACATAATTGGGCAATAAAGCCATAATAATTGAATCTTTAGGGTCCGACATTTGCTCCTTAAAGGTATGAAGAAATGAACGCTCATAGATTTCTGGAAAGGCCACAAAATGTTGACTTCGTGTTCCTATCGTTGTTCCCGAGCTTTTAAATAACAATAAGTCTTCTCCTAAAAATTTTTCTGATAAAATTTTATGAGTTTTAAAAAACGATATAGGAAGAAAGGGTATTTCTGTATAATGTTTAGGTTGTGTTCGTCCTAAAGCATCACAAAAACTTCGATAAATAGGAAGGTTTTTATATTGATATTCGAAAACATTTAATGCTGCCCGGTTAAAGTCAGCTTCTGATTTGATATCAAAAATGGAGTTTATTGTTGGATTACTTTGCAGCACTGCGTTTATTTTAAATCTGGGTTCAAAAATACACAAACAGATTGTTCTTAAAAAGAATAAGAGCCTAGAACTGGCGTTCTAAGCTCTTATCACACTAATCAACCTAACCTACTACTACTTCAGCAAAGATACAACTTTTTTAGGGAACAGAAATGATTTTTAAAAGAAATTTAAAATGGGTAGGATGACAAGAAAAAATTGAATTCACAAATCCAATATAAAAGGAGATGTATTCATCGGACATTTTGGTCTACTTATCGAATTTATTACAAATTTAATCGTTAACTCATAAGACTAAACCAAAAACGAAACAGACAAACACCTCATAATTTCTCATTTAGCTTTCCAATATTGAATAATTTTATCAGTGTATATTTATCTAATTTTAAGTCGAATAAGTCAAAACTTTCAAAATTGTCACGTAAATATCCCTCAACATAAAAACCGTAGCCTTTGTATTTTAAAATCGTGATGAAATCAAAAAGCAGAAAAATAGCATAGTGAATTATAACTATAGAATTTGTACATTTATATTTCATATGATTAAATTATCAAAATATCTACTGTTGATTGTTCTGACGATGAGTCTCTCGTCTTGTTTTGAATTAATTGAAGACACAACGCTTCATGCAGATGGGAGTGGATCCTATAAACTGACATTAAACCTCAGCTCGAGTACAACAAGAATAAACTCAATCATGGCCATGGACACCATTGATGGAAAAAAAGTTCCTTCTCGTCAAGAATTGAAAACTAAAATGCAAGAATACATTTCTTTGCTTAACTCAAAAGAAGGGATTTCATATGCTGAAGGCTCTTTAAACACGGAGAATTGGATCATCAAGCTCGATTTAAACTTTGCCTCTTTAGCGCATTTAAAAGCTGGGTTGATTGATTTAAGTAAAGACATTAATCAACACGAAACTTCAGAAGAAGTGAACCAACTAAAGTTAAGTTATGTCAATGGAGTTTACCAAAGGGAACTGGGCGCTTTTATTCCTGAAAAATGGAAGAAAGAAGTCAAATCGGACGAGGATTTTTCACGCCTCAAAGAAGGGAAATGTATTTTTATACAACGATTTGACCAAGAAGTTTCTGAAGTGAGTTCTACAAACGCCCGCATTTCAAAGAGTAAAAAAGCAGTTATGCTTCAACTTTCACCACTTGAAATCGTTAACAATCCACAAAAAATAGATTATTCAATAAAAACTGTTCATTAACTAATCGATAAACGATTACTATTAATTAATTTCGCTCTCAAATTCAATACAATGAAAAGAATATTATCACTGCTGCTTTTTACATTTAGCCTGGGTATTTCAAATGCCCAAATTCAATATGTTCCCGACTCAGTTTATTTCGTAATGGAGGTAGACCTAGGAAAGGTTGTCAAATCTATTTCTCTTGAAGAAATCGACAAGTTGGAAGTTACGAAAAGCATCTTGAGTGAATTGAACAATACTCCAGAAAATGACATTCAACTTTCAGATTTAGGTGTTGACTTTAATTCTAAACTTATCGCTTACCTTGCTGAAAAGGACAATCATTCCAACACAACGGTCATTATCCCAATAAAAGACATGAATAAATTCATTCAAACCTTTGATGATTTTGATCAGTTGACTTTGAAAAAGGAAAAGCTTTTGATAAAAGAGGACTTAATCATTTCAATGGTCGGAAATACATGTGTCATTACTCAATTGGATTGGAAGAATTATTATTTTTCTTCTTTAACAGAAGACCTCTACACTGAAAAAGGCTGGGAACTACCGGAAGATTATTATTTTATTTATGGTTATGATTTTATCGACTTTGAAGATGAAGAATACTATGATGAGGAAATCTACTATGAAGAAGATGTTTATGAAATTGAGGATGCAGTTGATGCTGAGGAGACTGAAAGCATTGAAGAAGATTACTTTGAAGAAGAAGATTACAATTATGAAGAAGACGCCTACATTGTTGATGAAGAAGATCTAAAGTATCAAGAAGAGTTAAAAGAAAGACTTCGCGAAGTTTTAGATTCAATCAAAACAAGCGAAGAAGAGTTAGTCATTAATGAGCACCTGACATTTTTAAAAAACCCTAAGAATAACCTACTTGCGAATGATCCTATCTTTAAGGATGTAAGTTCACAAGTTTCAGACGCTAAAATATTTTTGAATCCTTTCTTAAATCCAGAAACCACGAATGGTTTTGAATTCATGCCTTTTAGAAGAATATTGATTCCAGAATTTGATGAGCTTAGACAATTTGCCTTCCTCAACTTCAATACTGAAGGGATTCAAATTGATTGGAAATTAAAAAGCTCGGAAAAACTCGGAAAAGTGTATAATAAAGCGGCATCTGGAAAACTCAATAAAGACCTATTAAAATATATTCCTGATAATGCACAAGGTTTTGGAGTTTACAATGTAAATACATTCGGTGCGTATGAGCAATTAAAAGAAACATACTTGCCTATATTAGATGCTTCTGACGATGGAAGAGATGTTTTAGCAGGAGCAGTTTGGTCGACCATTGATGAATTCATCAATATGGAGGCGATAAGCTCTGTGTATCCTCCAGAAATTCTTTTTTCATATGCAGGTTTGAAAGAAGTAGAATTGCCTAAAGTTACTTATGATTATGACGAAGAAACTTTTCAATATACAGAAGTAGACACTACTTATATTGAGAATATTCCAATGGTTAATTTCGTAATAGCAAACGAACGTGCTTATCTATTGAAAAAGTACTTCAATGCAATCATGAAGTTTGAAGAGGACTTAATTGTTGATAATGGAAATTATTACACCATACACGAAGACCCGATGAATATTGGTTTCCCTTATTATATAGCAATAATCGAGGACATCATTCTAATTACCAACGATGAAGAAACAGTGATCGATCATTTAGATGGATATTCAAAAAAAGCTTTTCATAAATCGATTTACAAGAAAGCCAAGAAGTCTAAAATGTTTTATGCTCACTTAGACCTTACACAACTCAATAAAGATCTTATTAATGTCTTTGGAAGAGGTGACGAATTACTGACGCGTTTTGAGGACAAAACAGCGAAGATAGATTTTGAAATGACTTCATCAAGTAAAGACCAAATGAACTTCAGCATGAAAATGAAGACCAATGAAAAATATAAAAATGGTGCTCATTTTCTGTTTGACCTACTCAATGAAATCCATAACATGGGTAAATAAATAAGCCCTAGACAAGATGAAGTTTTACATAAAAATCGCTATTGCATTCTTCTCTCTTCTTTTTGGAGTTGTGGTTTTGATGGATTACTTCACCATACAGAAAAAGCCAAAACAGTTTCTTCTGATAGATAAAATTGAAGAAAGTGGTATAGCTCTTCATGCCGATCTTTCTGAAGTATTTCAAGATTTAGATACCTATAGTAAAGTCTCTGACCTAAATTTAGGAGAAAGAATTATTTACAATCAGGTGAAATATGAGTTCCTTAAATCTGGTCTGAACATCAACAAAGTGTTTGTTACGTTTAACCCTGTTCAAAGCGAATCATTTTCTTTTTATGCTGAAATTCGCGACCATGAAATGTTCCAAAAAACCTTTCAGAGGCTCACCAAAATGTTTGATCTAAAATCCGCTGAGGTACCTTTCTTTTATTCTTCCCCCAATGCAAGCGTAAGTATAGAAAAACACCAAAAGTACATCAAGGTCAACTTTGGCAAAAATGCGGGAAATTTAACTCCAAAAAAAGTCACAGATGCTAGTCCTTTGATTAAAGAGTTATTAAAAAACCCTGGGATTGGCGTAATCAACACTACTGGAACACCTCAATTAGACTCCAATGACTATGCAGTGTTTTCTTATGAATACAATGAGCACTACCACCTCAACGTTGAATGGAAAGTTAAATCGGGGCACCCTTTACAACCAAAAGAAAGTACTCTTCCTACCTATTCGTCGGTGAAAGATAATATAGTAGCATATACAAACATAGATTTACACAAGTTTCATCAAAATTTGAATCCATATCTCAAGGAAAAAGGCCTTGTATTTCTAAAAAATCAGTCTCAAGCTACCCAAGATTTTTTAGCCTTGTGGAATGGCATAGCTTCTCTTCAAATAGGTGGTAAAACAACCCGTAAAACCATTGAATTCGTCACAGAGTTTGATGATGATTTTAATCAAATAGAAAAAAAGATTGTTAAAATTGACAGCCTCCCTGACCTCGGTTTTTATTGGGAAACCCAAGATCCGAAAAAGTCAATGGACTTACTCTTGAAGATGCCAAATGTTAAGCTACATGAAAAACAACTTCAACTTGCATTGTTCCCACCGCTCAATGTTCAACTTGATCAAAAAGCAATTAAGGCGGCTTCAAAACCCAGCAATTATGTTTCGTCTTCTAGTGCGTACATTCTTTACCTTAATTCTAATCACAACATTGCAGAAGGAAACCTAAAAATAAAAAGCGTCTCAAAAGAGCTTGTTCAATTAGAGTTCACCTTAAACAATCCTACTATTCCTAAAAAATCAAGCCTCCCATCCTTTTGGTAAATAAATATAGTCCAATCACTTAGCTCCTCCATTTATAGTTTTTATTACTTTTTTATTATACTTTTATCAGTACATTAAAAAACGCTAATATGAAAACTATCTTATTTACACTTTTGGGGCTACTCCCCCTTTCAATCTTATCTCAGCAAACCATTACCTCTGTCTCGAATGGAGTAGCCACCAACCCACTTGTTTGGGATTGCTCTTGCTTTCCAAATACTTTTGACAACGTAATTGTAAATCACGACATTGTGATGACTACTGACTGGCTCATTAACAATGGTGGTTCGGTCACTGTTAATTCGGGAGGAAGATTAACACAAGATACCCAAAGCTTTTCTATTCTAATTGATGGAAATGGTTCTAATTTTGTAAACCATGGAACCACTGAAATGACCAGTTTTGCAGTAATCAGCGGAGCAGAAGTTACAAACCATCACATCATCAGTCTAGATACAGCTTTATGGGTCGGAACAGGCTCAACATATACCAATCACGGAAGTACTATTGATTTAGACAGCACTTATAATCAAGGAACATTTATCAATAACGGCACACTTAAAGAAGGTGATTTATTGAATGATGGGACATTTACAAATACTGGGTATGTGTTAGCCGACTCTTTAGCCAATAGAGGAACTTTCACCTCAAGTGCTGGAAATATAAAAGCCTTTGACTTCGGTAACAATGCAGACTTTGAACTCAGTGGAACTTCATTCATGCACATCACCAATAATGCCTACAATGATGGCCAGTTGACCCTAACTATGGGGAGAGATTTGTATATAGGCAATGATTTCGCAAACATCAATTCAGGTTCTGGTTCAACAGTAACCAACGATGGGATGGTTCAAGTTTCAAACGATTTTCTTAACGCGGCAATTCTGGATGGTTCTGGCGTGTTCTGCATGAGTAACCTCAGTACAAACACGGGTTCTGTGCTTGGTACTTTAGACATCTGTGACAATACTGGAATGGGATATTTCGACCTAAATACAGGTACAATTGCACCTGGCGTTACAGATTGTATATCGGGTTGTAGCGTAGCTACTGATCAAGAAGCCTTAGGTCAACTCACTGTATTCCCTAATCCTGTAGTGAACACACTTCATATAGATGGAACTATTGAAGGTGACTTCAGAATTGTAGATTTAGCAGGAAAAGAAATTCTTAGTGGAGAAATACAATCAGAAATCGACATGAGTAATTTCTCACCGGCAGTTTATTACATCCATTTTTATACTCAAAACGGAGCTTCTACAATAAAATTTATTAAACAATAAGGGGTTATCTCAAATTATGCATCTCCAAGAAACAACTTTTTCAATTCAGTTGCATCTTGGGGATTCATTTTTCCTGCAAGAATTAAACTTAATTGCTTACGACGAAGTGCACCCGCAAAGCGTTCTTTTTCCTCATCAGTTTCTGGAATAAGCTCTGGAACACTTATCGCTCCACCGTTTTGATCTACTGCCACAAAAGTATAAATAGCCTCACTGTGTTTGATGCGTTCACCAGAAACCTGGTTTTCAACATAAACATCAATAAAAATCTCCATTGAACTATTAAAAGCGCGAGAGATACTGGCTTCTACGGTTACCACATCTGACTCTTTAATTGCCGATCCAAAAGAAACATTATTTACAGATGCTGTTACCACCACTCTCCGGCTATGTCTTTGTGCACAAATTGCAGCTGTAACATCCATCCATCCAAGAAGCGCACCTCCAAATAAATTCCCATGTGGATTAGTATCGTTTGGTAATACTATTTTTGTAGTTACCGTTTTAGATTCTGAAGGTGTTTTTGCTTTCATTTGAAATATTTTTCACAAAACTAATACAAGCAAAAGACATACGACTAATTCTTGCAAAGATATTTTCATCTCATTGTGAAATGTTGTGAATTGACCATTCAATCTATATTTCTTGGTTAAACTTGTCTTGATTCACTAAAATATTAAAGAATCCTTTAACTTTGCTTGTTATGAGTTACACCGTATTAAAAGCATTACACATTATTTTTATGGTCAGCTGGTTTGCTGGACTATTCTACATCGTGCGTTTGTTTATTTACCATACAGAAGCACAAGAAAAAAGCGAGCAAGAAAGAAACATTTTATCTGCTCAGTTTAAAATCATGGAGCGCAAGTTATGGTGGATCATCACCACACCAGCAATGATTTTAACTGTAGTTTTTGGAACGTGGATGTTAATCGAAAACCCGGCACTCTTAAAAGTGGGTTGGATGCACATCAAATTAACTTTCATTGTGCTTTTGCTGTCCTATCATTTTATTTGTCAAAAACTCATGAAAAAACTCGAACGAAATGAGTTTTCATGGAGTTCAAATCAACTGAGATTGTGGAATGAGGTTGCTACACTTGCCTTGGTCGCTATTGTTTTTTTGGTCATTATGAAAAACAGTTTAAACTGGATCTATGGCACAGTCGGTTTCTTTGCCACAGCAGTTGCACTAATGATTGGAATAAAAATTTACAAACGTTACAGAAATAAGTAAAATGACATATATTGATACTCACGCACACCTTTATGTTGATCAATTCGATGAAGATAGGGATGCTATGATTCAACGTGCTCTAGACAATGGTGTGCGAAAATTATTTCTTCCAAATATTGACCTTTCTTCCATCAAAAAAATGGAGCAAATGGTGCTTGACTATCCCGATGTTTGTTATTCCATGATGGGCATACATCCTTGCGACGTTCAAAAAGATTGGAAAACTCAATTTGAGGAGGTAAAAACACATTACAAAAAAGGTCACCATATCGCAATTGGAGAAATCGGTATTGATCTGTATTGGGACAAAAGTTTACAGGCCGAACAAACGGCTTCATTTCGTGCGCAAATCAATTGGGCAAAAGAGGAAGGACTTCCGATAGTTATCCATTGTCGTGAGGCATTCGATGAAATATTTGAAGTACTTGACCAAGAAAATGATGAGCGCCTTTACGGTGTGTTCCACTGTTTTACTGGCAACGAAGAGCAAGCTCAACGCATACTGAATTATGGCGGTTTTAAACTGGGCATTGGCGGTGTTGTGACCTTTAAAAATAGTGGTGTCGATAAAGCGATAAAGAACATTGATTTAAAACACATCGTATTAGAAACCGACGCACCTTATCTTGCTCCATCGCCATTTAGAGGGAAAAGAAATGAAAGTGCTTATATTCCATATATTGCAAAAAAACTTTCTGACATTCACGGCATAAGCGAAGAAGAAGTAGGAAGAATTACAACGCAAAATGCTTTAACCGTATTTAATATAAAAGCATAATCATGAAGCAATCAAAAGTTTTATTGATCTATACAGGTGGAACCATTGGAATGATAGAGGATCCTGAAACAGGTGCACTTACGGCATTTGATTTTGATCATTTAAGCGACCAAATCCCTGAACTTTCACGCATCAATGCAGAATTAAAAGTCGTTTCGATGGGAATGCCTATTGACTCATCAGACATGAACCCGATGATTTGGCAAGACATTGCACAACAAGTTGTTGATCAATATGAATTATTTGATGGATTTGTTGTTCTGCATGGTTCAGACACAATGGCCTTTACTGCGAGTGCATTAAGTTATATGTTACAAGGAATTAAAAAACCCGTTATTCTTACCGGATCTCAACTGCCTATCGGTACAATTCGTACAGATGGTAAAGAAAATTTGATTACCTCGATAGAAATTGCAGCATCAAAAGACAAAAACGATGAGAGCATAATTCAAGAAGTTGCAATTTATTTTGAGTACTCTTTATACCGAGGCAATAGAACTTCTAAAGTTTCAGCACACGCCTTTGAAGCTTTTGTTTCTCCCAATTATTTAGAATTGGCAGTTGCTGGTGTTGACATTAAATACAATTCATCCGCATTTTATAAAACTACTCTTCCCGAATTAGATTATAAATTTAAAATGGATGACAGGGTGGCTTTAATGAAAATATTCCCTGGATTTTCTACTCATGTCTACAAAAGTATGTTTGACATAGAAAAGGTAAAAGCGGTAGTGATTGAATCTTTTGGCGCTGGAAACGTACCAAACAACACCGAATTCTTTAAAATGATAAAGAATTATATCGAAGCCGGGGGAATTGTGATCAACATTACGCAATGTTCTTCAGGAAGCGTTTCTTTAGGAAAGTATGCCAACAGCACCATGCTGAAAGAAATTGGTGTTTTAAGTGGTGAAGATTTAACCACAGAGGCAGCAATAACAAAGATTATGTTCTTGTTGGGGAATTACACTCAAACGGAAGACATCAATCGCCTAATGCAATCCTCTTTGGTAGGTGAACTAACAGAATACACGCTGTAAAGAAAATACCGGAACTACAATAAAAACAAATTATTTTTGATTCCATATAAAAGCCGTCTTCATTTCTCAAGACGGCTTTTTAGTACACTAAATTGGAGATGTGGTTTCTATCCTTATTTTAATTGGTGTCTATTACATAATCTCTCATATGAATTATTAAGTCTAACCTTAATAAAGTAGAAATTCCTCGGCGTTTTCATTCTTCCATAGAATAAAAAGGCCGAGGAATCTCTTTCAAACAGGTTTTGGAACTTCTACTTTTATAGACTTCCAATAAATTCTTGGTAGATCCGAACTATCTAATTCCGTATCTTCTTAGTTTTCTGTTGTCAATTACATCCGCTGACTTGATAATAGACGCACGGTGTTGACTCTGAAGTGTAGTTCTGTACTGAGACTTCAACTGCTCAATTTCTGCTGAGTAATCAGTTGTTTCTCCTGCAGGTGTTGTTTGATCTACTCTTAAAACAAACACACCGTTCGAACCTTTAACAGGTACTGACATTTCTCCATCTACTAATCCAGAGAATGCAGTTCCAATAATTTGAGGCTCACGTCCTACAGCAACGTTACTTGCAGAGAAAGTAAGTCCTTCATTGTTTCCTTTCACTCCTAAATCTTTAGCCAATGCTTGAAGATCATCGTTACCTAACATTTTATCAATAAGGTATTGTGCTTGCTTTTCTTTTCTCAGTTCTGCACGCATTTGGTCTTTCACCAAGTTTAAGGTAGGAACACCTTCTTTTACGATATCAGAAACAAAGGCTACAATAATACGATTTTGGTCACGGATAGGTGATGAACTAATGTCCCCAGCCTTAACTCCGTCTTCATAAGCTAAACGCAATAATCTACCTTCAGCAATTTCATTGAATCCTGCAACACTTGGGTTCTCATCTTGAATCGTTGCAAAACGAACATTGTATCCATTGTTGACAACGAAAGTATCAAAGATATTTGCTTTTTCTTCGAGCGATTTACCGCTGAACATATCATCTAAATCGTAAATGTAATTTGATGCGATACTGTTTACTTGATCTGCAGTAGTTTTTGTGGCTTCAACCGCTTTTACAACTTCGGCAAGAATAGGTCGTTTTGTAGCTTCACGATCTAACACTTCAACGATATGAATACCGTAACTTGTTTTAACCGTACCTAAAGAACCGATTGGTTTATTGAATGAAAAGTCATTAAAAGGAGCAACCATTGTTCCTGGAGCAAACTTCTCATATTTACCTCCATTGTTCTTTGATCCTGGATCTTGACTAAATTCAACAACCATTTCCTCAAAATTCTTCTTCGCTTTGATTACTCTTAAGATACTATCGGCTTTTGCTTGTGCTGCATCAAACTCTTCTGGCGTTCCTGCATTCAACAAAATGTGACGCACAGTTGCTGTTTTCTCATCTCCAAAACCTAAAACTTTAGAAATTTTAGCACCATTTTGTCCAATGTATGGCCCTACAACATCACCTACTTTTGCTGCTTCCATCTCTGCGGCAACTGAAAGTGGATAAGTCGGTCCTTGTTGCGCTGATCCAGCTGGACGAGCCATTGAAGTAGAGTCATTCGCAAATCTTTTTACCGTACTGAATCTCAACACAAATAAAGAATCATTTTTTGCTTCTTGAAACTTAGGTTTCAATTTCGATAAATAATCAATTGCATTAAGCGTATCCGAAGAGCTTGGTTCAATAGGAAGAGCAAAGTAAGAAATCTTACGACTTGCTTTTTGATGGTATTTTTTATCGTTTTTGTGTTCATTGAAGTATTTCTCAACCTCTTCGTCTGTTGGTTCCGAAATTGCGTCGTTTGGAACTTGCGTAAAGTTTTGGAAAACGTAAGAAACAGTTTTTACAGTATTCTTTGCATTGTACTCGTGTTTACCTTCTAAAGTTGTTGAATGAACACCAGCCGATAAAAGAGTATTGTACTTCTCATTCAAACGTACTTGACGGATATAATCCATAATATCGTTGTACTGTTGAATGTTGTCTGGATCGTTAGAATCTAAAAGACCTTCTAAAGCATTCCTCAATTGATCTGGGGCAAATTCGCCGGTAACAGAATCAGTAAACTGCATTGAAATACTTGAAGGAGTATAACCGTTTTCGCCATAAAGAATGTTTTCAATCTCTATCTCGTCAACAATCAATCCGATTTTCTCATATTCTTTCTCCATCAATCCCTCAACCACAGCAGTACTCCATGCTTGTTGCACAGCAGATTGCTCATCCGCTTCAGTATATGTTGGTTGAACTGTAGGATTTTTCTGTTGCTTATCTTGCATAATGTTATTACGCGCGTTGTTAAGGAAAAGATTGTATTCTTGTTCGTCAACCTTTTCACCGTTAACGGTTCCAATACCATAGACATCCTCTTGAGGTCCTCCCCCCATGGAGCCTAAGTCACCTATAATAAATGCAAGCATTGCAATACCTATTACTGCAATCAAAAGCCACGATTTCTCGCGTATTTTTCCAATTAATGCCATTTCTTCAGTTTAATTTAAGGTTGCGAATATAATATTATGTATCAAAATATGAAAGGATAAAGCAGCATAAAAATTCATTCTTACTGATTTGCAAGAATCTTAAGACGAATAACTTCAATTCTTCGGTCGGTAACAGCTTCTATTCTCATACTGTATTTCTCCAGTTCTAGGATGGTTCCTTCTTCAGGAATAGACTCTAAATAATGTAGCACCAACCCCCCCAAGGTCTCATATTCACTAGACTCTTCAAGGTCTAAGCCATAAGCTTCATTCAGATGGTCAATATCTTGACGGGCAGAGAACAAGTAAGTCGTTTCATCGACCTGTTGTTCAAGCAATTCGTCGACATCATGTTCATCTTCAATATCACCAAAAATCTCTTCTACAACGTCTTCAATTGTAATTAAACCAGATGTTCCTCCATATTCATCAACAACAATAGCGATATTCCCATGTTGTTTAGCGAATAATTCCAATAAATCTTTGGCCAAAACAGCTTCTGGTACAAAGGCAATCGGAATTAGAATTTCTTTAATGCGTTTGGGCTTCTTAAAAAGTTCAAAACTATGAACGTAGCCAATTATATTATCGATGGTATCTCTATAGATCAACACCTTAGACAAACCTGTATCTATAAATATATTTTTTAATTCTTCGATTGAGCTTTCAATATCTAAAGCAATAATATCTGTTCTTGGGATCATACAGTCCCTGGCCTTAACCTCAGAAAACCCTATTGCATTTTGGAGAATTTGCATCTCATTGTCTAACTCTCCCTCTTCTTCCATTCTTTCGTTAAGATCTCGCACATAGTGATCAAGGTCTATTTTGGAAAAGGCGACCTCTCCATTTGAGGTATCCATGCCGAATAAACGCAACACACCATTACTGATGGTCATTGTAAAAATGGTTAATGGATATAAAAGGGCGTAAATTACCATCAATGGAAATGAAAGTAATTGCAACACTCTATTGGGGTTAATTTGGAATGTTGCTTTAGGCAAAAACTCTGCCGTTACAAGTATTAGAAGTGTTGACAATACAGTTTGAACCAACAAAGTAGCGACTTCGCTCTGCCCAACCATTGGTGCAATCCATGGCTCCATCAATTGTGCCATCCAAATCCCATACACTACCAATGCAATGTTATTCCCTAAAAGCATAGTCGCAATAAATCGACTATCATTCTTCACGAAGTTTGACAGGATTTTCCCTGAAAAGGAACCTTTCTTATTGTCCAGTTCAATTTTTAAACGATTGGCGCTCAAGAAAGCGATCTCCATACCAGAAAAAAAGGCTGAAGCGGTGATGGCGATAATGATGATAATTATACTCGCGGGGTCCATATTTAATATTAAGGTACTAAATTTAAAAAAAATAATGGGCTATAATAAGTCTTGCCCAATATCTTTTCGATAGTACGCTCCTTCGAACTCAATATTTTTTATACTGCTATACGTAGTCTCAATTGCTGATTCAATGTCTTTCCCGAAAGAAGTTACAGCCAAGACACGACCTCCTGCTGTTGTTACCGCTGGACCATCAGCCGCTGTTCCCGCATGAAATACTAAACTTTCAGTAGCCGCATTTAAACCGTAGATTGTTTTTCCTTTTTGATATTTCTCAGGATAACCACCAGAAACCATCATCACAGTAACTGCAGAACGTGGGTCCAATTCAACATCACGCTCTGAAAGCGTTTTGCTAGCAACACCTTCAAACAAGTCCACTAAGTCTGATTTCAATCTGGGTAAAATAACTTCTGTTTCAGGATCTCCCAAGCGGCAATTGTATTCAATTACATAAGGTTCTCCACCAACATTAATAATTCCAATAAAAATGAATCCGTTGTACTCAATTCCATCAGCTTTTAACCCCTTAATGGTTGGTACAATTATTTGGTTATATACTTTATCCGAAAACTTCCCTTCTGCAAATGGTACTGGAGAAACTGCACCCATCCCTCCTGTGTTAAGTCCTGTATCTCCTTCTCCAATTCGTTTATAGTCTTTTGCTTCTGGAAGGACTTTAAAACCATCACCATCCGTCAAAACGAAAGAAGACATCTCTACTCCTTTTAAGAATTCTTCAATCACTACTTTCGCTCCTGCTCCACCAAACTTATTGTCCAACAACATAGACGAAAATTCTTTCTTCGCTTCGTGTAAATCCTCAAGAATCAACACACCTTTTCCTGCCGCTAAGCCATCCGCTTTTAATACATAAGGTGGTTTTAAAGCGTCCAAAAAGGCAAAACCTTCTTTAATTGTAGCTTTGGTAAATGTTTTATGTTTTGCCGTTGGAATGTTGTGACGATTCATAAAATCTTTAGCAAAATCTTTACTCCCCTCCAATTGAGAAGCTTCTTTATTTGGGCCAATTACTGCCACTTTAGAAAGCGCTTCATCTGCTTTAAAAAAATCAGCAATCCCGGCTACAAGTGGAGCTTCTGGCCCCACTACAACCATGTTAATGTTTTTTTCAAGCACCGTTTTTTTCACTGCCTCAAAATCACAAGGATCAATTGATATGTTGTCGCCGAAGGCTCGCGTCCCAGCATTACCTGGCGCAATAAAAAGAGAATCTAAAGCACTGCTTCTTGATAATTTCCATGCTAAAGCATGCTCTCTTCCTCCTGAACCTAAAAGTAATATTCTCATCGCTATCTATTTTGAGCTGCAAAGTTAATATTTCGAGAGTATAGAACTCAATAACTTTGTAACTTTTCACAATTATAATACGATAAACAGTATAAAGTCATTAAATTTGTTCGCAAATTCATAGTTTTCAACTGCTATAACTATAGTTAAATATGAAATAAATCGTCATTTTAACCGTAGTGTTGAGAACCAGAAAAAAATCTTGTAATGAAAAGTTTGTGCACATTTACTTTTATCCTTTTTAGCTTACTCTTTTTCACTTCTTGCGGTCAAGGTAAGCAAGCTAAAAATGAATTAACCCGAATAGAAAATCAGGACACAGTTCAGGTTGAAAAAAACTTACTTTTTGGATTTGACCTAGCGGAATACGAAGTGCATTTTGATACGGTAAAAAAAGGTTGGACTTGGAACAATTTATTTGCTAATTTTGAAATCGACCAGCACACCATCAATACAACCGCTGAAAATTTAAAAGACAGCTTAATTGGATTAAAATATATCGTAGCTGGAAAGCCGTTCACAACTTTTAAAGCGAAAAAAGGAAACAAGGACACACCAACCTACTTGGTTTATGAACCGGATGCTTTTTCTTACATCTCATTTGATTTTAGTACAGATTCTGTACAAGTTAAAAAAGAGTTTCGACCTGTAGAAATTAAGGAAAAGATGGTGAGTGGTGTCATCCAGAAAAACTCGAACCTCTCTGTTGAAATGGGTAAGAATTTTGAATCCTATATGATGACCGCTTCACTCACAGATGCTATCGAAGGGATTTATGCTTGGAGTGTTGACTTCTTTAAACTTCAGGTTGGTGATAAATTCGTTGTGGTTTATGATGAGAAAAGCGTTGATGGAAAACCTTATGCAGTTGACAAAATTAATTATGTATGGTTTGAACATGCAGACCAAGGTCTATATGCTTTTAACTATACAGATTCTACAGGTGAAGTTTCTGGGTTTTATGATCAACTAGGAAATGAAATGAAACGACCTTTCTTAATGTCACCCCTCAAGTTTTCTAGAATCAGTTCTTCGTTTAACATGAACAGACTTCACCCAATTTACAAAACAAGAAGACCCCATTTAGGGACAGATTATGCAGCTCCAACAGGGACCCCCATCTTGGCTACTGCTGATGGAACAATCTCAAGGGCTTCTCGTAGTCGTGGAAATGGAATTTATGTAAAGATTCGCCACAACAAAACTTACGACACACAATATTTACACATGAGTAAAATTGCCGATGGCATTAGAGAAGGTGTACGTGTAAAGCAAGGTGATGTTATAGGATATGTTGGTTCAACAGGAGCAGCAACAGGTCCACATGTTTGTTATCGATTCTGGAAAAACGGAAAACAAATCAATCATCGTGCTGAGAAATTCCCTAAGTCAGAACCGATGAAAGAGGAGGTCAAACCTTTGTATTTAGAACATATTTCGCCGCTAAAAGAAAGATTAGAGTCTGAAATCACAAAATTAAAGCAGAGCGCTGAAACAGCGCCTGAAGCATAATTTAATTCAATACGCGTGAAAGTAATAATTGTAGGTGGTGGTTTATCCGGAATTTGCCTAGCGCATGAATTAGAGAATCATAAAATAGATTTTAGAATCATAGACGAGAACGTCAACTACAGTTCAAAAGTAGCCGCAGGAATGATCAACCCAATGACTTTCCGGCGTATGATTAAAACCTGGAAAGGCGATGAACTAATTCCAACTCTAAAGTCATTTTATCCGAAGATCGAAAACAAAATCGGTCATCGATTCTTCTTTCCCATAAAATTGAGACGCGCTTTTGCCTCGGCACATGAAAGAGAACTTTGGATTCAACGGCTAGATGAAGCGGAATATTCGGCCTATGTAAATCCTGTTGAACCTGTGGAGGATACTCCTGATTATTTTCACGACACTTTTGGAAATGCATTCATCAACACGCCAGGATATGTTGACGCTAAAAAATTTATGCAACACAACCACGAATACTTTCTTCAAAAAAAGAAACTCGAATACGCTTCCTTTAATTTTGATGAATTAGACATTAGATCCAAAACCTATCAAGGCGAAACTTATACACACCTCATCTTTGCTGAAGGTTATCGCGGGGAAGACAATCCTTTCTTCAATTATCTTCCTTTTAAGAATGCGAAAGGAGAAGTGCTCACCATCGAATCGGATATATTTCAAAAAGATGAAATATTGAATCGAAAGTGTTTTCTTTTACCTACACAATATGATAATTTTAAATTGGGGTCTACCTACAAATGGAACACTAAAGATCCTTCTATCACTCAAGAAGCAAAAGATGAGCTTTTAGAAACCTACAAAGGATTGAGCGATGTTTCAATCAAAATTGTTGATCATGAAGCAGGGATTCGTCCAGCTGCAGCAGACCGGCGTCCAATGATTGGAGAACATCCCGAACTAAAAGGGCTTTATATTTTCAATGGAATGGGCGCTAAAGGCTACATGATTGCTCCTTACTTTGCCATTGAATTCATCAATTTCATCGTTGGTAAAGGGGAACTTGATAGAGAAGTTAATATTCAAAGGTTTTACAAGAAGCATTATAAAAAATGAGTTTACTCAGGAATTAAAAATTAAATCGAATTTCCAACATTTTCAAACTTTGCTTGTTACCTTTGTATAGAAATATGAATCATAAAATTTAAAATTATGTATCCAGCAGAATTAGTAGCTCCAATGAAAGAAGATTTAACTTCAGTGGGCTTTGAAGATTTAACGACACCAGAACAAGTAGATAACATCATAAAAAACACAAAAGGAACTTTATTAATGGTAGTCAACAGCGTATGCGGTTGTGCTGCAGGAAATATGCGTCCTGGAGTAAAAGAATCTCTAAAAGGAGAGGTAAAACCAGATGCTTTGGCAACTGTTTTTGCAGGTGTTGATGGTGAAGCTACAAACCAAGCAAGAAAATACTTTTTGCCTTACCCTCCGTCTTCGCCTTCAGTAGCAGTATTTAAAGATGGTAAATTAGTTCACTTCCTAGAGCGTCACCACATTGAGGGTGTTACTGCTCAAATGATTTCTGACAATCTTCAAGAAGCTTATAAAGAATTCGCTTAGTTAACTTTAAGCACACAAACAAAAAGAGGTGATTCATGTGAGTCACCTCTTTTGATATAAATTGAAAATCCTACAACAAGTCGCAATACCTAAACACCCATGGCCACAAGGTGCTATTCTGATCCTTATCATTAATTCTACAATCGACTCAAAGCATATTTCTTTCCAGGCAAGGTCATCACAATTCCTTTCAATTCTAAGCCCAACAATAAACTACTCAATAGGTGTACGGGCTTCTTCAATCGAACAGAAAGCACATCAAGTGAAATTTTCTCAAACTCTTTAATGGTCGTCACTATGGTTTTCTCATCTCCCTCAAGTCCTTCAAATAAATTGGTTTGAACACTTTTCTCATTAGATTCTTTTTCCCACTCCATTAAACGAACTAAATCTTTTCCACTGGTGATCAAATGCGCTTTATCGCTGGCAATAAGATGGTTACAACCCATAGAGAAAGGACGCTCAACATTTCCTGGAAAAGCATATACATCTCTATTGTAATCATTGGCTAAAAGAGCAGTAATTAACGACCCCCCTCTCTCACCACTTTCTACAACAATGGTTGCATCAGTCATACCCGCTACTATTCGATTGCGTTGTGGGAAGTTTTCCCTATCAGGTTTGGTGTTTTGTGGAAACTCTGTGAGCACACCACAACCTTCTGTTTCCACCATCTTTTTAGCAAGTTTTTTATGCTGAACAGGGTAGATTCGATCTAAGCCATGTCCTAAAACTCCAATAGTAGGAATGCCAAGTTCTAGGCACTTTGTATGCGCATATCCGTCAACACCATAGGCCAAGCCAGATACCACCTGAACATTATACGGTGCAATGGTAGCAAGTAACTCATTGATCAATTGTTTCCCATAACTGGTCATGTTCCGGGTTCCAACTATGGCAATTGACTTCCTCGGATTAAAATCAAAATTTCCACGGTGATACATCAAGACAGGACTATCTCCACACTCTTTGAGTCGTCGGGGATAATGTTGATCCGTAAAGAATGTAGTATCGATCCCATTCTTATGAACAAAATCAACAATTGAAACTGCTTTCTCTAATGCGATATCTCTATTGAGTTCTCTGAAACGTTCTTTTGCAAAACCTGGAATTTCAGTGCGCAAGTTTATAGTAGCATCGAATATATTCTCGACACTTCCGAGATAAGCCAATAGGACTTTAGCGTTTTTGACACCAATGCCCTCCATGAGGGTGAGTGCCACTTGGTGATTAAGGCGGTTGTTTTTCAAAATTTTTATTTTACATTTAGGTTATTCTAAGTTAAAGTAATTTATTCTTAAAATGAAACACAATGCGACTTTTCTTTTCCCAAATGTTTCAGTCTACTTTTATTTTAAATAATATCTTTAACCGCGAATTCAAGATAGTGAAGTTGTAGCTTCAAACTCAATGTTGATTCACAATTAGAATACACAAAAAATTTCATCATGAAAAAGCTCGCCATAATTCCAGCAAGATACGCTTCCTCAAGATTCCCAGGGAAACCTTTAATTGACCTCGATGGAAAGTCAATGATTCAACGTGTATTTGAAGGGGTTCTTAATTCCAATCAATTTGATGAAGTTGTGGTAGCAACAGATGATGAACGCATTGCAAGTCATGTAAAAACCATTGGCGGTAAAGCCATCATTACAAAAGCATCTCATGAAAGTGGAACGGACCGATGTGGAGAGGTTATCGAAAGCTTCACCGATTTTGATATTGTAGTCAACATTCAAGGTGATGAACCTTTAGTAGATGCTGAACAATTGCGTGTGTTATTAAAAGCATTCGAAGATTCGGCTGTTGAAATTGCTACGCTTGGTTCTCCTAAAATAACCTCCTTGGACATTCAAGATGCGAACAGAATTAAGGTTGTAGTTGATCATCAATCTGATGCTTTATATTTTTCCAGAAGTCCGATTCCTTTCGAACGAAACAAAGAAAACTACCCTTTCTTAAAACACATTGGCCTTTATGGTTTTCGCACAAAAACCTTAAGCAAATTGGTTCACCTTGCACCTACTCATCTTGAAAAAACTGAAAGTTTAGAACAACTAAGATGGATGTACTATGGGTATAAAATTCGTGTAATTGAAACTCCAATCGAAACGCCTAATATTGACACTCCAGAAGATGTTGAGATCGTTTTAAAGCAATTAAGAGCCCTGTAAGCAATAAACAATAGGTTAAAATTGATTTCACCGGCTATCTTTCACTAGAAAAATTGTATTTTAAGCGCTTTCAAAAAACAAGCTATCAATCATTTATAATTTTGAAACCAGAATCCTTTCATTTTTCATCGCTGAAGCGAAACTTTAAAATTTAAAATCCGTATATTTGTTACTATGACTCATTTGGATGCTATACTCGGTACTTTACTTTTACGCAACAACTGCGTGATCATCCCTTCCTTTGGAGGGTTTGTAGCAAATAATGTATCTGCTAAAGTTGACGTTAAAAATGGATTAATTACTCCACCAACCAAAGCCCTAAGTTTCAATAAAAACTTGAGCAATAATGATGGTTTAATTGTTCATCACTTGGCCAAGGAAAAGCATATTTCTTTTGATGAAGCTCAGCAGCTTATTGCTTTGGAGGTTCAGCAAATCAAAGCGAGTCTTAAGGAAGAAAAAAGGGTACATTTCCACAATGTTGGATTTTTGTACATCAACAGTGCAGGTAAAATCGCTTTCGAACAAGACCGTTTCTTCAACTTACTTTTATCCTCATACGGTTTAGGTGCGGTTCAATTTATAACAGAGCAAGAAGAAAGAAAAACAACAAAATCTGCAGTGGTAACTTCTGAGCCTAAATCAACGGAACAGAAAACAAGCATTGAAACACCTTCGCCAGTAGAAAAAGTAATTGGTCAAACCCTTACTGAAGAAACTGAAGCAAAAGAGGAGGTAAAAGAAATTCAACACCCTGCAACAGCAGAGAAGAGTTCAAGAAAACTCATCAGTAAAATAATCAAATACACTGCTGTCGCAGCGTTAGTTCCAGTATTGTTTTATAGTTACTGGATTCCTATGAAAACAGATGTGCTACAATCCGGTGTTGTTTATTTAGAGGATTTCAATCCTTTCAACAAGAATGAAAACTTTAAATACACGCCAGAAGTAAATCCAACTCCTTTAACCATAGATTCTGTTCAACCTTTAAATACACTTTCTTCAATCGTTGAAAACCTAAGCTCGACAACTCCTGTTTTTGCTTACCCTTTAGACGATGATTTATTTGTTCATGTAAAAAGAAAAGTGGTTGCGGATGAAACTGCAGTACTTTCAAATGTGGAAGTTTCTAAACACAAAACAGCTGCTGTTTCTAACAAAAACAAGTACCACGCTATCGTGGGATGTTTCAGCAATGCAGAAAATGCAAGCGAACTTATTGCGGAATTAAAAGCGCAAGGATTTGATGCTTATCAAGTAGATGTTAAAGGAGGATTGCACCGAATTGCCGCAGGAGGTACAAACAAAAGAAACGAAATGAACTCTTTGCGTCAACAACTGAACGATGCCAACCTATCTTCTTGGGTTCTTAAAAAATAACATAATACTCAAAATTAAACTTTTATGAAAAAAATAATCATTGCCTTTGTAGCTATTTCTGCAGGGCTTTTCAGCTATGGACAAAACACAACTAACATCGAAGGATCCTCATATTCCTTCACGAAAATTGCACATTTAGACGCTACCCCTGTATTGTCTCAAGGATATACTGGAACTTGTTGGAGCTTCTCTGCATTGTCGTTTTTTGAATCTGAAATGATTAGAAAAGGAATAAAAAACCCGCCTATTTTATCTCAAATGTATGTTGCACGTAAAGCTTATGAAGGAAAAGCGGAAAATTACATTAGAATGGATGGTAAAGCCAACTTTTCAGAAGGAGGGGCTTTTCATGACATTCCTTATGTTTTTGAAAGATACGGAATAGTACCTAACGAAGTCTACCAAGGATTAAATTACGGTACCGATCGCCACAACCATCAACAAGTGTTTAAAAGTTTAAATGGGTACATGGGTGGAGTTTTAGACTATGTTCAAGGAAAAGGAAGCGCTCCACTATCAAGCGCTTGGAAGTTAGGTCTTAACGGAATTCTTGATGCTTATTTTGGTGAAGACCCAACAAAATTCACCTATGAAGGAAAAGAATATACTCCAAGATCATTTGCTGAGTCTACAAAGTTGAATATGGATGAGTACATTTCTTTAACGTCATTTACTCACTTCCCAATGCACGAAGAAGTGCAATTGATGATTCAAGACAACTGGGCATGGGGAAAAAGCCATAACGTTTCAATGGATGAATTACTCGAAGCTACTGTTCATGCCCTAGAAAATGGATATACTGTTGCATGGGCGTCTGACGTTTCTGAAAAAGGATTTAACTTTGGGAAAGGTTTAGCTATCGTTCCTGAAGATGAAAGCACGATTAAAGTTAAAGGTCGTGACAATTCTAATTTCTCCGATGCTGGAGCAGACAAAGAATCTGATGCTTTCTTAACTCCTGTTAAAGAAATTACGGTTACTCCAGAAATGCGTCAAGAAGGATACGAAAATAAAACAACTACAGATGATCACGGAATGCACATCACAGGTTTATACGAAGAAGCAAACGGAACACGTTATTTCTTAGTGAAAAACTCTTGGGGAACAGGAAACTACCCTCAAGGATACCTTTATGTTTCTGAAAATTACTTCAAATTAAAAACAATCAACGTTTACCTTCATAAGGACGCACTTCCAAAGAAGTTGATGAAAAGTTTAAAGAAATAGGTCGTAAATTTATAAAATCAGATTTATCACATTAATAATGTTTTTCAAGCTAACTTCTCCCCCTCTTAATTCATTCGACAGTTAATGGAGGAAGTAAAAATGATTACTGTAACTCAATAAAAAGATGACAATTACAAAAACATATACGATTTTCTCATTACTTGCTTTGGCACTTTTCTCTTCATGTGCTAATGGTGAAAAAAGAAACGAGAACAAGGAAGTCGTTAACATTGAAAATGATGATTTACGCTATCCTCATGAACTTTTGGAATCCTTCGAGGACAAGCCTTTTATGTTTTACAATGTCGAAAATCTTTTTGATACGATTAATAATCCTGAAACCTTGGATGACGCCTTTCTTCCTGATAGCGAAAAACAATGGACACAGAAAAGATACACTGACAAACTAGAAAAACTGGCCGCTGTCTTAACTCATCCTTCTAAAAACAATCCCTTGTTTGTTGGATTTGCAGAAATAGAAAATCGTTTTGTGGTATTGGACTTAATGAAAACTGGACGTTTGGCGGAAACGAAATACCGTGTTGTCCATCATGATGCTCCAGATGTTAGAGGAATTGATGTTGCATTAGCCTATGACCACGACAGATTCATGGTTCAATATGAAGAAGCCATTGATTTATCAATTCCTGAGGAACCAAATTACAAAACACGTGATATTTTATATGTGAAGGGATTGATTAAGGACAGTGTAGACTTACACTTATTTGTAAATCACTGGTCGTCTCGAAGAAAAGGAGCGAAAGAAAGTGAATACAAAAGAATAAACGCCGCAAAGACACTGCTGTATAAAACAGATTCAATTCGCAATGTAGACCCAAACGCTAAAATCATTATTATGGGTGATTTTAACGATTATCCAAATAATAAATCCATTCGTGAAGTTTTGGGTGCTGGTCATTCTGAAAAAGAAGATCATTTTGTCAACTTAACTTTACCACTACATGAGCAAGGCCTTGGAACTTATAACTACCGTGGTGATTGGGGAATGTTAGATCAATTTATTGTTTCACCGAGTTTAGTCAACCCAGGAAAAGGTTTACAAATTAAAGGCGGTAAGGCTCATATTGTAAATGACGATAAGTTCATGCATTTCTTTGATAGCGGCGACAAAACACCCAACAAGACCTATGGTGGACCAAGATATCTTGGCGGTTATTCAGACCATTTAGCGATTTATGGGTATTTGACGGTGATAAAAAACTAGTTTTATTTTGTACCAGAGGTATCAGCACGTCAGTTCTGCCCTAACCTTGTTTCAGCACGTCAGTTCGAGTGCCTTCGGTGACTGAGCGACAGTCGAAGTCAGCGGAGGTGTATCAGCACGTCAGTTCGAGTACCGAAGCGCAGCGGAGGTGTATCGAGAACCGTGCGGAGTTTGAAAAGCACTTCGTGTTTTACCTCTCTTTGTCTGTTCTCGATACAATTTTATTTCGTTTCTCTACATAAAATCACTCGAACTGACGGGAACAATACAATTTTATTTCGTTTCTCTACATAAAATCACTCGAACTGACGGGAACGATACAAACTTTTCATTAACTTCAGTATATGCAAGAATCATTTTTATACATATTGAGATGTTGTGATGGAAGCTATTACACAGGAATGACAAATAATTTAAATCGTAGACTTTATGAGCATAATTCAGGTTTAAATCCTAAATCTTACACTTTTAACAAACGACCAATAGAGTTGATGTATTACACCTCTTTTACCAATATCTACGATACCATTAACCGAGAAAAGCAAATAAAAAGTTGGTCGAAAGCCAAAAAAGAGGCTTTAATTGATGGTCGGATAGAGGATCTACCGAATTTAGCTAAAAAAGATTTTGAGAAAAAGTAATTACGTCTTTTCGAGTGCCTGCGGTGACTAAGCGATAGTCGAAGTCAACGAAGGTTCATCAGCACGTCAGTTCGAGTGCCGTAACAAAGTGAAGGTGTATCGAGAACCGTGCGGTGATTAAATCCAATCCTCCTTATAAAGCATCATTACAAAACATAAACAAGCAAAGCATAAACGATGATCCAACCATCAATAATTCCAGAATAATACATTTCGTGGCGGTCGGTTCGACTACCAATAATTAGGATTCCCAGAATTAAATAACAAAGATAAAACCACCAAAAACTAATCACCGTTGGGAAGGAACAGTACAAACTCAAGGCACTTAAAATCAAAAATAATAGTGCAATAATCTTCGCTCCTTTCACACCTAAAATTTGCGGAATGGTGGATTTGTGTTTTCCATCATAGACCAAATCCCGGATATCAAAAGGAACTGTTGCTGCGAGAATAAAGAAGAAGATGGACAATCCTAAACCCATTGGGAAATCCGTCGTTTCTGCAATTCGCATATACGGCCAATAAACAGAAACAAGCGCCCATTGTACTGCAATTAGATAAATCTTAGCATAAGGAATATCGCGCAGCGCCATAGATTTTGGATGAATTTTCATGGCGTAAAGCACACCTATCACAGCACTAAAAGCGAGAAACCAAAAGTCGATATTCCAACCTAAAACTGCGAAATAGATCGCCACTGATCCAATAATTCCAATTAAAGCTAGCATTTTAATCAAAAAAGTGTGATTTTCTAACCAAACATGTCGTTCAGAAGATTTAATTTTTATTTCTCCCAAACGAAGAATGCGTTGAATGTTATAAATGAAAAGCGTAGCAAAAAACACGGTAAAGCCAATTCCAACATCATGCGGATTTCCCAATTTCACAGCGCAAGCATAGGCCAAAGATCCAGCTGAAATACTGATTAAAATGTTGCTGTATATTAGATATTGAAGTAAACGCATAATTAGTTTGTAAAATTACGGGAACCGAGCTTGCGAGCTCAACGAAGTTAATAATTTGGTTCAACTACAATAATGTTTTAGGCCATTACTTTTATCAAGATAAATCCTTATATTTGAGAGCTAACTTTCACAACTACCTACATTTTGATGAAACAAACCCACTTTACCTCAATAATACATTAGCATAAATTATGATCACAGGAGAATTAAAATCACAAGTTGATAAAATATGGGAAGCTTTTTGGACTGGAGGTGTTTCCAATCCGATGACTGTTATTGAGCAGTTTACTTACTTGCTCTTTATTCGTCGATTGGATGAAAGACAATTGCTAGAGGAAAAGAAAGCCAACATGATTGGTGGTGAAGCTAAAAACGCTTTTTTTACGAAAGAACAGCGTGAACTGCGTTGGAATTATTTCAAGAATTTGGAATCTGAAACCATGTTCAACCTTTTCACGAAAACAACAGAAGATAGACCGCTTACCGTTTTTGATCACATGAAAGAACTCGGTGCAAAAGCAGGTGTGTTTGCGCAGTACATGAAAGGGGCAACTTTTATGATTCCAACGCCAAAATTGTTGGATATGGTGGTGCAAATGATTGATAAAATCAAAATGGACGACCGCGATACCAAAGGAGATTTATATGAATATTTGCTTTCTAAAATTGCTTCTGCAGGAACAAACGGACAATTTCGTACACCTCGTCATGTCATTCGTATGATGGTAGACATGGTACAACCCAAAAAAGACGATGTTATTTGTGATCCTTCTTGTGGAACTGCTGGATTCTTGGTTTCTACGGGAGAATATTTGTATGAAAATCATGATGATTGGTTTATGGACCAAAATTTTCGTGACCATTTCAATAATAAAATGTTTAACGGATTAGAATTCGACAATACCATGTTGCGAATTGGAGCGATGAACTTACAATTGCACGGAATTGAAAATCCTGAATTGATTGGCGTTGATGCACTCAGCGAAGCCAATAAAATCACCGAAAAGTATTCTTTGATTTTAGCCAATCCTCCTTTCAAAGGAAGTTTGGATTATGATGGTGTAGAACCATCTTTACTGAACGTTGCCAAAACCAAAAAGACAGAACTCCTCTTTTTAAGTTTAATGCTAAGAATGCTGAAAACAGGTGGAAGAGCAGCGGTTATCGTTCCAGATGGAGTGTTATTTGGAAGTTCAAAGGCCCACAAAGCCATTCGTCAGGAAATAATTGAACAACACAAATTAGACGCAGTAATTTCCATGCCTAGTGGAGTGTTTAAACCGTATGCAGGAGTAAGCACCGCAGTACTTTTCTTTACCAAAACCAATTCTGGAGGAACAGACAATGTTTGGTTTTACGACATGGAAGCCGATGGCTACAGTTTAGACGATAAAAGAGCAGAAATAAAGAACAACGATATTCCTGACATTATAGCTCGTTTCAGAGCACTTCCCCCTTCGGAGGGGGATAAAGGGGGAGGAACTGAACAAAAGCGTAGCCGCACCGACAAATCCTTCCTTGTTCCTTTCGACGAAATAAAGGCCAACGATTGGGATTTATCCATCAACCGCTACAAGGAAATTGTGTACGAAGAAATTGAATACGCACCACCTGCAGAAATCATTGCTGACATCAAGCAATTGGATAAGGAAAGAACGGAGGCGTTGAAAGAATTAGAAAATTTGTTGGGATGATTAAGACATTAGAAGAGTTATCATTGACCAAAGGAGAGTACGGTGGTGGATTTTCTGCTGTCGATTACTCAGAGGATAAGCCTAGATATATTAGGATTACTGATATCAAAGAAGGAGGAGAACTCAAAAAAGATACAAAAAGTCCAAGTGGAACTGAAAAGGATTGGAAAAAGTATAAGCTAGTTGAAGGTGATATATTATTTGCCAGATCAGGAGCAACTGTTGGAAAAACATTCTTGTATGAAGAGAAATATGGAGACTGTATTTACGCAGGCTATTTAATTCGTTTTAAACCTAATACAAAAATAGCTTATCCTAAATATGTTTACTATTATACAAGAACTCCAAAATACAATGCTTGGGTACTGAACAAACAAAATGTTGTTGCACAACCTAATATAAATGCAAAGCAATATGGAACAGAACTCAAAATCCCACTCCCACCACTCCCCACGCAAAAAAAGATTGCCGCACTACTTGATGCCGCAGATGCATACCGCCAAAAAACCAAAGCACTCATTGAGAAATACGATGAATTAACGCAAAGTTTGTTTTTGGATATGTTTGGGGATCCTGTGGTAAATGAGAAGGGTTGGGAGAATTATAAATTCAAAGACGTTCTTGAAATCAGGAACGGTAAGAATCAAAAAGCTATTGAAAATGAAGCAGGAAAATATCCTATTTATGGAAGTGGAGGAATTATGAGTTATGGTGATGATTTTATAAGCGAGGCTAATAGTGTGATAATTGGAAGAAAGGGAAATATAAATAAACCAATACTTGTGAAAGAGAAATACTGGCATGTTGATACGGCTTTTGGCTTAAATCCAAATAAAACATTACTCATGCATGATTATTTGTTTTGGTTTTGTAATAGATATAATTTTGAACAACATAACAAAACGGTTACAATCCCCAGTTTAACTAAAGAAACTTTATTAAGAATTTCAATACCAGTTCCTCCAATCGATCTCCAAAACCAATTTGCAGAACGCATTCAAAAAATAGAAGCACAAAAAGCACAAGCACAGGAGAGTTTAGAAAAAGCGGAGGAATTGTTTAATAGTTTGTTGGGACGGGCATTTAAAGGGGAGAGTTTATGATTTATTTAGTTGTATTAGTGCTTTTCGGTTTGACTTACCTCTTGTTTAGGTTGGCAATAAAACTATACTACAGAACGAATGTGGCGAGATACTCTATTAAAAGTAATTTCCCTACTAAACTAGCACTTTTCATTATTTATGGTGCATTCTGTTTAATAAACCCTACAATTTCAGAAACAATAGTAAACTGGATAATTGATATCTTAAATAATAATTATGAATGGAATCTGAATCATGTAAGTGTTGAAATATCCTTCGAATCTATAGTATTGTTCTCTATATTAGTGTTAGGTGTTGCTTACATAATAAATCAATCATATAAATCTCGTGTCAAAGAATATAAAATTAGTGAGGCCGCCAGCAATGTTGGAAAAGAAAAAAAGAATATCAAATTCCCAGCTGAAAACTGGTCTGAATCTCCACATCTCCATGAAAGACTGAAAAAATATTTCGAACTGAAATTCAAGCATGTTGGTCTTAAGTTAAAACATTATAATTCTGATAAATTACTTTTTGGAACTTACAAAGATGGTTTAAGAGATCATGTATTGTACATATCATACTCTGATATAGGCTTAACTACAGATATATCGGATGAAATGATTAGAGAAAAGTTCTCAATTTTAAAAGCTTTTAGTTCGGAGTTTAAAACCAAAAGTAACCGTACTAAAAATTTAATTGAGGACTTTCATATTTGTTTTAATACCGGAGAACATTCTAAAAATTCTGAAGATTATTTAGTTTGGAATGAGAACGACTTAGTTCGCTCATTAATCAACTTTAATCCATATTTGAAGAAAATGGTTACCTCCTTCGAAAATGATAAATTATACTCTGCAATTGCTAAGGATTCACAGAAAAAATCACTAGCTCAAACTTTTATTGCTCCTAATTTCAATTTAAATGAGAATGAAACGAATTTATCTTTAGAAGAGTATATAAATAATTGGTTAGAGAAGAGTGCTGTTCCAAAACAGTTAGTGTTGCTCGGGGACTATGGAATGGGAAAGACAAGTTTTCTAAAGTATTACAGATATTCAATGGCAAAGGATATTTTAGAAGGTAAACAAGCGATTAGGTTCCCTGTGTATATTCCCTTGACGAATTGTTCACCACGACATGGTGGAATAGAACAGAGAATAAAGGCATTTGTATCTGAGTTTCTTGGAGTTGATTATGAGTTGTTTGACCTATTAATTAATAAGGGGAAGATCTTATTCTTATTAGATGGTTTTGATGAGATGGGGTTTGTTGGAACTCATGACGATAGATTCAAACAAATGAACGAATTATGGCAACTTGCTACAAAAAACAATAAATTAATCCTATCCGGTAGACCATCTTACTTTCCCACAGAGTTTGAAATGGAGCAAACTCTAAATATTGTTAAGGTAGAAAAAGAAGTGGTTCAAACCAAGTCATATTGCGAGAGTTTAAAGCTAAAGGAGTTATCAGATGAGCAGGTGAAAGATTATATCTCTAAATATTACCCAAACAAAGTTGAACAATATTTTTTATGGTTAAGCCAAAACTCAAGTATGATGGAACTTTGTAGAAGACCTTCTATAATGCATATTATAAGGGAGATGCTACCTAAATTAACTAAGAATAATCAAGACGAAATATATACCGAGGGAGGTGCTATTAGTTTATATCTGGAATATTGGATCAACAGACAGGAAGGTAAAAACATTCAATCTAATTTCCCGATTTCAAATGAAAAGATTCAATTCATTAATTCATTCTTCCGTAAATTGGCCGTAAAGATCTTCATAAATGACCAAAGGGATCTTAATATCGAAAATGTGAAGGAAACCCTTCAAGAATTATTAGAACTAAATGAAAAAATCACTTTTGATAGTGAATTAGCCCAAGAGGGTTTTGAACATGAACTTTTCACGGGGTACTTTATTGAACCTAAAGACGGACATTATAGATTTGTTCATCAATCATTTTTTGATTTCTTTGTTTCAATTGAAATAATAAATAAACTAAAGAAAAAAACATATAAAGACCCTATTCTTTATAAAGATTGGTCAAATTCAATTGTTAATTTTATTTATGATCATATTGATATAGAATTACGGTCACACCACACAGTCCCAGCTCTTTTGTTATTAAAAAGTTGGCCTATTACAGCGCGCTTTAAAGCAAGTGTATTTAGATTCTTCTATCTAAACGGTGATACTCTAAGAGCTAGTTTTGTGCTAATTTCATTTATTTCATTAAGCATTAAGTATTTCTATTCGTTAGAATGGGTTTGGTACTTGAAAATACTGTTATATCTTCCAGCTGCATTAGTTTTATTGGTAATATTAGTATTTATATCTCTAATCTTCGATGCTGTTAAAAGCTCTAAAAAAATTCGATTTATCGAAAAAGCATATAAAATTGCTTTTATTAAAAATCAAATTTCAATTCAAGGCGATATAGATTTTGTTTTAGAGTTATCTGAATCTATAAACCCACCGCATATACCAATAGAAAATATAAATTTTGAAAATCGGACTTTTAATTGTGACTCTTTTTACAATTTAAAAGATGTTACCTTCAAAAAATGTGATTTTGAAATGCCCCAAATTTCCGATTGTCATTTTCAAAACGTAAAGTTTATTAATTCAGATTTCAGTAAAATGATATTTCATAATTGTCGATTTACAAACGTGAGTTTTGAAGAATGTCAGCTAGTAAATGTCGCAGAATCAAATCTATTATTAGAAAATATTATAGCAGATAGAGGCATAAATAAAGATCAAATTCAATTGTTTTTCAATAATTGTAGATTCGACCGATCATCAATTATTAGTATCAAAGACATGTTATTTAGTAATGAATTAAAGATTGGTAGTCACGCATTTGGGACAGAGGAGTTTTATGAATTATTTAAAGAAAAAAAGGAATTCACTTAAAAGTGAATATATTTGCTATCAACAAAACTATTCTGAAGTTTGATAATGTAATTTATTATTAAGCATAAGAGGTTGAACAAACACTTTGAGAAATGAGCGATTTAATCACAAATGCATTTAATGAGATTGATCCTAGAAACGAAAAGTTTATAGAGAAAAACACAGACATAGTAGAGGAAATTTATGCATTAATGGAACAGCATGGAGTCAAGTCTCAAAAAGAATTAGCCAAATTATTAGGCAAGAAAGAATCTGAAGTGAGCAAACTTTTAACAGGAATTCAAAACATGACTTTGCGTTCAATTACTAATTTGGAAGTTGCGTTAGGAACAGATATTATTATGACTGCTTCGAAAGCAAAAGAGAAATTCAGGAAGAATGACGATGAACAAGAGTAGCATTTTAAAACTTTAGGAAAAACCAACAATAATTCGGATATTTATAATCTAAATTTAAAGAAAATGGCAACAGTAGATAATGTAAGAAACGAATTGATTGACAAAATCATGTCGATAAAAAACAGAGCGTTTTTAGAGGCTTTGGATCAGTTAATTTCTTCAAGCTTACCACAATCTGAAAGTATTGAACTGACCCAAGAACAGGAAACAATGCTTGAAATGAGCGAACAAGATTTGAAAGAAGGACGATTGATTTCTCAAGAAGCTATGGATAAAAGAAATCTGGAATGGCTAAACGCAATGTAATTTGGACAAGAACAGCTGATATACAATTCGCAGGAATTCTAGAATATTGTTAATTGAAACCAAATCACAATTTCTATAGATGTAGCCGAAAGAATTATCACCTACATGAAAAAAAGGTCTTCCTCCCATTGAAGAGGAGGTCATTCATCATTAGATCTGTCAATTCTCCAAAAGTGGTTTCATCCACTTTAATATATTAACCTTTTATTAGAATTTAAAATTACTACCTAACTATAAAGCCGTTGAAACGGCTAATCTTCCAGGATTTGATTCCATTGAATGTGGGATAAATCCCACATCAATAGAATCTATTTAAAAACTAATCGCGGAGAGCATTATCAAGCATCAAAAATTTAGAGGGTGTAAATGATCCCATAATTTGACGATATCCTCAACCTATCCTCTCCAATCATAATTATAATTTTACTATATTTGTATCAATATGCTTTCCCCGCTTCCCACAGAACAGCGCGCTCAGGGAAAGCCTTGTTTTTTACAACTACGTGAATGACCAATTTCCACTTTCTCCAAGAATGGCCTGAGATACAACAGGAATGCACAAATGCGGAAGCGCATGTGTATAAGCAACCACGTTTCTCAGCAATCCTTTGTCGTAGTGCGTTGGAGAAGATGGTGCATTGGATTTATGAAAACGATAGTAATCTTGAATTACCTTATGATACAAAGCTCAGCTCACTTATTCATGAATATGAGTTTTCGGCAAATATAGGAGATGCCTTATTTCGTCAAATTAATCTTATTCGCAAGATTGGAAACTCGGGCGCACATGGTAAAAAAGTAAGTCCTTATAGCGCAACAATTGCCATAAAAGCCTTGCATTCTTTCGCTGCTTATCTTTCTCAATATTATGGAGAAGAAATCCATACCATTGATTTATTTGATGAGTCTTTACTCAAACAGGAAAGCGAAGAAAAGTTACTTAAACAACAATTAGAGCTTTTACAAAAACAACTAGAAGCCCAAGAAGACGCCTTCCGCAAGGAACAGCGTGCATTGAAAGAGAAAATCAATGATTCTGAGGAGGAAAAGGAAAAGCTAAAAGCAGCACAGCAAAAACCAACACAACGCCGTGAGGAACGTCAGAAGAATTTAGAACTCAACAAAGCGATTCCAGCGAACATTCCAGAAAGTGTTACACGCAAAGTGTATATCGATATACTGCTCAAAGAAGCGGGTTGGGATAATTTGCGTGAAGGTTACGAACTAGAATACGAAGTAACAGGCATGCCCAAGAACATTAATCGAAGTGGTTTAGGCTACGTAGATTATGTCTTGTGGGGCGATGACGGTTTGCCTCTTGCTGTTGTTGAAGCGAAGAAAACCATGATTGGAGCAGATAAAGGTCGTCAACAGGCGGTTTTATATGCTGATTGTTTGGAACAAATGCATGGACAACGACCGGTAATATTTTACACCAATGGTTTTGAATCCTATTTATGGGACGATGCTTTTTGGACACCACGCTCAATTGATGGTTTTTACACCAAAGACGAATTACAATTGATGATTGACCGCCGTTCTTCACGAAAAGATTTGCGTCAGTTTCAAATTGATCCAGATATTGCCGGAAGACCTTATCAAATTGAAGCCGTTCAGAGAATTGCAGAGCGTTTTTGTGGAGAAGTAAACGGAACAATAAAAGGCCGTTACAGAAGAGGATTGTTAGTTATGGCCACAGGTTCGGGAAAAACAAGAACTGCGGCTTCAATCATAGATATGTTAACCAAATGCAATTGGGCCAAGCGTATTTTGTTTTTAGCCGACCGAAATGCATTGGTTACCCAAGCAAAGAAATCGATCAGTACCAATTTACCGCATTTATCAAGCATTGATCTCACCAAGGAAAAAGAAGACAACGGAACACGCATGGTGTTTTCTACTTATCCGACCATAATGAACAAAATTGATAGCGTAAAATCGGATGATGAACGATTTTACGGAGTTGGTCATTTTGACGTGATTTTTATCGATGAGGCTCACCGTTCCGTTTATCAAAAATACAAAGCTATTTTCGATTATTTCGATGCCATGGTTGTGGGTTTAACGGCTACACCGAAAAAAGATGTTGATCATAATACGTATGAATTATTTGACATTGAAGACGATAATCCAACTTTCGCTTATGAATTGAATCAAGCGGTTAATGATAAATATTTGGTGCCGCCAAAAGCAGCATCTGTGCCGTTGAAGTTTATGCGCGAAGGAATTAAATATAAAGATTTAACACCTGCTGAGCAAAAGGAATACGAAGAGAAGTTTGGAGACCCTACAGACAGTCAAATCGATGAAATAGGGAGTGACGCCCTATATAAATGGCTATTCAACACCAATACGGTTGACAAAGTGCTAGATCATTTGATGTCTAACGGCATTAAAGTAGAAGGAGGTGATAAAATTGGAAAAACAATCATATTTGCTAAAAATCATAATCATGCTGTATTCATAGAAGAACGGTTTAACAAAAATTATCCAGAATTTGGAGGAAATCTTTTACGTGTCATTGATAATTACGAACCAAAAGCCCAAGATTTATTAGACAGATTTTGTAATGACATAAAGGAAGAAGATCCTCAAATTGCAGTTTCTGTAGACATGATGGATACAGGAGTAGATGCGCCACGTGTGGTAAATCTTGTTTTCTTTAAACCTGTAAAGTCTGCCTCTAAATTTTGGCAAATGATAGGTCGTGGGACACGCTTGCGTCCTGATTTATTTGGTCCTGGCGAGCACAAAACTGAATTTCTTATTTTCGATTTCTGTGAGAATTTCGAGTTCTTCGATGAACATCCAGATGGAATAGAAACCAGAGCATCAAAACCTGTTTCTCAGAAAATATTTGAAGCCAAATTAGAAGTTGCCCAATTGATTGACGAAGCTGCCAACGCCACCGAAGAGGATAAGCAATTACGTATTCAGTATTTAGATGAATTGCACAATTCTATAGCAACACTTGTTCAAGAAAGGTTTGTAGTAAGAAAAGAACTGAGAAAGGTAAATGAATATACGGACAGAGAACGTTGGAATCAATTGACAAAAGGAGACGTAATTGACATTAGTTCACATTTATCACATTTACCTGAACCAGAAGGCAATGATGAATTAGCCAGGCGCTTTGATTTACTAGCTTTGACGATTCAATTGTGTATGCTCACAAATTCTGATGATACGAAATACATCAATCGTGTTGTCAATGTTGCTAAAGGATTAAGTAAACTATCGAACGTTCCTGTCGTGAATTTACAAATGCCATTAATTGAGAGTCTACAAACAGAAGTGTATTGGATTAATAAATCGCTGCATCGTGTTGAAGAAATGCGCAGTGCACTTAGAGATTTAGTAAAATATATTGAATACGAAAAAATAGAAAACGTTTATACTTCCTTTGAAGACGAAATCGACACCTCCAACATTGAAGTAAGGGACGTTGTTCCGCAGTATCAAAACATGCAGAGCTACAAAGACCGAGTAGCGAAGTACATTCGTGAGAATAAAGATCATTTGGTGATTCATAAAATCACTCATAATGTACCGATTACCAAAAAGGAATTGCTACAATTGGAAAACCTATTGTTTGATAACGAAAACATTGGTACAAGAGAAGAATACGAGTCAAATTATGGAAATCAACCTTTGGGCACTTTCATACGCAGCATCCTAGGAATGAATATTGAAGCAGCCAATGCCGTCTTTGCAGAATTCATAAACTCAACAACCCTTTCTGCGAATCAAATGACTTTTATTAATAAAATCGTTCAATTTCTTACAAAAAACGGACGTATTGATAAACACATGCTCTTCGAACCGCCATTTACAGAACAACATCAGGATGGAATTATTGGAATTTTCGATGATGCGCAAGCCACAAAAATTATTTCTATTGTTCAAAAAGTAAATGAATACACTGGTGATGGAACTGGGTAATGTTCTTAACAAAAAGAAAATGTTTCCCAAAATTCGCAATTAACTTCTTTGAAGGCTAAAGCCGTTCGTACTTATCAATTCCACCACCCACCCCTACCCTCAAAAACAAGTCATTGTCAGATATTTATCAAAGCTTATCTAATATTCTTAAAATATTTTATTCTCGATACTATAAAGCTTATATTTGCAGTCTCAAATAAACTGTAATAAATGAGCGCATTTTCAAAACGACACATAGGTCCTTCACAGGATGAGAAATCGGCGATGTTAGCTGAAATCGGAGTAAATTCTATAGACGAATTAATGGAACTTACCGTTCCTAAAGATATTCGTTTAAAGAATGAATTAAACATTGATACTGCCCTAACGGAAAAGCAGTATTTAGACCATATTGGTGATTTAGCAGTAAAAAACAAGGTATTCAAGTCTTATATTGGATTAGGATATAGTGAAACAAATGTTCCACCAGTTATTCAGCGTAACGTATTGGAGAATCCAGGATGGTATACTGCATATACACCTTATCAAGCGGAAATCGCTCAAGGAAGATTGGAAGCATTGTTGAACTTCCAAACCATGATCATTGATTTGACAGGTTTAGAAATTGCTAACGCTTCTTTACTGGACGAATCAACTGCAGCAGCAGAAGCAATGATTATGTTCTATAATGCTAGAGCAAGAGCTGATGTGAAAGCAGGTAAAAACAAGTTCTTCGTTTCTGAATTTGCATATCCACAAACCATTGATGTCATTAAAGGTAGAGCAAAGCACTTAGGAATCGAATTGATTTTTGGTGACCCAACCAACTTTGACTTGACAGATGATAAGATTTTTGGAGCATTGGTTCAGTATCCAGATGTTTACGGTCGGGTAAAAGACCTCAGAGGATTCGTTGAGAAATTGTCAAAAAATGATGTAAAAGTTGCTGTTGCAGCTGATATTATGTCATTGGTTTTATTGGAAGCTCCAGGGAAAATGGGAGTTGATGTCGTTTGTGGTTCAACACAGCGATTTGGTGTACCAATGGGATACGGAGGACCACACGCAGCTTACTTTGCAACACGTGAAGAATATAAAAGACATATTCCAGGTAGAATTATCGGGGTATCAAAAGATGCTGATGGTAATGTAGCCTACAGAATGGCGCTTCAAACTCGAGAGCAACACATTAAAAGAGATAGAGCAACATCAAATATTTGTACAGCTCAGGCTTTATTGGCGGTTATGGCTGGAATGTATGCGGTTTACCACGGTCCAAATGGATTAAGAGCAATTGCACAGAACATTCACAACCAAACTGCAACAATTCATAAATCAATTGAAAAGGCAGGTTATAAAATTTTACACAATGACTATTTCGATACAATTTGGGTAGAAACTCCAGCTGGATTGACTTGTGAAAAGCTAAAAACAATAGCTGAAGAGCACCACATTAACTTGCGTTATGTGAATGAGAATCAATTTACAATCAGCGTTGGTGAAAGAACCAATGATGCAGAAGTAAAAGGATTAGTTGCTGTGCTTGAATTGGCTGCAAATGTAAAAAGTACAGAGGTTGAATTCACAACTTCATTGGTAAACCAAGATTTAGCTCGTAAAACGGAGATTTTAACGCACGAAGTGTTCAACACTTATCATTCTGAAACAAAGATGATGCGTTACATGAAATGGTTAGAAAACAAAGATCTGTCATTGGTTCATTCGATGATTGCTTTGGGTTCATGTACAATGAAATTAAACGCTGCGGCTCAATTGATGCCGATTACATGGCCAGAGTTTTCAAATATTCATCCTTTTGCTCCGGTGAATCAAGCAGCTGGATACCATGAAATGCTAAGACAATTAGAAAAAGACCTTTGTGAAATCACAGGGTTCCATGCCATGTCTATGCAACCTAACTCAGGTGCGCAAGGAGAATATGCTGGATTAATGGTCATTAAAGCATACCACGAATCAAACGGTGAGGGAGATAGAAATATATGTTTAATTCCTTCATCAGCACACGGAACCAACCCTGCTTCAGCAGTAATGGCTGGATTTAAAGTGGTGGTTACAAAATGTGACGACGCTGGAAATATTGATATTGAGGATTTAAGAAAAAATGCTGAAAAATACAGTGAGAAGTTAGGTGCAGTAATGATTACTTATCCTTCAACTCATGGAGTATTCGAAGCAGGAATTAAAGAAATTACTCAGATTATTCATGATCACGGTGGACAAGTTTACATGGATGGGGCAAACATGAACGCACAGGTTGGATTAACAAATCCAGGAAATATCGGTGCAGATGTTTGTCACTTGAACTTGCATAAAACATTTGCAATTCCTCATGGAGGTGGTGGACCAGGAATGGGACCAATTGGTGTTGCAAAGCATTTGGCTCCTTTTATACCAGGAAGTCCACTTGTTGATAGTGTTGGAGGAGAAAAAGCAATTCATGCAATCTCAGCTGCACCTTACGGAAGCGCATTAATTCTTTTGATTTCTTACGGATACATTAAGATGCTAGGAACAAAAGGATTAAAGCATGCAACAGAAATGGCCATTGTTAATGCCAACTACATCAAGGCACGTTTAAAGAAACATTATCCAATTTTATATTCTGGAGAAAACAATACCGTTGCTCACGAAATGATCTTGGATTGTAGAGAATTTAAACGTTCAGCTAACGTTGAAGTAGCAGACATTGCAAAGCGTTTAATCGACTATGGATTCCATTCTCCAACGGTTTCTTTCCCTGTAGCAGGAACGTTAATGGTTGAGCCAACAGAATCGGAAGACAAAGCTGAGTTAGACCGTTTCTGTGAAGCGATGATTAACATTCGAAAAGAAATTCAGTTCATTGAAGAAGGAAAAGCGGATCAAGAAAGTAACCTATTGAAAAATGCACCGCATACCGCTGAGTGTATGATCAATCAAGATTGGAAGTATGACTACACTCCTAAGGAAGCAGCATATCCATTAGACTACTTGGTACGCAACAAATTCTGGGTACCGGTTCGTCGTGTTGATGACGCATACGGAGATAGAAACCTAATGTGTTCATGTCCTGCAATTTCGTCTTATGACATTGAGGAGGAAGAAGCATTAGCTTAAATTATAAATTCACTATGGCAAAGGGGGGTTTTGATCCCTCTTTGCTTTTTTAAATAAACACAATGGACTACGCAGTAGAGATTAAATTCAAAGCATTAGTTGCCGAACTTGATGAAAGGTTTGGCGGAGGATTAGATGTACAATCTATTTTGTTTCTTATCGGTGTTCAAGAGCTAGGTAAAGGATATAAAAACTTCAACAAGCGCGAAAAAACTGAACTAATGCACGTGGCAGTCTGTACTGTTTTAGAGCCTTATGGTTTTTATAAAACTATCGGTAGAGATGAGGACAACTGGCCTCACTTTGAATTTTTAAAGGAATTACCTCCTTTAGACGAGCGTCAACAACAACATTTAATGAAAGAAGCAATTTTGGCTTATTTTAAAGCTGAAAACAATGAAAGTCCAGACAATATTGAAATTCCTGAGGTACTCAGGTATTTTGAACAATAACACTTAACCGTGTTTTTTCACGCCTTCCCTTTGGGATGAATTCTTTATATAGTTTAAAAAGGCACTTATTAATGGATGCGGTGCTTCTTTTGTACTACACACTTGGGGTAAACTCATGGAAGCAACACAAAACTGTCGTGATTTCAAACTGATCACCTCAGGTTCATCAAACTGATTGACTCCTTCAACATCAATTACCTCTTCTTTTAACACTTTCAAAATATCGGGATATATTGAATACCGAGAATTGGTTAATTCTAATCGATTTGAATGTTGATAAAGCTTTTTTAAGGACTCTGTTATAGGAATTACTTCTACCTTCTCAAAATGATCTTCCGCGGCTAAATTGTTAGAGATGACTTTCTCTTGACTAGGATTTAAATTGTACATTTTAATCACAACTTCCAAAAAGGTTTTAAAACCAAGACCCGTAATAAGAATTGGTACTTGAGCCTCCAATATTGTCTTCAGCACTTCATTGAGAAAAAAAGCATTTTCATAAGGACCTGGAGCAAGTAGCACTCCATCGAAACCACTGTATTTATTAACTTTCAGACCAGCTGCCTCATGAACACGAATCCAATAATAATTAACCTCCACTTCTAAAAGATGAGCAGCATGTTCTATCGCCAAATTTGTAGCATGATGAGCATTGTACGTAAAGTTAAAGTCTCCTATTATTGCAATTTTCAGGGCTTCCTTCATAGTTCAAAACAAAAATTCAAAGGAAAAGGTATTAAAAAAAAATGGTCATTCCTATAAAGAACGACCATTATCTATATAAATTCGAGTGTTTTATCTTTTGAAATATCCTTCAAAAACAGCGTTTTGAAATACAATTGTATCTGTAGGTGCTGTAATGTCATCAAATAAAGAAACATTAAACGATGCTGTAAACTTCATATAATCTCCGTTTTCATCTGACTCTTGAACCAAAGAAGTAAAAGTAAAATCTTGTGGAAGCGTTGAGTTTTCACTACTCATCCAAACACCCCCTTGACCATCTCTAAAAACAATTTCCACACCTCCATCAGCACCTTCTTTATAATCTGGAGAAACATTGTTGTTGAAATATGCAGTAAATGCATCTAACGAAGGAACAATGCTAGCGTCTGCATTGAAATTTAATTTTCCTAATCCAATTTGGATGAAATCTAATTGTTGCTCCGATTTAATGGACGAGAAATAAATAATTTTAGAAGGTTGAGGCGTTGGCAAAATCTCTTTTGCTTGGGTCGCATCACAATAATATCCATTTACATCTTTGATGATTTCATAGCTCGATCCTTGCAGTGATGCAGTGAATGATGCAGGTAAATCAACTTCTGGTGTAGGAGGAGGAATAACTTCATGTTTGATACAAGAAGTAAACATAAACATCCCTAATATAAACGATAATCCTGTAAATTGTTTCATAATAATATATGTTATATAGCTAATATACGTAAAGATTAAGCAAAAGGTTGTGATATCATACCATTTTCTTTTGTTAAAAAAAGCAATCTATTTAATTTCACTAATAAAAGAAGGTATTTCAAGCTTAAGCTTTTGGGCTGTCTGAAGTACAATTTCTTTCTGATAAGGCAACAATAAGGTCTCTTGATTGATGAAGTCAGTTATTTTACGATTGGATAAAAAATAATTACTTAGATTTTCACCGTATTCGTTTTTTACAACTTCTTTGATTGGTAAAAAGAAGGTTTCCTTAAAGTATTGCTGGCGCTTTCGACGCTGACCTGCAGCTTGCCTTTCATCTGACGACAATGGAGGAATACTGGATTGACCCATGGTAATTCTATTCTCAGAGATTTCCTTATCTGCTTCATCTAAAAGTGATGCGATCTTACTTTGAACTTCATCCGATTTGAATTTTGGGTGAATCCCTTTCAAACTTTTCCATTGCTCAACTTTCTTAGGGGCAGTAGAAAGTTCAAAAATTACTTTTTTATCCAATACCTTATAGGTCGGACGATTCAATAATTCAGCAAGAGTTTCTCGGTAATCCATCAATTTTGTAAATCGAATCCATTCACGCATGGACAATAACTTTTGGTCCTTCTTAGTCAAGTATTCAGCAACAGAACCATTTGACCAATCATAATTTTCAAATGCTTCCATCTCTTGTGCTAACCATGAAGTCTTACCCTCAGCTTCAATTCTTTTCTTTAACTCTTCACTTAGTGCTGGAAGATAGAGCACATCTTCTGCTGCATAATGATTTTGCTTTTCAGTTAAAGGACGTTGAAACCAGTTGCTCTTTTGTTGGCTTGATTTTTCAGTGATATAACGATCATCTTCCAATATCACAGCCAAGGTATTGTTTAAAGAAAGTGTATCATAGTTCAATAACCTAGTGGCTACTGCAAGGTCCAAAATATTATTGGGTTTTGCTCCTAAATGATGAAGTAAGCGCATGTCTTCATTGAAGGCAAAACATACAATCTGAATGTCTTGATTTTCCAGAACAGGAAAAATATGCTCAATCTCTATTTCTGTTAATGGGTCAATTAAATAACAAATCTCTCCATCAAATATTTGCATTAAGCAAAGATTAAAACCATATCTAAAATGGTTTTTATCGAATTCCAGGTCAATAAATATTTCTTTTTTTGTAGACAAGATGGAAATGGCCTTCTCAAAGCTTTCTTTATTGTCTATATATTGGATGTTCGGCTTCATCAATGATCTCTTGACATCAGGTATTTCGCTAATCCTAGCAATTCTTTTTTATTTTCTTCTGGAACGTTAATCCGATTCATTTTTTCGAGTGCATTTTGATAAAACAACTCTTTTTGCGCTTCTGCCACTTCTTTAATTCCCAATTGATCAAAAATTGCAGTTACTTTCTGAACTTTATCTTCTTCATTGCCTTCAAGTAATTGTTGGTCAAGAGCCTTTTTAGTCTCCTCATCTGCAAGCTCATAAGCTTTAAGCAACATGAATGTTTTCTTATTCGAAAGAATGTCACCTCCTACTTGTTTTCCAAATTTCTTTGGGTCGGCATATACATCTAAAATATCATCATGCATTTGAAAAGCCAATCCGATATTCACACCAAAATCATAAATATTTTGAATGTCATCTCGACTGTCAACACCGGCAACGATTGCTCCCATTTCTAAGGCCGCACCGAGAAGAACAGATGTTTTCAAACGGATCATCTCAATATAAGCGTCAATAGTAACGGTTGATAAAGATTCGAAATCCATATCCATCTGTTGACCTTCACAAACCTCTCTGGCTGTTCTTGAGAAAACAGCTAGTAATGGAGCCAATACAGCAGGTTCATGCTGAGCTAAAAGTGCATAAGCTTCTACAAAAAGAACATCTCCTGATAATATAGCAATGTCTTTGTTCCATTTTTCATGAACAGTTTGTTGCCCTCTTCTCAGTGGGGCATCATCCATAATATCGTCATGGATCAAAGTAAAGTTGTGAAATAACTCAACCGCCATTGCAGCGTTTACCGCTTTAATTCCAGGTTCACCAAATAAACTACAGGCCAGCATTGTTAGTGAAGGTCGTGTTCGTTTTCCGCCTAAGGTCAAAAAGTAGCGTAACGGGTCGTAAAGATTTTTTGGACTTTCAGGAAGGGTTAACTTCTGAATCCTTTCTTCCAATATATTTTGATATGCTTGTATTTGCTGCATTAATATTTCAATTAAATCCTAAGTATTACGCTTTTATTCTTGCCCCCTAACGTGATGAGGATCACTTGGGTCGTAATCAATCCTTGTTCTTGGGTCTACTTCAAGATCCGACAATTCAATGTCAATTTCTTCATCATATATGTTGATGAAAGGCTCACGGAAAGCCTTTGTTGCAATACGATTTTCTAAGCTCAACAACAGTGAAGGGAGCACAGTTAAGTTGGTAAGCATCGCCACCAACATTGTTAAAGAAACCAATAAACCTAGCGCTTTTGTTCCTCCGAATTGGGAGAAAGCAAACATTGAGAATCCAAAAAACAAGACAATCGAAGTATAGAACATACTTAAACCTGTTTCATATAAAGCATTGATCACACATGCTCGTTGGTCATAGCTTCTAACTTTAAGTTCTTGGCGGTATTTGGCCAAGAAGTGAATGGTGTCATCGACAGAAATACCAAAGGCAATACTAAACACAAGAATTGTGGATGGCTTAACAGGAATAGCAAAGAGTCCCATAATTCCAGCAGTAATAATCAAAGGAATAAAGTTAGGTACCAAGGAGATAATCACCATTCGCCAAGAACGGAATAAGAAAGCCATTAATATGGCAATAATAAATACCGCAATGGTTAAACTAGTCAATAGATTTTTGATGAGATATTGCGTTCCTTCAGCTGCAACAACAGAAGTACCTGTAACTAAATACTCTAATTTCTCATCATCAATTGCTTTTTCTAGCGCTGCTCTAAACTCAGACTTTTCATAGTAAGAAGAAAGTAAAGCGGGGTCTAAATCAAATTGAAATAACAATGAATCGTTTCCATCGGCAATGTTATAACTGGTGTTGTTTCTATAGGCATTTGACAAAGCAAAAATAGAGTCAGCATAAGCGTATTTTCCATTTGTAAATTCCTCAAAATAAGTCATCGCTTTTGCGTGGTGTGGATTCAAAATGGTATCCATCATTGCAGAGACTTTCTTTATTTTCTCATCAATTTCATAAGAACCTAAATCGAGTACTTGCATTCTCACACGGTAAGTTGTATTGGTGGTATCTATCAATTCTTTAAGTGAAAGTCCAACTGCAGAAACAGGGAACATTTTTTCTGAAACAGCCAACACTTCTTTGCTCACTTCATTTTCTGCCAAGAAATTTGAAATTTGAGTTTCATTTGGAAGAGTAGGCAGGGAAATAGAGTCTAAACTATCTGCTACCGGTTCGAACTGCATGATACGTTTGGCCAATTTTGGGTTGTCTAACATGATTGAATCGGCATAGTTTAAATTCCCTTTCCTCAAAGAATCTTGGAATCCATAAACACGCTGTGTTTTCTCCATATCGCTTTGGAAATTCTCAACATATCCTTTCAAACGCAACATGTCTCTACGTTCAATCAACTTGTACATCTCAGGATTATTTCCATAATATGCCATGTTGATTAACTTCATAAAGTTCACCAATGAAATAGATTTACTAAACTCGATATCTTTCTCTATTTCATTTTGAATGGCCTCCACTTTCTGTAGTGTTGTACGATCAAATTTACGGGCATCTTTTTTATAATTGATCAAGATTTCAAAAGGAATGGCTCCTTTAAAATTTTCTTCTATAAAATGAATGTCTTGTAAAATCGGATCCGATTCAGGTAAATCACTAGTTAAATTACCAGTGGCTTCCATTTTAGTGGCTCCAAAAATTGCTACTGCAACAACTCCAATAGTTACAGCGTAAATGATTTTTCTATGCGTTGTAGTAATGTATACAAGCTTGTTTACAATGGTTACCGAAAACTTCTTTTCTAAATGTTTTAGGTGTCGTGGTTTTGGATGTTTGGTTAAAGAAAATAAAATAGGGATAATACAAATCGAAAGAATAAATACAAACATTATATTCAATGAAGCAGTCGTTCCGAACTCTACCAGTTTTTCTGAGTTTGTAAACATAAATGTTGAAAATCCTAAGGCAGTCGTTAAATTCGTTAGAAAAGTAGCGTTTCCTACTTTTGCAATAACACGAGAAATGGCCTTAATTTTATTTCCATGATCTTTGACCTCCTGATGAAATTTATTGAGTAGGAATATACAATTGGGAATTCCAATAACAATCATAAGGGGCGGAATCAAAGCCATAAGAATAGACAGTTTAAAGCCCATCAATCCAATACTACCCAAAGACCAAATTACAGCGGTAAAAACGACCAGATTACAGAATAATACTACCCTGAAAGAACGGAAGAATATATAAAGCAAAAGAGAAGTTACAAATATGGCAAGTCCTATGAAAATATACATTTCACTCACGACTCTTTTCCCCATCACTACACGAATGTGCGGAAGACCAGCGAAGTGCATTTTACCAAATACATGTTCATATCCTAGTGCAATAGCTTCTGCGTCTAAAACAACATCTGATTTATTTTGATCACTTAAGAAAGCTTCGTCGATACTAATCATCATCAAAGAAACATTCGTTGAGTCATTGTACAAGACACCGTCATACAAAGGGATTCTTCGGATCTCTTGACGTATTTCCTCGATGGATTTCTCTTGGAATTCCTCGTCAATAAACACAGGATTTGCTTCAAACTTACCTTCTTCTGTATTGTTATTTATGGTAAATAAATCAGCTTCTGACAAAACAGAATTTACACCCTCCAACTTGGCGATAGAATCACCGAGTTGTTTCCACATCAAGAAATTTTCTTCCGTATAAAGTTTGTCTGTTTTAATGGCCAATACCAAAGCACCGCCATCTTCACCAAACATCTCCTTAAGCTGTAAATAATCATCCTGAGCAGGTGATTTTTTTGGAAGCATGTTACCATACTTGTTATCCATTTCTAAACTCGTAAAAGCGAAATAGCCAAAAAATATAGTCAAGCCAGCTATTATTGAAATAATAACTATCCTGTTTCTCAAAATGAGTTGGGAAAGTTTAAACCACATGAAGCTAATTTATAATTAAACAAACAAAGTTAAAACAAAATGATAGAAGTCAATAAAATTGAAACTTATTTAAACAAATTCGATTCTATTAAGATGGTTTCTTACATTTCTTACATACACCTTTAGCTTGTATTTCTTGCTCTTCGACAATAAATCCTGGAATTTTTACCTGAGGAAGCTCATCGCTTTCAACACAGTAAACCTCATCACACATACGACACTGAAAATGAATGTGGTTATGCTCATGTAAACCTTCTTCATGGTCACAAACCCTATCACACAAGGCCAATTTTCTAATGTCTCCCGGCATTACAATTTCATGAATGACACCTTTATTTGTAAAAGACTTTATTGTTCTGTACAAAGTTATACGATCAAACTCAACTAGCGCTTCTTCAATATCTTGTATCGAAATTGCATGCTCATTTTCTAGAAAGATCTCCATCACTTCTTTACGAAAAGGAGTGACGCGTAAATTTTTATCTCGTAAAATATCCATTTCTGTAGATGCAATATTGTTGCATTTAGTTATATTTGCATTCAAATTCAAACCAATGCAAGCAAAAGTAGCGATTTTAATTTACTTAATGCTCTCTTTTAGTCTCTCAGCACAAGAGATTAAAGGGAAGGTCATTGACACAGACACAAAACAGCCTGTTCCCTACGCCAAAGTAGGGTTCCCTAGTATTAATGTATATACTGATGCGGATAGCCTTGGCGGATTTAAATTTAAATACTTGCCACAATCACACTTAAAAATAAAAGTCAGTGCGTTTGACTATAAAGTATTGGTTAAAGATATTGATTTAGCCAGCAATGAACTGTTAATTATTGAACTCACTCCTTTACACACGGTATTCGAAGAAGTACAAGTTACAGCCTCAGAAGGAAAGGTACAAAGGGAAAACATTACTTCCATTGCTGTTGTTTCAAAAGATGAACTTTTTCAAACTGGCGCCACGACTTTAGGCGAATCCTTAATCCAAATTCCAGGCGTACAATCTTCTTCCGTAGGAATGGGAATTAGCAAACCAATTATTAGGGGCTTATCTGGAATGCGCGTGGTTACCTACAACAACGGATTACGAATTGAAAACCAACAATGGGGAGACGATCATGGGATGGCAGCTTCCGAACTTGGATTAGGTAAAGTTGAAGTAGTGAAAGGTCCTTCTTCTCTGCTTTATGGCGCTGATGCTTTGGGAGGTGTAATTCACTTTTTGGATGAAAAATACATTCGAAAAGATAAGGATGAATTATACATTTCCTCAAAATTTGAATCCAACTCAATGGGAACAACCAACGAAATTGGATACCGTACGCACAAAGGAAAATGGAGGGCCAACATCCACGCCAACTATATCAACCATGCCGATTTTCAATTACCTGATGGAAATTTCATCAAAAATTCCAGATTCTGGTCTACCAATTTCAAATCAAGTATAGGCTACCGCCACAAGAATTTTCAATTGAACATTCGCTACCAACTTTCGCACCGACGATTAGGAATTCCAGGACATTCGCACAACGCTCAACCCGATGTTCTTGACTTTATTTCCAATAAAAGACAAAGAAAAGGCACACTTCCCGCACAATATAATTTTGACCATTTTTTATTGATTGAAAACACGATATTCTTCAATCGCTCCAACCTTCTGTTAGAAATTGGAAATACCAACAGCGACTTAAAAGAATTTGATGAAAAGGTGACCTTGCCATTCACCCATTTGAACGTCAACAATACAAGCTATAATTTCCGTTATTCCTACAAGCTTTTAGAAAATATGAGTTTAAAAACTGGAGTGCAAGGAATGGCGAAGATAAACAGGAATAGATTCCCTAGTTCTTCCTTACTTATTCCAGATGCCAATACCCTCGACAATGGTGTTTATGCCTTGATGGATTATGAATACAAAAAATGGAGATTTCAAGGAGGTTTAAGGTATGATATCCGTTTTTTAAACGTTTTAAGTGCGGCTGATTTGGACAGCTCTTTAGTAAACAACATCAACACTGACGGGCTTAAACGCAATTTCCAAGGAATTAATTATTCTGCAGGCTTTGTGCGTAACGCAAAACTCACTTCTGTTCGTTTTAACGCCTCGAGTGGATACCGTGCTCCTCATTTAGCTGAGCTTCAGGCAGACGGATTTCACCATGGTTCGTTGCGCTACGAAAAAGGAAGTCAAACTTTAAAAGCAGAACATGCCATTCAATTTGATGCGGCTTTAGAACTTCACTTTGATCATTTAGAATTAATTATTAATCCTTATTACAATCGCATTAGTGATTTCATTTACTTGGTTCAAACAGATGAGTTCGAAGGGAGTTTTCCAGTCTATGAATACAAGCAAACTGATCTTGCCCATTTATTTGGTGGTGAAGTAGGTTTCCATTATCACCCTCACAGTATACACCGCCTACACATCAATTCAAACTTTTCTGTAACTATAGCGGAAACCAATAATGGTGATCCTATTGGCTTAATGCCTCAACCCAATGTCAACACATCGATAAGGTTTGACATTAACAACAATCACAAGATAAGTTTTAAACATGTTGTTTTAGAGCACATATATCACCTTCCTCAAAACAGGGTTGGACCGAACGAAACTTTTTCTGTCGATTACCATTTAGTGAACTTAGCAACACAATTTACTATAGGTGATTTAAAACGCTTATCTGCATCAACGGGAATAAGAAATTTACTCAACACTCAATATCAAGGGCATTTATCTTCATTGAAGAACCTAGGTTTATCGCAACCAGGAATAAATGTCTTTTTCAGTCTGAAATATCAAATCAAATAAATTATGAAAAATAAATTTTTATTAAGCGGATTAATCATTGCTGGATTATCCTTAACCTCTTGTAAGAAATGTGCTGAGTGTCATTATGATGCTCCAAACGGAATTGTTGAAATTGGTGAGTACTGTGGTGACGACCTAGAAGACATAGAGCAGTCCGGTTATACCAAAGATGGAGTAAATTACGAAGTGCACTGCCATGACCATTAGTTTTAATCATTAAAGACCATGATATAAAAGAACTCTCCATCACAAAAGTCAAAGGTTTATAACGATGATTGAGATGTTGGTCATTTATGATCGAGGTTGGAAGAAGTGGAAATGTTTCTCCTCTTTCTTCCAATCTTTTCCTCTTTTTACTTTACTTCCACTACAGGAAGGGGCAATAAATTACAACACATCGAATTAGAGTTTCTAAGTTCCTATCCTTATCTTTGCGCAAAAATATTGTGCACATGTTAGTTGGATTTAAAAATACTTTCTGTTCGAACTTAGCTTTGCTATTGCTTTTCGTAATTGGTTTTGGATTAAGCTCTTCAACCTTAACTGCACAAGCCAACCTCTTCAATCACTTTTCTGACGTTGAATTGCGAATCGACACGAACATTTATAAATACACTACAGATCGTATATATGTAGAAAATGAATGGAAAATTTCATTTGAATATCAAGAAAGTAATCCAATTGTTGAATTTCGTTTGTATCCTAAATTAAAAAATGGTGAAGTTACACCGCTCGGCCTAGAGGCAGCTAACGGTTATAAAATACTTGACTCTTTGAACCTCAGAATAGATGGATATTACCATTGTAAAGTTCAGTTTCAGGATTTAGCAAATGCTTCTTTTCTCAACGTTAACATCGTTCAAGAAGAACAAGTTATTCCAATAGCACTTTTTCCATACACACATACCTATGCTACAATTTACCCTGGAGAAGGAGATTTATACATTGGTGACGAAAAGACATTCGAATTGGTGACCAACAATCCTGACAATATCATTATTGACCCATTATGGAAACAAAGAGATGGCTATGAGTATAGAATACATAGTTATAACAATAAGATTTGGCTGTCTTTTATTCCCACCAACACAGGAAATTTAGAAATCGACTTTACCATTGATTTATACCGTCCAAACATTGTAAACAGAAGACCAAAATACAAACTAGATAAACAGAGCTTTTCTTTTAATGTCAGGGGATCTCGTTTGAAGTTTTTAACTTTTGAAAACAAGGAGGTAATCTGGGAAACGAAAAACCCAAAAGGGGTTGAATTACAAATTGACAACCACCGTTTATTGGCCATCAATAAAACCTATCGTATTGAAGCGACAGATGAAGCGGGAGGTCCATTAATTGCAGAGTTATTTACCATTCGAAGACTAAGTAATGACAAGGTGCTTTGTATGTTTAGACCTTATAATTATCATAAAATTTCATCTGGTTATCTTTACATTAAAGACGGAGATGTCGCTAAGTTCATCACCAACATCAACATAGTTCCTGAACCGAAAATTAATGAGGTGAGTATCCTAAGACAAGGTGGAAGTTGGGTGAAGTCTAAACAAGTTTACCCTGGAGAAACAGTAGAAATACGATTAGAAGGAGAAGGTTTAAGCAGAACTAACTTCCAGTTTGAAGACTTAGTAGACATTTCAACTGACAGTTTGATTAGAAACGAAACCGTTTCTCACTTTGTACTTAAGGTCCCTATCGACATTAGGAAAAAGAGCATCAATATTTACTCTGGAAATGTAAAAACTGGGGTGATGCTTGACATTATAGAATACCAGCGACCAAAAGAATTGGATTTCGTAATTGTTGAATATGGTGGAACACCAGTCGTTGCCAAGGATGCTAGTCAACCGATTTTACATGAGAAAACCATTGGAGATGTGAATGTACAGTTCGACAATTTATTCATCGACGATGCATTTGAGTTGTATGGGAAACAATTTTTAGAAATTGAAATTCGCATTACGGACAGCAGAAACAAACTGGTTGAAAAACAAATCATTGATGATATCGTCGTGTGTCCGGGCTCAAGTTCTCCACGAAGCTTTTCATATACTAGTGCAACAGGTTGTATGAATGAACCAATATCGGTAAATGACTATTTATCAAACAAAACGCATAGTTTGGAAGATTGGGCAAAAATCGAATTGATCATTAAGCACCGTAAAAATGTTTATGGTGGTCAAGGATATACCAGTCGGGTGGAAATCATAAAAGCCCGATACGTAACATTTGATGTCGATTTATCCATCCCCGCAGGTTTAATTATCAAAAAGGTAGGAGAGCCAGGTTTCCCGGGATTAAGCGGAATATCACTTTCTATGCTTGCTCAATTTTCTTTCTATCAGAGAGGAGAAATTCAAAAACTACGTCCATTTAAAGTTGGTGCAGGATTCTTAGCGAAGAATGCTTTCAACTTTAATCCTGATGCGGAAAGAGACTTAGGTATTGTATTGTTGGGTTCTGTTTATCCCACCAAGAAGAACCGTAGATTTTCATTTCCTTTGTATGTCGGAATGGGGTACTTTTTAAATGAATCAAAATTCTTCTTCTTAATTGGTCCAGGAGTCAGTATTAATTTCTAATTGAAACTGTAACCCCCAACACAATTGGGAATCAAAAATCGAGGGCATTCTAGCTACAAATAATTGCTTGTACTTCAATCGTTATTTAGAGAACTTGTACTTAATAATACAATAGATTGCCCTAAACCCATCTTTCCATCCAATTTTTTTCCCTTCTTCATAGGTTCTACCGTAGTATGAAATACCTACTTCATAGATTTTAACTTTAGGAACCCTAGCAAGTTTGGCTGTAATTTCTGGTTCTATACCAAAACGATTTTCTTTAATGGTGATTTTTTTTGCAATAGATGTACGGATCAACTTATAACAGGTTTCCATGTCTGTTAAATTCAGATTTGTCATCATGTTTGATAAACGCGTTAAAAACTTATTCCCAATTGAATGCCAAAAGAACAAGATTCTGTGGGGGTGATGACCGACAAAACGAGAACCATAAACGGCATCTGCATCATCCATAAACACGGGCTTTAATAGCAAGTTATACTCATTTGGGTCATATTCTAAATCAGCATCTTGAATAATCATATAATCTCCTGTGCATTCTTGAATAGCGCGATTAATGGCAGCACCTTTACCTCTATTTCTATCTTGTGAAAACAATTGAATGCTAAAGTCAGGATTGTTTTTCATATATTCTTCAATCTTAAGCACAGTATCATCGCTTGAGCAGTCATTGACAATAATCACTTCTTTTTCGATGTCATTTACTAATTTAACATCCTTTACCCTATCTAATATAAGGTGAATTGTTCTTGCTTCGTTGTATGCAGGGATAAGTATAGATAGTTTCTTGATGCTCATTTAAAATTGCGTTAATTTTTAGACGAATATATTGATTTATATAAATAGAGGGTTTGTTTTTTATTAAAAAAGATTACTTCAGAATTAAAGCGGGGTTTAATCCTTTGTTTCAATAAGTTCTAAAATCTGAAAAACACCATTTTTCAAACCAATTTTCTCATGTTTTCGATTCCATATATAGGTTCGAATTTCGTGTTCATTGGGCTCCAATCTTTCCACTGCATAATTAAAGTTCAATAAGAACTCTTTTTTCTTTCCATGATACCATCGTTCGTTTGTATAGGAATGATTCACTACTTGATCATTTTCATCGAATGTAGAATAGGTCATTATAGCAAACTCTCGAAATTTATTTTCAGCTTCTACATCACCATGAATATGAAATTGTAGTTTTCTATTTCTTAAGGAGTCAGGAATAATAAAACTAACGAGAGATACAAATTCTTTTTGCGTTTCAGAAATGTTTAAAGGCAATTCATAAATCACTTTCTTTTGATAAGGAGATTTACGCTTATATGCGATGTGCGTACTCTCGGGGGTATGTGCTATAACATCATATTCATCCAAATTCTCAATTCCTTCAAGCAAAGGAGTCTTATGAATTGCTATATCTGTTACTTTATTGAATTCACGCCCAACAATAACATAGTTATTCGAATCTACGCTTCTAGAATGGTGGGCCCATGTCAATTGCTGCATTGGATAAATAGAAATAGTTGAATAGCTATCTACATGTTTTTGTACTTCATCGAAAAACGTTTGAGCCATTCGGTCATCTGGAGAAAATATCGAGGTGGAAAGATTCGTTTTAGGAATCATTACAATAGGAAAAAAGAGCATTCCTACAAGCATCCATTTCATAGCCTTAACTTCATTAAGCACAAATCCCATCATTAAAAGAAAAAGGGTAACCAAATACATGCCTACGCGATCCTCTGGATAGTTTACATCCATAAGTTTAGCCATCAGGAGAATTGCTGCACAATTTCCGAAGAGAAACCAAGCCATAAGCGTTGAAGACTTTCTAAAAAATTTGATTCCTCCTAAGCTTTTCCAACGGCGTACGAAATAGAAAATAAGTACTGCAATAAGTGCTAAGGAGGCATACTTCAACCAATCAGCATCATAGAAAATTACGTATCGCGATAAAGTTTTTCCTGTTACTTCCCAAAAACCATCTAAACTACCATAATACAAAGCTCCACTCTCCTTTAATTGAAGGCCATAAAAGATATTAGGAAGCATTGCTAATGCCAATAAGATATAATTTGAGACCAAGAGCAGGTGCTGTTTTATACTCAACTCTTTTTTATGGAGTAATTGCATCAATACAAATAGCAAACCCATTAAAATTAAGGACAGAATAAAATTGAGGTTGGCATAAACAGACAAGCCCATAAAGAATGAAGCCCAAAATGCCGACCTCAAATGAAGGTGAACAACAAAATCACGAACATAAGATAGTGAAAAGATGAAAAGCCCCATGGAAAGACCATAGCCTCTTGTATACGAGAAATAATCTAAGATAAAAGGAATACAAGTTGTTCCTAGAAGAATCAACATTTTGTTGAGGTCCGATTGAATGGGTTTGATCAAGCGATAAATTCCCCAGAAAAAAAGAATAAATGCAAAAACATTAGGTAAGCGAACAAAGAAAAATTGATCTCCAAAAATCAAATACATCCAATGCCCTAAAATGCTATTTAACCAATGATTATTGGCATCTAGCATTACATCAGGCCCCCAAAACAACCCCGATTCTATATAATAGAAAAAAGTTGCGGCCTCATCGTGAAGTGGTTCAAGGAAATAGGCGCGTAATAAAAGGTAGGTTATCAAGAGTCCAAAAAGTACCCATGTAAAAACAGGATAAATTTTGGACTCATTACTGTTCAAAGTATTCATTACTCTCTCTTTCTTACGGTTAATTGTTCGATTCTTTTCTCGAATTTTTCACCTTTGAAAATGCGTTGAACAAAGATTCCTGGGGTATGGATTTCATTTGGGTCTAATTCTCCTGCAGGAACGAGTTCTTCAACTTCTGCAATTGTAATTTTACCCGCCATTGCCATAACAGGATTAAAGTTTCTTGCGGTTCCTTTATAGATAAGATTTCCTTCTGTATCTCCTTTCCAAGCTTTTACGATTGCATAATCTGCAGTTAAAGCCGTTTCCAAAATGTGAGGTTTACCGTTGAATTCTCTTACTTCCTTCCCCTCGGCGACTTCTGTTCCATATCCTGCTGGGGTAAAAAATGCTGGAATTCCTGTTCCTCCTGCACGACAACGTTCTGCCAATGAACCTTGAGGAATAAGATCTACTTCTAGTTCTCCTGAAAGCATTTGTCTTTCAAACTCGTCATTCTCTCCCACATAAGAAGAAATCATTTTTTTAATTTGTTTCTTCTGGAGTAATAATCCTAATCCAAAATCATCAACTCCTGCATTATTTGAAATACAAGTCAAATCTTTGATCCCCATTTTAACTAAGTGAGCAATCGTATTTTCTGGAATACCGCATAATCCGAAACCACCCAGCATTAAAGTCATTCCTGAGGCAATGCCCTCACATGCTTCTTCTACATTATTAACAGACTTATTCATACTACTATATATTTTTATATACCAAATCCTGGATCGGCTTCTGAACCAGAAGTTTGGTTGTTATTTTGACAATTATACATTGAACTTGAAAAACCGTAAGGCTCTTCAAAATCATCGGTTGAGATATGGATGTTTGGGTCTTTATAAACCTCTTGCATCATATATCCGTATATTGGTAGAGCCAAACGTGCTCCTTGCCCCCATTCCATCGAACGGAAACGAATGGCCATATCTTCAGCACCTACCCAAACACCCGTTACAAGGTCGGGCGTAAGCGCCATAAACCAACCATCTGAATTGTTTTGAGTTGTTCCTGTTTTACCCGCGGTAGGCTGAGTTATACCTCCCCAATCACCTCTCCAGGTTCCACGTAAGCTTGCTGCCGTTCCTTGTGTTACCACTTTTTGCATCATTTTCAATGTGGCATAGGCTAACTCCTCAGACATTGCTTCTCTCGCAATCGGTTGATGTTCATAAATTACATTTCCATTTCTATCCTCAATGCGAATAATAGAAGTTGGTTGAGTATAAATTCCACCATTCACAAAAGCAGATTGTGCCCCCACCATTTCCAATAAAGATAAATCCATTACTCCCAAGCACATTGCAGGAACAATATCCTCTTCACGAACATTAATATTCAAGTCCCTCATTAATTTTGCCACTGCTCGAGGACCAGCAACACCACCCATTCTTGACATTACGGAAACGGTTATATTGTTCATCGAACTCGCCAATCCTTTTTCAAATGCAACTGGCTTCCCGTCCATTTTAGACCCAGCATTCTTAGGACACCAAGACTTCATATCTTCAGGTCGCGATCCTGTTTGAACATCTACACAGTATGAAATATTTGGAGTGGTTTCACAGGGTGTAATCACACCAAACTGCATTCCTGCTGAATAAATAAAAGGCTTGATTGTCGAACCCACTTGTCTTTTCCCCTGAGCAACATGGTCGTAGGCAAAGTGATTAATATCTGGTCCTCCAACCCAAGCCTTAATGAAACCGGTTTGTGGTTCAACTGAAACTAAACCTGCTCGCATAATATTTTTATAATAGCGGATCGAATCATTAGGGGTCATAACCGTATCAATCTCACCATTCCAAGAAAAGACTTTCATTGTAGTCGCTTTATCAAAGGACGCTTCAATTTCACTATCGGGAATTCCAGCAGCTCTCATTTTAATATAACGTTCAGAACGTTTTCTTGCGCTGTTCATTAAGTTTTCAACAACATCTTCTTTTATATTGTAGGCAAATGGATAATTCTTTGACCTCAAATTATTTTTTGTGAATGGTTCTTGAATATTTTTCTTCAAGTGTTTCGTCAATGCATTTTCAGCATGCTTTTGAATATCGGCGTTAATGGTCGTATAGATCTTTAAACCGTCTTCATATATGCTGTATGCTTCTCCGTTTGGTTTTTTATATTTCAACTCACCATTGTCCAATTTTTCACTTAGAATATTAGAAATTGAACCCCTTAAAGATTCTCTAAAATAAGGTGCAAGACCTTCCTTATGATCAACTGTTTGGTAATCTGTTTGAATAGGTAAAACTTTCAAACTATCGTATTCTTCTTTGGTTATTTTACTGGTCAATGCAGGATTATCCTTAGCCGAGTTCTCATACCATTTATACAACACTGTGTTTCTTCGGGTAATGGCTCTTAGAGAGTCTTTTTCACGTTCTGCTCTCACCTCTTCGGCTGTAACTTTGTCTTTTGAAACATTATTTCTTCGGGCAATTCTATCTTCATAATTGGTTACTGTAAACCCGTATGGATTGTAAAGTCCGGGATTTTTACACATTCCTACCAAAATAGCCGCTTCTTCAGGGGATAATTCAGATGCTTTTTTATTGAAATAAACTTTTGAGGCACTCGAAATACCAACAGCATTGTATAGGAAATCGAATTGATTCAAATACATGGTCAGAATTTCATTTTTGGTGTATCTCTTTTCTAACCGAAGTGCAATTACGTTTTCCTTTACTTTTTCATAAAGTCGACGTTCTATACCGCTCATTTTTTCAAGTCGTTTCTGTTCTTCGGTTGGTCCGGTTCCAGATTGTTGCGCTTGCCTTCTTTCGTCTCTTTCTTTTAGGGTAAAAATTAATTTGGCCAATTGTTGGGTAACGGTGGAAGCTCCTCCCGCTTCTCCCATGTTAATAATGGCTCGTCCAACAGCTTTGATGTCAATCCCAGAATGTGTTTCGAAACGTTCATCTTCTGTTGATATGAGTGCTGAAATAACGTAAGGTGAAATTTCATTATAAGATACACTTGTACGATTCACCTTCCAATACTTACCTAGTTCAGTCACTCCATCATCAGCAAAGACCGTTGTTGCCAATAGTTCCTCTTGGTTTTCAAGCATAGAAACAGAGGGTAGAGATTCGTTATCTGTCTTAACGTATCTTAGATAAATAATTGAGAAAAAAGGAAGTAAACCAACAAGCCACAACAATACAATAAGACTTGTAGAGATGGATTTTTTAAATTTCGGTTTTTCTGTTTTTGCTTTTTTTGACATCAGTATACATTATAAAAGATAAATTTAAACATAATTGCCAAAATCTATCGGCGAACGCAATAGATTTATAATTTTTTCGCATCTAGCACAGTGAATCTCATTTCATAATAAATAAAAATCGCCTTGCTTTCACAAGACGATTTTCAGTTTTACTTATAAAAGCAATTTATTTTTTTCCTTTTTTTGCATCTTTAATGTACTGTTCAATAGCCAACGACATTGAAGGTACTTGTGGTTGCGGCGCATTGATGTCTAATCTAAGATTGTTATCCACAACTGCTTTTGCTGTTGTAGGTCCAAATGCTGCAATTAAGGTTTTATTCTGTTTAAAGTCAGGGAAGTTTTTCAACAATGATTCTATTCCAGAAGGAGAGAAAAACACCAAAACATCATACTGCACACTTTCTAAATCAGACAAATCTGAAGCTACCGTTCTGTACAATACAACTTTTTTATATTCAATTTTCTCTGCATCTAATGCATTTGGAATGCTGTCTCTCAAGATATCAGAACAAGGAAGTAAAAACACTTCTTTCTTATGTTTTTTGATAGCATCCATTAAATCATGGATGGTTTGTTTTCCATGAAAAATCTTTCTTTTTCTGTAAGTAACATACTTTTGCAAGTAATAAGCAACAGCTTCTGAGATACAAAAGTATTTCATTTCTGTTGGCACCTCAAACCTACACTCTTCAGCCATGCGGAAATAATGATCCACAGCGGTTTTAGAAGTTAAAATAACAGCAGTATGTTCTGCATAATTAACCTTTTGGTTTCTAAATTCAGACTTATCAACACCTTCAACATGAATGAATGGTCTGAAGTCAACTTGCAGATTATATTTTTCGGCCAAGGAAATATAAGGGTTCTTATTGCTCTCTGGCTCTGGCTGTGATACTAAAATCGTTCGAATACTCAAAATTTAGCAGTAATTTAGTTCCTTAATAACTCGAATTATCCAATAAAACCTGGTGATACAAGAAGATATACCGCAAGTATCGGCCAGATTTCCAAGCCGCAAAGGTACAAAATTATATAATACCACAACACTTTATTCTTAAGTGCTATAAATATACTTCTCACTATTCGTATAAAATGAAACAATAAAAACACAACAGTCAAGGTCTTAGGGAGGTAAGTTGACAATTCAGGATTAAGGATCCAAATAAATAAAATTGGAATCATCACAATTCCGATTGAATGCGTGGTAAAATTCAGCAATAAAAACAAATCCTTCAGTTTTTTCAATTCTCCGCTCAAGGTTCCAGCAATAAATAAAGCAAAAGATTGATAGAAGTAATAGGCCATTGGTAAAATCACCATCCAAGAATGACCCACCTTGAAATACACCAACAACATATACACTGTAATTCCAGAGACTGCAAAATAGTTTATTAATAGAATCCAGTTTGTTGCGCCAAAAAAGCTAATTTCTCCCTTAGAAAAAGGAACAGAAGACGGAGCTCTAAAGAAAGCGTTTTTAAGGTTAACAAAAACGAATTCTTTTTGATATTTCAGGATAGAAATGATAGCAATAGAAAACAACAGGGCATAAATTATCCAGTAAGGAAATAATTGGTTTCGTGCTATTAATTCTATCTCGTTCATTTTACATTCACACTATTTGTGGTATTGATTTCAAATCTATAAAATGAAACCCTCATTTGACATTAAAAATACAAAAATATAAGAAGCAATCTTTCTCTTCTTATAAATCTCGAAAAAGACGAGATAATTCTTTAAATTTGACCTTGAATTAAAAAGTAGAACATGAAGTCAGATTTATACACGCACCCGGATTACTATGGAATGGATGATTTACTCTCCGATGAACATAAGTTAATTCGTGATACTGCGAGAGATTGGGTAAAGAAGGAGGTATCTCCAATTATCGATGAACATTATGAAAACGCTACTTTCCCAATGCACATTTTAAGTGGCTTAGGAGAAATTGGTGCGTTTGGACCTTATATTCCTGAAGAATATGGAGGAGCAGGTTTAGACCAAATTTCATATGGTTTAATTATGCAAGAATTAGAACGATGTGACAGCGGTTTACGCTCCACAGCATCAGTTCAGAGTTCTTTAGTGATGTATCCTATTTACAAATATGGTTCAGAAGAGCACAAACAAAAGTTCTTACCGAAGCTTGCTTCAGGAGAGATGATTGGTTGTTTCGGACTTACTGAACCTGATCATGGGTCGGACCCAGGAAGTATGATTACCAACTTTAAAGATATGGGAGACCATTATTTATTGAATGGTGCGAAAATGTGGATTTCAAATGCTCCATTTGCAGACATTGCTGTAGTTTGGGCTAAAAACGAAGAAGGAAGAATTCACGGACTAATCGTTGAAAGAGGAATGGAAGGATTCTCAACTCCAGAAATGCATGGTAAACTATCTTTACGTGCTTCTGCAACAGGAGAGTTGATTTTTGAAGATGTGAAGGTTCCTAAGGAAAACCTACTTCCAGGAAGAAGTGGATTAGGTGCACCTTTATCGTGCTTAGATTCTGCCCGTTTTGGAATTGCATGGGGTGCTTTAGGTGCTGCAATGGATTGCTATGATCAAGCATTGCGTTATTCAAAAGAGAGAACACAATTTAATGTTCCAATTGGTGCATTCCAATTAATGCAAAAGAAGTTGGCTGAAATGATTACTGAAATCACAAAAGCACAATTATTAACTTTCCGTTTAGGTCAATTAAGAAACGAAGGTAAAGCAACTTCTGCTCAAATCTCAATGGCCAAACGTAACAACGTGGAAATCGCATTAAACATTGCACGTGAAGCAAGACAAATGCACGGTGGAATGGGAATTACTTCAGAATACTCAATGATGCGCCACATGGCCAACCTTGAATCTGTTGTAACTTATGAAGGTACACATGACATTCACTTGTTAATTACAGGAATGGACGTTACTGGAATTCCAGCATTTACCCGTGAAATGCCAGAAAAGAAATAAACATAAAAGAAAGATTTAAAGAAAGGACTGTTGCGATTAAGTGACAGTCCTTTTTGGTGAAGCACACTAAAAACACAAAATTCTTATTTCTTTTTGCAATTAATGAAGGATAATATTATTTTTGCAATCGCTTTGTTGTAATGACAACGCTTTTAGGTAAAATCTAAACCGGTCCTATAACTCAGCTGGTTAGAGTATCTGACTCATAATCAGAAAGTCGCAGGTTCAAGTCCTGCTGGGACCACATTAAAAATGAAGCACTTACAGAAATGTAGGTGCTTTTTTTATTTTAGCAGCTTTTAAGGAGACTCCTGTTCATATTCAAATTAAAATTCACTAATATTGATGGAGTAAACATTAACCCAGATAAAACCATTAATTGAATAAACTATGGAAATAACAGGAAAAATCAAACTGATTAAGGAAACACAAACGATTGGAGACAAGGGATTCCAAAAACGTGAAGTTGTGGTCACATTAGAAGAACAGTATCCGCAACACATATTGGTAGAGTTTACCCAAGACCGATGCTCCCTGTTGGACGGATTTAAGGTTGGACAAGACGTAAAGATCGGCATCAATATTAGAGGGAGAGAATGGATTAACCCAAAAGGTGAAGCAATTTATTTCAACACGATTCAAGGATGGAGAATTGAAGCATTAGGAGGACAAGCTCCGACTGCAGGCAATGATACCCCACCTCCTGCTCCTGCGCCAGTAGACTTAAGCGACGATGATGATGGGGATTTACCTTTCTAACTGAACCACTATAGACTGAAAGTGCCAAGGGGTTAGATCAGAATAAAATTCTCTAACGTCTGATAAAGTTTTTAAAAGACAAAACGAGATGCACTAATCCCGAGACCTGTCGGGAGGATAGTTTTAACTCTATTTGAAATCAATAAAAATTCCGCGCAAAAAAAAGCAAAACTTTCGTTTTGCTTTTTTAACTATTAAGGGTTTCGAAGAACTTAACGTAAGACAAAGTTAATTCTCACCTTTTTGGTTGAACGAACATTCTCTCCGTTTTTACTTCCTGGGATCCAATTAGGCGATGCTTTAACCACACGAATTGCTTCTTCTTGAAGTGCTTTTGGTAGGTTTTGGTTCAATACCTTAACATCAGTTACACTTCCATCGAGTTCAACAACGAAGCTCACGTAAGCTGTTCCTGACTCATTAAAGATTATACTTTCTTCGGGATACTTCAATTCTCCACCTAAAAATTCAGTCCAATTTCCATCAAATTTCGCTACAAAATCTGGATAATTTACAACTTCGGTCAAGGTAGGAGCATCTCCAAGATTCACATTAAAAGGATCCACAATAACAGGGTCTTTCGACGTGCTAGAAATAACAATTTTCGGGTCTAGGTTCGAACTTTTAATCGGGTCAACATTCGACAAGAAATCATTAGGAACAATTGGTGTTGTTGGTGTTTGATTAGGAAGTTTTTGAACTTCTGGAATTTCGATGATGGGTTCATCGATTTTCTCTTCGAACACAACAGGCACTTCAGCAATTTGATCTACCGTGGTTTTTTTTGTTAAATAAACAGGTGTTTTGTAGGTAAACGCCATTAAAGTGACTGTTCCTACAATAAATAAACCCAACTGAAAATATACTTTTCTGTTGGGTTCTAATTCGAATTTTGGATTCTTGTTTTCCATCGTACTGTGTTTTATAATGATGATGAAAAAGAAGCAAGTATTGTACCAATCAAGGTAGACCTTTGCCAATCAATGTTTCATGGCGTAAAAAATCGACTATTGATCCAAAAGTTTAAATCCTTTACCATGAATATTCATGATTTCTATATTCTCATCTTCTTTTAAGATCTTTCTTAATTTGGCAATGTAAACATCCATACTACGTCCATTAAAGTAGTTGTCGTCTCCCCAAATCGCTCTTAAAGCCGCTTGTCGATCTAAGATTTGATTCTTGTTTTTCGCCAACAATTTCAACAACTGACTTTCTTTGGTCGTTAATTTATTCTCCTCTCCATCGATATTGATGATTCTTTTTTGAGGATCAAAAGTAAAGCGTCCAATAGTGAATGTATCATCCAATGGAGAATCATCCGTATTTGTACGTTTTAGAATCGCTTCAATACGTGCGACCAATTCTTCCATACTAAATGGTTTCGTAAGGTAATCATCTGCACCAATAGCGAACCCTTCAAGTTTATCTTCCTTCATTGACTTGGCTGTAAGGAAAAGAATTGGAATTTTAGCATCAATTTGACGTATTTCTTTGGCTACAGTAAATCCATCTATCTCTGGCATCATTACATCAAGAATAACAAAATGATATGTGTCTTGATTGAATTTCTCAAGGGCCTGCTTTCCATCTCTTGCCAAATCCACCTTAAATCCTTTTGCTTTTATAAAAGACTCCAGCAACAACCCTAGGTTATTGTCATCTTCTGCTAAAAGTATTTTAATTGCGTTACTCATTTTCTTTTAAATTTTTAATTAGTAGTATAAAGGTTGTTCCTTCACCGTATTTACTTTTTACGTTGATCTCCCAACCCTGCATGTCAACAATTGCTTTTACATAGTTCAACCCTAGACCATATCCTTTAACGTTGTGAACGTTACCAGTAGGTACTCGGTATAATTTATCGAAAATCTTATCCAAATGTTCGTTCTTTATTCCAATTCCTTTATCTCGGACGGTTAAACGGTAATTTCCGTTGGATAACTTTTCTGTTTTTACTAAAATATCTACCTCGTCTTTACTGTACTTTATTGCATTATCAATTAAATTAGAAATCAAATTATTGGTGTGCACTGGATCACCTACAAAGGGTAACAATCCCATTACTTGATCTAACTTTATTCCGCCATTGGCAATACGTATTTTTGCTTTCCCTACAACTTGTGATACAATTTCATTTAATTCTAATTGATCCTTTTTCATTTTAATGTCACCTCGATCGAGCACTGCACTTTTTAATATTTGCTCAACCAGACCTCCCAAGCGTTTGTTCTCTTCATCAATCATTTTTATAAAAGGAGCCATTGTGTTGGTACCTTCTTTATTCATATCTGAATCAGACATTGCTTCACACGCTAATGAAATAGTGCTTATTGGTGTCTTAAACTCATGGGTCATGTTGGAAATAAAATCACTTTTAACTTCTGCTAATCTTCGTTGGTTAAGAATTGTTTTAAACATCACATAAAACGAGATCACAATAAGAATCACTAACAAAATACTCACGGTTAAAGTCAACCACATCTCGTTAAACAAAACCGTGTTCTTTTTTGGAAACTCAACATGGAGCATCAAGTCCTCATCAAAAATATTCCCAGGAAATAATCTTACTTTTTTAGTTTTCTCGGGATTGATAGAAAGATTATAGCGATCAGTATAAGATGGGAAGGTGACAATTTTATTTTCTTCATCAAATATCCCGTAATTAAAACTTGTTTCTAGTCCTTCTACTTCAAAAGTTTTTGAAATCATAGAATCCAAAAACGCCAAATTAATTCTCTCCGTAGGTTTAATTTGATCACTGTTTCTAAAAGCAGAAATCATCATTTCATTAATGTACTTCGACTTCTTAAATAAGCTGTTGATTACACGTTTATCCAATTGAAAAGCCAAGTCATTAGAATCTTGCTGATTCGTGGTCTTCGCTCCTTTTTTCATGTAAGTCGACAATTCACTGATGTCTCTTGCCAAAACACTATGTTTTGCGGTAACATGAGTTAAAGAATCATACGAATCTCCTGTGATATGAAGATATTTTACATCTCTGCCGTCTTCATAAATCAAGGTGTCTTTTATAGAAACAGACTCTCTAACAGGCACAAGATTTTGAAACTCTTGCTTCAATGCCATTTTGTACTGTCCGCTAAAGTCCTTTCCAAAAAATGAGGTATAGCGTTCTAAGTCTGAAGCTTTTTCGTGACGAATAGCCACCTTAGACAAAACGTTATCCATGTGACTACTTAGTTCTTCAGACTTCTTTTCATACAACTGAAAAGCCTGATATAACTGCAGGAAAACCAACACCAAAGACGCGGTACTGATCAAGAATACTATATGTTTTAATTTAATCTTTCTCACTTTAGCGTTCTAAATTACTAGTATCTCTTGCTAATCCTGCTAGCTTAACCTTTTTTAACAACGGAAAAGAGAGGAAAGTCAAGATGCGAGCTCCTCTTTCTTCCGTCGATTTTAGTAATTTAATTATTGAACGATCAGTTTCTTTGTGGTAAGATTTCCACTTTCATTAATAATTGAAATTGTATAAACTCCATTGGCCAACGCAGACACATCAACATTTAATGAACTTTGTCCAACAATAGATTGCTGAATCAAGGTTCTACCAGATAAATCTGTAACCATTACCTTCCCTAGATTTAAGGTTTCTGCAAAATCTATATTGACAACATGGTTTGCTGGATTTGGATAAATATTAAAACGTATTTCAGTGAGTTCCTCAAGATGTGTAAAGTCAAGAATTTCATCTGTTGAAGTACTATAACATCCATGCTCGTTAACAGCAGTTACTGAATAAGTTCCCGTTTCAAAAGGATTTACCTCTGTTCCTCTTAAACTTGGAACAACTGTATTGTTCATATTCCAATGATAAACGTGTCCAAGGTCAGTTGTACTCAAAGTCAGCGGATCGTTTAAATCTACAATGATGTTGGGTTGTGCTGGATTACTGTAAACCGTTACTGATTCATAAGAAACAATATGAAAAGTATCTTTTTCAATCGTATAACTAAAATTTAAAGAACCATTATTTCCAATTTGTGTAGTAGAACCTAGATTTGTTTCAGCCGGCAAAGAGATTGCTGTTGTGGCAGTATTTTCATCACCATTGATGCAATTATCATCTGTTGTTCCCCAAGCATTGTCGCTATCATCATCCATCACTCTAATTTGATATGGTGGATTATTCAACAATACATCCATATTATAGTTTTGTGGAAGGTCTGCACTATTAGGGCTTGGCTCGGTTGAGTATACAACAGTATTGTCTGCATCAATAACATGAATGTAGATGTCTGGATTTCCATATCCAATTGCATCGTCACATCCCACGTTATTGATTACCACATTTTTCAGTCTAAATCCAATTGTATCAAAAATTTGAGTCAATGCTACTTGATATGTTCCTGCGCCATTATAGGTTTGTGTTACTGGAGTTTCAAAAGAAGAAGAGTTTCCATTTCCAAAACTCCATTGGTAATCAACTCCTGTTGTTTGACCAGCAATAGGTGTGTAATTTATTGGATTGTCTATGGTAAAATCAACATCAACAGTTTCACAACCCATAGCAGGAGAGATAGAGAAAACTCCGTTTGAAGAAGAAGACAGTTCAATCTCTAAGTCAAACTGAACTGTATGAACCGTTTCAACATTATTCGCTAAAACTGCATTTGAATTAATTTTCACTTCAAACTGACCCGACTCTGCAGGAGTTCCAGAAATAAGTAGACAAGCAAATGGATCTTGTTGGGGCAAATAAACACAAGAAGTTGATTCGTTACTGCACTCCCAAGTCAGTCCCATTGGCAATTCTACGCTTGTAATTTGAAAAGAAGAATAGTTCACCCCTGCATCAGCAGTAGGAAATAGAACTGTAAACTCTTGACTAAACGTGGTGCCTTTTATTCCATTTGGAGAAACAGAAGGATAGACGCCTGGGTTGTTTTGAGAATAATCGATTGTACAAACTTGCGCATAAGAAAAAGTCGCAAGCATTAAAAGCGCGAGGCTTGATAGAGCTTTCATAATGTAGTAGAATTAATAATTAGTAATCAAAGATATAAAATAAAAATGGAGCACGGAGGAGATTATCACAAAAAAGAGATCATGTCCACACCTTTGCTCCTTCTGAACAATTTTTACAAATATCAATTTCTGATCTATTGTTAAACACCTGATTTCTAAACGCTTGATACTTTGGGTGTCGCCATATCGTAAAAAACTCTGTTTTTGTCACATCTCCTAAGACATGTTGAGCATCTTTATCGAAACAACAAGGCACCACTTTTCCATCCCAAGTTAACACGGTAGAAGACCACATACGCCAACAATGATTGCTAAGGGCATATTTGCTTTTATAGGTTCCATCCTTCATTTTTTTATAGCGTGCATATTTTTCATTTTTAGGCATTAAAGGGTTACCGTTTTTATAATCATATAATTGGGCGGTTTTCAACCTTACCTCATCTACTCCCAACTCTTTTCCTAATTTAAACACTTCGTCTACTTCGTGTTCATTGGGACGCACGACCAAAAACTGAAAAATCAAATGCGGTGTTTTACTGTTTAGTTTATTTTTGGCTTCAATTATGTTTTTAGTTCCTGAAATCACTTTTTCCAACTCCCCTTTTCTTCGGTATTGTTCATAGGTATCTTGGGTTAATCCATCAATAGAAATAATCAAACGATCCAGACCAGACTGAACAATTTCTTCGGCTTTTTTAGAAGTGATAAAGTGGGCATTTGTTGAAGTAGCTGTATAAATATTCCTTTGGTGCGCTTCCTTTATGAGTTCCAAAAAATCGGGGTGTAGAAAAGGTTCACCTTGAAAGTAATAATTAATGTAAAACAGCTGTTTGCCCAACTGGTCTAACATACTCTGATGCACTTTTAAATCTAATCTGCCTGTTGGACGAGTAAATTGTTTTAATCCGCTAGGACACTCAGGACAGCCAAGATTACAAGCTGTTGTAGGCTCAATACTTGCGGCATACGGTAATCCTTTTCCTTGGGTTTTCTTAAAAAATTTAGCATTTAAAAAAGAGGCGTACAAGAGTCCCAGATTCCACAATCTTGAAAATGAGAGTTTATTGATTATATTTATTTGGTCCTTCCACATACGATAACAAAGTTAAGTTAAGCGATGTGAAAGCAAAACAAACTTTTAGAAATTAAATGTTACAGATATTTTATAGACAAAATTATCACTCATTTTGGGCAATTCATAAGGTCCATATCTATAAAACACACCTGCTCCAACTCCAATTATGTTATTAGAAACCAAAAGGTTATCCACGATCAAACCCGATTCATAATAACCTTTTTCAGGAGTTTGAAAGTTAAAACCTTTATGGTCGGTACGGTTATTCATGGTTCCAAATCCGGCAGCACTATGCACAACAAAAGTTGGTTTTGTCCATTCCAGCTTGCTTTTTATAGGCAAGAAAGTAAATCGCATAAAAAGTGCTGAGTGTTGATCACTAAAAAACTCAGCAGGTTGCATTGTTTCAAAAGTATTGGCCACTGATAAACTAAACCCTTTTTCTGTTCCTTCTTGGATTTGACTTAATGTTAATGGAACATTTCCAATCGTCATTCCACTTTTACTAACAAAACTTAAATCTCCAACTCCACGAATTTTAAAATCTTGGTGAACACTTAAATTCAGTCGGAAGTAATCATAATTTGATTCAAAAACTCCACTCAATCCTTTTGTCCCTTTAAGGGTTATTTTAGGCCATTTAGTTCCTAAAGAAACCCTACGGTTTTCAAGAATCATCACTTTTTCACGAATGTTCCAGTTGAACACAAAGCCCAATTCTGCGATATCAAAATTGTCCAACGTTCCATTTTGACTAAACAAAGGCATATACTGGTAATCGTCTGTAAAAGTAAATCGTTTATAATTACCGAAAAGTTGCAACTTAATATTCTGTCTGATTAATCCGCTAAGTTTTACACCTGCAAAGCGTTCTCTATCCATTAAATTCACGAAGAAGTTACGATAAATGCCTTGATTAATAAGATTAAAAGCATCGTCATACATATCTGTACCTCCTCTTTCGTGTAAATCATCGCTGTAATGTAGATTCAGTTTGATTAATCTTTTTTGGTGCAAGGTGAATGTTAGGTCCCCACCCCATTTCCATTCTTTATCTCTAAGACCATAAGCAAAATAACCACCAAGTTGAACAACTTTGCTCATTCTTCGATTGGTTTCTAGACCTAATCCTAAACGAAATCCTTCTTGTCCATTATAATTTACGATCTCATCAATTGGAACACTGAACTTCCCTAAAGGGATTTTTCCTGTAGACAGTATTTTTAATGCGTCAAGCATAAGTTCAAGATTCGATTCTTTCGCAACACTATCAACAATGGTATAAGTTTCCTTTTCCTTCCCGGTTTCAGTTTCACCACGTGCTCCTTCAATTGCAGCTGTTTGTTCTCCAGCGCCTTCTTCAACCTCTACAGAAACAGGATTAAAACCACGCTTCAGCTCTTGATCAAATTTAACATTTGAAATATACAAAGAACTACGTCCGATTAGGTTACCATAACCCATGATATCAATGCCGAAATCAATTTCTGTACTGATTTTTTTGGGGAACCATTTTTTATTGTTTACAACATCATATTCTTGAATAATACGTGCATTAAACAAGCTTCCATCTTCATACGGAGAAGCAATAACACGTTCGATGGCCCAATCTTTTGTATGGATGTATAAATAACCCTCTAAGCCTTCAAAGTTTTTCCCTTTTCTTGGCCTATATTTTATCGTATATGTAGTGTCTTGAGTACCTTGATGCACCAACGTATCTTCTAAAATAAATAGATAACGCCTTAAACCTCCTGGAGCAATTGGATTGACGTACTCTTTCTGATTTAACTCAAAGTTATTATCGTAGAAAGAAAAAGATTGAAACTGATTGACTATGGTCGCAAATAATGGGTCTTTTATTCCTGAAACATTATAGGCTGTAACCACCTCTTTATCGTAGCTTGGTGGATTGAATTCTCGTGTAGCTTTTGTTTCTGTAAGAAATAAATATTGTCGATCGAGCAATTCTAATGCACTAATCATGGTAGTATCACGAATTGTATCGCGGTCCACACCTTCATTTAACTCTCCAGTTACATAAAGTTTAGAATAAGAATCATAGGTAAAGGAATTGTTTTTTAATGGATTGTTCATAGATTTATTATCCATTACATTCTGTATGATTCTATGGGCAGGGTTTTCACCTGGAGTAATCACAACTTCATCATAAACTTGTGCATCTGGAGACATGTAAACTCTCGGGTTTTTGATTAACACAGCACCAGAAATTATGGTGTCTTTGTAATCAAAAAATCGAAATGAATACTTTCTAGATACATCAATATCTATGTTTAATTTCCCGTCAATATCGGCGATAAAAGCAGCATTTGTTCCATCGCTAACTTTGGCAAAGGCAACAGGGCTTTCTGTTTGAATATCTATTACTTGAACCGCAGTTTTTTGCGATAATAGAGAAGTAGATAAAACAATGAAAACGAAGTTTAGTAGTAGTTGTTTCTTCATTATTGCTTTTGTAAGTCTAATACTTCAATTTTAAAATGTAAATCTGAGTAAGGTGGTATTTGTGCTCCCCTTCCATTTTTACCATAAGCTAAAAAGTAAGGAATGTATAAATCAATTTTAGTCCCTTTCTTACTCATCCCAACTCCTTCGTTAAACCCTGGGATTAAACCGTTAACAAGGTATTGGAAGTCAAACGGGGCATTTCGGTCATAAGAAGAGTCGAATTTATCACCCAACACAAATTTACCCAGGTAATGTAAACTTACTTTATCGCCTTTTTCAGCAACTTCTCCTTCTCCTTCTTCATGGATATAATAAACTAATCCTGATTCAGTTTGCAATGCTGATGGTTCGATTTCTTTCACTAAATCATAAAAATATGATTTATATTCTTCTTGTGTTTTTGCTTCCGCTTCTATCATTCGCACCTTATTTTGTGCTTTCAATTTTTCAGCTTCCAATCTTTCTTTCTCCTTAACTGCTTTCAATCGGCTGTATTCTTTTTTGAAAATTTTGGAAGGATTGTAAAACCATTTATACTTTAATCCTTTTTTCACAATCTTGATTTCATGAATTGTGTCTCCCTGAACAATGGCATCAACTACATCTTGACCTTCTAAGACTTGTCCAAAAACAGTATGTCTAGTATTCAAGTGTGGAGTGGCTAAATGGGTAATAAAGAACTGACTTCCATTGGTGTTTGGACCTGCGTTGGCCATTGATAAAGAACCTTTTCCATGACGAATACCATTGTCTGCTTCATCCCAAAAACTATATCCAGGACCTCCTGAACCAGTCCCTGTTGGGTCTCCTCCTTGAATCATAAAATTATCAATAACCCTATGGAAAACGACGCCATCATAATAAGGTTCCGTATATTTAATTGAATCACCTACTTTTAGTTTCCCCATTGCAAGTCCAGCAAAGTTGGCTACCGTTAATGGCGCTTCATCTTGATAAAGCTCTAGAAAAATATCTCCTTTCGAAGTTGAAATATTGGCATATAAGCCTTTTTCAAGTTCCAAATCTTTACTTTGACCAAAAGATGTAGAAACGAACAATACAATAGTAACAAGTGTGAAAATTAAACGCATATCAAAAAATTTTATCCAAAAATAAGAAAAGTCTTGGTTTTACATCACTTAAATTCTGTTGGAGTTAATTATTCAATAGTGAATTCATTTATTTGTAGACGGAATGTGTGAATAATATTACTTTTGCCTAAATGAAACCAAAAAAGATCATCGTTTCTGTAACCAATGACTTGTATACCGATCAAAGAGTACACAAGGTTTGTTCTTTTCTTCATGATAACGGGTATCAAGTACTTTTGGTCGGTAGAAAACTGAAGGACAGTCAACCGATAACTGATCGACCCTACAGTATAAAACGTTTTAAACTCGTTTTTACACGAGGGGCATTGTTTTATGCCAATTATAACATGCGCTTATTTTGGTTTTTACTTTTCAGTAAGTTTGATGTGCTGTTGAGTAACGATTTAGACTCTTTGTTGGCTAATTATTGCGCACATAAATTCAAAAGAAAGTCACGCTTGGTTTATGACACCCACGAATTGTTCACAGAAGTTCCTGAGTTAACAGCTCGACCAAAAGTAAGGAAAGTTTGGTTGGCCATTGAACAAAAGATTTTCCCCAAGTTAGAAGTTGTTTACACCGTCAATCAATCCATTGCCGATATTTATTCAAAAAAATATGAAAAAGAAGTCCGAGTAGTAAGGAATGTCTCGAAACTTTGGCAACCCAAAACCATTCTCAGCAAAAAGGAATTAAATCTACCCGAGGATAAACACATTATCATACTTCAAGGCTCTGGAATTAATGTTGACCGAGGAGGTGAGGAAGCGGTTTTGGCCATGAAAGAAGTTGAGCAGGCCCTGTTTCTCATCGTTGGAAGTGGTGATGTAATACCACAATTAAAGCAATTAACAAAAGAACATCATCTTGAAGATAAAGTTCGTTTCGTTGGCAGGGTTCCTTATGATCAAATGATGAATTATACTTATCACGCAGATCTAGGTTTGAGCCTAGACAAGGACACCAATCCAAACTATAGATTCTCCTTGCCCAACAAGATTTTCGATTACATTCATACCACTACTCCAGTAATCAGTTCCGATTTAGTAGAATTAAGACGAGTAATCGAAAAACATAACGTAGGCCGAATTATTCCTGAACACAGTGCTAAAGGAGTAGCACAAACCATCAATTCACTTTTAAAAGATCCTGTTTTACTCGAGCAACTCAAAGCAAATTGCAAGCAAGCTGCTCAAATCGAAAACTGGGAACATGAAAGTAAAGTTTTAGAGGAGATCTATCTTTAATCTAAAAACAGCACATTAAGCATCAGCCTTACAATGATTTCTTAAAATAATAGGACCTAATTACTGTTATTAATAATGGAGTGTTTAAAATTATCTGCAATCATTGAATAAAGCAGGTAAACATTATCGAACTTTGTATCGAATGAATCAATAGTAGAGTTATGCGTTTAATATTAGGAGTTTTGACATTAGTAATTGGACTTGGATCATGTGTTCCAGCCAAAAAGTACAATGATTTATTAGCAAAAGAACAAAATTGCAGTGAAGAATTAAAAAAATACAAGACCTCCTCATTAGATTATGAGGCGCAATTAAAAACTGTACAAACCAGGGCCAATTTAATGCAGAAAGACATTACTCAATTAAAATCTGATACAACAGAATTGGGTAAATCTTACCGTTCATTGCAAGCAAAATACCAACAAGCTATTTCAATGGGCGCTTCATTTGAAAAGCAACTAGATAAAATAAAAGACAGTGATGCTAAGCACTTAGCAAGAATGCGTGCAGATTTAGAAGCAAAAATTATTGAGACGCAACGCAAGGAAGACGCACTATTAAGTTTAGAAAAAGAGTTAAAAAATAAGCAAGTACTACTTGCAGACCGTGAACAAAGAGTGGCAGAACTTGAGGAAATGATCAGCCGTCAAGAAATGGCCGTAAAAGCATTAGAATCTAAAATTGCACAAGCGCTGCGCGGATTCGAGAACAAAGGATTAAAAGTAGAGGAGCGCAATGGAAAAATATACGTTAGCCTTGAAGCAAAATTATTGTTTGCCTCAGGGAGTACTTTTGTTGAAGCTGAAGGAAGAAAAGCGATTATACAATTAGCAAAAGCAATTGAAGGTGATGATCAATTAGAAATCATTGTTGAAGGTCATACCGACACAGACCGACTGGCAAGTGGTACACACCCAAAAAACAACTGGGAACTGTCTGTTCTTCGTGCAACCTCAGTGGTAGGAATTATGACTGAGAACACAGATATAAACCCAGCAATTTTATCTGCCTCTGGTCGTTCTCAATATCATCCTGTTGATGCAAATGACAAATCAAAAAACAGAAGAATTGAAGTCATTATTGCTCCAAGATTAGATGCTTTATTCGAATTAATTTCAAAATAACACTATAGGTCTCTTCGCTTTAAAGTAAAATAAGCAACAAGGAAAAACAACACCATATAGGCTAAGCAAACGGCGACATTAATCGGAGTATCCAATATAACTGGAACATTTCCGTTTCTTTCTTGTCCTGCTGCTATCATTTCCTTGAGAATAGGGAATGGAGTTAGCTTGGAGAAGGCATTCATTGGCATGTAAGCATAGAAAGTTTGAAAGCCACCCAATGAAATTGAAATTCCAATGATTGTTTCTGTGATAAAAGAAAGGATAAACAAGGTGATTGAAACAGCTGTTCTTTTAACTAAAACCGCTATAAAAAATGCGAAACTAAAATAGCACATGGTTTGAATAAAGTACAAGCCTATGCTGTCAATTCCACTCATAAAAGTGCTTTCTGTTGTAGTGTTTGCCAAACCAAAAAGCAGCCCTGTCAAGAAAGTGTACAACGTTATGATAATGGAAAAAGATAACAACACAAGGAACTTTCCAAGAATTGCTTTTTTTATCGATAATCCATCAATTACATGTTGTCTTAGTGTTTTATAGGTGTATTCATTGCTGATAATTATCACTGCTAAAACCCCCATGAGGATATTAAAATAACTCGCTGAATAAGTTGCAACTGCCCAAACATCTGGAAATGCAAAAGGAGAGTAGTCCTTTGGTAAGAAGAAAGTCATGAAATTCGTGATGAATTTCGAAATGGTGTAAATCGCTACGGGAGAAATTACCGCATAAATCAAAAAGATAATTTGCAATGATTTTAACTTGCGTAGCTTGATAAATTCTATGGTAAGTAGCTGTTTCATGAGTTGACAATTTCTAAGAATGTTGATTCTAAATTTTTCCTATGGAGCATCAAGGTATTCAAATAAACTCCTTTTTCTGCCAGCATTTTATTGACTAAAGCATTGGGGATATCACCATCAACACTCACCAAAATATTTGGCGCTAAATCTTGTAAAAACTTCAACGCTGGAATTTCGGTGATGGCAAACTTTAATTCTTCGATGTTATCGGACCCTATACATAAAACCTTGTCTTGAATCATTATTTCGTCTAATGTTGCTTCTGTGATCAACTCTCCATTCTTTAAAATGGCCACATGCGTACACATTTTTTCTATCTCATCAAGAATGTGCGAAGCAATAATAATGGTCTTTCCTTCTTTTGCAATGTCCAAAATTAAATCTCGAATTTCAGCAATTCCTTGAGGGTCTAATCCATTGGTAGGTTCATCTAAAACAAGGACCTCTGGATCTGCAAGAATTGCACTTGCAATGGCTAAACGTTGTTTCATTCCTAAAGAATAGGTCTTGAATTGAGCCTTTTTCCTTTTCCAAAGATCCACGCGCCTCAACACCCTCTCAATGCGTTCAGAAATATTGTCTAAAGACTTAATGGTAGCCACAATCTTTAAATTGTCAATGGCATTTAGATAGGGATAGAAATTTGGCGTTTCTAAAAGCGCACCAATGTTTTTACGGTTTACGTCTAATTCTCCTTTTCCAAACCAACTAAAACTGCCTCCATCAGATTGTATAACTCCGAGGATAATCCCTAAGGTTGTTGTTTTTCCACTTCCGTTTGGACCAAGTATTCCATAGATTTGACCTTTTTGAACAGTGATGCTTAGTCCTTTTAGAGCTTCAACTTTTTTATAAGACTTCCGAATTTCTTCAGTCTTTAGAATTTCATTCATTTGAGTAGATGTTTGAACTAAAAGTAATGCAATTACTTGAAAAAAGTAAATTAAAAATCAAAAGAGTGATCATTCCATAATTGGGTACGTATACCTCCATACATAATCACATGTGCTTTATACCCTTGTTTAGAAAGGTTGTTTACTTCAATTCCTGGACGAACAAAAGCATTTATTTTCAATTTCTTAAACAATTCATAATTGATTTCTGCAGAAAAATGAAGTCGATTGATTTTTCCATTCCCTCCAATCTTATATCCATATTCGTAAGGTCGATCTGTATAAGGTTGGTACACATCAGAACCAAAAGACAAGGTATCATTGCTATCTCCTCCTCCTTGTTGGACAAAAAACAGTCTCCCTTTGATTGTTAATTGAGGAGTAAATTTAAGACTTGTCTCAGCATAAACTTCTACAAAATTAGAACCCAATGGATGTGCTAAAGGCCTACCTTGATTCCCATAGTTTGTTGATTCATTTAGGTGCGAATATATGAATGGACGAGCAAAGTTGAGCTCTGTTAGCCACCTTAAATTTCCAATTGATAAGTCCGCTTTCCCTTTTAATCCAATTTGACCACTGTACTTATTGGCCCACCATCGACTACGACTTGTAAGTTCTTTGAGCACAAAATCATCAATCGCCAATTGACCGTAAATCATAACCTGCTCAAATGAATAGCTGGTGTTTAAGCCTATCAAAAGTCTGTCTTGAGAACCTAATCCATATTCTGTTGGACGATAAAACAAAAATGGATTTAAGTAAGCAACCTCATATCCTCTGTTCAGTAAGGTATCTTTAGGTGCGAAAACCACCGATTCAAACACTCCGATTTGTAGATTTTTGGTCACTTTGTAATTAAAAAAATGTGTTGAAGCGAACTTACGTGTGAATTGTGCATTTTGATCTTCTTTAAAAAACTGGTAGATGTTAACCATTTCAATCTTCCAAATTTTGGTTCTCAACTGAACAAATGGATAAGGCGCTCCATAATCTCCTAAGAGCATTGATCTTTTTCCTTGACCTATAAAATTTTGATCTATTCCAGCCTGAATATTAATGAAATCGTAAGGTGTGTAACTTAAACGCATACGAGGCTGTAACCCGAGCGTATAGTCTTGGTTTTTATTTTCCCAAAAATCAGTATGATAAGCACCTGAATAAGCGAAGTCACTCCCCTCGTGGCCGCTATAGTTTCCATTGAGTATTAATCTTGCATAAAACTTTCGTGAAAATTGACCTGTGATTCCAAAGCCCGCTCCATTCAAAAAGGAATTTGAATTGTATTGGTCTGTAAGGTAGGACCCCATAAAGTTCACCACTGGAAAAACCCGCAGGTAATTGGATGAATATTTTTTCTGTTTAGAAACCCACGGCAAAGAATATCCAACTTCTTCAGGTGAAGAAAGAGAAGGAAAAACGGGACCTGAAGCTATTGAATCATTTCCATAAAAAGGGTCATAATTAAGGTAATTCACTTCTGATTGAATTGCTTCCTGTCCAAAAACGAACAAAACATGGAATAAAAATGCTATGGATAGTCTCTTTTTCATTAGAAGTCAAAGTATTGATTACTTAATGCTGAACGCAAGCCGAATGAAATAACACCATAGCTCACATCCCCTCCTAAAACAGAAGAACTGGAGCGATAATTGGCATTCACAAAAACCCTTAATTGAGTTGCTGGATTCACCTCATACCCCAACTCTACATTTCCATTTAAAACGCTGGTGTCATCATCGCTAAATGCCATCACCTTGGATTTGAACAAATTACTTTTTCCATCCATGGGCTGATACGATTCGTAGTACACCAATGCAGCTTCAACAAAAAGACCTTTCCATTGATATCCTGCGCGAACAACAAATTCATCAAATCCATTTCCTAAGGTATGGGCCAAAGGCAGATTAAAATGAGTATAGGCCATACGTTGATTATTGGCAGCATAAAGGTGACTAGAAGCATGATTAAACTCAATTTGAAAACGTAAGTTTTTTATTCCAAAAGTATTCCCCGTTCTGTAGCCCAATTGAAAACCATATTCTAGATTAGAGAAATCATCACTTACCGCTTGTCCGTATATCATATGGTTTTTATGAAAGCGCCAAGCTAAATTTAATCCTACAATGTTTTTCATGTCAGCAATTTCACTGCCTATTGCAAGAGAATTTACACCTATTACTGGCTGGTAAAACATTGGATTAACCCTTTGACTCGACATTGCTTCATCCCTTAAATAAACAGTTGATTCGAAAAGGCCAATCACCAAAGAAGGAGCGGGACGATAACTTAAGTAATGAACTCCTATTCCTTTTCTTTCGTAGGGCGACTCCACCATAGTAGAATGAACCTTTCTTCTTAAATTCAACTGCTTTCCACGAATGAAAGTATAACTTAAATGCTTCGTAATTTCCCAATCGATAGAAAGGTGGGTGTAGTTGTAAGAATTATCAGACAATAACAAAGAGCGGTGACCCCATCCAAAAAACCTCGGAGCATTTCCAAACTGGATCGACAATTGTTTTACTGGTGTTAAGCGCACATAACTTATAGCTGAAGCATAATCAAAACCATTAGATTTAAAAGGTTTAGTTCTTCCTCCGTTTGGAACAACGGCATTGCTTTGTGTATATGTTCCGTTACTTGGATAATACTCCCCTCTTTCTGTAAAATAATCACTTTGATAGTTCACAAATCGCGCTTGATTCTCGTAAAACGCAGTATAAAAAGACAGTTTGTTTTTAAGATGACCAAAAGCTTGAACACCTCGAGTGTTTTGAAAAAGATAATCGGATGTGTTTTGCAACTGCTCTTTTCCAATGGACATATTCAACAAAGGATCAACCGCCAAGAAGAAATCTTCGCCTGACTTTTGAACAAAGTGTTCTGTAAATAATTTTCTAGCGACCCAGGAACGGGTTGTATCTTTTTCTGGAAGACTAAAGTTGGCATCTGAATAAGAAATTGGAAAAAATCCATTTCCTATAACGCTTTGATTTTCTTCTGAAAACAACACTTTATCCTTGATATTACTTGCTGGAGAAGTGAGTATTTCCTGACTCCAAGTAAAAAAGCTCATCAAAAAGATAACACACAGCAAAACTTCATGTCGATGAGTTGAAATCATTGTTGGAAGGAATCTAGAGAAATATTAAGGAGTGAATTTGAAGCAATAAAATGAGGGTTTTTCAAGTTTTCCTTATTGTAAACAAGCGGTTTTCCGGTATTGACATTGATTACTTTACCTCCAATCGCTTCGTAAATAGCTTGTCCTGCTGCAATATCCCATTCCATTGTTGGTGCAAACCTTGGATAAACATCGGCTCTGTTATTAACCAACTCGAAAAACTTTAAGGCCGAGCCCATAGCGGTGCGTTCCACTGGACCATACTCAACTTCAATTTCATCTACTAACTTTTGAAGATTCCCAGAGTAATGACTTCTGGAAGAGATTAATTGAATGGGAGAATTGGTTGAAGAAAGATACTTTAGTGGTTCCCATTTCCTTGGTTCAAGTGCATTTTCAAATGAAGTTTGAAAAGCGCCACTTTTTTCGTTTCCAAGAATAATTTCTTTGCTAATTGGGGAAGCAATGAGTCCAAAAACTGGTTTCGAATTTTCTATAAGCGCAATATTTACAACAAATTCACCATTCTTTTTAATGAATTCTTTTGTACCATCAAGTGGGTCAACACACCACAAATGTTTCCAAGACTTGCGAACAGAAAAGGGATGTTTTTCCGCTTCTTCACCAGTAATGGGGATTCCTGTAGGAAGTAAATGTTTCCTAATGATTTTTGAAGCTGATAAATCTGCGATCGTTACAGGACTTCCGTCCTCTTTTTCTATGCGTTCAAAATCTCCAGCATAGATCTTCATTATGGCTTCTGAAGCTTCTAAGGCGGCAGTAATAGTTACTTTATATTGCTTAAAAAGATCAGTCATTCATCAAGTTTGTAACCAAAGAACTCGCTCCGATTCTCAATAATTCTGGTGTTATAAATGCGCCACCAAGGTGTTTTTCTACCACTTCTAGGTATCTCAATGCGTCATCGTAGGTACGAACACCTCCACTTATTTTAAGTCCAACCGTATGTGAAGGGCTTAACTTGGAGATGACTTTAGCCATAACATCAACGGCTTCAAAAGTAGCACCAGGAAATTCTTTTCCAGTAGAAGTTTTGATGAAATCTGCACCACCTTCAATGGCCAATTCACTTGCCAACTTAATGCGATCTGATGTTTTTAAGTATCCTGTTTCTAGAATAACCTTTAGACATTTATTGGGCATTAGACCTTTAAATGCTTTGACTTCATTCACTACATGATCATAATCACCATCATCAAATGCACCTAAATTGAGTACAATATCGACCTCATCAACACCTGCTTCCAGTGCCAATTCACATTCATTCAACTTCGTGGATAAAAACCCTTGTGAATTTGGGAAGTTTCCTGCTACAACTGCAGTTTTGATTGAAGTATTTTGAAGCGTATTCACAGCTTGAGCGGCAAAATTAGGATAAAGACAAATCGCAGCGACTTGGAAACCCTTCGTTTTGTATGAAAGTGCTTGATCAAGAAATTGGTCTATACTTTTTACAGAATCATAAGCATTAAGCGAGGTTAAATCAACTAAACCGCATACTTCTTTTTTTGTCCACATATCCTTTCCTTTTTTCACTGTCCAAGTTACACATTTTTGCTTATAAAAAAAGTCTACCGTGAGATAGACTTTTCATGTATTAAAATACAATATTATTGAAGAATAAAGTTAATTGGAATACGGCATCTTGCACGTACCGGTTCACCATTTGACTCAGCAGGTTGCCATTTAGGCATTTTCCTCACTACTCGTCTAGCTTCTATATCAATTTCTTTCGACACACCTCTTAACACTTTTACTTGTTCGATCGATCCATCTTTATTCACAACAAACTCGATAAAAACACGACCTTGGTCACCAAGCTCCATTGCGATTTCTGGATATTTAATGTTATCTGCAAGGAATTGTTTCATTGCAGCCGCTCCTCCTGGGAATCCTGCCTCAACATCTGGATAATCAACAATTTCAGCTGGTGGAGCTGGAATATCTGGTTCTTCTTCGATTTTCTCAAGCTTAATGTCTGGCTTAATGTCCTCATCTTTACTTTCAATGACTTCGATTTCCTCTGTTGGTTCTTCTTGAACTTCTAAATCTTGAACTTCTTGAACAACAGGTTCTGGTTCATCTTCTTCAACGAGTTCTTCTTGTTCTGGAATCTCTTGAACAGCTTGATTATCTCTATCTCCTAAAACAATTTCAACTTTGTTTTTAAATGAAAAAGATAATGTAATCAAACTTCCTACGATAAAAAACCCTAAAAATATTAGAGGTACTCTCAAGCGTTCATTATCAACTTCTGGATTTTTTTTAACTGCCATATTCAAATTTTTTACTTTTACTTAAAGTTCTAAACCTACAAAAACCGTTCCTTTAATTGCTACCGTAATCTTGATAGATAATTTTAAATAAAACTATTCCAAAAATACAACCAATTCCATTAGCAATCAAGTCCAATACTTCAAAATGTCGTGTTAAAATAACAAATTCTTGAATGAGCTCTATGATTAAACTCAGGAAAAACCCACCAAAAACACTTATTTTAAAAGCATTACGACGCAGTAAAATAGAAACATTTTGTCTTTTCAAACCAATGGCCCAAAACAAACTCATCAATGTATACATTATAAAATGAGCAATTTTATCTACCCCTTCAATTTGAATTTCTTTCAAATTCACATTTGAGCTAGGGACCAAACTTATGACCACCACGAAGGCAGTCCAAATCAAACTTGGTAGTATAAACCGTAACACGATTTACTGACCAATCATTTCTTTATATTCTGCAGCGCTCATCAATTCATCCAAACCATCAGCGTCTGTAAACTTCACTTTAATCATCCATCCTTCTCCGTAAGGGTCAGAGTTCACTAATTCTGGATTAGCCTCTAACTCTTCGTTAAATTCAACCACCTCACCAGCTACAGGCATAAATAGATCTGAAACAGTTTTCACGGCCTCAATTGATCCAAAAACCTCTTCGCGGTCAAGCGACTCACCTTCAGTTTCTACCTCTACAAATACGATATCTCCCAACTCGCTTTGAGCAAAGTCAGTTACACCTATTGTAACCATATCACCTTCTACTAAACACCATTCGTGATCTTTGGTGTATTTTAAACCCTCTGGAATATTCATAGTTCTTAAATTTTGGACTCAAATGTAAAATTTTTATATCAAATTACTTGAGTTTTTACAATTAATTTAGTGTTTAGACTCCTTTTAAGTTAGAACATGTAAGAATTCCAGAAAAAAGCAACTTCTAAAGCGACCCAAAGAAATTAAAACTCAGCTGCCTGCTAAAAAAACATAAATTTCATACATCATTGTAGCAAATTTATATTTTTGTCTATTATGGTAAACAGTGATCAAATAAAATCCCTTAAAGAACGCATAGACAAATTGTTTGTTTATCTATCTATTGATGAGAAAAAGAGAAAAATTCACGAGAATGAATTGAAAGCTCAGGACCCTCAATTTTGGGATGATCCTAAAAAAGCCGAAATTGTTTTAAAAGAAAATCGTCAACTTAAGTTTTGGGTTGATTCAACAACATCTTTAAAACAAAAAACCGAAGACTTAGAAGTACTCATTGAGTTTTACAATGACGGAGCGGGTTCCGTAGAAGAAATTGACAGCCTGCAGGAGAGCATAATTACCGAACTCGAAGAGTTGGAATTAAAAAATATGCTTTCAGGTGAAGAAGATAGTCTTAACGCTGTATTGCAAATTACTGCAGGTGCAGGAGGTACAGAAAGTTGTGATTGGGCGAATATGCTCATGCGAATGTACATGATGTGGGGAGAGAAAAACGGTTACAAACTTAAAGAACTCAATTATCAAGAAGGAGAAGTTGCAGGAATCAAGACCGTAACTATTGAATTTGATGGTGATTTTGCTTTTGGATATTTAAAAGGTGAGAATGGCGTGCATCGTTTAGTAAGAATTTCACCTTTTGATTCCAATGCGAAACGACACACCTCTTTTGCTTCCGTCTATGTCTATCCGTTGGTAGATGATTCTATTGAAATAGACATCAACCCTGCTGATATCAACTTCGAGACCTTTAGGTCTGGAGGGAAAGGTGGTCAAAATGTAAACAAAGTAGAGACTGCGGTTCGTTTACGCCATGAGCCAAGTGGGATTGTAATTGAAAACTCCGAATCAAGGTCGCAATTAGGAAATAAAGAGAAAGCTATGCAGCTATTGAAATCTCAGCTGTATGAACTGGAGTTGCGCAAACGAATGGAAAAGAGGGCTGAAATTGAATCGGAAAAGAAAAATATAGAGTGGGGCTCGCAAATTAGAAACTATGTTATGCATCCATACAAATTGGTTAAGGACGTCCGCACAGGTCATGAAACAGGAAATGTTGATGATGTAATGGACGGAGATATAAATGAGTTTTTAAAAGCCTACTTAATGGAATTTGGTGCGTAAGCCAACAATGCTAGAATGTTAAATTAATTTTGTATTATTAAAATAAAACGCAAATCATGTCAGAAGAAACGCAAAACACAGAAATAGATAACGGCAAAAAGAAGTCGAGTGCTGGGTTATGGATACTCATCACTATCTTGGCTTTATTAGGTGCTGGGATTTTAGGCTGGATGTATTCAAAAGAATCAAAAGCTTATGAAAGTTGTCAAGCAACAAATGCACAATTAGAGCAGGAAATGAAAGCCATGAATGACGCTTTGGGTGGATACATTGATGGAGCAACTAATGATTTAAAACAAGACTTCCAAAACATGTTGTCGACTTACGACAAGCTGATTGAAAAAGACGCTTCTAAATCAGATAGTCTTCAAGCACAAAAAGACAGTATCAACATTTTATTGGCAGAATTAAAAGACAATAGAAACAGAAGTTATTATGAAATCAACAAATTAAAAAAGCGTAACGAACGTTTACGTGAAATCATGAACCGTTACTTAATTACCATTGATTCATTAAACACTTTAAATATTGATTTAACGTCTAAGCTTGATAAAACAAGTTCTGCATTGGATGAAACACAATCTGAACGTGATGAATTAAGAAAGCAGAATGAACAAAATGCTGAGCTACTTACTAAAGGCGCAAAGTTGAATGCTTTCAACTTTAACAGTGAGGCATTGCGTTATCAAACATTTGGTGGAAGCACAAAATCGGTAAATAGAGCGGCAAGGGCGGAAATACTATCGAGTACCTTCACAATTGGGGAGAACAAAATTGCAAGAACAGGAAACAAGACCATTTTCATGCAGATTACAGACCCTAATGGACAAGTTATATACCGTCGTCCAAACGATGTAACACAAGTTGCGGGTAGTGAAATTCTCTACACAGGAAAACGTGAAATCAACTATCAAGGACAACTCATCGACATGACAATAGTCTACAACCTTGAAGGAAATGAAATTCCAAGTGGTAATTATGTTGTTAAGATATTTGCAGATGGAGCACTAATTGGTAAAGACACATTCACATTAAAATAGAATGTGGAATAAACTCAGTTTTATAGCGTATTTAGCATCACTAACAACTTTGTTGGTGATGCTATTTCGTTTTAACCCATTTGGCTTAAGTGGCTTTGCATTAGTGTTAGGAGTATTCACTTTTGGTTTAACAGGGTTTCTCTTTTCCATATTGTCCAATTATTTTGATCCAGATAAAAAGCAGAAAAAAAACAAGGTTCAAACCTTAGTATTTTATATTGGAATGATTGTCGTATTTACGGGAATAATGACCCATATTATGCATTGGCCATTCACAGTTGAGCTTTTCATAGGAGGGTTAATAATCATTGCTAGTTCATTCTTTGTTAAGTCAGAACAAGCATCACCAGAGGATGATCTCCTGGATGATCAAATGTAGCTTTCTAATCTCTCCAGTTGGTTTATATCACTAAGTCTTCAAGAATAGCCAAAAGGACGACACATTAGCAAATAATTAACAGGTATACTTCTCAATTCCGCTAATAATTGGATATTTTTGAATAAAAAATAAAAAATGAGAGTTTTACTTACGTTTATTGTGCTTGTCATTGGAATTTTTACGGCTTACTATCTTACAAAGCAATCGATGGAACAAAAGCAGCTTCCGGTAATTCAACCTAGAGACGTTAATGCTGAAATGATTAATCCAGAGCTTGCAAACATTGGAATTGGACACAGAATAGGGAAGTTCAAATTTCTCAATCAGAACGGTGAAAAAATTACCCATGAAGACGTAAAAGGTAAAATTTTCGTAGCCGAGTATTTCTTTACCACTTGTTTAACGATTTGTCCGGTCATGACAGAAGAAATGAAACGTGTACAAGAACGTTTTAAGGGTAATCAAGATGTAAAGATTTTAAGTTTCACCATAGATCCAGAACAAGACGATGTTGCGGTAATGAAAGCTTATGCAGAAAATCATAATGCTGTTGCAGGACAATGGCATTTTTTAACGGGACCTAAAGAAGACTTATACAGCTTAGCACGAAATTCATTTTTCGTTTTAAAACCTGCAGAAGCGAAAAACCTTGGTGATGCTGGCTCTGATTTTATTCACACCAATAACTTTGTTTTAGTAGACAGAGAAATGCGAATCAGAGGATATTATGACGGTACAAGCACTGAGGACATCAATATTCTGATGGATGATATTGATCTTTTATTAAATGAAAAATAGGCACAGTAAAATACCATGCCTATTTACAAATATGTTAAACGCTCTGCTAAATTATTGCTGAGCTAAGTCATTTTGTTCTGTTTTAGTATCGATGTCTCCATATGCATCACAGTTTTGTTTTGAAGATCCACAAGAAGAGGCGATTGATACAAAAAATACTCCGACAATAGCCCACGGCATAATTCTTTTCATAGCTTTTTATAGTTTTAGTTATTGTTTGAAGGTGTAAATATATAGATAATCGTGAAACAAAAAGAATTTTTTTTACTTGATTTACAAAAGATAAAGAAATAAAGAAATGAAATTAACGTTAAAAGCTGTTAAATGACACGTATTGTAACGCTTTTTGTATTTTTAATTCCTTTGCTACTTTTGGGGCAAAATTCTTTTCATTTGTCATTTATTTCACAAAATCATGATGGTTTTTCAAAAAAGAATCAAAAATTTGATACTGAGCAAGAATTATTAGATTTTTTGGAGAAAACCAGAAATAAGCAAATAAAAAAAGGCTATGTCTTGGCTTCAATAGATCAAATTAAATGGCGAAACGACACTGCTTTTGTTGTTTTTTACCAGGGTGAAAAATTTGAGAAAATAAACATCTCTTATGATCAGGAAGATGCATATATCATCAGCAAGACTCCAAGAATGAGTGAACGTTTAATTTCCAAACTCCCTTTCAAGCCACAACTCGTAGAAGAATTACTGAGTGGGTTAAATAACTATTTAAATGAGAATGGCTACCCCTTCTCAAAAGTTTACCTCAAGGTAGACACCATCCGACCTGGAACATCAACAGCTCAACTGAAAATCGATAAAGGACCATTGGTTAAATTTACCAAAGTGTCCATCAAAGGTGAATCAAAAGTAAGGGAAAAGTTTATTCACAACGCCATTTCCATAACAGAAGGGGATTATTATGACCACAACCTATTGAAAAGTATTTCTGGAAAAATAGAGCAAATTCAATTCGTTAAAGAAATCCGTCCACATGAATTGCTTTTTACACCTGAAGGAGCCGAATTATATCTTTATTTGGAAAGTGTTCCCGTGAGTTTAATCAATGGAATTGTCGGATTACAGCCCAATCCAACAACAGAAAAGACTACTGTAACCGGAGAGTTACGATTAAAGTTATTGAACATTGTAAAACGAGGAGAAGAACTTCAAATCAATTGGAAAAGTCTGCAACCCAAGACTCAAGAATTGGATTTAAACTTCAATTTTCCATTTCTATTCAACACTCCTTTTGGAATTGACACAAAATTTGATCTATACAAACAAGACAGCACCTATTTAACCACAAATGTCAACTTAGGGATACGGTATTTTCTTTCAGGCGGAAGCTATATAAAGGTATTTTATCAAGCCGAAAACTCCAATTTACTTTCAGGTGCAGCAAATATTTCCAATAATAACCTTTCCTCGGTTTCCAGCAATAACTATGGATTAGGATTGTACAGAAACAATGTAGATTACTTGCCAAATCCCAGTAAAGGTTTCCGAATGTCATTAGATGTATCAGCAGGAAGAAGAAAAAGCAGGCCTACTGAAGCAGACACCCTTTCTATTTCAACTACTTTCAAAGGGAACTTAAGTCTTGAAATGTTTATCCCCATAACACCTAGGAATGTTATGAGAATTGCCAATTCAACACGCAGCTATTACGCCCCAAACATTTATCAGAATGAACTGTTTCGATTCGGCGGACTCAATTCACAAAGGGGTTTTAACGAAGAAGTTTTATATGCTACTACTTTAACCACTTTTACTGCAGAATATCGTTTCTTAGTCGATCGCAATTCCCATGCTTTTGCTTTTTTTGACCAGTCATTTTATGAAAACAACGCAAAGGATTATGTCCAAGACCAACCTTTTGGATTTGGATTAGGCTTCAGTTTTGGTACCAATTTGGGAATCTTCTCAATTTCCTATGCCTTAGGGAAGCAATTCAACAACCCCATTCAACTGAGGGATGGAAAAGTACATTTTGGATATATCGCTTACTTTTAGGCAAAAAAAAATCGCCTCCGATAAACCGAAGGCGATAATACTATTGATTGTATAACTTAGTTTTATTTCAGTTCAATCATTACTGGGCAATGATCTGATCCCTTGATGTCGTTAAGTATTTCAGCACTTTTAACCTTGTCTATAATAGACTCGCTCACTAAAAAATAGTCAATCCGCCAGCCAACGTTTCTAGCTCTTGCCCCTCCTCTATAACTCCACCAAGAATATTTCACTTCTTCAGGATGAAAATAACGGAAAGTATCAACAAGTCCATTACTTGTAAAAGCATTCATTCCATCGATTTCTTTTTGGGTGTATCCAGCGCTCTTATCATAATTTGCTTTGGGACGTGCTAAGTCAATATCTCTGTGTGCAACATTAAAATCACCACAAACAATCACTGGTTTTTTCGCCTCTAGGTCTTTTAGAAACTTCAAAAAGGAAGCATCCCAAGTTGTTCGATAATCCAATCTTTTTAAGTCACTTCCAGAATTGGGAACATAGACAACAGTGAGGTAGTAATCTTTAAACTCAGCTGTAATCACACGGCCTTCTTGATCATGTTCTTCTACTCCAATATCAAAAATAACATCCAAAGGTTTTTCTTTACTCATGATAGCCGTACCTGAATATCCCTTTTTCACTGCAGAGTTAGAAACAATATGATAATCCTTAAAAGAGGCTAATGCTTCCTGCACTTGATCGTCTTGTGCTTTTGTTTCTTGTAAACACAAAACATCAGGGTTCAAAGCCTTCATATCTGCTTCGAAATCTTTTTTCATGATGGCACGAATACCATTCACATTAAAAGAAACTAACTTCGCCATAATACTATTCGTTTTTAGACGTGATTAAAATCCTTGAACTCCGTTTACTGTTGTATATTTCAGGATGTTCTTTTTATCGGGATGAATTCGTGCAAAAGCAGATTGAACAGCAATTGTACCTTCGTGGAAACCACATAGAATCAATTTTAATTTCCCAACATAAGTATTTACATCTCCAATTGCATAAATACCTGGAATATTTGTTGAATAATCTGTGGTATCAACTTTAATTGCATTTTTCTCAATTTCTAAGCCCCAATCTGCAATTGGACCCAATGAAGGTTTCAAACCAAACAAAGGAATAAAATGGTCTGTTGGCACCACCACATCACCTTCTGTTTTGTGTCTGATGGTCACATTTTCAACTTTTCCATCACCACCAATTCCAACAACTTCTCTATCCGTTAAAAGATTTATTTTACCCGCTTCGGCTAAGTCCATCACTTTTTGTACAGAGTCTAAGTGTCCTCTAAAAGAACTTCTTCTGTGTACCAATGAAACTTTCGATGCAATATTTTTTTCCACCAAGAAAATTGCCCAGTCCAATGCCGAGTCACCACCACCAGAAATCACACACTCTTTTCCACGGTAAAATTCAGGGTCTTTGATGATGTATTCCACACCTTTATCTTCGTAATCCTCTAAGTTTTCGATAGGCGGTTTACGGGGTTCAAATACACCTAGTCCACCGGCAATCATAACAATTGGAGCTTCGTGTTGGGTTCCTTTATCTGTGGTTACAATAAACTTATTTTCTTCTACCTTTTCAATTTTCACAGCCGCTTCTCCTAGCGTAAATCCGGGTTTAAATGGCGCTGCTTGTTCCATAAGGTTATCCACTAGGTCTCCAGCTAAAATAGAAGGAAATCCTGGGATGTCATAAATCGGTTTTTTAGGGTATATCTCAGAACATTGACCTCCTGGTTGTGGCAATGAATCAATTAAATGACATTTTAACTTTAATAATCCTGCCTCAAAAATAGTGAACAATCCAACTGGACCGGCACCTATTATAATTATATCTGTTTTAATCATATTCTTATGTATAAATCATATTGGTTCACAAAATTAACCATTCTTTGTTTAACACATATAAGCTTCTATTGTTTTCCTCTAAAATGATGATTTATCTCATTCATTTTTCGTTTAAACCAGCTTATTCAAAGATTGTCTGCATTACTTGAAGGGATTTTGGAGTTTTAAAACCACTAATGTGAATTTTATAATAACTGATCAAGTGATCTACGATATGCCTTCTATGGGTTTTATGAATATGTTTTGCCAACATTTCTGTTTTTTGACTGTCTAACAATTGAATTAGAATAGGAACAACTTCATCATTTACAAATATGTGACTACTTGGGGTTTGATTTGAAATCACACCATCTTGTAAGTCGAAGGTTAATCCATTTGGGTTTTCTACATTTATTCCAATCCCTATTTCATCAGCCAGTTTAAGGAGGAACCAGATGGGATAGTTGGTCAATTCGTCGGAATCATCAATCCATTTGATTTCATGTTCTAAAAACGTGTACATTTCAGGATCTTTATCACTTCTTTGAAGCACGTAAGACAGCACCTCAGTCATAAAAAAAGCCAATCCACTTTTTAGCGGATGATAAGGAATAGTTTGCGGTACAAAAAGCGAATTAATTTCTGTTATTTTCCCCAAATCACTATCTTCCCTTCGATAGGCAGTAATTTCGACGATACTTAAAGCTTGTAAAGTATTTCCTTTTTTCTTTTTCCCTCCTTGAAAGATGTAGGCTTGAAATCCATCTTCTAAAGTAAAAAAGTGTAGAATAAGACTCGTTTCGCTGTAGTTGAGTTTTTTAAGGAGAATACCACTTTGAATTCCTTTCATGGCCATCAGTTTATCAAAACCACTTTTCCAACTTTTCTACCTTTAAAGTCGGGATCATCTACACTTGTCCAAATCAGATAAACCCCTGTGGCTGCGCGTTGACCATCCATTGTTTTTCCATTCCATGTTGCTGTCCCACCATTTGAGTGTGTTCTATAGACCAGTTTTCCAGAAACATCCGTAATTTTCACATCTGAATCATAAGCAATACCTTGTATGGTAATTGGGCCATGATAATCAGGTTTAACAGGATTTGGAAAAACGATAACATTGGTATATTCTAGATCACCTTGCGAGGCATCAGAACGATAAGAAATCAATCCAGATTCAGTAATAAAGTATACCTCACCATTGTTATGGTCAATGGCTATATCTAAAATAGAGTTGCTCAACAACGGACTATTTTCAGCAGTAAAATTACGCACCACTTCTAGGCCGTCAGGAGAAAGTAAAAACACTCCAGAACTAGCAGTACCAATCCACTTTCTATTGGCTCCATCGATTTCAATAGAAGTAATATGAGTTGTACCAAGAACAATTTCAACGTTTTCTCCAAACTCAATCAGTAGTTTTTGAAAGTTATACTGACCTGCCGAGGCATCAAACACATTGCTAGAATTATACAAAACACGCATTCCTTCCGGCGTTCCCACCCAAATATTATTATCGAAATCTACCGCAATAGCCTCAATATCTGAAGAAGGCAAATCACCACTATTTACACCCGTATTCAAAATTCTATAGCGATCATCACCAGCATCGGAAATACTTTCTCCATGATTAAAAGCAACGATTCCAGCTCCACCAACACTCATCCATTTGGTGTCATTCCCATCAATAACCAACCTTTTGGTTATTTTATTCTTAGGTGAGGTTCCTGTTTCAAAATCATACCAAACACCCTCCTTACTTCGTACTTTCAAAGGTCTGTTGGCGTTGGCGTTGGCTACCCAAAGGTTACCTTGATCATCATATTCCAAATCGGAAATGTAACCCCAACCTACATTACCTGTTTCTTCAATCAAACTGTTAGTAAAAACAAATGTATCGCTCACAACACCATTTTTGGTAATTACCAAAGGAACACCGGCATAACTTCCGTAGGCTACCTCATCAGGGTCTGTTGGGTTTATAGCAGTACATATAAAGTCCCATGAATCACTGTTGGCAATCTTTGGGTCATCATAAATAACCGTTGAACTCCACTCTCCTTCTAACATAGTTGCTCCACCTTTCAAGCTAAAAGAAGGACTTTTACCGCTAAAACCACCTGTAGCAATGGACAGTTTATTCTTTACCCATTTAGCTCTAAAAGCATCATTGAAGCGTGGACCTTCAAAACTAAGTCTTTGTGCCATAAAAGCATTCCTGGCCTTCACTAGACCCCATCTTTCGTCGGCAATGAAATAATCTCCATTGACAAAGATTGCATTTTTTGGACTAGGGAAACCAATTCCTTGATATTGAAACACATTTTCTTCTAAAACGAATGCATTATCATAGCTCAATACAGAACCCATAACAGACACCAAGAATTTATTTTCATTTGCTCTTAAACCTCTAATTTCAATATTGTCCAAGAAAACTTCTGGTGAATTATTAACGAGTTTAAAGAGTGTATCAACTTCGTAGGCATCATCATTATAAGAGAGGAACAACTCGTTATTAAAAACCTCTATGTTTTCATAAGCACCAAACGCTGTATAATCAGCTATGTTTTGAAGGACATTCCATTGTCCTGGATCAGCTAAAAAAGAATTATCTGCACTGCTCACATATATATTTGAAGCTGTTAAGACATAAATACTGTCTTGATAAAACGCAATGTCTAAGAACTCTTCTTCCGAACTAGAAGGATGGTAGGTATCTCGAATTTCTCTTTTGTTTAAGTTTACTACAACAACTCCAACTCCAGTGGCCAAATAGGCACTTCCACCGTTAACCACAATTTTATTGATCTTTTTAATTCCGTTTACTGTAGATTGTACAATTGCTGGAAGATTATAAACTGAATTATTTTTGATCAAGTCTAAATTTCCATTTTCATACCCAACAAGAAGGTTTGCAGAACCTTCGTCGTAAGCAATTGCAGAAGGTGAAACATCAGAAAGGTAGTTAGCCACGGTCCATATAGATTGTTCTCCAGCATCTAAATCATGTTCTAACAAACCATTCTCCATTATTGCATAAACCGCATCTTTTCCTTTCACTGCATCAATAGCTGAATACGGGGATATATGCATTCTCCATTCTCCCATACCAATTTGAGCGTATCCAATGATGGACAAAGACAAGGCAATAAATAGTGTTCCGATTTTTCTCATGGTGAACTTTTAACGCTTAAATTTCAAAAATATTTGAATTTTCGGTTTAAATATAAGGAAAACATCTGCTATGATTGTTCAATTCTATCCTTCCAATTCATTCTCCTATATAATGACAAGTGAAAGTGAAAGCAAATCTATAAGAAATTCGTAACTTTATAGCATGAAATTTACAGCGCTCGGATTAGACGATCAACTATTAGAAGCAATTGGGTACATGGGGTTTGAAAATGCCACCCCAATTCAAGAACAAGCCATCCCTGAAATCATTAAGGGCCGGGATATAATTGGTTGTGCCCAAACAGGAACCGGAAAAACAGGAGCTTTTGTGTTACCTATTCTTCATAAAATAGCACAAAACCCAACAGAGAAAATAAATACATTAATCATCGTGCCAACACGTGAATTAGCAGTTCAAATTGAACAACAGATTCAAGGTCTTTCCTATTTCGTTTCTGTCAGTTCAAAAGCTATTTATGGTGGTGGTGATGGAAAAGACTGGTCTGAACAGAAAGATGCCTTAGTAAGCGGAACAAATATTATTGTTGCCACACCGGGAAAGTTATTGTCTCATCTAAAAATGGGGTATACAGATTTTTCGGGCTTAGAACACTTAATTTTAGATGAAGCCGACCGAATGTTGGACATGGGATTCATTGATGATTTGACCATGATTTTCAAAAAACTGCCAAAAAAACGACAAAACTTAATGTTTAGTGCTACAATGGCACCAGAAATAAGAAAATTTGCACGTACACTTTTAAAGGACCCTGTAGAAATTAATTTGGCACTTTCAAAACCTGCCGAAGGTGTTAAACAATCTGTTTATTTAGCATTTGACGAGCAAAAGAATCCACTTTTAAAGCACATTTTAGATGAAAGAAAAGATTACAAACGCATCATCATTTTCTCTTCTACAAAAGAAAAGGTAGGTACCATTGTAAGGTATTTGAAGAAGAATGGTTTTAAAGCCAGTGGAATTTCTTCAAACTTAGAACAAGAAGAACGTGAAGAGGTATTGCGTGGATTTAAATCGGGTAGAATTTCTTTACTTGTTGCTACAGACGTAATGAGTCGTGGAATCGACATTAAGGAAATCAATATGGTCATTAATTATGATGTGCCAAGAGATGCTGAAGATTATGTTCATAGAGTTGGAAGAACTGCGCGTGCAAATACTAAAGGAGAAGCAACTTCTTTGATTAATCCGAAGGACATGTCAAAGCTTTCTAAAATTCAGAAGTTGATTGGCTCAAAAATCCCTGTTTCGCCTTTACCAGAAGAACTTGGGCCAGCTCCAGAGTGGAGGGAGAAATCAAAGTCTAAGCCGGGTGGTAAACACAAAAAAAAGTGGAATAAAAAGAAGCCAAAATCAAACCAACCAAATAGTAAAAAGAACAATAAAACTCAAAAATGAAAAAAATAGCTTTTTTAATTAGTGGTATATTTTTTATCTCTTCATGTACATCTGAACAAAAAATTGAGGGAGAAAATGTCGCTTCTCAAAAGGAAGAGGTGACAACAGCAGCAGAAAAAGCAGATGATCTTCCAGAAGCCAAGTGGAACGGTGAATACTTAAAAGTCGTTGACGGTGATGAGCCGAAAATTAAAAGAAAAAGTCAAGGTTCTGACTTCTACAGCATGGGAAATGTATCTTTAATTATTGAAGGAGATTCAATTAAATTTAAATTGTTTGAACGTAAGAAAAATGTCTTGACCTTTACTACTGAACGCATAAATGCCTTTATTAAAAGTGCGTTTAATGAAGATGTTCATCTTACTTTTAAGAAAACTGACATTGTTACTCAACACAAAGGCGAATATAAAGCTGATCCAACTGGAAAGTCTATGAATTCAGTAAAAATGACTGTAATATCAGGTGAAAAGGAATATTCTTTACAGGATGGAGTGGTTGAAATTATAAGTTTCTCTCCAAGACTTGGAACTTTAGAACTTAAAATTGAAGGAACTTTCAAAGCCAAAGACGGTGCGAAAAAGCACGGGAAAGGAGCTATTAAAATGAACTTTGAACATGCGGTGATGACGGTAAGTTAAAATATTACCAGTATCTAAATACAATGAAAAAGGGTAGATTCGATCTACCCTTTATAATTTACAATAGTTCAATCGAAAAAGTTGGATTCTTACAATTCATCTAAAGCCATTGTGTTTTCTTCCCACGACTCCATCACCTCATCTAATTCGGTTTTGAGTGCATCGTATTCCTTTAAGGTCTTAGCTGCATTTTCCTCATCTGTATAGTCAAGGCTTGCAATCTCTTTATCCATTTTAGCGATGTCTTTTTCAAGTTGCTCTATGCGTTGTTCTGCTTTTCGAATAGCATTTTTCAATCGATTGGTTTCTTTCTTTTGAGCTTTTTCTTCTTCGTATGAAAGTTCTGACTTCTTTTCTTCTTCTACTTTAACCTCTTCTGCAACCTTCTTTTTATTGCTTTTACCTAGTTGTTGTGCCTGCTCGAATGCGTCAGATTTTTTTCTTAAATATTCTTGAACTGTATAATGGTGAATTTTTAAGTTCTTGTTTTCTATGTCCCAAATTCGATTGGTCAATCCTTCCAAGAATTCACGGTCGTGAGAAACAATAATAAAAGTTCCTTCGTATTGTTTTAAAGCTTGTTTTAACACGGCCTTGCTTTGAATATCAAGGTGGTTGGTCGGCTCATCCAAAATTAAAACGTTTGAAGGACTCAACAACAACTGACAAAGTGCCAATCGGGTCCGTTCACCACCTGATAAGATCCCAACTTGTTTGTCAACATCCTCACCGCTAAACAAAAATGCTCCTAAAATAGAACGCAATTGTTTTCTAATTTCTCCTTTTGCGACTGAATCAACAGTTTCGAGGACGGTCATTTTTGGATCTAATTTATCCGCTTGGTCCTGAGCAAAATAAGTTACTTCAACATTGTGACCGTAGGTTACCGTTCCTTCACCATCTTCAGTCTTCATTATTCGTTTCAACAATGTTGACTTCCCCACACCGTTGGGTCCCAGCAAAGCGATTTTCTCTCCTCGACCAACGCTTAGGTTTACATTTTTAAATAAGTTTAAGTCGCCATACGATTTACCAAGATTCTCCATTTCCAAAACGGTCTTTCCAGGCTGAACACTTAATGGGAAGGTTATTCTCATTTGCGAAACCTCATCTGTTTCCACCTCGATGAGTTCTGTTCTTTCCAACTTCTTCATTAAGGACTGTGCAAATGAAGCTTTACTTGCTTTTGCACGGAACTTATCAATCAACTCTTCTGTACGTTTGATTTCTTTTTCTTGCTGTTTTTGAGCATTGATCAACACTTCAATCTCTTCTGCCCTCTTTTCTTTATAAATTGAATAAGGATAGGGAAAATTTAAGATCTTACTATTGGTGATTTCCAGTGTTTTCTTGGTTACATTATCCAAGAAATAACGGTCATGCGAAATAGTAATCAAAGCGCCTTCAAAACGTTTTAAATAGGTTTCTAACCAGCCAATGGAAATAATATCTAAGTGGTTTGTTGGCTCATCCAGCAATAACACAGAAGGATTATTGATCAAGATTCTTGCTAACTCTGCCCTCATTTTCCACCCTCCAGAAAATTGATTTAATGGTTGTGTAAAAACACTTTCTTGAAATCCTAATCCGAGTAAAGTAGAAGTGATTTTCTCTTCCCATTGATACCCCTCAAACAGATTAAATTGTTCGTTGGCAAAGTTTAAATCGTCTAGCAATTGCAAATATGAATCGCTTTCGTAATCCGTTCGGGTTGTTAGTTGGTGATTAATATCATCGATTTGAGTTCTAATTCTATTCAAGTTCTCATTAGAAAAATCTAAATAATCAAATACACTTTGGTTGGTATCGATAACGATATCTTGGGTCAAGTAACCAATTGTAGCATCTTTTACTTTATGAATTCTCCCCTCCGTAGGCTGTTCTTTTCCAGACAGCAAACGCAACAATGTTGATTTACCCGCTCCGTTTTTCCCTACAAGTCCAATTTTGTCTCCAGCATTGATCTGTAAACTGACTTCTTTAAATAAATACCCTTGTGGTAAGTGAAAGCTTAAATTCTCGATATTAATCATGGCGCAAAGGTACTAAAAAGATAAGAACACCACTTGTAAAACACGCCTTACAAAGCGATAAAAAATTATAAATCAGGAACATTCCTTTGTAAAGAATTCCCTTCCATTCAACAAAAGGCTTTGAAATTCAAGAATGAAAGCGATAATTTAACCAACTACCCATAAGTTTTCTTTACATTTACCTTTCAAATTAAATACCCATGAAAACTGTTTCCTACTTCATTGTTTTTTTACTAAACAGCCTTATTTTTATTAGTTGTAACGCAGAAAATTCAGTAGAAAAAGAGCCTGAAACGACCATCCCAAAAGCCAAAACAGAAAAGGTTCCCATTGAGAAAATTGAAGAGGGAATTCGTCAGTATATCACTGAAACAACTGAAAAATCAGGGGGGATATTTAACATTGTTGATGACACCCTGGACTTGAATTTGAGGCTGGTGAGGGTACATACCGAATATTTGTCGCATTTAGGCCAGGGAAGTTTCTTTGCATGCGTAGATTTAGCCGATGAAAAAGGAGACGTTTACGATGTTGATTTCTTTCTTGAAGGAACAGCAGACAGCATGAATGTTGTACGTACAAATGTGCATAAGCTCAACGGAAAGCCTTTTTATTCTTGGAGGCAAAACAAAGAAGACAAGACATGGGAAAGGGTTCCAATGGAGAATGCGGGCGGTGATTTACTCGGTGTTGTTGAGGGCGAAGATGAATTTGAGTTTTACTATACTGTTGAACTACCAGAAATTGATGGGGAAGGTAGAGTTTGGATTCCAATTGCTCAATCAGACCCTTTCCAAACCATTGAAATTCTATCATTAAACGTACCGACAAAAGAACAGTATTTAACTGATGATCAATTCAACAACAAGTCGCTTTATTTAGAGTTAGATGAAAGTCATAGCCATAAAGAGATTTCAATTGCATACCGTGTTCAACGCTTAGAGAAAAATCCTTATCCAGCAGAAGACGGAGAGAGTTTAGAGCAATATTTAAAATCGAATACGCTAATCCCTGTTGACGATAGATTTAAGGAGATTGCATTAACAGCCATTGGAAATAAAACCAAAAATGATCCATTAATAAAAGCTCGTGCACTTTACGATTATGTTATTGACAGCGTCAAATACATTAAGGCAGGAACCTATGGTACTGGGGATGCGGTTTATGCATGTGACGCACAAAGTGGAAACTGTACTGAATTTCATTCTTTCTTTATAGCCTTAGCAAGATCGGTAGGCATACCTGCTCGTTTTGCAATTGGTGCCTCAATCCCTTCAGATAGAAATGAAGGAGGTATAGATGGTTACCATTGTTGGGCTGAATTCTATGCGGAAGGAAAATGGTGGCCTGTAGACATTAGTGAAGCAAACAAATACACTGCGCTAGCAACGTACTACTTTGGACACCATGGAGCCAATAGAATTGAGCTTTCTCATGGGAGAGATCTTAATTTTAATCCTGGACCAGCTTCTGGGAATATTAATTTTATGGCTTACCCTATTATGGAGATTGATGAATTTATCGTTAGACCAAAAACGACTTTTACTTATGAAAGAAAGGTAAAAACATAAAAAAAAACCACTCCTATCAGAAGCGGTTTTCACACAATTTATTTCTAAACTTAGTTAGAAGGGTGCTCTTCTGCTGCTGGATGTTCTTCTGCAGCAGGGTGCTCGTCAGTAGCAGACTCTTCTGTTGTTTCTTCAATCACTTCTTCAGTTGCTTCTGCTTCAGTACATGCTGTAAATGTAGCAGACATTCCGATTACTAATGTCGCCATTAATACTGTTCTTACACTTTTTTTCATTCTTCTTATGATTTAATAATTTGTATAAATATACTATAACTCTTTATAAATAATTGAATTAGGTTCATCAATTCATACAACGTTAAAAAACTTTAGGTATAAAAAAACCACTTCTAAATAGAAGTGGTTCTTAATTCGTAAAGAATTTATCTTAAGCTTGTGCTTCAACTTCTTCAGCAACAACTTCTTCAACTGCTGCTTCGTCGCCTTCAGCAGTAACTGTTGTGTCTTCTGTTACCACTTCCTCTTCGATTACTTCTTCTTCAACAACCTCTTCCTCAGTCACAACCTCTTCAGTTACAACTTCTTCAGCAGCTTCTGTTTCACCACATGCTGTTAATCCAGCAGACATTCCGATTACCAATGTTGCCATCAATACTGTTCTTACACTCTTTTTCATTAGTTTCATTATAATTAAATTTCGGTAAATATAATACAACTGAAAGATTTACAAAACCAAATTAAAAAAAATTGAAATTGAGCGTAAAAAAAACGCCAACCCTTCTTCTGTCATATAGTTCAGAAAAGAGTTAGCGTTTAAAAAAAGTGCTCTAAACACCCTTCTAGTTTGCTACTTTTTGAAGTAATTTACCTAATTGATCAGTATAGTTTTCTGCTGCGTTTAATTTTCCTTGAACCACTATAGCTTCTCCAGACTTTCCTTCTTCCTCTAAAGTTTTCAATTCATTTTGCAAGCTTGATACAGTTTCGTCTGCTCCTCGCTTAAGGTTTAAAACACTCATTGGCAACACCATATTAATGTAGGCCCCTCCGTTATTTGAGAGTTGCTCAAAAACAGGTAAATACTGCTCTTGTACTTTTATGTCTTGCGCTTTTACAGCTGCTGTAAAATTCAACAATCCTCCAATAGCATCATACCCAGAAATATCTCCACTTGTAATTGCGTTTGCCATAAATTCTAAATGAGATTCATCACCATGGTTTTTATAAATCCCAATGATTTGCGCTTTAAGTGCTGATGAACGTTCTGTTTCTAATGTTTTTGCCAATTTCAGAGCGTTTTGTAAATCTGCTTCGTTTCCTTTCGTTAATCCATTCAGTGCACGAGAAATAACATGATAAGAGCTGTCTTTTTCGATGGCATTGGTTAAAAGCACTCTTGTTGTTTCTGCATATTCTCCTTTAAAGAAATCAGAAGCCAAAGCTGTTAAGGCGGCTCCGCGTACATGTGAATTTTTATCGGTTTTTGCCATCTTTTGAAGAAGTTCAAATGCTTCTGCCTTTCGATCTGAACCGATTTTATCTAGTTTAGAAATAGCCAATTGACGGATGTACCAGAATTCATCTTTCAAAGCATCGATAATCAATTGTTTTCCTTCTGGCTTTCTTAAACGTGACCCATAAGTAATTGCTTGCTCTCTATCTTTGTACCTTGGGGCGTTATAATATTGGTGTACATACCATTCACGAGGTTTATCATGACTATATCCTCCCAAAATCGTTCTGTCTTCATCAACTACTATATTTTCTAGTTCACCTTCATAAGCAAAAGTAAACCTGTTGATGTTTTTGTCTACAACTACTTCATGCGTAGTTTTCTTTCCTCCAGCGTATACTCCAATTTTCATCGGTAATTTGTATAACGGTGCTTTTTCTAAATCCTGTTTCTGATCAATACGAACAGTAACTTCTCCTTCTGAAACTTCTTGCGAAATGTCTAATTTTGGATGATGTGAAGAAAGGAACCACTGATTAAAGAACCAGTTTAAATCTTCACCAGAAACTTCCTCAAAGGCCAAACGTAAATGATGAATTTCAGCAGCTGTATAGGCATTATCGTTAAGGTATTTCTTCAGGCCCTCGTAAAAAGCATCGTCGCCTAAATAATAGCGTAGCATATGTAAAATTCTCCCCCCTTTATTATAAGAATGCCCATCAAACATATCTTCCTTTTCATCGTAATCATACCAAATCATGTCATGGTGTCCCATTTGTTCTGCTGATTGATAATAACCATTGGCTTCTTTTTCAGCAACATAATCCGCATGATCTCTTCCATTGTAGTGTTCATCCCATAAATATTGAGAGTAATTTGCAAAAGCCTCATTTAATGGAAGGTTGGCCCAACTCTCACAAGTCACGAGGTTACCAAACCAATGGTGAAATAATTCATGGGCAATAATAGAATGATCGTCTGAATCGATGAGTTCACGTTTAGTTTTATAGACAAAGTCTCCGAAAACAACAGCCCCAGTATTTTCCATTGCTCCAGATACATACTCACGTACCACAACTTGGTGGTACTTGTCCCATTTATAATCGACGCCTAACAACCCTGAGAAAAACTCCATCATTGCAGGAGTTTCCCCGAAAATAGCTTGAGCATGCTCTTCCCATTCAGGCTCTACGTAGTAGTGTACAGGAATTACAGTACCATCTGGCTTTGTATATGAATCTTCAACAACAGCAAATTCTCCAATTGCCATCATAAATAAATATGGAACGTGTTTTAATTCCTGCTTCCAATAATCTGTTCTGGTTCCATCCTTATGTTTTGTCGATGAAATAAACTTTCCATTGGAAAGTGTTTTGAATTTGTCTTCAACAGTAATGAAGATTTCTTGTGTGGTTTTCTGATTTGGACGGTCGATAGTTGGAAACCAAACTGAACTTGCTTCAGTTTCTCCTTGCGTCCAAATATGAGGCATTTGATTTTCATTTTCACCTTTTGGGTTAATGAAGTACAAACCTTTATCGCTGCTAATTGCACTTGATCCACCTTCTACTTTTTCTTCCGGTTTTGCAACATAATCAATCACCACTGTATACTCCTCATCTCTAGTGTACTCTCTATCTAGTTTAATTCTTAAAAAATTAGCATCGTTGTATTTATATTTCAGTGGCTTTCCATTCAATTTAACAGACTTAATTTCCATTGCCTTTGCGTCGAGAATTAGACTATCAGTTGCATAAAAGTGTGGCGAAAGCGTCAATGTAGCTAATCCTTTCAACTGAGACTTATCCCAATCAAAACTCACTTCTAATTTGGTATGCTTTAATGCGGTTAAAATTGTTGCCGAAGGGTTGTAACGTGGTCTTTCAATGATTTCTTCAACTTCTTCTGCTTCAGAATTATCAATGATTTCACCTTTTTCACCAACAACTTCAGTTCTTTGTTCTGCAGGTTGATTCTTAGAAGGTTTCCCTTTGGTTGCCCCACATGAGTATAAAAACCCTATGGATACAATGATTGTCAAAATTCTTTTCATAAAACGTACTTGTTATTTTTTTGATAAACAAAAATGACGATTTTATTCGAAATAGATAAAAAAAGAAGGAAGTAAGGTGACTTTTTAAGATAAACTGTTTAAAAAATCCATAGATGGAAGGAAGACACTTCAAATTTCAAATAGAAAAATTATATTTGTAAAGATTGTTTAAACTAAAAAGACATAAAATGGCAGGGGCTAAATATATAGTTGACGGAAATGAGGGTAAAGGAGAAAAAGGCTTTAGCTCAATAGAGTGGGTTGATGACACTTATTTTACCATTCATTTTATGGGAAAAAAATTCCATGGAGAGATAGTTGAGGCAGCAACTGAAGACCAAAAAATGACCATTAAAGTAAATCAACGTACGTTTGAAGTAAAGAAAGAACGTGCAATTGATGAATTGATTCGTCAAATGGGATTAGACAAGAAAAAAGTGAGAAAACTCCATCAATTAAAATCACCAATGCCTGGAAGAATTTTAAATTTTGCAGTAGAAATCGGAGACGAAGTTACATTAGGCTCACCACTATTAACGCTTGAGGCGATGAAAATGGAAAATGTGATTAAAGCTGAAGGAGAAGGAAAAGTAAAGGCGATTAACAAATCAGAAGAAACAGTTGTGGAAAAAGGAGAATTACTTATTGAGTTTGAATAAGTCTGATAGCTTCTCTTTTTGATAGCGCTTGCAATTCATTTTGATTAACAAAATTCAAAACCCATTGAGCATCGGTTCTGCTGTATTCACGCAGTATCCAACCGATGGCTTTTTTTATAAAAAATTCTTTTGAATCTTTCAACGTTAAAATTGTAGAACTCATTAACTCTAAATCTATTTCCGTTTTGTATTTCAATTGAAACAGCAAAGCACTACGCTGGAACCAAATATCTCCAGTAGAAAGCCATTTTTGAACTATATTCTCTCGTTGATCAGGAAACTTTTTAAAATAGACAGCCAATGGTTTAGTTGCAATAAAATCTACAGTGTCCCACCACGCATTGTGACCTATCAGACATTCAATCACTGAAATATCAGACACTTCTAATTGCTGCTTATATTTAAAAAAAAGTTCTTGTGCAAAATAATGCAGTTCACGTTGGGGTGCATCCCACAATTTCAATACGATTTCAAACGCATCAGTTTTATTTGGTAAATTCCCTTTCAATAAAAACGGTTTCTGTAATTCTCGGCGAAGCGGTGTTTTTAGCCCAAAAAAATCAAATCTATTTTTCATATAGGCCTTTTGTCCCTCTGCAATTTTCGGATTAGAATTCTCTTCAAAAACGGATGTGATTGGATGTTGCATAACACGAAATTAAGCATTAATTCACATAATTTCTTTTCTTTTTTCCCAATCTATTTTAAAACTCTAATAAAATCATTAAACCCATGTACAATAAAGGTTTCATAGGTATGTAGTCCGATTGTAGACGTTCAATTTCACCTGTTTCAATCAACAAAGGCGTATTTTTGAACTAAAACTATATAATTATGAATAAAATACTCAAAACAATTGCAAGTGCGGCAATTCTGTTTTCGGCTCAATTTGCTTTTTCGCAAACACCCGGAGACACCTCGATAGTTCAAGGTTTTAATTTCAATAGCCTTGTTAGAGATACTCAAATTACGTTCCCTGTTTATGATGCCGATAAAATCGAGCGTATTTGGATGAAATACACAATGCGTTGTAAAGATGGATTAATTTCTACTTCAAGCAATAGAAATAGAGGGTGCGGTGAATGGGACTATTCTTGTAACACATACATTGTTGATTCTACAAGAATAGACTCTACAAAAGCCACAATTGACAAGTACTTTGTTTATCCTCAAGCAAGTGCAGACAATCAATACAGTACGACACCAACATTTAACATATACGATTACGAAGGCTACGATGTACAAATTACAAGTACAACAAGCGAATCAAGCTTTCCAATTACCGCTGGTGGAACTGAAACATCACCACTTCTTTCTCATCAAATAAAAGGTGGAAAGTCTTTTACTTTGCTCACCGCTGCACAACTTTCTAGTTTAACGGTAGGTGACATCAACGCATTAAGCTTGTTCAGCAATGGTAGCACCTTAGGATTGAATCACCTTAAAATTCAAATGAAGGAGGTGCCTTTTCTTAGCCTTGACAGTATTCCTTATGCAGATTTAACAGGTGGAGACACTGTATATCAAGGCGATTGGAACCTTGTAGATGGTGAAAATAAAATTCCATTTTTTCAACCTTATCAGTGGGCAGATGGAAATCTATTAATTGAAATCACCTCTTCAACAAGTAATGGTTCTGCACCAATTGCTTTAACCGCTACGGATATCTCAGCGAAGCAATCTCTACACAGCAACGCCAATCAATTTGCACAATTCTTCCCTGGAAATTACATCAAGGTTCCTGGGTATTTAGGCGTTACCGGAAGTACTGACAGAACCATTGAAGCATGGGTTAAAACAACAGGAACAGAAGTCGATGTAATGTCCTGGGGAGAATCCCAAGAAGGAGGAAGATTCACAGTGAAGATAGATCAGAATGGACGTCCAAGAGTGGAAGTTCACAATGGGTCTGTAGAAGGAAACCAGGTTGTTAATGACGGAGAATGGCATCATATCGCTATTTCTTTGACAGGGATAAGCCTTACTGGAACAAAGTTTTATGTTGATGGAGCTTTAGTGAACAGCATCAACATGAACAATGTAGTAGTCAACACAGGTGCTCATAACGAAGTTGAAATTTCAAGAGGCGACTGGAACAACTACTTTAATGGAGGAATGGATGACATCAGAATCTGGAGCTCTGCACTAGACCCAACTACCATTGCAAAATACTTCAATACACGCGTAGATAGTGACCACCCAAATTATGCTGACTTAGAATTGAATTACGTGTTTGATGGATCTTCATCCACAGTTACAGACTTATCCCCAAATGGAAACAATGGTGAGTTCTTAGGTGGTGCTGTATATGGAACTATGTCTGCAGGAACAGACTATTTTGACTTTGTTCCAAGTACCATTATTCCAGACATTACATTACACCAAGCAGATTATGTTTTAGACATTTCAACCGTAACCAAACAAGATTCGGTGGTAAAAGACAACTACATTGTTGTTGAAAACTACTTTTCTGCCACAACAGGATTTGATTCTGATATTTCTTCTAATTATTTAGAATATTACCCAAAAGCACACACCCATTTCTCAATGACAAGCAATGACATTTTGAGCGATGATCTTACCACAATTGTTAACTCAACAATTGATTATTTCAGAAGAGAACCGAGTCAATTGGAATTGCTATCATTAGTTACGCCATACGGAATAGGATTAGACTTGGGTGATGAAGGAGTTGCTTGGTATTTTGATGTTACAGATTTCTATCCAGTATTAAAAGGCAATAGAGGTTTGAGAATAACAAGAGGTGGGGAATGGCAAGAAGACATAGACATTCAATTCTTATTTGTTCATGGAACACCTACTAGAGAAGTATTAGACATGCGTCAAATATGGAAGGTGGGACATAATTCATATGCCGATATTCAAGCAAACAAAGTTTACGAACCAAGAACAATAGAATTACCAAGCAATACAGACGCTGCTAAAGTTAGGTCTGCAATTACAGGACATGGACAAGAAGGAGAATTTATTCCACGCCAGCACAGCCTGAACATTAACAGTGGTGCATTGGTTAACACTTGGCAAGTTTGGAAAGCATGTGCAGAAAATCCAATCTATCCGCAAGGAGGAACATGGGTTTATGACCGTGCAGGATGGTGTCCAGGTATGCCAACACAAATGGAAGAGTGGGACGTAACCGGCTTCATCAACAACGACCAAGTAGAAGTGGATTACAGTGTTGCTCCAGCGTCTGGGGACTCAAGATACATTGTAAATCATCAAATTGTAGCCTATGGTACACCGAATTTCACAACTGACGCAAGAATTGTGATGGTAGAAGCGCCCAACAATGCGATTTCATTTGGACGAATCAATCCAACATGTTATCAACCAAAAATTGTGGTTCAAAACAACGGAACAGCTGAAATTACTTCAATGAAAATCACTTACAAAATCAATGATGGCACAGAAGCTACATTCGATTGGACAGGTTCACTTTCTTACTTAGCAAAAGAAAGTATTAGTTTGCCAGTTCCAGCAGGATTCTGGACTACAGCAGTTGACAATCAAAGCAACAAGTTTACCGCAACAATCTCTACTGTAAACGGAGCTGCAGACGAATATGCGTTGAATAACACCTACAACTCTATGTTTGAAGTTGTTGAAATTATGCAGCCAGAATTTGTCTTAGAGGTTAAAACTAACTCAAAAGGGTATGAAAACAATTACCGTATTGAAGATTTAAATGGAAATGTAATTTTAGAAAGAAATTCACTTTCGAACAACACTGTTTATACCGACACCTTACAATTAACAGCAGGATGCTACAGATACTTCATCGAAGATGCAGGAAATAATGGAATTAGCTGGTGGGCCAATAACGATGGAACAGGCTATATGCGATTTAAAACACTTACAGGCAGCTGGATTAAAAACATGGAAGCAGACTTTGGTGGAAGTTATGCTTTTGAGTTCAGTGTTACTCAAAATGCCTCGCTTGAGAATCAAACCATTTACGCTCCAACGTATAACCTTTACCCTATTCCAGCAAATGAGGTGATTAATATTGACATCAAAGGAAATGAAGAAGGTACATACACTGTTTATAATGCTTATGGACAAACATTAGAAGGAGGATTTATCTCAGCCTTAAAGGACAATCCAGAAATATCAATCAAAGGTTGGGATAAAGCTATTTACTTTATTCACTTCAACACAGAAAATCAAACGATAGTGAAGAAGTTTATCAAAAATTAAAGTGCAATGGTTTTTTAAAGAAAACCACTACTTTAGCCCAATAGAAAATGACGAAGTTTTATTTAAATATCGTTTTTCTGTTGGGCTTTTTATTTGCTCAATCTGAAAGTATCGCTCAAGTTTCACACAACTCTGTTGAACTTGATTGGAAAACTATTCAATCTCAAACAGAATCAGGTTCTATACAAGAAGTAAAAACCTCTTTTAATGCCTTTGCTAAAAAAGCAATTCAAAACAATGCCTCCGAGATACTCATCGATAAAATTCTATTGATTGACAACTACTTTGAAAAGGTAGGAGAATTTGCAGAGAAAATATTCTGGTATCAATATGCGATAGATTCATTATGCAACAATGAATACATTCGTTGTGTTGAAGTCCGTAGGCGATTTGCAGAACTTTATGGTTCAATAGAACAATATGACAAGGCCATAAAACTGCACAAAGACAACTTACTGTTTCTGAAAAGCAAACAGTTTAATGATGCTGTTTCACTTGAGAATTCTTTGATTGCAAGGTATTATCATTTCAGCAAAGACATGCGGCAAGCAGAGATCTATTACCTCAACTCTCTGGAATCAGCCAAAAAAGCCAACAGTCTATTTTATATCATCCTGGCCTATAATAATCTTGGCTTCTTCTATTCACAGAATAATGATTTCGAACAATCAGAAAAATACTACCTTCAAGGAATAAAAACGCTAGAGTCAAAAGACAGCATTAAAGCACAACAAAAAGCACAACTAGCACTTCTCAAAGGAAATTTAGGAGGAAATTATTTACTAAATCAAGAGCAACTTGAAAAAGGTATCCTATACTTAAATGAAGACATTCATTTTAACCTCGAGCAAGGAGAATTAGATTTAGCATTGAATGCTTCCATAGAATTGGCCAAATATTACTATAGTATCAAGGACTTTCAAAAAGCCAATGAAACCATTTTAAACTGCATTGGTCATCCGAGAATTCAAAATCGAGAACACCCCAACAATGAACTATTGGTTTTAAATTATTACTGGCTATTCAAGGCACATCTTGAACAACAAAAAAACACGGAAGCTTTACATTATTTCAAAGCCTACGACTCTCTAAAAACAGTTCGAGATGAAGCGCGAGAAGCAAGAAGAACAACCATTGAAAAAAGTTTACTCGAAAATATCTTGAACGTTCAGTTGAATTATCAAAATCAACAAATACAATTAAAAGAGAAGGAAAACGAAGTTTTAGTAGAGAAAAATAAGCTTTATTTTTATCAAGTAACAATCGGTTTAATTCTTTTACTTTTGTTGCTTCTTTTCCTCTTTTTTTATGGGAGAAAAAGAATATCATTGCTACGGATAAAAAAAGAACTTGCAGAAAACAAGTTCGAAGTAGAGAAAATCGCTAAAGAAAAAGCGAATATTGAACTCAAGTACAAAAATAAGGACCTCACAGATTTCGCCATTGACATCTCAAGAAAGCAAGAAGTGTTAACAGAGGTCAAATCAAAGCTCGGAGCTATTTTGGAGGGAGAATGGAAAGATGAATCGATCAAGGAAGCCATTAAATCGCTCATTTTTTACACCAATAACAACCTTATTATTGATGAACAATTAAAGGAGTTCCAAGAAAATGTGGATGAAATCAACTACAAATTTCTAGACACTCTACAAAAGAAATATCCCAACCTAACCGAGCTCGATAAAAACGTATGTGGCTTAATTCGTTTAGGCCTTTCCAACAAGGAAATTGCTACGATGCGAAATGTAAGTTACAAAGCTGTTCGCATGTCTCGTTATCGCATTCGTAAGAAGCTGAATCTTCCTGTTGAAGTTGATTTGGTGGAGTTTTTAAAAGGAATAGGGTAGAAACTTTATCAATCTCTTCATGTATTGTTATTGTATAGTTTGTACAGCCATTCAAAACATACTTAATCCAACTAGCAGGAGACTCAAAATTACCTTTTTTAGTCACGGACTACCAATTAAGAATATAACTAACAAACACAAAATCAGGGTTTACCCTATGAAGGATCAAAAGTTATGAGATTATCTTTGGTTGCAGTTGTAAGCAATTATAAATAACTTAATACACCATATTGATGAAAAATATTCTAATGCAAGTAATAATCAGTATTTTTGGTTTGAGTGTTTTTTCACAGACCAAAATTGAATTGGTAAAAGAATTCGATTCAACTGAGAGTACACATATATCAAACTTTATAAAACATAATGGTCGACTTATGTTTTTTGTAGAAAACACCGATAAGATACAGCTTTGGTCAAGTGATGGAAGTCAAAAAGGAACTATATTAGAAAACATTATTAATCCAAATGGAAAACTCAACTTTAATCCGTCGCCAATTACTATTAATGAGAATCTATATTTTTTAGAACATAATGAAACCGGAGAGACAATAGTTTGGATGCGAAAGAAAGGAGAAAATAACTTAACAAGAATATCACTGACAAATCAATCCATAAAAATAAACTCCAAATTACAACCTGCCACAAATGAACAGTTCTACTTTTCGACAATTGATCAGCATAAAAATCAACTTTGGGTCAGTAATGGAACAAAAGAAGGCACAAAATTATTAAAAGATATAAATCCAAATTTGACTTTCTTAACAGAATTAAACCGGAAGGTATATTTCTCAGCAAATGATGGCAATGGAGACCAGCCATGGGTTTCTGATGGAACCCCTACTGGAACTATGGTTTTAAAGATGATCGAAGAAAATCCAGGTGCTCAACCTATTGGATTAACTGCCTACAATAATAAACTCGTTTTTACTGCATATAGTATGGAGTATGAATACGGTTACGGTCCGTTATGGATATCAGATGGTACATCCGAAGGAACAAAGATTATCAAAGATATTATTGTTAACGGATGGAGTTTTGCGCAGCTTCACGATAAACTATATTTTACTGCTTCAGAAAAAAATGATCATCTACAACTTTGGGTAACTGACGGAACCACTAAAGGAACAAAACTTGTAAAAACAATAAACCCAAATGGTAGTAGCAACGCGATGGGATTCACCGAATTCAATGGGAAACTGTACTTCTCCGCTGATGACGGAAAGGGATCACAACTATGGGTGACTGACGGAACAACTGAAGGGACAACCTTGCTAAAAACAATTAAATCTGACGGTAATAGCGCTCCTCAGAGCTTCTCTCAACTAGGAAGTAAGCTATATTTCATTGCAAGAAGTAACAAAAGTGGAATCCAATTATTCGAAACTGATGGAACAGAAAAAGGAACAAAATTAATTTCTCCTGTCAATCCCTTAGCACATGAATGTTGTCTCCCAAATAAAGATCAGTTATTCTACTTTAACAATGCTTTATATTTTTCCGCAGACTATGGAAATGGAATTCATTTATATAAAATCACAAATTAACCTTTATCAAAGTTAGCTTTTAAACATAGTTTAATCTTGTTTAGAACGTAAATAATTTTCTTGGTTTTGATAATGCAAGAAAAATAACCCTTCCCAATTGTTAAATTCTACAATAATTTCTTTGTAATTATTTTATTCTTTAAATTAGTGGAATATTAAACTATACTCTACACTAATTTGACAATAAAAATTATGAAGTCTATATTATACTACGCGCTCATTATCATAGGATTAATCTTCGGAAATACCGCCATTGCACAGCAAGGTGATATTATCCCTACTGCCTGCGCAACTGCCACATACACATTAGATCCAGGAACAAGCATACATTTTTATGACGATGGTGGACCGGGAGGAAACTGCAGTAGTGATGGATATGCAAACAACTATGCCAATGGCAACTGCGAAACAATAACGACTATTTGTCCTGCAGCATGTGAATCTTTAAATGTTGAATTCCTGGTTTTGTCTATGTACGGTACATCGTCAGGATGGGATTGGATGGTTATCTATGAAGGTGTGGGTACAACTGGTACAATATTGTTTGACAATAGAGCTGGAGGCCCTGACAACCCGAGAGGAACAGATTGTAACTTTATGAATAACAACGATGTCCTGGACCTTACCACCCTCCAAGATCAATGTTTGACTTTTCGATTTTATGCTACTAGTGTAGTTAACAAAGAAGGTTGGGACGCCATTGTAACCTCCTCACCAGTTGCAGGTTCAGGGGCAGTAAACGTTGATGTTACAAATCCTACTTGTAGTGCTGACGGCTCTGCGCAAATTACGAACTATGACAATAATGCAACTTATACTTTTACTCCTGCTGGACCAACAATAGGTAGTAATGGAGAAATTAATGGTGCTGTGTTTGGACAACAATACACTGTAGAAGAAGGCGGCGGAGGCTGTGCAACGAGTTTCCAAATTGATGAACAATTAATCACTCCAGATGCGCCAACTTTTGATATTACAGATCCTGACTGTTTCGTAGACGGTTCTGCTGAAATTTTAAATTATGATGCTGGTTCAACTTATACTTTTACGCCCACAGGTCCTTCAGTTGATGCCTCTGGTTTAATCACAGGAGCCGCATTCGGCCAAAATTACGCTGTTGAAGTAGATAATGGTGACTGTACTGCATCTTCCAACTTCCAAGTTGAAGAGCAGTTTCTTAACCCAGAACCATCTTTCTTTGGTGACACACTTATGGGATGTAGTCCACATACTGTGACCTTTACAGATACCTCTACTTTCCTTAACGCATCTTGTCTTTGGGATTTTGGAGATGGAAACACCAGCACTTCCTGCGGTACCGTTACACACACCTATACGCAATCTGGAACTTTTGACGTTACTTTAACTATGGAATTTGCAAATGGTTGTGTTGGAGATACCACACTAACAAGTTATATTGAGGTGGCAGATGGTCCAATCGCTAACTTCTCCGCAAATCCGATGACAACAGACTTTAACAACACAGAGGTTGACTTTACAAATGAATCTACAAATGCGACTAATTACATTTGGGATTTTGGTGACTTCTCAGCTCAAAGCAATGATGTTAATCCTGTTCATGAATTTCCAAATGGAGTTGCCAATGAATATACAGTAACACTGTATGCAATTGGAGATTTTGGCTGTATGGACTCAACAAATTTAACCATCATTATTAACAATCCCGATATTGAAATATCTATTCCAAATATCTTTACTCCAAATAGTGATAACGAGAATGATTTCTTTCAATTGATTAATGTTCAAAATATTTCCGAATTGGATCTTGTTATCTTAAATCGTTGGGGGAATGTTGTTTTTGAAAGTAGTGATATAGACTTTAAATGGAATGGCTCAGTATTAAACAATGGTGCAGAATGCTCAGATGGTACCTACTTCTATAAAATTACAGCTAAAGACTTGAACGGAGAAGAAGTTTTAAAACATGGTTTTGTTCAATTGTCGAGAGGTGAAAAGTAAGAAAATAAATAATTGATAGCTTCATGAACATGCACACAATACACCTATAAGTTTAAACCTTATTGCTGACGATTTGAACCTAGCTCATCAATTGAGATGGTTAACTATAGGATATTAAATGAATTGAACACTGACCATCAATGGTCTATTCGAATTCGTATTCAAAAATGTAAAATCTATTTGATGTCGAATACCTAAAAAAACCGTTGTTTTTATTCTTCAATAACCTCTTCTCTTGAAATGATTTTAAACCCTTTTAACGTGTAACCTGTAGCAGCTGCAACTTCTTTAAAGTTGTCTTCTGTATAAACAGTTTTAGATTCAATAAAGAACACTCCTTCTACATACTCTTTATGGTCTTCTTCAAAATGTCTTGAAAAATCTTCTAGTACTTCTTGCGGTGATTTATTGTTTAATGACTCTACCTCAAAAGCGTATTTATTTTGTGAAAATGTAAAAAATGAAATCACGGTGAAGAAAGCTGTAATCAAAAAGTTATTTGAGTTCATAATAAATAATGTTTAAAGTTACCTACGAATATAATAAATAATCGATTAAAAAACCCCATTCATAAAATAGTAAATCTATTCAGAGACTATACATACACGTATGAACTTAAAAAAAATTATCTTTGCTTTTTCAAAAACAAACAGCAACAAGCATGGAATACGATTTTAGCACGATAGAGAAAAAGTGGAGAAAGCACTGGCAAGAAAACAACACTTATGATTCCAAGATGGATTCTACTAAACCGAAATACTATGGTTTAACAATGTTTCCTTATCCTTCTGGTGCTGGACTGCATGTTGGTCATCCACTTGGTTATATCGCTTCTGATATTTATGCGCGTTATAAAAGATTGAAAGGATTCAACGTTTTACATCCAATGGGATACGATTCTTTTGGTTTGCCTGCAGAGCAATATGCTATTCAAACAGGTCAACACCCAGCGGTAACGACCGAAGAGAATTTAAAAAGATACAGAGAGCAATTAGACTTAATCGGTTTCTCATTCGATTGGTCCAGAGAAGTGAGGACTTCAGACCCACAGTATTACAAATGGACGCAATGGATTTTTAAGCAATTATTCGCTGCTTATTATTGTAATGATGCTGATCAAGCAATGCCTATTGAAAACCTAGTTGCTGTCTTTGAAAGTGAAGGGAATACAAAAGTAAACGCAGTCAATGACTGCGAAATAGAATTTACCGCCGACGAATGGAAATCATTTGATGAAAAAAAGCAAGCGGAGATATTGATGGATTACCGCTTAACCTATTTAGCAGATTCATGGGTGAACTGGTGTCCTGCACTTAGTACTGTTTTGGCCAATGACGAAATTGTAAATGGTGTCTCTGAACGCGGTGGACATCCAGTAGAACAAAAATTAATGCGTCAATGGTCAATGCGAATTACTGCTTATGCAGAACGTTTGTTGAAAGGTTTAGACCAGTTAGATTGGTCGGATGCAGTAAAAGATATACAACGCAATTGGATAGGTAAATCGGTTGGTGCTTCTGTTTATTTTCAAGTGGCTGACCACGATGAGGAAATTCAAGTCTTTACAACACGACCAGACACAATTTTCGGTGTTTCATTTATGGTTTTAGCCCCAGAACATGAATTAGTTGCCAAAATTACGACTGAGGAATACAAAGAAGACATCAAAAAATATCAGCAAAAAGCAGGATTGAAATCGGAACGCGACCGTATGTCGGACACAAAAACGATCTCTGGACAATTCACTGGAGCTTATGCTATTCACCCTTTAAGTGGTGAGAAAATTCAAATATGGATAGGTGATTATGTTTTGGCTTCTTACGGAACAGGCGCTGTAATGGCGGTTCCTTGTGGAGACCAACGCGACTGGGATTTTGCAAATCACTTTAATATTCCGATTAAGAATATCTTTGCTGATGTTTCAATCGAAGAAAATGCTTACACAGAAAAGAAAGGAAAAATCGCCAATTCTGATTTCTTAGATGGATTAGAAATAACAGAAGCAATTAAAAAAGCAATTGAAGTTCTTGAAGAGAAAAAAATCGGTGAAGCCAAGACTAATTTCCGCTTGCGTGATGCTGTTTTCTCTCGTCAACGTTATTGGGGAGAACCTTTTCCTGTGTATTATGACAATGGAATTGCAAAAACAATTGAAGACCAATATTTACCTATAGAATTGCCTGAAGTAGATAAGTATTTACCTACTCCTGACGGTAAACCTCCATTGGGAAATGCTTCCAATTGGTATTGGGACAGCGAGAAGAACAAATTAACAAGTAAAGACAGAGCTGAAGAAGCTAACGTTCATCCGATGGAGTTAAACACCATGCCAGGCTGGGCAGGAAGCTCTTGGTATTTTTTGCGCTACATGGATCCACACAACGAAAAAGCATTTGTTGCTAAAGAAAAAGTGGACTATTGGAATAACGTAGATTTATACATCGGTGGTGCTGAACACGCAACAGGACACCTACTCTATTCTCGTTTCTGGTCAATGTTCTTACATGATTTTGGATTTATTCCTTTCGAAGAACCTTTCAAAAAAATGATTAACCAAGGGATGATCTTGGGGAGAAGTAATTTTGTTTACCGCGATAAAGAAAGTGGTAAATTCATCAGTTTTGGAAAGCGTAAAGAATTTAAAACTTCAAGAATCCACGTTGACATCAACATTGTCAACAACGATATTCTTGATACAGAAGCATTCAAAGCGTCACGTCCTGAATATGCCAACGCTGAATTCATTTTAGAAGACGACGGAACTTACCTTTGCGGAAATGAAGTTGAAAAGATGTCAAAATCTAAATTCAACGTGCAAAATCCAGATGATTTAGTAGAAAAATACGGTGCAGACACCTTGAGAATGTACGAAATGTTCTTAGGTCCACTTGAGCAAGCAAAGCCATGGGACATCAAAGGTATCAATGGAGTAAATAACTTCTTGCGTAAGTTGTGGAGGTTATTCCATGATCAAGAAGGAAACGTACTAATTACTGAAGGGGAACCAGACGCCAAAGCTCTAAAAACCATCCACAAAACAATCAAGAAAGTACAAGAGGATATGGACAGATATGTGTTCAACACTTCCGTTTCTGCAATGATGATTTGTGTGAATGAATTGACAGAGCAAAAGTGCAATAACAAAACTGTTTTACAGGACTTAGTTGTGCTATTAGCGCCATATGCTCCACATATTGCTGAAGAATTATGGGTGGTTTTAGGAAACGAGGCCGGAACTTTAAGCGATGCTAATTACCCTATTTTCAACGAAGACTATTTGGTAGAAGATGCCTTTGAATATCCAGTAAGTTTTAACGGAAAAATGCGTTTCAAGGTGGAGTTGCCGAACAGTTTATCGAAAGAAGAAATAGAAAAGGAAATTTTAAGTTTGGAAAAATCACAAAAGTATTTGGAGGGTAAAACTCCAAAGAAAGTGATTGTTGTTCCAGGAAGAATTGTCAACATTGTAGTGTAGATTAATTTAAAATAACTTTGAAGGGAGGATGATTCTAATCATTCTCCTTTTTTGTTTTGGATCTACCACAAAGCAATAGTTTAAGAGGGTAAAGAACAATACAACGCTTTACCAAACCTTCTTGCAATTGTAAAAGTTGAGGTCAGACCTTTTTATCTTTAACCGAATAAATTAATAAGTCCCTTTTTCTTCACTTAATAACATCCGTTCTTTCAACCACCAACCAACAATTCCCCCCAACAATATCTTAATTACTCCCCCAACAATAAAGGGATTAAATCCATACACTATTGCCTTTGATAAACCTAGGGTTAAGGACAGTTTCAAAACTCCAAAAAGAAGAATTAAAAAGGTTCCAAAAAACATAGCCGAGAGCGAGGCCCAAATTGTGTTTTCAAACTTTCCTGAAACACATCCACTAAACATTCCGCCAACAAGAAAACCGACTAGATATCCCCCACTATTACTTGTAAAAGACGCCCATCCACTACTGCCTTCGGCGAAAATAGGCATTCCCAACAAGCCCAAAATCAAATAAAGTAAAATCGTTATCATGCCCTCTTTTGTTCCTAAAACATAAGGCACCAATAAAACCCCAAAACTTTGTCCAGTAATTGGAATGTTCACCTCCATAATGCTTAACTCCATTTGGAATTGAGTAAAAAGGATCAGAAAAAGAAATCCGATTAAAATACGTAGGCTCATTAACATAGTACAAATGTATAAAATGAATTTTTGAGGTTTCTATTTGCTACTTATTATAAACTGCTTTAATTCGTCAAAAAACGGAAAGCCTTTTCATATTTTTGGCCTCGTTTTTGAATTCCCGAATATAAATATATTGTTTCACTATTAAAACTACGCATCATGAAGAAATTAATTACAATTTTACTCGTCGTCTTAGCATTCAATGCAACTGCTCAAAATCATGGTAGTAAGTCAAATATAGTGATTATGGATAAAACTGGAGATCCTTTTTATTTGATTATCGATGATGTTGTACAGAATATAATTCCCAACTATCAATTAAAGGTTGTTGGTTTACCGGCATCTTATCATGAAATCAAATTGTTGTATACAAACGGTGTAATCATTCAAGTGAAAGAACACGTTACACTTCAGCAGCACAAGCAATATACTGGATTTGTAAACTGGATTGGCGGCAATAAAAAACTCAACTGGATAGAAGTGGTAAATATAAACCAGTCTATGTATGGCCAAAATGTGTTAGTGGTTCAATACGCAGGAAAGAACACCAACACATGTCATTTGTGTACTGGCGTAAATCCACCAGGACAGCATTATCACCCTGATGGAACAATACACAATAATTATACAGGAAATGGCGCTCACTATCCACCCAATGGGAATTATCCACCCAATGGAAATGGCCAATATCCTCCGCATGGGAACTACAATCCTAATTGTGTTGTTGCGGTGCCCACCATTCAACCGATTTTAGATGAGATGGAAAACTTAAATTTTGCTGATAAAAAAATGGAATACGCGAAAGATGCTTTGGCCAATAAATGCATCACGGCTGATCAAGCTTATCAAATCGTTGAGTCTTTTACTTTCGACAGTGACCGCGTAAAAATTGCAAAATACTGTTATGATAGGATGACAGATCAAATATATGCAAACAAGTTGCTTGACTTATTTCCTTACTCAGGAACAAGAAATGAAGTTAGAAAGTACTTCACGAAGTAAAAGTGCTCTAAATGAAATTTTATGCCCTCGTCATGACTCGCCACAATGGGTGAGAAAGACGAGGGTTTTTCTTTGGCTTGAGTTACTAAGCAAAATAAAACAGTAGAAATACAGTAATCAATAAAACCATTTACTATTATTGTACACAATACTTTAATTCTTTAACTCACAATGAAACAACTTTCAAATCGTTGGATTTTATTCCTCATTTTAATGGTTGCAGTTGTTTTACGCGTGTTCAATCTCTCGGAAATTCCTTTTACACATGATGAATTTAGCGCTTTATCTCGGTTAAATTTCGACAGTTTCTCTGCACTAATTCATGAGGGAGTAAAAATCGATGGACATCCGGCAGGGGTACAAGTATTCTTATATTATTGGACGAAAATTTTTGGCATTTCTACAATTGCTGTGAAGTTCCCTTTTATTATTGCTGGAGTGATTTCTGTATATCTTACCTTTTCCATTGGAGAAAAATGGATGAATGAAACTGTCGGATTATTAAGTGCTGCAACTGTTTCTTGTCTTCAATATACAGTGCTGTTTAGCCAAATTGCACGACCTTATATTAGTGGACTGTTTTTTTCCTTGTTAATGGTGTTTTTCCTTACAAAACTAATTCAACATCCAAAGCGAAATTTTCTATTGAATGGATGTTTTTTCATCATTTCAGGTGCTTTATGTGCATATAACCACCATTTTAGTCTCTTATTTGCAGCGATTGTTGGAGTTAGTGGTTTATTTTTTATTCAGAAGGCCTTTCTTATTCGCTATTGTTTATTAGGCTTAGGCATTTTTGGGCTTTATATTCCGCATTTAGAAATTTTCTTTTATCAATTAAACGTGGCTGGTGTTGAAGAATGGTTAGCAAAGCCTACACCCGTTTTTTTCTTGAATTACATCTCCTATATTTTTAATTATTCCTACATCTTTATAATGGTAGTATTGGGAATTGCATTGGGTTTTTTAGTCACCAAAAAACATGTAAAAATCAATCTCAAAAATTACCTTTTGTTTCTTACGTGGTTTTTAACTCCTCTTCTTATTGGGTATTTCTACTCGACAAACGTAAATGCGGTACTACAATATTCAGTACTAATATTCAGTTTTACTTATCTTTTGTTTCTCCTCTTTGGACATTTACCCAACTGTTCTCCAAAAACAAATCTAATTCTTGTTGCACTAATTTTATTGACAGGAACACTTTCCTTAGTTTATGAACGTCAACATTACAAGTACTTTTATCAATCTCCATATTTGGAAATCCTCAATGATTTACAAGTGGCCAATGAGAAAGAAAACGTACTTTCTGTTGTGCAATCGGTAGAACACATTAATGCATATTATATGAACCAAATGAGGTTTGATTCCAACTACACTTGGTATGATCAATTTGAATCTATACCCGATTTTAAACAATTCCTTATAGATAATGCTGAACATCATAGCTATTTTTATTTAGGCTGTTTACATCATATCGATCCTCTTGTTGTTCCTATTATACAAGAATTTTATCCGAGTATTGAACTACAAAAGAACTATTTTGGGGGAAGCTCTTATCTTTTTTCTAAAAATCCAAGTCCGTCAAAACTTGTTTCGACTTTAGACTTTGAAAAGGACTCACTGCCGAGTTGGAGTTATAATACGTCATCTATAATAGATACAGTTTCATCTGCTGGAAAAAGAACTTATCAAATAAATCCTGATGAAGAATGGGGGCCAGGTTTTGAAGCGAACTTAGGTCGTTTTCTTTTAAAAGACCATGCGTTCATTGACCTTTCTGTAAAAATAAAGGCTAACCAACCACCAACGGCAACTTTAGTTTTGACCTTAGAAAATGAGGGCGAAACAATATTGTGGAGAGGATATGATTTTGACCAACAGTTAAATCTTCAACAACAAGGGGCTGAATCGGCAACTTTCCATGGAACAATTGAAATTCCAAAAGAACACCTTAAAAATCCGAACCTTAAGTTTAAAACCTACATTTGGAATAAAGACAAGAATACTTTTTTAGTTGAAGATTACAAAATAAAATTAAGAAAAGGGAATCCTATCATTTATGGTATTGTTAATAAGCTATAAATTCCAAATCTAAAGAGAGTTTAATACATCCAAGAATCTTTCTCTACTCATTCTAGACAAAGGGATTTCTGTTCCATCCTTCATGATAATTGTACCTCCATCACCTCGATCATAGCGCTCTAAATAATTGATGTTTATTATATGAGATCGGTGACAACGAATGAAATCTGGCATACACAAGGTGTCTTCATAATCTTTTAAGGTCCTTGAAGTAAACACCTTTCTTCCGTCATTGAGGTAAAAATAAGTATAGTTTCTATCCGATTGACAATGCACAATGTCTTTCACATCAAAAACGAACATTGATCCTTTGGTACGAATTACGATTCTCTTATTGTTGTGTTTTAAGTTGTTGAGTAGTTCTTCATACCGAACAGAAAGATCGGACTTTGTTTGAATTGCATCAATAGCATTGCCTAGAGCGCTTTCCAACTCATCCATCTCTACCGGTTTCAAGATATAATCCAATGCAGAGAATTTTATTGCACGAATAGCAAATTCTTGATGGGCAGTTACAAAAATGACTTCGAAATTCCTCTTTTTCAAACGATCAAGCACATCAAAACCAGAACCATCAGACATTTGAATGTCTAAGAGTACGATATTTGGTTCATGTTTTTGGATTGCACGTAATCCAGATTCAACACCTTCCGCTTCACCAACGACTTCAAGTGGAAAATCAGCATTACTCACCATTTTTTTAAGTAATGAACGTGTTCTTGTTTCATCATCAATAATAACTACACTATATGCCATAATTCAACTTTATATATTCTTGATGTACGGAGTTGCAATGGTTACTTTTGTGCCAGTACCCTTTTCCGTATCTAAATCTTCTATCTTTAAATATCCTTTGCTTTTATACTTTTCATTCAATAACAAAATTCTACTTTGCGTTAGTTCCACAGCCATACTTCGATGACTTTCAGAGGAAGGTTTTTTCTTTTTCTGTTCAGCTTGTTGCCTTCCAATTCCATTATCTTCAATAGTAAAAATAAATAAATCTTCATAAATTTCACAAGTCACTTTTACTTTGCCTTTATCTACTTTATCCAAATCTCCATGTTCAATTGCATTTTCAATAAAAGGTTGAACCAACATAGGAGGAATAGAAGTTGAGGTAGCATCAATAGATTCGTTTCCTTTGACTTCAAAATCAAAACGGTCTTCAAACCTCATTTTTTGAAGTACCAAATACCTGTTGATGATTTCTAATTCTGTTTCAAGCGGAATAAATTGCTTTGCATTGTTTTCCAATATCATTCGCATCAATTTCGAGAAGTGAATTAAAAACTTTGAAGAATTGGCTGTATCCTCATCATAAATATAGCTCTGAATAACCGACATCGCATTAAAAATAAAGTGAGGATTCATTTGAGTTCGCAATAGAGTTTGTTGCAATTCAATCTCTCTTTGTTTTTTAATTAATTGCTCTTGTCTGTTTTTATTTCGAATAATAACAAAAATAGCCACAAATAGCACCAGTGAAATAATAAACAAGGCGATTATTAACCGCGTTTGTTGCTTACTGTTTTCTAATTTATTTTGAATCAATAAACGTTGGGAGGATTCTTCAGCCAGTTTCCTTTCTTGCTCTAGTATTTTACGCTCATTTTGTTCAGACATAAACATTTCACTCAGCTCGGCAATCTTAGATTTAGTTTCTAAAGCATAAGTGCTGTCACGAAAAAGCTGATACTTATTCAAGAAGTGATAGGCTTCGGCCAAATCACCAGATTTACTTAAAATAACTGATTTCAGGTAATACGCATCATTCAAAGGGATTAGCATATCACTTTCTCTCCAAAAAGCAATTGATTTATTAATGTACTTTTTTGCTAGACTTAGTTTTCCTTTATTAGAATAGAGCTCTGCCAAATAATTGTACAGATCTCCTTTTGTATCTCCATGATTTAATTTACTATAGAAATCTTCACTTAGTTTATAGTTCTTTTCTGCTAAATCTAGAAAACCTTGTTTATAGAAAGCCCTACCAATATTCTGATGTGTTTGTGCAAGTCCCCAAGTATTATTAACAACATAAAATTTTAAAATAGCCTGTTGATAAAAGCGTATGCCCTTTTCTCTTTTGCCTTGCTCAGTATATAATTCGCCGAGTTGGTTGTATAACTGGCCTGAAATATAATCCAATTTGAGGTTAGAACTTAATTTCAATGCGTCAAGCAGATACCCTTCAGACTTTTCTAAATCATCAAACTGAAAAAGAATTTTCCCCAGGTTCACTAGGTGTTTAACTTGATCTCCTCTCAAATTATGTTTTTTGGAATATGCTACTCCTTTTTGCTGATGAAATATCGCCTCTTCAAAGTTTTCAACCTGCAAGTAAAAGTTTGAAATAACATCTAAAATTGAAGTATAAATACTTTTTAAATGACTTCTTTTAGCATGTTTCAACGCTTTGTTAAAGGAGTTAATCACCTGTTTGCTGGTCAGTCCTTTCTCACAACTCATCACTGCATAATAAACACTTTGACGAGTTGGGTCGTTATACTTATCTATGTTCGCTTTAATTTCAGAAAGTAAATCATCTGGTAAAGGTGTTCTATTATAACAAATATTTAGACCTCTTGCCAATAATAAATCTGTAGGACTTAGTTCAAATTCTTCTATCTGTGGCATCTCTTCAAGTCCGCCAAACCGAATGTTATTATAATTGAGCAATAACAAAGTGAATCGCCCATCTTCTGTAAATCTAGAAGTAAAATTTTTCTTTTGTTTAAGAATAGAGTCACACCTTAAAGTGTTTTTCTGAACATTTGCACTGATCCAATCTAAATAGGCAGCTTCTTTTTCAGCGTCTGTTTGTGCCGTCTCAATTTTTTCCAAATAAACATCGTCATTCACTGCAAATAGTGAAAAAGGCAGGAAAAACAATAAGAGGTGAAATAAGTGCTTCATTGTATATGGACTACATCCTTAAAGTTGAAAAGTATGAAATTAATCCCGTTTCACTTATAGATAATCGAAGAAATATTTGCTCAAATGTATTCTCCGTCATTTAGATCTTAGTCGTTTTGTAAGGTTCAATTACCCTAAAGCATATGAACAAAAGGTTAGGAAAGATTAAATTAAAATGATATTTGATAGGTTTTGGTGTTTTTTCGGAACTTTTTAGAGGTAAAAAAGTTATTTAGGCTTAACTTAGTGCAATAAACATTCACATACATAAAACGAACTACGATGATTAAAATACTGTTTCCTACGGATTTTTCTAATGCTGCTGAAAATGCATTTTTTTACGCTTTACAACTCACACGAAAATTAAATGCTGAGTTGCTTTTGGCACATGTCTATGAGCTACCAGATTTAGGACGTGCTTTGCACAATACGTCTAAAGAAGTCTATGAAATTATGGAGATGGAAACACTCGAGAATTTCAAAAAATCTGTTGAAACCTTAAGAAGAAAGGCCGACAATAATGGTTATGGTGATATTGACTTCAAACATGTTATGGCCGAAGGACAAGTAGTGACAAGAATTACAGCCATAGCAAAAGTAGAGGAAGTAGACTACATCGTAATGGGAACAACTGGGGCGACCGGGTTAAAAGAAGTTTTCTTAGGTTCAGTTGCTGCTGGAGTTATCGACAATGCGCCGTGTAATGTCTTAAGTATTCCTGAAGAGGTGAGTCCATCCAATTCCATTGATAAAGTAGCTTACCTCACTAATTACAAAGACGAAGAGGTTGTTTCTTTCAATGAGGTCAATCGTTTTGCTAAACATTTTAATGCTGAAATATGCAGTATTCATTTTGAAAAAGAAGTTTCTGACATCAGTGAAAAAGAAATGGAAGAATGGAAAAACAAATTAGGTATTGACAATCAAAACCTTGAAACGTTTGTGGTTACAGGGCATAATTTTGAAGAGGCTATTTGTGAATTATACATCAAAGAAAACATTGATATTTTAGCCATTCAACCAAGAAAAAGAAATTTCTTTACACAAATATTTAAAAAGAGCGTTTCCAAACAGATTGTTCAAAAACTAAGCATCCCTTTATTTACTTTGCCCGCCAAATAAACGAAATATGCGTTTACTCCATAAGTTTAGTGTTGGACTAGCAGTATTATTCTCTGTATTTCTATTTTCATCTTGTGAAAACAAGTCCGATATTTGTGAATGTTTCGAGGTTCGTTTAGCCATCAAAAATCTATTAAAGTCGGTTGATCAGAATAAGGATGCAACGCAATCAGAAGAATATGAGGCTTTAAAAGCAAAGAAAACGGAATGTATGCTCACGATTGAACCTCAATACTTTGAAGAAAAAGGGCTTGAAAGAAAGGGACGCAGCGACAAGGAGTTTTTGCTCGAAGAACTTCCTGACTGTAAAGCTGTTAAAACACTATTCAATGGAGATTAGATGTTTAATGTCTGATCAATCTTCTACAAAGATTTCATCCAACCGATTTTAAAAGTCTGACCTGTCCTCGGAGAGAATTTCCTTCACTCTGCCCACCTCTCCAGTAGCAAGTTTTACTTTGATCCCATGAGGATGTTGAGGTGAATTGGTCAATATTTTACTTACTACTCCTTGTGTTAAGGCCCCAGATCTTTGGTCTTTTTTCAAAACGATATTTACATCTGACCCTATTTTTATATTCTTGCGTAAAGTACCTCCCATTCCTGTTAAATTTAACTGCAAACATACGGAAAAGCATAGAAAGTCAATAAATCAACTTGTTTAAATTCTCGCTTCTGTAACGAAGCCCCAAAATTCATCTTTTATACATCTTCATTTCTTTATCTCCGTACTTTTATTTTCTATATTTGCAGTCCATGATAAAAGTGAGTGATATTAAGAGCCCCATAACTGAAGAACTATCGAAGTTTGAGGTTCACTTTCGTGAAAGTATGCAATCTAAGGTTCCCCTTTTAGATAAGATTACTCATTACATTATTAAAAGGAAAGGGAAGCAAATGCGCCCTATGTTTGTTTTTCTATCTGCCAAAATGCTGGGAGAAGTCAATCCTGATACCTACAACTCTGCTTCTTTAATTGAATTGCTTCACACTGCCACACTCGTTCATGACGATGTTGTGGATGATGCCAATGAAAGAAGAGGTTTTTTCTCGATCAATGCACTTTGGAAGAATAAAATTGCTGTTTTAGTGGGTGACTTCTTGCTCTCAAAGGTTTTATTGATGAGTATTGAAAACAAAAAATACCGTTCTTTGGAAATCGTTGCGCGTGCAGTTCGTGAAATGAGTGAAGGAGAATTACTTCAGATTGAAAAAGCCCGTAAACTCGATATCGATGAAGAAACTTATTTTGAAGTTATTCGACAAAAAACAGCATCTCTAATTGCCACTTGTTGTGAAGCTGGAGCTGTTTCCGTTGGAAGAGAAGATGAAGCAGAACGCATGAGACTCTTTGGTGAAAAAGTAGGTTTAGCTTTTCAAATAAAAGATGACATTTTCGATTATGGTACTCCGGGGAAAATTGGAAAACCAACAGGAAATGATATTCGCGAACAAAAAATGACCCTTCCACTGATCTACACCTTAAATACCGTGGATAAGAAAACAAGAAAGGAGTTAATCAATATTGTTAAACGCCACAACGAAAATCCAAAAAAAGTACGTCGTGCAATTCAATTGGTGACAGAAAATGGAGGTATAGAATATGCTTATGACTACATGATTAAGTTCAAGAAAGAGGCTTTAGAGCTATTGGACCCTATTCCTGATTCACCTAGCAAAAAGTCCTTAATCATGCTCGTTGAATATACAACAAACCGAGAAAAATAAAACTATAAAAGCTTACTTTATCTTAATCTCTACTCTTCTGTTGGCTTGCTTTTCCAAATCTGTTTCAGCTTCAGGAAATTTCATCATAGAATTTCCAAACCCTTTCACACTGATGCGTTTTTTACTGATTCCACTTTCTACTAAGACTGTACGAACAGTTTTAGCTCGTTTCTTAGAAAGTCTTTTAGCGGCAAAAGTATTTCTCCCTGATAAATGAACATGGCCTTGAATTTCGATTTGCACCGATGTATTCATCAACATAAAGTCTTTTAACCTTTTCAGTTTTAACATCGCTTCTGGGATGAGCACATCAGAATGAGATTCAAAAATCAATCCTTCAAGTTCAATCAACTGATTCTGTTCTAATGGAATTAAATAAATCACCTTTTCTTTTGCTTCCTCCCTTCTGTTATTGATCACAACATCTTGAAAAAAGTATCCTGCGGCATCAACTTTTAGTGTCATCTTAAGGTTTTCGGAATTTGGAACAGTAAGGTCTGAAGCAGTATATAAAGCATTCAATCCTCTCGTATCAGAGACAATAATACTGGCCGTCAAAGGAAGTTTCGTTTTAGCATCGCGCACCTTAATGATGTAGGGATCTAAATCTTCTGAACTACGCAAATCAAATTCTTCTTTCATTGCACTGAACTCTTCAGGACTCACATCTCCTTCAAATTTAGCTTTAATTGCTACAGTATTTTCATCGGAATTTACCGTGTTCAGGTATAAAAGTATAACCTCACCTTTGTTATAATGTATAGAATCTATGGATGCCGAATGCGCTTGTTGGTCCATGTATTGATGTGTAAACACCTTCGCGCTACCTTCGCGAATCAAGTCGCAGGTCTGATGTTCTTTCAAAATGAAAACACAATATTCTAGAGCAAAATCAAATTTTTCAAAAGCTAACTTTAATTCACCCGAATAGTCAGCTTCAAACTTTAGCCATAGGCTATTGACTTCTGTTAACTTTAAAGATTTTGAATAGTTTTCAACATCCATAACCGTTCCCGGCCCTTTAAAAATCTTTGGCTTTAACAAGGTGTTTGGTGACAATAAAATAGCTCCATTACAATCGCCAACATCTCCCATTAAATGATCGTTTTGGGTCACCCCATAAAACGAGTTTAAGAACAAAATCCCTATCCCTATTTTTTTTAAGACACTATTCATTCTTTTAAAATTCTAATTTCTACCCTGCGGTTTGCCTGTTCTTGCCAATCGAATTTTGGTTCTGGATAAATCATAAATTCATTCCCATATCCCTTGGCGCTCAATCGGCTTCTGCTCACTCCGCTATCGACCAAATACTTCAATACAGTATTTGCCCTAGCTACCGACATTCGTCTACCTGCAAACGTACTCTCTCCAAATTCAAACACATGTCCTTCAATTTCAATATGAATAGATGAGTTCAACAAGAGAAAATCCCTTAAACGAACAAGTTTTATTTCAGCACCTTTTAACAGTTCGCTACTACCTGTTTTGAATTGAATTCCAGACAGCTCCATCTTCTTTCCTATTTCAGCAGGTTCAAGCCACAAGGTTAACTCTTTATTTATCCCTGCTTCAATGAAGACCTCCTGATCTTGAAAGAAGTAGCCAATAACATCTATGCTCAATTTAAGATGTTCCCTCTCTTGAATCGAAAAGATAAAATCAGAACCACTATAAAGTCCATTTATGCGTTTAGAATTATCAATAAGCAATTTCCCTTTTATGGGTAAACCTGTACTTTTATCTCTTAATTGAATCCGCAGTTCCGAATGCTTATTACTTCTGCGCATATCGATAACACTTTTAAGACTTTCTACATCAAGATCTGAATAATCTACTTCATACTCCACATTTAAACGAACTTTAATTCGCTGACTTATCGAAGCATTAAAAAGGAGATACACCTCCATTCCTTCGGTCATTCTTAATCCATATAGAAATTGCTCATTTGGTGACTTATTCAATCCGAAATGCTGATTGCCTTTTACTTTCAATATTCTTTCAATTACAGCAGTTCCGACTTCAATGTTTTCACAGATATTCGTAAAGCGAGAACTGCTTTCTTCCCCCTCTTTTTTTTTCGCTGAAAAAATCAGAATATCCATGATGCAGTTTTCTGTAATTCCAGAAAACATAAACAACCCGTCATGGGGAGCCGTAAATGAAGACCAAAAAGTATTGTTCAATTGAAGCCCTGCCAAGGTCGGATAGGCCGATAAGTCTGTTTCTGTACCTTTTCTTCCAGTAAATTGCAATTCATAATCACCTGGATGCTTAATAAAACTATTCCCATAACAGTCCGCAACGTTCCTTACATCCATTCTGTACTGAGAAAAAACAAAAAACGGAAGTGAAATCAACAAAGGTAACAGTAGCCGTGATAGCATTTAAACTTAATTGGGGTTCATCAATGGATAAATTTAAGTATTTTTGATGACAATGGAAACAGAAGAGATAGATTCATTATACAATAAATTGGGAAGTCAGAAAATCAGGCAATTAGTAGACGCATTTTATGGATTCGTTTATCAAGATCCCATTTTAATTCCACTTTTTCACAACGACATTGAAGAAATTAAGGAAAAACAATACATGTTTTTAACACAGTTTTTTGGCGGACCACGACTTTACATTGAAAAGTATGGCCCACCACGAATGCGAATGCGTCATTTACCTCACAAAATTGATCAAAAAGCGATGGAAGCCTGGTTACTTTGCATGAAAAAAGCAATTGCAACACTGGATTTACCTGAAAAAGATGCCCAATCGCTTTACAACAGTTTTCCGAAATTAGCACAACACATGGTGAACAGTTAGTTTTTGACTTCGAAACGACTGATTTCTGATGTTAAAATCGAAATGCAATTGTCTATAACTAAATGTCGTTAAAAAAGTGACATATTCGGTTAAACTATTTACTTTTGTAGGCTTAATATCAAATCGGTTATGAGCAATACAAAAATCAAAAGTGCAATCATATCAGTTTTCAACAAAGAAGGACTTGCACCAATCGTTAAAGCACTAAACAGTCAAGGAGTTACAATCTACAGTACAGGAGGAACTCAATCGTTCATCGAAGACCTTAGAATCGAAGTAAAGCGTGTAGAAGATTTAACTTCTTACCCTTCAATTTTGGGTGGACGAGTAAAAACTTTACACCCGAAGATATTTGGTGCAATATTAAACAGAAAAGATAACACGCAAGATCAACAACAATTACAGGAATTTGAAATTCCATCTTTTGATTTAGTGATGGTCGATTTGTATCCTTTCGAGGAAACAGTTGCTGCGGGAGGAACCCACGAAGAAATTATTGAAAAAATTGATATCGGTGGAATCTCACTTATTCGTGCAGCAGCCAAAAACTACAAAGACGTTATGTTGGTTTCAACAAGAACTCAATACAATGACTTTTTATCTATTCTAACCGAGCAAAATGGAGAAGTGACATTGGCACAAAGAAAAGCTTTTGCTAGAGATGCTTTTAATGTTAGTTCACATTACGACACACACATCTTTAATTACTTCAACAAGGGAGAGCAAGCAGTTTTCAAACAAAGTATCACAGAAGCACAAGTATTAAGGTATGGAGAGAATCCACACCAAGAAGGAATTTTCTATGGTGATTTAGATGAAATTTTCGATAAATTACATGGAAAAGAACTTTCTTACAACAACTTATTAGATGTTGACGCTGCTGTTTGTTTGATGGAAGACTTTAAAAATGACGCACCAACATTTGCTATATTAAAACACAACAATGCATGTGGATTAGCAACAAGAGAAACACTTGTTCAAGCTTATAAAGATGCTTTAGCTGGAGATCCTGTTTCTGCATTCGGAGGTATTTTAATGGCCAACAAAACGATTGATGTAGCCACTGCCGAATTGATTAATGATTTATTCTGTGAGGTTGTTATTGCTCCTTCATTTGACGAAAAGTCACTTGAAATTTTAAAATCAAAGAAAAACAGGGTGCTTTTGGTTCAAAAACCGATCGATTTACCAAAAAAACAATTCAGAACTATTTTGAATGGTGTTTTAGCCCAAGATCGCGATACCATTACAGAAACTGTAGAGAACTTTGAAACAGTAACAAAAGTAGCTCCAACAGCGCAACAAAAAGAAGATTTAGTTTTTGCCAATAAATTAGTAAAACATACCAAGTCCAACACTATAGTAATTGCAAAAAATGGACAGCTATTGGCCAGCGGAACAGGTCAAACTTCACGAGTAGACGCTTTAAATCAAGCCATTCACAAAGCAAAATCATTTAACTTTGATTTGAATGGTGCTGTGATGGCATCAGATGCCTTTTTCCCGTTCCCAGACTGTGTTGAAATCGCTAATTTAGAAGGCATAAACACTGTGGTTCAGCCAGGTGGATCAATCAAGGATAAATTATCTATTGATTACTGTAATGAACACGGTATGGCTATGGTTTTTACAGGAAATAGACATTTTAAACATTAAAACAAATAAATTAAAATATACTGTATAATTTTAGCTAAATTTGAAGGTAGCAAAAACTACACTTTATTATAAAATTTATACTACGCAACAAAGAATATGGGATTATTTAGCTTTTTAACACAGGACATTGCACTTGATTTAGGGACAGCCAACACACTAATTATCATGGATGATAAAGTGGTTGTAGATGAACCATCAATTGTTGCCAGGGATATACAGACCGGTAAAATTGTTGCAATCGGTAAGAAAGCACAACAAATGCACGGTAAAACCCATAAGCTAATTGAAACCGTAAGGCCTTTGCAAGATGGTGTTATTGCAGATTTCCAATGTGCTGAACAAATGATTCGCGGAATGATCAAAATGATCAAAAAGCGTAAAAGTCTCTTCAACACTTCATTGCGAATGGTAATTTGTATTCCTTCAGGAATTACAGAAGTAGAAAAAAGAGCAGTACGTGATTCAGCAGAGCATGCTGGAGCAAAAGAAGTCTATTTAATCCACGAACCAATGGCTGCTGCAATCGGTATTGGGATTGATGTGGAAGAACCAATGGGTAACATGATTATTGATATCGGTGGTGGAACTTCGGAAATTGCTGTTATTGCACTTGGTGGTATTGTGAGTGATAAATCTATTCGTGTTGCAGGAAATGATTTTACGAATGACATTGAAGAATACATGCGCCGTCAACACAACATATTGATTGGTGAGCGTACTGCAGAACAAATTAAAATTGAAGTGGGTGCTGCTTTACCAGAACTTGATAATCCACCAGAAGATTATGCTGTACGTGGTCGAGATTTAATGACTGGAATTCCAAAAGAAATTACAGTTAGTTATGTTGAAATTGCACATGCTTTAGATAAATCAATTTCAAAAATTGAAGAAGCTATTTTGAGTGCCCTAGAAATGACTCCACCAGAACTATCTGCAGACATTTACAAAACGGGGATTTACCTTGCTGGTGGTGGTTCAATGTTGCGTGGACTAGACAAAAGAATGTCACTAAAAACGAAATTACCTGTTCACATTGCCGAAGATCCTTTAAGAGCAGTTGCAAGAGGAACAAGTATTGCTTTAAAAAATATTAACCGTTTCCAATTCTTGATAAGAGATTAAAAAGTAAAAATAATTCATGCTAAAGTTTATAGCATTCTTTAGAAGATTCAGGGTTTTTCTTGTCTTCATGATTTTACAAATCCTTGCATTGAGTTCCTTTTTCTCGGTCATGAGTTTTCCAAGAACCAAGTTCTTTAATTCATCCGCAGCAATTACAGGAACTCTTTTGTCATGGGAAAGAAATATCATAAAGTACATCTATCTAGACGAGGCTAATGAAAGACTTCAGGCGCAAAACATCGAACTTGAAAAACGAATTCCTGATAATTTCATTTCAGTAGATGCAAAAACAGCTATTATCAATGATACCATCCAGAAGTTAAGTTTTGAACGTACTCCAGCTACAGTAATCAACTCCTCGCATTCCTTTACCAACAACTACTTCACCATTAACGCAGGAAGCTTAAAAGGTGTTGAACGTAAAATGGGCGTGGTTTCATCGCATGGTATAGTAGGTATTGTATATGACGTTTCTAGACATTTTGCGATTGTTAAATCTGTTTTAACCTCTGACATCAATATCAGTGCGTATATTGACGGTACAGACGCTTATGGTATAATAAAGTACGATGGTGACGATCCACGTAGAGTGAAACTTACAGGGATTTCAAATGATATCGTAATTAAAAAAGGAAGTCCTGTGAACGCCAGAGGTAGAGGTGGATATTTCCCGCAAGGAGAACCCATTGGAGTTGTTGAGAATTTAGAACCTATTGAAGGTAAACCTATGTGGGACATTACTGTTAGATTGAATCAAGACATGCGGAAACTTCGTTATGTTTATATCATTAAGAATATCAACCAACTGGAATTAGAAGAACTCGAAAGAGGAATAGAACAATTACAATGAATTACCTTCTTAAAAATACAATTCGATTATTAATTTTTGTGCTGGCACAAGGACTTATTTTCGGGCAGCTTAATTTTGGCTTTGGTATCCATCCTATGATTTATCCATTATTCATAATTCTACTTCCTTTTGATACTCGCCCTGTCGTACTAATGCTATTGGCTTTTCTAGCAGGAATAGGAGTTGACTTTTTTATGAACACATTTGGCCTTCATGCCAGTTCAGCTGTACTTATTGCTTATCTAAGGCCTGGAATTTTCAAACGTTTTGCACCCCGAGATGACTATGACGTTCTTAAAGAACCTACCGCTACAGAATGGGGTTATGCATGGTTTGTTAAAGTCTCTGGAGTCATTGTAGTTATCCATCATTTATGGTTTTTCTCACTAGAATATTTCAAATGGTCTGCATGGAAAGAAATTATTTCTAGTACGGTTTTGAGTACCCTTATTACTTTGATTATCTTTATACTTATTCAGGTACTTTTCTTCAAAAAGCCTAAAAGTGTATGAACCTAGAAAGTAGAAGACTCGTTTTTATCCTTCTTTTCCTCTTGGTAGGAGTTGTTTTTGTTGGCCGTCTATTTTATATGCAAGTAGTCGATGACAAGTGGATTGAAAGGGCCGGTGAGGTGGCCAAAAGAAAAGTTATAATCAAACCCCCTCGTGGTATCCTATACGATCGGGACGGGAAAAAAATCGTGGCCAACAAAACTTACTACAATTTGATGTTTGTAGAAGATGATATCGAAGATTTCGACACTGTAGCATTTTCTAAGTTAATCGGAATATCTGTTGATTCTATTCGACAACGTTTCGTGCAAATTAAAAAGCAGCTTGACCGAAAAACAAGAAGTAAAAAAACAGGAAACGACACCATTGTAAATGATTATCGAAGTTATCTACCGCATGCTTTCTTAAAAGAACTCTCTGCCGATGAAATTTCGAAAATAGCCATAGAACTTCCCGATTTCAAAGGATTTTACGAAAGTCCTATAAGCATGAGAGATTATCCTTATCCTCATGGTGCAAATATTTTCGGATATCTCAATGAAATAAATGCAGAAGAGCTAAACGCTGATCGTCGCTTTTATAATGTAGGAGATTTTATTGGTCGAACAGGACTAGAAAAGTACTATGAGCATTCGCTTCGAGGGCAAAAAGGAACAAAAGTTATTTTAACTTCTGCAAAAGGGAAACTCGTAGATAACTTCGCAGGGGGAAAACTGGATACAAACGCATTACAAGGCCCTCCATTACATCTTGGTATCGATATAGAACTACAAGCCTATGGAGAATTGCTTATGCAAAACAAACTGGGGTCTATTGTAGCCATTGAACCTTCCACAGGTGAGATTTTAGCCATGGTAAGTGCGCCCAGTTACGATCCTAATTTAATGGTTGGAACAAGAAACATACGAACAAATTACAGCAGGCTTTATCGGGACTCATTAAAACCTTTTTACCCTCGTCCGTTGGCCGCAGAATATCCTCCAGGATCAATATTCAAAGTTGTTCAGGCTTTGGTTGGTTTGCAAGAAAACGTTATTACAGAAAATACAGGATTTCCATGCACAAGGTCTTTGGTCGGATGTCATAATCATCCCCCAGCAAGTAATGTGGCCAAATCTATTCAGTATTCTTGTAATCCCTATTATTACTATTTGGTAAAGCGAATCATAGAACAGAATAAGGACCCCAATCTGTTTAAAGACGCTGCAATCGGATTGGAACTATGGGAAAGATACATGCATAGCTTTGGATTTGGAATACGACCAGAAACCGATATTTATGGTCTTAGAAGCGGGGTTATTCCTAATGTTTCGTTCTACAACCATTGGTATGGTGAATTTCGTTGGGCCTTTTCTACAATACGTTCAAATAGTATTGGTCAAGGTGAGGTAAAAATGACTCCTTTACAAATGGCCAACCTTGCAGCTATTGTTGCAAACGAAGGATATTTTTATGAACCGCACTTAGTCAAAAGCATAGGAGACGATGGACCGCTTGAAAAATTTAAAGTAAAAAAGCAAACCATGGTAGAAGCTAAGTATTACAAATCCATCAAGGAAGGTATGCGCGGCGCTGTCAACGAACCAGGCGGTACGGCAAGAAGGGCAAGAATTAATCATGAAATTATCGTAGCGGGTAAAACAGGTACAGCACAGAATCCACATGGAGAAGATCACTCTGTCTTTATGGCTTATGCACCACACGACAATCCAAAAATTGCTATTGCTGTTTTTATTGAAAACGCAGGATTTGGTGGAACTTGGGCAGCTCCAATTGCAAGTTTAATGATGGAGAAATACCTCACTGGTCAGGTCAATAACAAAGCCAAAGAAAGTCGCATATTAGAAAAAAGATTTACCAATATCAATGAATAAATTCAGGCAAAAAGCGTTGGGGTGGGATTGGTTAACAATCATAGTAGTGTCCGCATTATTGCTGATGGGAATAATCAACATCTATTCCGCAGCCTACAATCCAGATCGTCCTTTTCTTTTTGATATTAAAACACTTTATGGTAAGCAAATAATGTGGATTGGAATTGGTTTGTTTTTGGGAATTGTAATTTCGTTGATTGATTCAGAATACATCCGAAAGCTAACACCAATCGCCTTTTTGGTAGTTCTGGTATTATTAATTTTAGTTTTATTTACAGAACCTATTAATGGCGCGAGATCATGGCTTGGTGTCGGCCCTTTCGGAGTACAACCCTCAGAGTTCTCTAAACTTACTACAGCGCTCATGCTGGCCTATGTTATATCGCAAGGTCGTGTTAAAATCATCTCAAGAAAAACACTAGGATTGGCCTTGTTTATCGTTATTCTGACTATGCTGTTGGTCTTAATTCAGAATGATACGGGAACTTTTTTGGTTTTTACAGCATTCTTTTTTGTAATGTATAGGGAAGGAATTACTCTTGATCCAATCATTTTATTTTTCTTGAATCGGGTACTCGGTTTTAGGTATAAAGAAACTTGGGTTGGAGTTCACTTCATACCTGTATTATTTGTTATAATTTTCTTTAGTATCATCACGCTTTACTTTACAGAATCCAAGCATACGTTTTCGTTTTTACCTGGTTATGATGTGCCTGGGTGGGTGGTCTTGATTTCTGGAATAACTATGATCGCACTAGTCATATTCTTTATCGCACAAAATTTTGCTGCACAACGTGCTAAAAAGAAAATCAGATCTGTCATATTAATTGTCTATGTCGTCACGATTGGACTAGTTGGAACGGTTTCTTATTCTTATTTGAATGTACTGCAATCCCATCAAAAGGACCGAATAGATTTATGGCTAGGCAAAATAGAAGATCAAGATGGAAAAGATTACAATCGAAACAGGGCACTAGCCGCAGTAGGCTCTGGAGGCTTTTCTGGGGTAGGTTATCACGAAGCCTTATTATCTAGTCCTAGAAGCAGGCACGTTCCTGAAAGTGAAACTGATTTCATCTTTTCAGTATTTTCAGAAGAATGGGGGTTTTTAGGCTCTGCAACCTTAGTGGTTCTATTCACGATACTTTTGGTTAGGATAGTGGTCATTGCAGAACGACAGAAAAGTCGTTTTTCAAGAATTTACGCCAATTCAGTAGCAATGATTATTTTTTATCATTTTGCCATTAATGTAGGTATGAATATCGGAATTATACCTGTAATTGGTATTCCTTTACCCTTTTTTAGTTATGGAGGTTCTTCAATGATGTCTTTTTTAATCATGATTCTTATCTTGCTTAAATTAGATAGTCAAAGAAAAGAAGTTCTCGCATAATGAAAGAAAAATATCAGTCTTTAAGCCCGTTTTTACAAGCCAGTTTCTTATTACTCATTGGAGCAGTTTCGGTTGTTCTACTTTCGGTTATCATAAGTATAATTATCAGTGTTCTTTACCCTGAAATGCCAACAAATGACATAAGTATACAGCTCAGTTCTTATCCTGTTCAGTACATGCTCATTCAATTCCTACCTTTTCAATTAGGATTCTTGTTGATTCCAGCATTACTTTATATAAAGCTGGAGCCTGATGAAGAAAATCTAATAAGGAAGCCACAGTTCCAATTCATCGTTTGGAGTGTTTTATTATTTACTTGTGCGTTTTTCCTATTACCCTTTTTCAATGAAATAAACATACAACTAATTCAGTCTTTGGATGTATTCGATGAGTTATTGGCCCAAAAAGAAAGTTCAGACAGAATGCTAAAATCTCTTGTTGGCCCTGTTGGATCAACTTCATTTATAATTGCGGTTTTAATCATTGGCGTAATCACAGGAATCGCAGAAGAATTGGCTTTTAGAAGATTTCTTTTTCATCACATACTAAAAAACAACAAAAAAGTAATGCCCAGTATATTAATCAGCGCTGTAGTTTTTGCTGTATTGCACTTTAACTACATTCAAATCATACCATTATTGGTCTTTGGGGTTGCGTTAGGCTTAATGTATTACGTTTCGGGAAGTATCATTCCAGGAATTGTTGTACACGCGTTAAACAACATCTTAAACGTATACTGGTTGTCTGAGGATACTTTCCCTACGTGGATGATGGAGATCGATTTAAAAATAACAATCCCATCAACATTGCTATTAATGGGATTGATTTTCTATTATATTAAGAAAAAATAATCTACTGTTCTCTTATGCTATAACTTGATTTGTTCCCCATCTCTTGGGCTGAGTAAGCAATTGAGTTAAAGTTTAATTCTTGCAAAATTTCACGTGCTGTAAAGATGATTCCCATAGGAACTTTCTCATCTGCTTTGAAACAAGTGATAATATTCTCCTGCGGAGCAGTTACTTCAGCCGGTTTATTTCTAAACTTTTCAGTTTTCCAAACTCCAATTCCGTTAATTCCATTTTGCGAAAGGATACCATCAAACTGAACAGCAATTCCTTTTTCGAATTTATCAACGTCACCTTTCATTGGTTCCCCTAAATAAACGAAGTCTACTTCACCACGTTGTTTAAAGGGAGTCAAATCAGTAACACCTGCACCTTGTGCTGAATTAATTTTCACCAATGGATCAACTTCTTTGGTAGTTGTAGCTACCATGAAGAAGAACAAAAGCATGAAAACGATATCCGGCAACGACGATGTATTAATCGCTGGAGCTGGTTTTTCTTCATTTTTTCTAAATTTCGACATAATTAACGTTTTGGTTTTACCTCAATTAATTTTAGAGGAAACAAAGTTTCAATTAACTCCATGTGCTTTTTCATTGTACGCACTTCAGGAGTATTCTCGGTCTTCTTTTGTTGATAGAAGTTGTTCATTGCGGTATACGTCATACCAAACAATTCCATTGCTTCCTTATCTCTCATTTCAGTTACCGCTTTTTCAACCTCTGACTGTACAGCTACGTATGCAGAGTAATCAGTGTCTAGGAACGATTCCAAACGGATATGCGCTTCAAAGTCAATTTCTGGCATTTCTCTTTTCCCGCTAAATTTAGCGTAGAGTTCCATCATTTCTAACTTTTCTTCCCATTTCGCAACTGCATCATATGCTTGGTCGATCATTTGCTGAGTTCTCTCATCGATAACTTCCTGCGATTCTAGCTTCAACAAACGAGCCTCTTGTTCCTGTAGGTTAGATTTATACAACTGTATACTTCCGTATCCATAGTAAGGATAATTTATATCACGGTTTTCTTTTTTCCCTCTGTTAACAAGGTAGAAATGTTTAATTCTACTATTCAGATGTGTAATATCTTCAGGCTTAATAATAGAATCTCTCGCTTGAATTACCTGCTTACTGTTAATAGCGATTTTATAGATATTCTTTTGCTGAATAGGAGTTTGAGGCTTATTCGTCTCAACTTTCTTTGGAATCATTCGCAAGTAAGCTGTATCCTTATCCATTGTTGTTGTAACAAGGAAAAAGATGAGCAATAAGAAGGCAATATCCGCCATCGAACCTGCATTAATTTCCGGTGATTCTCGCTTTGCCATTCTTTTTTTAGTTTCTAATTAATTTAACAATGAAGCCCATAAATATAGCTATTGCTGAACAAACAGCTAGACCTATAAGAGCAGTGTAAATCCCTGCATGTGTAAAGTTAATCGCTGATTCACTTGCAGTAATATCTCCAACTACGTTCAAGCTTTCCAAGGTATCCGTTGTTCCTATAGAGTAAAGAATAAAGAACAAGATTCCTGAAATGATGATCCCTAGAATAGATTTAACTGCCTGAACTGGTCTTGTAATCAACAGCACAACAAAGAAAATCAAGATCAATACAATTGTGATTGCAATTGCATATAAACTGATGTTCATTACACCATTGAATGCGAAACTATCCATAAATTCAAGTTTCTCAAAATCTTTACTTTCAGCGTTAACTCCTGAAGTCATAACGATAAAACCGAAGATCAATGCAGGAACTGCAATCACTAGTTTTATGATAAGACCTAGAACGTTTAACTTTTTTTCATTATCCATAATAAATGGTTTTAAAAGTGAATAAATACAACCTACTATAAAATTACTTTGCAGTAGCTTTATACTTAATCAACATGTCAACTAAGGTAATAGAAGAGTTCTCCATTTCGTTTACAATACCGTCAATTTTAGAAATGATGTAGTTGTAAAAAATCTGAAGGATAATTGCTGAAATCAAACCAAATACTGTTGTTAAAAGTGCTACCTGAATACCACCTGCAACTGTAATTGGAGATACTTGACCATCTTCAACAATTTTAGTAAAGGCTTGAATCATCCCGATTACCGTACCCATAAACCCAAGCATTGGCGCAAGAGCAATAAATAAAGAAATCCAAGAGATACCTTTCTCTAATAATCCCATTTGAACTCCACCGTAAGCAACAACTGTTTTCTCAACAGCTTCTACACCTTCATCAATACGTGTAAGTCCTTGGTAAAAAATAGATGCAATTGGACCTCTTGTGTTACGGCAAATTTCTTTCGCTCCTTCAATATCCCCTTTAGCGATAGCTGCTTCAACATCTGCTAAGAACTTCTTCGTATTGATTGAAGAAAGGTTTAAGTATACGATACGCTCAATACATAGCGCAATACCAATAATTAAAGCAATCAAAACGATTCCCATCCAGAACGGGTCTCCTTCAATAAACTTCTTCTTCAAAGTAGAAACGAAACCTACTTCTGTTTCAACTTCAGCTTCTTCAACTTGCTCTTCAATCTCTGTTTGAGCAGGAGCTTCCGCTACTTCGTTTACTACTGAAGTATCTTCACCCATTACGGCTTCTACTTCTTCTTGACTTACGTTTGCTGGATCTTGTTCGTCCGCAAATGATACTGTGCTAAATCCGAATGTGAACATTCCGATGATTGCTAAAGAACTAACTATTTTTTTCATGTTCCAAAGATTAAAAATTAATCGTTTCTGTAAAATTATTAATATTCCTAAATTAATCAAAAATTAACAAGTTTAGTGGCGGAGAGAGAGGGATTCGAACCCTCGGTTCCGATGAAGGAACACTCGCTTTCCAGGCGAGCCAGTTCAGCCACTCCTGCACCTCTCCAATTTTCAACTTGTACCTTTTCGACGGGCTAAAGTACAAAAAATTATTTATTCTAAAAGGAAACATAGATTCTTCTTTTGATTTCCTCACATTTATTGACAAGAATAGAGTAATTTCTTATGCCTAAAACCTAAATTACAATACATAAAAAAAAGCCCCAGCAACTAATTGCCAAGGCTTTAAGTAAAATAATTTTATTTTTAAGGTTGAATAAATACAGTTGCTGTACTTTCCACTTCTTCTTCAACTTTTATAATTCCCTCGCCGTACAAACCTCCTTTTTCAGCAGAAATATCTAAAACTGCAACTCCTGCTTGTCCTAATTGGTATACTTCATTGTAATTAAAAATAGCCACACCAGATGAGTTTGTATAGGTTGTATCTCTTCTTACTACAGGTTTTAATGGCGGCTCAGTTGCTGTTCCATACAATATAACACGTGCATTAGGCACCAAAACATTGGCTGTATCTCTAACGGTTATTTTCGCGATGGTATCTGCCTTTTTACGGCAAGACCCAAACGTAAATGTCATTGCAAAAGCAACTAATAAAAATCCTGAAAATAAAATATAGTTTCTCATTGTAAAATAGTTTTCTATTGGTTAAAAGTAGTGTATTGTTCTTATTATAACGTAAAAAACAGCAAAAAGGTTGCTAATTCTTCAAAATTATTGACTCTGTAGAGGTCAAATAAGCCTTTGCTCTAGCTGTTCCGACAGTTTGATAAGTTGTTGTATCTTTTGCATAAACTGTAAAGTAGGCTACTTTCTCATCTTTCTTCCCATATTGATCAAACAACTCGTCAAGATTAAAAATAGCTACTCCTGAAGAATTCGTCTTCACCTCATCAAAGTATTCTGGTGTCCCTTTTTTAATATCTGAAACAATACGAACACTAGCGTCTTCTGTCAAAATAAAGTCACTTGACCTTACAAAAATCTTTAAAACGGACGGATCTTTTTTTGTACACGAAGGGAGAAGAAAGCCTCCAAACACAACAAACGCAAGCAACACAAGCTTTTTATAAGACATAGTTTATAATTTTAGATGTTGCAAAGTTATGGAATAATTACAATTACAAAAAATTACTACTAAATTTGTACAATAAATCTTTTGAACAATATTGTAAAACACAGTATAAAGAACACTTTTTAAAATGTCAGATATTCAAAACAAAATAGAACAACTCCTTAACGAAGTCAATACTACTCCTATTCAAGATGCTTCAGCTTTAGAAACATTTAGAATAAAATTTTTAGGATCAAAAAATTGTCTTAAACCTTTATTTACAGAACTAAAAAACGTTCCAAATGAAGACAAAAAGAAAGTTGGTTTACAAATAAATGAGTTAAAGAATGCAGCACAAACTGTATTCGACAAGTTTAAAGATCAGCTTTCGAATGAGACTGTAGACAAAGAAGAAATTGATTTTTCAAGACCTGGAGAGCCCAACACTATAGGAGCTAGACACCCTATTAGTGTAATTCGCAAAGAAATTATTTCTATTTTTGAACGCATAGGATACGGTGTTTCTGAAGGTCCTGAGGTTGAGGATGATTGGCATAACTTTTCTGCATTAAACTTCCCTGAAGAACATCCGGCAAGAGATATGCAAGACACTTTCTTTGTAGAAGCAGGAGATGAAGAAATGGCTTTGAGAACGCATACCTCATCCGTTCAAGTGCGTGTTATGGAAAACAGCAAACCTCCAATCCGTACCATATCGCCTGGTAGAGTCTACAGAAACGAAGCTATTTCAGCACGTGCGCATTGCTTCTTCCACCAAGTTGAAGGATTGTTTATTGATAAAGATGTTTCTTTTGCAGACTTGAAACAAACAATATTGTTTTTCGCCCAAGAAATGTTTGGAAAGAAAACTCAAATCCGTTTAAGACCTTCTTACTTTCCATTTACCGAACCGAGTGCAGAAGTAGATGTAAGCTGTACAATTTGCAGCGGAAAAGGCTGTAACGTTTGTAAATACACAGGTTGGCTAGAAATTCTTGGTTGTGGAATGATTGACCCAAACGTTCTTGAAGCAGCAAATATTGACCCCAAAGAATATAGTGGATTTGCCTTCGGGATGGGTATCGAAAGAATTGCACAATTGAAGTTCAGGGTTAACGACTTACGTCTATACTCTGAAAATGATGTTCGTTTTTTAAAACAATTTAAATCTGCATTTTAATTATGGGACTTTTTTCATTCAGCAAAAAATCAAGAGAAAGTAGAGTCAACTGGATCAATATCGAATCGGTCGAAGCACTCAACGAAGCAATCACTAATACAGAAGGCAAATCTGGACTGTTTTTTAAACACTCTACACGTTGCAATATTTCTTCGATGGCACTTAATGGTTTTGAGTCTCAATGGGAAGAAAACGAAAAATGCGACTTGTACTTTATTGATTTAATAAGGCACAGAGACGTTTCAAATGCATTGAGTGTAATCACCTCGGTTGAACATCAGTCCCCCCAGGTTATCTTAATCAAAGATAAAAAAGCTGTATACAACTCATCTCACAATGGTATTTCAGCAAGTGCTATAAAAAATTTAATCTAAATTTATATGAAATCGTTTTTCTATTTAGCAACGTTTATGTTGCTTGTGTTGACTATTCACTCATGTGGTGAAGATGATACCCCAATTACAAGAGGAAGTCTTGTGCCTGCAAAATTTGAACTCCCATTCAACAACGCATCGGCACAAAAAGGTCAGTCTATTCGTGTTGAAGTAAGTATTGCTAATCTGGAAAATGTAAAATCAATCAAGGTGTTTACCAAAGATACTGTGATTTTTGAAGGTCCTGCAAAAAAAGAAAGCTACCTTTTTGAGGTAAACACAAGGAATTGGGGAATTGGAACCAACCAACTGACTTTAGAAACCAAAACTACGGATGATAAAACACGCAGAGACAACCGAATTGTTAAAATTATCCCAGACGTATTTCCACAAGAGTACACGGCTGAAGTGTTGAAAGAATATCCGCATTCGACAATGTCTTACACCCAAGGACTTGAATTTGATGGCGACCAACTGTATGAAGGAACAGGTGGAATGGGCAGCAGCATGATTGCAAAGGTGGACTTAAACACGGGTGCAATTCAAGACAAAAAAATGCTTGGTGAGAAGTATTTTGGAGAAGGAATTACAATTCTAGGGGATAGACTGTACCAATTAACATGGCAAGAACACACTTGTTTTGTTTACAACAAAAACACCATGGAAGAAATTGAGACATTTACTTACACCGGAGAAGGTTGGGGATTGTGTAACAACGGAGAACAGCTCATTATGACGGATGGTTCAGAACGTCTTTACTTTAGAGATCCAAACACTTTTGGTTTGATTAAAACCCTAGAAGTATACACCAATGAAGGCCCGGTAAAAGGATTAAACGAATTGGAATACATTAATGGAAAGATTTATGCAAATATCTATACCACAAATCAAATCGCAATTATCGACCCAGAAACAGGAATTGTAACAGGGAGAATTGATGCAAGTATTTTGGCATTAGATTACCGTAAAACAGGGGAAGTTTTTAACGGAATTGCCTATAAAGAATCCACTAAACAATTATTCGTAACGGGTAAAAACTGGCCGAATATGTTGGAAATTGGATTGGTAAAAGAGTAACTAGTGGAAGGTGCGATTTAAAAGTCACACCTTCTATTATAAAATAAATGTTCTTTATAGTCGTCCAGACAAAGTCACCACTTTTCTTATTGTTTGTGTTTTGCTTGAATCCAAATTAAACACATCAAACAATATGATGTAAGGTCCTATCGAGGCTTTTGTACCATCTTCTTTTGTTCCTTCCCATTTTACAGACCCTTTCCCTCCTAAAAGCTCTTGTTTAAACAAGGTCTTAATCATTCTTCCTTTATCATCGTAGATAACTAAATCCCCTAACAAATCAGGCGCAGAAACTTCATAACTGAGTACCAGCGCGTCTTCATATCCGTCACCATCAGGCGAGAATGAATTTGAAGACAAGGTCAATGTCCCTCCTTCGTCACCTGGCTTCATGTCTTGTGAATTAACTCTTCCAGGAGTAGCAAAACCAATAGTTTCACTCGCACTGTGCCAATTTGAAGCTGTATTTGATGCTTTTTCGGCTGAAAAACGTTCTAAACTCACTCCTTTTTTTGATTGTAATAATGAAAAATGCCAGTCTTCATGATAAGCAACTTTATCCATCACCTCACTATTAAAAATCAAATAAACTGTAGAAGAATCATTGTTATAGCTAGGTAAACTAGACATTTGTAGAAATTTTCCAGGCACTGCTACTGGATAATTCATCAGTTGAAAATTACTATCTGCAGTTAACACAACATAATCCTGTGGTTTCAAAATATAGGATTCGGTAATTTGCTTTTGATTGGCTACAGCACCATCCTTAAAGTTAGCTAATTCCCAATCTTTTAAATCAATGTATTTATCAGAATGATTATAAATTTCAACAAAGTCAGAACCACCAGTTAATGGATTAAACAAAATTTCATTAATTATTAAATCTCCTTTTTCAGGAGTTTGAGGTAAAACAAAAGTGCCGTTATAGCTATTTGTATTCCCTGAGCAATCAGAAAAATTATTTATTGAATACGTATAAATCTGACCAGGAACAAGGACTTCATTGAACACGAAAGTAATTTCAGTTGGATATTTCCCGATCAAAGTTCGTGATGCAATAGATAGGTTTGGGTGAGAAGTAAAAACAGCATTCTCCAAACTCAAAGAATCCATTCCTTCTGAAAAATGAATGGTTAATGTATTTGGAAGTTCAGGCGTTGTATTCACCACTGTTGGTACTTGAGTATCTGGTAGGTTGTCATAAACGCTATTTTGTGCTCCTGGAGTTCCTCCACTCGGGTCAATACTTGCTCGCCAATTATCTGCTGATGAACAAAGCAACTCAGGATTGATTCTTTCTATACTCCACCCTCCATTTTGCTTACTTTCATCCTTGTACCAAGCATCTGTATAGCTTAAAAAATCAACAACAATTCCATTATCTGTAGCTAAATGAATGTCATCTCCGCTATTGTTCAACGTTGCCCAACTGGTTACATTTGTAGCTTGAGGATAGTCTGTTAATCCACTCGTAGGAACCAAAATCAAAAATTGACCAGGCAGCATCCAAACATCTTGAATTGTTCCTGTTGAATTATTGTCGCTCAATTTCCAACCATCTAAATGAAAATATTTATTGCTTCGGTTATAGAGTTCTACATATTGAACCTCTGGCATTCCAACTGCTGGATTTTCCCTTGGAATAAACTCATTGATTATAATATCTCCAAACTCAGGAGTTTGTGCTTCAATATATTGAAAAACTTCACTTTGTGTTGACATTGCATTTCCGGCATAATCTTCAACTCCATTTGCAGTTAAAGTATAGATAGAGCCCACATTAAAAGGACTAGCAAATGTTAGGGTAAACAATGCTAAATTCGAAGCGTCCTGTTGTACAGATGTTGGATTACCGATTCCCCCATCAACTGAATAGTTTAAAACATCTTCTCCTGTTGTTTGATCAATCCCTTCATCAAACAAAACCTCTAAAGCGGTTGAAGAAATGGGCGTAACTGAACTTAAATTAGGTGGCGTATTGTCAATTTGAATTGATCCAGCATAAATATCGTCATAAGTGAATTTTGTTACATTGCTGGTCGTGTATTTCAACCAGACACCAAGGTGTTGACCTAAAACAGTAGCCGTATGATTGGCAGTAGCATCCAACTGAAAAGCTGTTCCTCCGGCTAAATCTGTATACAATTCCCAATCTCCATTGGCACGATAAATAACTTTCACATTGATTTCGAAGCTCGTGGCAACAATGGCTGGTGTACTGGTGAGAATATTGGTTTCAACCCCTCCACTTCTTTCAATTAAATAAATTGGATCATTGCTGCCGTTTTCACCTATACGCATAAAAATTCCATCTGGAGCAGTAGATAAATCAGCATCGCTTGCAGTCAAATAAGTGTCCCCATTATTGTTATTTGATGGACTAAAAGCATAATTGATTTTAAACCGCCATTCCCTGTCTTCTAATTGCGTTAAGGTATGCGGGGTGGATAAATAACTTTCACCTGGTGCTGCTGCATTCAGCTGAAGTTCACTGTTGGTATTCACGATAAAATCAGTCACATCACCAACCCACGTAGGATTATTTGTAAAGTCTCCATCATCAAAGGAATCACTCATTTGTCCCCAAGAAGTGAAAATGAAAAAGCTGCAAAAAATCAATAATAGTTGTCTCATAATTTTTTCTTACTCAGTAGTGTAAACTACAATATCTCATACAAATATAAGCGTATTGAATCATTGCCAAAACTGTTTGACTGAGAATTGCGATAAAAGATGGTATTCTATGGATTGTTTGAACTAAAACAACTGTTCCAAATAGAAAAATAATTACATTTGGAAAAACTGAAAATATGAAGCTTGCAATTGTTGGAGTAACAGGAATGGTCGGACAAGAAATGCTAAAAGTCTTGGGAGAAATGAGTCTTCCCATAACTGAATTAATTCCAGTAGCATCAAAAGGTTCCGCAGGTACTAAAATTAAATTTGGTGGACAAGAGCACACCGTTGTTGATGTTGAAAAAGCATTAAACATGAAACCAGATGTTGCACTTTTTTCTGCAGGAGGAAATATATCTCTTGAGTGGGCACCAAAATTCGCTGCAATTGGTTGTCGTGTAGTCGATAATTCTTCTGCTTTTAGAATGGATGAAGACAAAAAGTTAATCATTCCAGAAATTAATGGTGATCTCTTAACAGAAGATGACTTCATCATTGCCAATCCGAATTGTTCTACCATTCAAATGCTCATAGCCTTAGCTCCATTGCATCAATTGTATACCGTAAAAAGAGTGGTCGTTTCTACTTACCAATCCATTTCTGGAACAGGAGCGAAAGCCGTTCAACAAATGGATAACGAACGCCAAGGAATTCAAGGGGAAATGATTTATCCTTATCCTATTGACCAAAACGTTTTACCGCATTGCGATGACTTTTTAGACAACGGTTACACCAAAGAAGAAATGAAATTGGTGAATGAAACAAAGAAAATTTTAGACCCTAAAATTGCTGTAACAGCTACCGCAGTGCGTGTTCCCGTTCAGGGCGGACACTCTGAGGCCATCAATGTAAGTTTCGAAAACGATTTTGACTTGGCCTTTATTCGAAAAATATACCACAACAACTCTACAATTCATTTACAAGACAATCCTGATACAAATAGCTATCCTATGCCTTTATATGCGGCAGGAAAGAATGAAGTTTTTATTGGTCGCCTGAGAAGAGACGAAAGTCAAGAAAACACATTAAACATGTGGGTAGTTGCAGATAACTTACGTAAAGGCGCAGCTACCAATACACTTCAGATTGTTCAGAAATTGATTGAGAAAAAGATTATCAAGGTTGGGACGTTTTAGTAAGGACGTTTTGCAAAACGTCCTTACATAAAAGTCCCTGCATAAACCTCCAAAAAACAAACCATGAGCCATTTTATCGACCGTATCGCACAACATATTTATGACGAACAATTAGAGTTAGAGCACTTGACCATTGTCCTTCCTTCGCAACGTGCGAAAAAATATTTACAACGTGCTTTATTTAAGGTGTATGGCAAACCCATTTTCTCCCCGAAAATCATTACGATGAACAGATGGGTGCAAGAACTATCCTCCTTACCGATTATCGAACCAACAAGAGCGCTTTTCAAACTATATGATGTCCATTTAAAAGTAGATACGGAAGAACCCCAAACTTTAGATGAATTCTTTAAATGGGGAAAAACTTTGCTCAGTGATTTTGATGAAATGGATCGCTACCTCATCGATAGTAAAGACTTGTTTCGGAATTTAGCAGACATCAAAGATATTGAAAATTGGAGTTTTGACAGTGAGGAACAACTTACCGAAGGTCAACTGCGTTTTATGCGTTTTTGGGATTTACTGGCAGATTATTACCAACATTTCAATGAAAGGTTAAAAAAAGACGGTGAATGTTATATGGGAATGGCGTATAGGAACTTAGCCACAAACATAGACGTCGCTTTTAAAGAAGATAAAGCTTCACATTTCATTTTTGCTGGATTTAACGCCCTTTCTCCTGCCGAGATTTCAATTATGAAACAATTGAAGAATATGGGGAAAGCTGATGTTTTCGTAGATGCAGATGAATACTACCTCAACGATAAAAACCATGAAGCAGGTCGATTTATTCGCGATTTATTCAGTGAATTAAAAGTCAAAGAACTGCCTTTTGTAGTGAATAAAATTGGTAAGGAAAAGAAAGTTTTTAATGTCATCAACTGTGCACAACCCACTGGACAAGCAAAAGTGAGTGCAACAATTTTACATGATCAAATTCCACACAACGAACTTTCTGAAACTTTGCTTTTACTGGCCGATGAGAAACTAGTGGTTCCTGTGATGAAGAACATCCCTAAAAATGTCGGCGAAACGAATATCACTTTAGGATTGCCTTTGAAAAACACCGCCATCAAGTCTTGGGTAGACATGCTGTTTACCGTGCAAGAACACTTTCAGCAATTCAATTCAAAACAGATATATCACAAAGATTTTATTCGCTTTATCAAACACCCTTTTATTACAGGGTTTTGCAACAAAGAAGAGAGTCTAGCCATAACAAAAGTTGAACAAAGAATACTGAGTGGTAACTGGACATTTATATTTCCTAGCGCTTTGGATTTAGGCGAACGTATCTCCCAACTGATTGATTTGTTTTTTACTCCTTGGAAAAGCGACGAAAAGAAGTATTCGCTGGAACAAATACGAAGTTTAAATCAAATTATTTACCAAGGACTCAATAATGAGCAAAATGCGATAGAAAGGTCAATTTTATATCATTTTGACCGATCTTTGGTCAAGTTAGAGTCCGTTTTGGAAGAGTTTACACCAGATTTGCGTTTGGGAACCTTTAAATCTTTGTTTAATCAACATTGGGTGAATGAAAGCATTGCATATTACGGAAATCCACTAGATGGCTTGCAAGTCATGGGGTTATTAGAAACCCGATTGATTGATTTTAAGAACATGATAGTCGTTGGGTTAAACGATGGAAGTATGCCACCAACGAATGCTATTCAGACCATTATCCCAATGGATTTAAGGAAGTACCACAATTTGCCAACACCAAGGGAAAAACAAGGACTCTTTGCACATCACTTCTACCGTTTGTTGCACCATGCAGAAAATTGTTGGATTACTTATTCTTCGGCAGACAGAGACATGGGAGGGGTGGATGAACCATCGCGCTACATCATGCAATTGCAGTTGGAACTTTCACGTATTAATCCTTTGATTGAATTCAATACTTCTGATTATACGATTTCCAATGAAGATGAACAAAGCGAAGAAATCACAGTCCAAAAAACAGATGCTGTTCTTAACCGTTTGGATGAATATTTTGGTAAACGCACTTCTGCTTCAGCCATAAAAACTGCGCTGCGTTGTCCTTTAGATTTTTACTACAAATACCTGCTCGGATTTGGAGAAGAAGACAAGGTCGAAGAAGAGATTGAAGCAAGTACGTTTGGAAACTTTATCCACAACGCCTTAGAAACCTTATACGATGATTTTGCTCAACTTGACAAAGAAGGAAATAAACGAGATGCTCACAAGTCTTTGTCAACCGTTGACATTGATGAAATGATTAAAAAACAAGGCGAGGTGATGAAAAAACATTTTTACACCTTCTTTAATTATGAATCCAATCAGAGCCTAGAAGGAAAAAACTATCTCAGTCTTGAAGTCGCCCAACATTTAACCGATCGTTTTTTAAAGAAAGAACGTCAAAGTTTAAAAGACCATGATGGACATTTATTCATTGTAAGTTTGGAGATGGAGTTGACTAAATCTTTAACCTTAAACATTCATGGAGAAGACAAAACCGTCAATTTCATCGGTTTTATAGATAGAATTGATGAATTTGAAGGCAAAAAACGCATTATTGACTATAAATCGGGGAAATGTAGTGAAAAGGATGTGAAAATCACCAAACCCTCAAGAAAAGGCATGACCGAAGAAGAAATGGTTGGAGATTTAATCGGAAAATTGAAAAGAAGCAAGTATGCCTTCCAAATGTTGGTGTACAACATGCTGTATAAAGATAAATTTGGTGAATATCCAGATAAAGTAGGGATTATCTCTATGGTAAACTTGAATGATGGCCCATTCTATATGGCCAATGAACTGACCGAAACAATCGAGGAGTTAATGGAGTTATTTGAGAAAGCTTTGACGCAGATTATAGAAGATTTATACAGCACAGAATACGATTTCGAGCACGATACCAGAAGTAAATATTGTGATTATTGTGAAGGGTGAATCTAAAGCAAGTCAAAATGTGATTAACTTCCTTTAATTTGTTTCAATATTCATGCTAATAATCTTCTAGGCTCTTACCCAATTGATAACCTTCAATCAATAACGGCAAGGTATCGTTTGCGGGTTCAAAAAATGGTAATTCTCCAATTTCAAGTTGATGATCCAATTCGGCTTTTGGAAGAAAATGATTGGCGTGGTCTAAATAAGTGCCTTTCATCAAATGCCTATATTCATGTTGAAATATGACTGACGCAAATCCTTCTAATCGTCCACGTTGGGTCTCCCCTTTTTGATTTTGACACTCATATTCAATCCAACTAAAAGTCGCTACGTTTCCCCTATCTTCATTTTCTGCGCTCAAGCATCCGTGCCAAAAGTTTTTGCGTTCCTTAGATACTTTGGTGATTTTTGGATTGATAAAAACTTGATTTTCTACTGCCCCTAACACTTTGTATCTCGGATTATCATTCATCGCCTCAATGATAAAAATTTGCAGTCTTTTTCCAAGTTGATTTGCGGCTATTCCAACCCCCTCTTCTCTCATCATAACTGCATTCATGCTGTCAATAAATGTATTGAGTTCAGTAGAATTAAATTCATCCTGTTTAATGCTACGCGGTGCTAAGTACAAAGCGTTTTGATCTCTTCCAACAGAATCTATAGGAATGTGTTGAACAACCTTGAATCCTTCTTCAGGTATTTCTAATGTTAAGGATGGATCTACTGAGCAAGAAGTTTGGGATAGTGCTGTCAGGATGACAAGGCTGTATATTAAATAATTTTTAATCATAAATTGTCGCATTTTTGTACTGTTGAGAAGGACAAGATAAGGTAATTCACTACTTTTTTCTAATGAATCGATCTTATTGTGTTTTCTTGCACAGTTTTAGCATCTAGACAAGAAACTATAGATAAAAAAGTTAAAACACACTGCATAAATCATTAAATCAACTAATTATCAACCTATTAATCACATTTCATCTATTTAATCGGCACGCTTATTGGAGCGTGATTTCGTTAATTTTAAAATCAAATACTATGAATTCTACACTAATTAAAGCTACTGCTCTTGCTTTACTATTTTTAACACCGCTACAAATTAATGCGCAGGAGAATGATTCTATTCCAGAAAAAGCGGGAATTGATAATTGGGATAATTTTAGAGAACGAGACGCTTCAGTTTTTTATTTTAACTTCTGTGTACCTGAAGCTTATGTAAGCTCTATTAAAGCCAAACGAGATTCAAAGGTCTTTTCGGAAGTTTCAACTTATATCAATTTTGATATTGCTAAATATGAACTTTTTCAGATTTTTGAAGAAGAACTAAGCAAAAAGACAAATAAGAAGATTGTAGTTGCCGACCCAGATCAAGAAGATAAAACATTTAAAGCCTATTGTCCAGGCTGTATGTCTTCCAGCGGAAAATATGGTTTCGACTATTTACCTGGTTGGATGTTCAAAAAGTTTTTGCAGTATGATTCAGAAGTTCCCTATCTCATAAAAACAACAGTTGAAATTCAAGAAAAGATTTCTTTGAAGTCTGATCTAATGCCCAATCATTTAAAGCCAAAATGCATTATCACAATAACTATTTTTGATAGAGATAAAAATAAAATAGGGAACTATAAGTACGTTAAAAAAGACTTTGATAAAATTCGTGTTAATTCATCAACGAATAAGGTGTATGACCGTTTATTGAAATCAGAATGGAACCTTAAAGCTACAGCTGGATTAAGTTTATCCGATATCATGAGTATTTATGTTCAGACCCTACAAGAGATGATGGCGAATACGGATATTATAATGCCGTAAGTTGTTTTTGAAAGTTGTTCGGCAAGCCCTGCCGGAGATGAATAACTAGCTGAAAAATAATATACACAGTAATTCAAGGGTGTCATAGCGACCAAAGGAAGCTTGTGATGCCCTTTTTAAGTACCTAACAAATGAAAAACAACCCGTTCAACTCCGTTCAGGACATCGCTATAAAACGCAGATAGATTAGTCTTCCAAATAACATTACAAAGTCAACACCATCCAAACATCACATGCGAAATGGCCAGAGTCGCCCAACGGACTTTCAACTCTTTTAAAACCAATTTTCTCATACAACACAATGGCTTCCTTTAAACTTGGAAAAGACTCGAGGTACAAATGGGTATAGCCTTTTTCTTTTGCATAAACAATGCTTCTATCCATGAGTTGTTTTCCAATTCCTTTGCCGCGGTATTAGCTTTTTAAGTAAATTTTTACCAATTCTGCATAACCTTTGGGTAAGTTTTTCGTCGGGTAAATTCCACTTCCACCAATGACTTCTCCATCCAGTTCTGCAATGAAATAACCGCTTTTTGGTGCTGAAGAAAAGGTTTTGTAAAGTTCATCTGTGGTCGGATCAGTATAGACAGTTCCGGGTTTTGCTTCGCCGTATTCTTCCAAAGCTGTGCGAATAATTTTAGCGATGAAAGGATTGTCTGAAGGCTGGATTTTGCGAATGAGTATATTGTTTTTCATTATTGGATGTTTGGAGCTTCGAAATTAGTATAATTGAATAAAGAAAAGAAGTAGAAATAAGGCAGAGATTCGCAAAGGACGTTATAATTAATTACTTTTAGAGTGAAGTAGAGAAAAAAGTGACGCAAAGTTTGGGACTGTAAAGAATTTTGTGTTTTTGAAAACGAGAGAGCTGAAATATGCACATTAATTTTGTAGGCCAAATTTTT
>NZ_CANNGT010000008.1 GCF_947504225.1 Brumimicrobium ulvae | reverse complement strand
CAAAAATTTGGCCTACAAAATTAATGTGCATATTTCAGCTCTCTCGTTTTCAAAAACACAAAATTCTTTACAGTCCCACTTTTCTAGTTTCAATCCATTATTCATTGTCTCAAACTAGAGTAGTAGGAACAGATTATACTTCTTTTCGTATTGAACAAGAAAATGATACTATAGATTTCGTGATTGCTGATACTGTTTTAAATGTTAAAAAAACATTGTTATTATTCTGTCAAGGTTCTTTGCCCGTTCCATTGTTTGTCGATTTTGGAAACAATAGAATAGCACCACTTCAATTTGGAAATTTCGATTTAGAAAACATGAAAAAACATTATCATGTGGTCGTTATTTCAATGCCCAAAACTCCATTAGTTCCAAAAATTGAAGAGCTTTCAGAGCAATACTTTTATATTGGAAATTCTGGAAGAAGAAATCCAACAGATGAGTTTTTATTGGCGGATTACCTTGAGAATTATGTGAGAAGAGCAAATACAGTGATTGAATTTATGATGAATGAGGATTATGTTGATACTTCAAAAATTGTAGTTTTTGGACATTCTCAAGGCAGTAGAGTAGCAGTTGCACTTGCAGATGATAATGAGCATGTTACGCATTTGGGATTATCAGCCTATAGTTATGAACCAAGGATGCATGAGATTTTACGGAGAATTAGGGTCCGTGCTGAAAAAGGTGAGATTACTTGGGAGGAAGCTGATTCATTGCAAGCCAATCGTTATGCATTTTATGCCCGTGTGCACAATGATGATTCTTTAAAAGCAAGGCCACATTTAACTTCTTGGAGGTCGTTTTCGAAATCATCTCTTCATGAATTGGCAGGATTGAAAATACCAGTTTATATTGTCTACGGCTCCGAAGATATTGGTTGTGTAAACTCAGACATGATTCCATTATATTTTATCGAACAAGGCAAAATGAATTATGTTGTGAAACGTTATCCTGGATTAGAACATAACTTTTTTCCATTAGTTGATGGGAAACCAGATTATAAAAATGGAGAGTGGAAGAATGTTATGAATGCATTTATTGAATGGAGTTTGGGGGATTAATTGTAATCCGCAATCTCATCTTCCTCATTTAATACAGCATTTTTTTCTTTGCTCATTAATAATGAATGAATCATTGCAACGACAATTAAAATTCCGTAGAGAATTTTATCAAAAAAGGAAACATCTTCAATAAAATACTGAAAACCGAGAACGATAAACATATAGATAAAATGAAAAGCCAATCCACCTAAAACCACTAAAGTATAGATTCGTTTTTTACGGTACATCAATACCAATCCGAAGAAAATGAATAGCCAAACAAATAAGCTGTTGAAATAAAACGTGGTGATAGAGGAAAGAAATTCCTCTCCGTTAAAGCCCAGGTTTTGTCCATTTTTTATTATCACATCTTTAACTGAAAAGCCTTTATTTTCTTCAATAATGTCAGAAGTTAACAACACAAAGTAGCTCACAGCGTTCCAAATTGTAAGTAACAACCACGAGAACAAAGAGAAGGTAAACATCAACCGTGTAAATCCATCAGGTTTATTTTTTCCAAGAATAAGCGTTTTGAGTCTTACCAATAATGGAATTGCATCTTCTGGCTTGAGTTGATCTAGCTTTTTTCTCATTAGGTGTAAAATAAGAATGAGATAAATATAGCCGCTATAATTCCAGCAGCATCTGCAATTAATCCTGCACCAGCAGCATAACGGGTTTTTTTAATGCCCACAGAACCAAAGTATACTGCTAAAACATAAAATGTTGTTTCGGTTGATCCTTGGAAAGTAGCCGCCATTTTACCAATGAAGGAGTCAACACCATGGGTTGCAAATGTTTCTAACATCATTCCACGTGCAGCACCTCCGCTGAAGGGTTTCATAAATGCAGTCGGCAAAGCTTCTACGAATTCAGTGTTGGCCACATGGGCAAGTTTTAAGAGGTAGCGAACACCATCAAAAAGTATTTCCATGGCTCCAGAAGCTTTAAAAACACCAATTGCAACAAGAATAGCGACCAAATAAGGAACGATTTTAATGGCCACGTCGAAACCTCCTTTTGCACCGTCAATAAAAACTTCGTAGACATTGATTCTCTTTCGAATACCTAGTATCAAGAAGGTGATAATTACTGAGAATAAAAGTAGATTTCCGCCGACATTGGAGACCGGTTCAACCCAATCAGGATTGTTGTATAGCCAAACCAATAATCCTACGATGAGTACGGTCAGTGTTCCTAAATATCCAAGAATAACTTTATTCAATAAGTTGATTTTTTGTTTGTAGGCCACCACCATTAATCCAACCAATGATGCGAAAAAAGTAGAAATAAGAATTGGTAAAAAGACCTCCGAGGGGGAAGTAGATCCAGCTCCACTACGGTAGGCTAAAATACTCACAGGAATAATGGTTAGCCCAGAGGTGTTCATGACCAGGAACATGATTTGTGCATTGGAGGCGGTGTCTTTCTTTGGATTAAGCTCTTGCAACTGTCCCATAGCCTTTAGTCCAAGAGGAGTAGCAGCATTGTCTAATCCAAGCATATTGGCACTGAAATTCATCATCATCGAACCAACGGCAGGATGATCCTTTGGAATGTCAGGAAATAATTTTCCAAATAATGGAGAAACCAATCTTGTTAAAATGCGAATTGCACCACCTTTTTCACCGATTTCCATTATCCCCATCCAAAGGCAAAGCGCACCAGTTAAGAACAGAGCAATTTTAAAAGCAAGTTCAGCACTGGCGAATAGCTCGTCGACCATTTCCTTGAAAATCATTAAATCACCAAAGAAGATTAGTTTTCCTAATCCAACAGCCAATGCTGACATAAACAATCCGATCCACAAGCGATTTAATAACATAATTGCTAAGTTCTAAAAATAAGTTGGAATCAATTTGCTTTCCCCATAGAAATATTCACAAAGTTATCCATAATGACTGCCCCTAAATTTCCGGAAACCTCAGGTAGAAATTGTACTCCGTAAATAGGCGCATCATGTTTTTTCATGGCTTCATTAATGCTGTAATCTGAACTGGCTAAAAGTTGGAATCCAGGAGGGATTGAAATGGTGCCTGCATTGTCTTTGATCAATTGTACTTCGTAGGGGAGCTTGTCAAAAAGTCCTTCAGTTTCTAAAAGCCCAATGTCCACAAGTTCATTTCGGTAGGGTTCATAAGCAGGACGCGCATCAAAACAAACGCCCAATAAGTGGTGTCCGACTCCAATTCCCAATACAGGAATCTCAAGTTTTAAAACTTCCTTTATTTTCTCAATATATTTTTCTACGTTGGTTTCGTGAATTGAAATATGTGCGTGAGAAATAATAGCTCCTTTAGGATTTAACTTTTGAATTTCTTCGTATTGAATATCGTAAATAGAAACTGTAGTATAATCGCTGTATTGATCTACCAAATCCTCCAATTTATAAATCGATGAATAACCACAATCGATAATTAAAATCATAATACAGGAGGTTTTAGGGTTTTAAAACGCCAAGTCTCTGGGTTCTCACCAGTACTTTTAAGCTCAAGATAAGTGTTGGTGATTTTTATTATTTCGTAATATTCTGATGGGCTGTCCTTGAAGTCAAGGATTAGTTTAGAGCGGTCTTTATGATCATTTTCTATTCTGAAATGACCAACAAGACCAGCATCACTTCCTAAATGGATGAGTTCTTGTTCTCTAAATGTGCCGTTTAAATAAAAAGTATATGTTTTTCTGTAGGCCTTCAGTTTTGAAACCTTTTTTGACTTTAAATCATCGGTATTATTAAGGACCCATACTTTTGCACTATTGGAATGAATATGGTGAGTTGGGAAATTTGAGTCTAAGGTGTATTCATTGATACAGGCAGAAAGCAGTAGGGATGATATGATAAAAATAAAGCTTCTCAAAAGATCAGTTCCTTTTCATTGATACGTTTAAGAATTGCCTTTGAGGCCCTTTGTTTTAAATCAGGTGTATCAAATGTTCCATGTAAATCACCAACGGCTTCTACAAAGTGATATTTACCTTCTTTGTATCTGATCAGAACATCATAACGATCGAATTTATCGTTTCCTAAATCGTCAAAAACAGCAACGATTAGGTCGTCAATTTCATTTGGAGTAGTTATGCGTTCAACCAAGTAACCAACAATTCCATTCATTAACACCAATTTGCCTTTTTCCCTTACGAAAATCAATAAGCGTCGGTAGGGATAATTATTAACTCCCGCTTTGACTTGCAACAGAAATGCATCTTCAATGCTTCTTTTGTGATTGTATGGATGAAACTCGAAGAATTTAGCACTGCAAGGTGTTGTGCCATCTTGTGCAGAAGCATCAAAGTTGGGATTACATAAATGGGTTTCGATTAAGAGTTCATAATACTTTTTGTCATCGAAACCTGAGGCGTTAAATAAGGTTTCTACTTTTATTGTATCAGTAGTGGAGTCTCCTGTCGTGGAAACTTCCTCCCCATCAGAAATATTTCCCTCGGTATTTTCTTTATTTAAAGGGGGAGTTGATTCACTTTTTTCTGCGCTGTCATTGCTACAGGCAAAAATAAAAAACACGCTAAAAACAGAAATAAGTCTTAATATCATATCTTTTCAATTGTACCTCCTAGTGTGATTTTTTGAGTAATATCAGGATTTCCAGTATAGTTAATAGTTCCGCCGCTGGTAACTTTAGCGTTTAGAATTTTTGTCGGCCCGCAGATAATTTCGCCACCAAAAGTAATGTTTGCGATGACTTCTTTTGATTTTAAGCGCACGGCAGCAATTGTACCTCCCGTTTTTACAGTAGGTTCAAATAATTCTGTTTTTCCTGTAATGCGAATTGATCCTCCTTTTGTGATTTCAGCCTTAACCGTTGGAGCATTGATGTTTTCAATAAGCATTTTACTGCCAGAATCCACTTTGTAACTAACGCTAGATTCAAAATCACCAGCTTCATTAATTCTAATCTCAGCACCTCTTCTTGCTTCAACATTAGCAATCGGTGAAGGAGTGTAGATGATGATGTGTAAGTCAATTGTTTCAACAAAGCTACCGCTGTATTTTATTGTAAGAACTTTGTTGGTGTATGAAAAAGAAAGGTTGTTTAGATCTACTTTATCGCTGTGTTTGTTCACAATGGCTTCTTTTCGATCAGACTGTACAACCTCTACGGGGAAATTACCAATAACAACGAGGGATTCGAAGTTTGATAATTCATATGCAGTTGTTTCTTTTCCTATCGCTGTATGGATAAAAAATAAAGATGTAATCATTAAAAATATATTCTTCATATCATAAAGCTTAAAAAACGTAATTACTTTGTTGCACAGCTCTTTCTAAAGCTCCATTGTCAATATTTGTGCGAATGTTGTTTTCTGTAAAATAGGCCACCATTTTTTCAGTAGGCATATTTCCAACCAAATCATCTTTGGCCATTGGACAACCTCCAAACCCTCTAATTGCACCATCAAATCGTCTGCATCCAGCATCATAGGCTGCCTTGACTTTTTTGTGATAAGTGTCTGGTGTTGTGTGAAGGTGAACACCAATCTCTGCATTGGGCAATTCTGGAGTTATTCCATTGAGAATACTGGTAATTGACCCAGCAGTCGAAACTCCGATAGTATCAGAAAGTGATAAAATTTCGATCCCCATTTCATTGTTTAATCGAGAAGCCCATTTTAAAACAGTTTCAGCATTCCATGGGTCACCGTAGGGATTACCAAAGCCCATTGAAAGATAGACCACTAATTTTTTATTGGATTTTACTGCTATTTCTTGAATACTTTCTAATCTCCCTAAACTACCTTCAATAGAGGTGTTGGTATTGCGTTGTTGGAATGTTTCTGAAACAGAAAAGGGGTATCCTAAATAATTGATTTCTTCAAATTGAGCAGCATCTTGGGCACCTCTTTCATTGGCTACGATGGCCAACAACTTCGAACGGGTATTAGATAGGTTTAAGTGTTTAAGCACCTCTGCTGTGTCTTTCATTTGGGGAATAGCCTTAGGCGAAACAAAACTTCCAAAATCAATCGTATCGAATCCTACTTTTAAAAGTTCATTGATATATGAAATCTTTGTTGTTGTGGGAATAAACTCCTTGATTCCTTGCATTGCATCACGAGGACACTCTATAATTTTTAATTCTTCCATTTTACTAATATAAGAAAAGCTTATTATTTTAACAGCGCTTCATTGATTTCTCTTAATAATTTAGGACCTTCATAGATAAAACCAGTATAAACTTGGAGTAATGAGGCGCCTGCTTCAATTTTTTCCAAGGCATCTTTCGCTGAATGAATTCCACCAACACCAATAATAGGAAAACTACCGTTGGATTGGTCGTGCAGGTAACGGATGACTTCTGTAGAACGTTTGGTTAAAGGCTTTCCTGATACTCCTCCAGCTCCAATCGCTTCGACATTTTCAGTTTTTAATCCAGATCGGTCGATAGTTGTGTTGGTTGCAATAACGCCTTCTATTTTTGTTTCTGCTACGATGTCTATGATGTCATCCAGCTGACTGTCAGTTAAATCTGGTGCAATTTTTAATAGAATAGGACGTTGAATTTCCTTGGTTTGATTGAGGTCTTTTAAAGTTTTCAATAAGGCGGTTAAAGGAGCTTTGTCTTGCAATGCACGTAAATTTGGAGTGTTTGGAGAGCTCACATTGACTACGAAATAATCTACATGTTGGTATAAAGCATTAAAACACGCGACGTAATCGTCTACAGCACTTTCATTTGGTGTGACTTTGTTTTTCCCAATATTCCCACCGATGATTAGTTTTGTTTTTCGTTTTTTTAGCTGTTCAACTAGGGTTTCTAATCCATCGTTGTTGAAACCCATTCGATTGATGATCGCTTCATCTTCAGTTAAACGGAACAGGCGTTTTTTTGGATTCCCTTCTTGTGCAAGTGGTGTTACAGTACCTACTTCAATAAATCCAAAACCACAATATTCTAGTTCATTAAATAGTTTTCCATTTTTATCAAACCCAGCGGCAAGTCCAACAGGGTTTTTAAAAGTTAATCCAAATAATTTTCTCTCTAATTTTTTATCTTCTACAACGTACCATTTTTTCCACAGAGATTTCATCCCTGGAATGGACAAGGTAAACTTGATTAATTTGAAGGTGAAATAATGGATCTTTTCTGGGTCAAAAAGAAAGAAAATGCGTTTAATTAAAGCGTACATAGCATAAATGTTTTGACAAAAATAGGAATAAAAAAAGGCGAGCCATTCGCTCACCTTAATATTATTTTATATTCGATTAAAATTTTGTTCTTCCTTTCCATTTTACCCTTGAACCACGTTTTGGTTTAGGATAAGTAATGTTTCTAGTAAGTACAATATTCGCAAAAAGATAAGCGTCTTTATCTTCAGAATTTCCACGTTGCATTCCCTCCCCAAACCAGGAATGATTTTCTATGGCTGGATTGGCTGCATATACAGCGTCAGAACCAACTTCAGAAGCCAATGTGCTTGGGCTATAGTAAACGGTACTCACATCATCTATATAGTCAGTAAATGTTTTATTGTAGGAAATTTCCATGCCTAGTCTCCAAAATTGACCTATACCAAATTTAAAGCCGACACCAAAGGGAATCGCTAAACTGAACATTCCATATTCGTCAGCTCCGCCCGGTAAGCCTTGCCCTTCGGTTCTTAAGGGGCGAAGGTTGGTCCATTTCCCATTGATTTGTGTTTGAGGGTTGTAATAGAACCCAGAAATTCCTGAAAAAACATAGAGTACATCTGCTCTTGGGCGCATTCCTTTTAATCCACGTATGTTGTATCTGGCACCCACCTTTTCATTGGCTAAGATAATTAGTTCTAAGCGTTGACTTAACTCTAAGATAGGGGAGCGGAAGGAAAGGTTTCTGCTTCGGCGAATAATTTCATCAGTATTAGAATCTTTTCCATCAACTAAAGCAAAATACAATTGTGTTGAAGTGGCCCATCTTGGGTGAAATCTAAATCGGTAACCTAGTCCGCCACCAATCCTTGTACTTGAAAAATCAAGATCTACGATAGACTTCTGTGTTCCTTCTTTGTTTAGTCCTCCTAAATCTCCTAAAAAGAAGGTAGGTCCAACAGCGAAGAAGACCTCATGCTTATTCATTGACCAATTTTTCGAAGAGTTAAAGTTGGAACTCATCTGTCCAAATAATTGGCTTGAAATCAATAAGCTGAGAGATAATAAGTAATTTCTCATTGCATTAAGTTGTCTGTTGCTTTAGCATTTAACATTACAAATATAAAAAGGTTATTCAGAATATCAAGAATATTATTAATCCACTGAACAGCCAGTATACGATTAAAGCTTTGAATTTCAAAGTGTACATGTGATTAGTTTAGCTGCATTTCATTTAAGTTTGCATAAACTCCATCTACTTTATTGATCAACTCGTCATGTGTCCCTTTTTCAACAATCTTACCGTGCTCCATCACCAGTATTGTATCTACCTTGCGAATGGTAGATAGGCGATGGGCGATAATAAATGAGGTTCTGTTTTCCATTAAGTTGTCTAAAGCGTCTTGAACCAATCGTTCTGATTCCGTGTCTAAAGCAGAAGTAGCCTCATCTAAAATAAGAATTGTTGGGTCCTTTAATATTGCTCGCGCAATGGCTATTCTTTGTTTTTGTCCACCCGAAAGTTGAATTCCACGATCACCAACTTCTGTTTCAAATCCATCAGGAAAAGAAGAGATGAAGTCAAAGGCATTGGCCTTTTTGGCTGCAGAAATGATTTCCTCATCTGTAGCGCCTTGTTTTCCAAAACGAATATTATCTTTTATACTCCCGCTGAATAAAATGACCTCTTGAGGTACTAGAGCAGTGTGGCTTCTTAAGTGATTCAATGAAAATTCACTCACATCAGTTCCGTCGATGGTATAAGTTCCTGAAGTTGGAGAGTAAAAACGTTGAAGTATGGAAGCTATGGTTGACTTTCCAGCACCTGAGGCACCAACAAAGGCGATTTTCTCTCCTTTTTTTGCAGTAAAGGAAAGGTGGTCGAGTACTTTAAAATCTTTTCTTTGCGGATAAAAGAAAGAAACATCATTGAATGCAACATCACCGTGTATTGGAGTTGTTTTTGTTCCAGTATGGATCATTTCTTCCGTTTCTTCAGTAATAATATTCATTAAATGTTCTGTTGCTCCAACTGCTTTTTGCATTGTTGCATATAAATCAGGAATAGACCCGATACTGGCCCCCATGAATACAGTAAACATAACAAATGAAAAGAAATCTCCTTTGTCTAATGTTGCGTCAGGACCAACTGTCATGTGGAGTCCTTGCCAGATGATAAAAATAATTGCACCAAAAAGACATGTAATAATAAATGAAATAAAGAGACCTCTCCAGTTTCCACTTTTAATATTTAACTTCTTAATCGTTTCGATTGATTTTCTGTATTTAGCGATCATAAAAGCTTCATTGGTGAAGGTTTTTACATTAGTGATGCCCATTAAGCTTTCTTCGATTATAGCGTTTGAAGTAGCAGAATAATCTTGTGCTTTTTTGCTTAACTTTCTAATGAATCGACCGAATATTACTGCGATTAAGGCCATTACCGGGACGGTCGCTAGCATAATTAGCGCCAGTTTCCAAGAAACGATTGTAATGAAAATAATAGAACCAATAATAATGATGATTTGTCTAAAGAATTCAGCGATGGTAGTTCTAAGCGTATCTTGAATTAGTGTAATATCAGCTGCAATTCTACCTGTTAGTTCACCAACCTTGTTTTTATTGAAGAAATCCATAGGCATGTAAACCAATTTATCGAAGGCGTCTTTTCTGATGTCTCTCATTGTTTTTTCTGTGACTTGGGTAAAAATAACTACCCTAAAGAAAGAGAACACACTTTGAATGACCAATAAAACCAATAAAGCTAAGGCAACACTATTGATGTTGTTCAAGTCAATCCCTTCTAAAAGTTCTTGATTGCTTGGGGTACCGGTTTCAGAAGGTAAGTCACTTCCTAAAAGTTGCCCCAATAGGTAGGGGAAAAACAATCCGGCAGAAGAGGAGAGTACTAAAAAAATCCAGCCAATAAAAAAGTATAAACGATAAGGCTTCAAATAACTAAAGATGCGTTTCGCTTTTTGAACTGATTCTTTGCTGAGTTTTACACGGTCCTTCTTTTTATTTTTTGGTTTAAGCATTCTTTGTACAGTATAAAATGTAAATTGGATTGCAAAGTTAATGGAAGAAGTGTGGATAACGATTAAAAAAAGAATATTTTTGCATTTGAGTTTTGTTTAAATCAAAAAAGAATTACCTTTGCCATCCTTAAACGGAAAGAGAATTTTTAAATTATAATAAAATAGGTCATGAAAAGAACGTTTCAACCATCACAACGTAAGAGAAGAAATAAGCATGGATTCCGTAGTCGTATGGCTACAAAAAATGGTCGTAGAGTACTCGCTGCTCGTCGTCGTAAAGGAAGAAAAAGACTTACAGTTTCTAGTGATAAGTTAGCTAAGCGCTAGGAATTAGAATAATATTGATAATAGTCCATCAGCAACAGGTGGACTTTTTTTGTTTAATGGTACTTTTTAGGTATTTAAAGGTATAAAGAATTTATATTGAGTTGTTTATTACTTTTTAGCAGTTATGCTTGAAAATTGTATTAAATAAGATTACTTTAGTGCCGAAATTAATAATGTAAAATAATGAATTTACACGAATATCAAGGAAAATCGATTTTAAAGAGTTTTGGAGTTGCAATTCAAGAAAGCGTAGTGATTGACGCGGTTGAAGATGCTGTAAGCAAAGCAAAAGAGTTAACAGAGAAAACAGGTACTGAATGGTATGTTGTTAAGGCACAAATTCACGCTGGAGGTCGTGGAAAAGGAATCATCGAAGAGACAGGTTCACACGGAGTAGTTTTAGCCAAAGGAATCGATAAAGTTGAAGAGGTTGTAAAGGGAATCTTAGGAGGACATTTAGAAACTGCACAAACAAACGGTGTAGCTAAAAAAGTGAATAAAGTGATGATCGCTGAGGATGTATACTATCCTGGTGAAAGTGAGCCGTCTGAAATCTATATGTCCGTTTTAATGGATCGTGATAGTGGAAGAAACGTAATTATTTATTCGACAGAAGGAGGGATGGACATCGAAGCGGTAGCTGAGGAGACACCACACCTTATCTTTAAGGAAGAAGTTGATCCACGAGTTGGACTTCAAGGATTCCAAGCAAGAAAAATCGCATTTAATTTAGGATTAAGCGGAAAAGCGTTTAAAGAAATGACGAAATTCGTTTCCTCTTTATATGCCGCTTACATAGGATGTGATGCATCAATGTTTGAAATTAACCCAGTGTTAAAAACATCAGATGATAAAGTGATTGCAGTTGATGCTAAAGTTACTTTGGATGCAACGGCTTTGTTCCGTCATAAGGATTATGCAGCAATGCGTGATAAAACAGAAGAAGATCCTGCAGAGGTTGAAGCTGATGAGGCTGGATTAAACTTCGTTAAATTGGATGGAAACGTTGGTTGTATGGTGAATGGTGCTGGACTAGCAATGGCTACAATGGACATTATCAAGCAGTCAGGTGGTAATCCTGCGAACTTCCTAGATGTTGGAGGTACAGCAGATGCAGCTCGTGTTGAGAAAGCATTTGAAATCATTTTAAAAGATGAAAACGTGAAAGGAATCTTGATCAATATCTTTGGTGGTATTGTTCGTTGTGATCGTGTTGCACAAGGTATTGTTGATGCGTACAAAAACATGGGTGGAATTCCAGTTCCGCTTATCGTACGTTTACAAGGAACAAATGCTGTTGAAGCGAAAAAATTAATCGATGAGTCAGGATTAAACGTTCACTCTGCTGTTCTTTTACAAGAAGCAGCTGATAAAGTGAAAGAGATTTTATCTTAATCATCTGAGTGTTTACATATTTTAATGAGGGAGCATTCTAGAATGTTCCCTTTTTACTTTTTTAGAACTTTTTAATAGGTCTATGATTATTTATAAGACAAAAGAGCAAATTGAGTTGATAAGAGAAGCAGCTCAAGTAGTAAGTAGAACATTGGGGAAAGTTGCTGAGGCAATTGAACCTGGGATTTCGACTTTAGAGTTGGATGCAATTGCTGAAAGTTATATCCGATCGCAAAATGCAATTCCAGGATTTTTAGGATTGTATGATTTTCCAAATACATTGTGTATTTCTGTAAACGATGAAGTTGTTCATGGTTACCCAAGAAAGGACCTTATTCAAGATGGTGATCTTGTTTCTGTAGATTGTGGTGCTATTTTAGAAGGATATTACGGAGATCATGCCTATACATTTGCAGTTGGAAATGTTTCTGAAGATAAATTGAAATTACTGAAAGTAACGCAAGAATGTTTGGAAATTGGAATTGAACAAACCAGAGTAGGGAACAGGTTAGGTGATATTGGTTACCATATTCAAAAACATGCAGAAGATCATGGGTACGGAGTCGTTAGAGAACTTGTTGGACATGGTATTGGGCAAACAATGCACGAAGAGCCACAGATTCCGAATTACGGAAGAAGAGGGCGTGGTAAAAAAATTAAAGAAGGATTGACCATTGCAATTGAACCAATGATTAATATGGGAACTGAGCAAATCAAGTACCTCTCTGATGAATGGACAATCGCCACAGCAGATGGAATGCCAAGTGCACACTTCGAGCACAACGTAGCTGTGATTGATGGTCAGCCTGTTAAGCTTTCTACGTTTAAATATGTAGAAGAAGCTTTGGCGAAGAAAAAGTAATTTTCAGGTATTCTATTTTGACTAAATCCTTATCTTGTAAACGGTAAGGATTTTTTACTTGACCTAAAGATAAAACATGGAAGCTTTAAGAAAAACAGTGATTGTTGGTTGCCTAATTTATGGACTATATGGATTAATGAGTTTGTTGCAGTTGGGCACCTTTATACCGCCTTTGCCCATTAAACCTTTCCTCTTTGCTACTTTTCTAATCACCTATGTGATGGTATCTCAAAAAGACTTTTCTCCTCTTTTAAGAATTTCTCTTTTAGTTTGGATGACTACCTTGATTTTTGTTGGACAATACTTTGTCGAATTCTTTTTCGATCACACAACAGTCGACTTGTACCTTAATAATGTTGAACCTGTCGTTTTGATGGGTTCTGTTGCTGCTTTTATTGCATTAGTGTATAAATTGATTCGCGAGATGGGATACAAATCAATGCAATATTATTTGCCATTAATTATTTCCTTGGCGATTATCCCTTTGACCATTTTATTTAAAGACCAATTCGCTTTTGATTGGGGGATTATAATCGTTGCTTTTTTATTATTTCTCTTTGAACGTCTTAAAAAGGCTAGTTCTACAGAAGAAATACATGAAAAAATACTATTTGTTATTTATGGCGTTGCAGTAATAACTGTCATTGAACGAATGACTTACCTCATTTAAAAAATGGTGTTGAAAAAAATCATACATATTTTTTCGAAAAATAATTTGAATAGTCTAAGTAATTAGTATTTTTGCAGTCCGCAACCGAAATGGTTAGGGTAAAATATTCAAGCGGAATATTTTAATTGAAATAAAAACGGAGAGGTGGCTGAGTGGCTGAAAGCGGCACCCTGCTAAGGTGTTATACGGGCAACTGTATCGAGGGTTCGAATCCCTCTCTCTCCGCAATGGTATTCTACAATGGTGAAAGTTGATAGAGGGATGAGAACCAAAGGTTCGAACCGGAACGAAGTGGAGCTCACGTAGCGAAGCTTTTTACCAGTAGAAAGGTCGTAAAGATTAGACATTTGAACAATTTTAATTCACATTAACAATATAGAAAAGTCTTGATTTTTAGTCTACTAAAAAATGATTAAAAAATAATTCAAAAAACTACTTGTTAACTAAAAAAGAGTTCTTATCTTTGCCGTCCGCAAAGGGTTCTGTAAAAGAAGCCGAATTGAAATAAGCATTAAGAACTGGATTAATCGAAAGATTTTGAAGGGTTATCAGTAAAGCGATACTGAAAGATAACTTAATGAAGAAATTGAAATAAAAACGAACTCATTTTAGTTCGGGGTGTAGCGTAGCCCGGTCATCGCGCCTGCTTTGGGAGCAGGAGGTCGCAGGTTCGAATCCTGCCACCCCGACAAGGGGATGATTCAGTTCATCCCCTTTTTTTGATTAAAAGTGTGTTTTGTACTAGGTTATACTAGGGCTCGTAGCTCAGCTGGATAGAGCACCTCCCTTCTAAGGAGGCGGTCAAAGGTTCGAATCCTTTCGGGCTCACTAAGAATAAAAGCTTTCCCGTAGGGAAGGCTTTTTTCGTTTTCCATAAGTCTGAGACTTTCGAATAAAGGTTCAAGACTTTACAAAACGAAAAAAGTCTAACGCTTCGAGGAAGCGTAAAGCTTTTATTCGGACACATCGACTGGCTCAATGCGGCGCTTCAGCGTCAAAGAGGATCTACAATCCTTATTTTCAAAATCGTTAACACTAAAAAAGCCTTCATGTCAATGAAGGCCTTTCAAACATTCTATGAAGATTGTTAAATACTTTTCTTAGCTAAGTACCAAGTCGTCTTTTCAAGCGTATCATCATCTAGTCTTTCGTTCAATGCATCCAATGTACTAGGCGCAGGAACAATTACTTTGTCACCACGTTTCCAATCCAATGGCATTGCAACCTTGTGTTTGTCTGACATTTGTAGGGCTTCCAACGATCGTAAAATTTCGTCCATGTTACGGCCCACATTTAAGGGGTAATACATAATCAAACGAATTTTCTTTTCAGGATCAATAAAGAACACCGCTCTAACTGCTGCTGTTTCACTTTCATTTGGTTGTAACATTCCATAAAGTTTAGAAACATTCATGTCAATGTCAGCAATTATCGGAAAATCGAAATAAACTCCAGTATTTTTTCTAACGTTTTGCACCCAACCTAGATGCGAATGAATACTGTCAATACTCAACCCTAATAGTTCAGTGTTCATAGCATCGAATTCTGGTTTTCTAATTGCGAATCCACTCATTTCTGTAGTACATACAGGAGTGAAGTCGGCAGGGTGAGAGAACATCACAATCCATTTGTCCTTTGCGAATTCAGACATTTTCATTTTACCTTTTGTTGTAACCGCTTCAAAGTCTGGAGCTAAATCTCCAATTCTTGGCATTGGATAAATTTTTTCTGCACACTCTTCTTGATTTTCCATCTTTATATATTTTTTAGTTATTTATATTTCTGTTACTGACAAGGTACGGACTTATACTCGTTTGTACTGCTACTAATGTTACATAGGAATTATGATTTATACTAAATTAGTAGTTTGGAAAGGAACTCATCTCAAAACATGGTAGACTAATGTTTTATCCCGTTAATTATATTCCAAAGTCAATTGATTTTTGCTTTACACGTTTTTTCCTTTCATCATTCCTTTCCAATAAAGCATTGGTAGCATATACTTTTTAAACATCCATAACCTCCAATGCTCCTTTGAACTATCCTTAATAAGCATGTATTTTAGTTTTGGATCAGGAGTAAACTTTCCAGTATAATCGAATTCAGCAAGGACCATCTTCCCATAGTCAGTGACTAAAGGACAAGACGAATACCCATTGTATGAAAGTGAACCTATTTTATTTCTTTCCCTTAGGTTTACAATGTTATCAATAACAATAGGTACTTGTTTACGAATAGCAGCACCTGTTTTAGCCGTAGGTAATGCCGCTACATCTCCTAAACTAAATATATTCGGATACTTCTTGTGTTGTAGGGTATTTATATCAACGTCGACCCAACCTGCATCATTAACTAAATCAGAATCTCTTATGAATTTTGGAGCAACAGATGGCGGTGCGGTATGTAACATATCGTAATGTATTCCATATAATCCATCTTTTTTACTGACTTTTACATTTTTGTAGTTGTATTGAAAGGCTTCATCTAAACACTTCTCATCTTCGCCTGACATTATAATACATCCTCCTGCCTTGATGTCTTTTGTTAATTCATACCAAGCAATTTTATTTTCACCATCAACTTTCACTAATTTATGATTAAATCTTAGGTTGATGTCTTTGCGTTCAACCACTTTCATTAGTGTTTCTGCAATTTCCTTTGTTCCAAAAATAACGGTTCCAGAAGTAGCAAAAACTACTTCAGTATCTAAACGTACCTTATTCTTTTTCCAATAGTCCTCAGCCAAGTACATTATTTTTTGAGGTGCACCTCCACATTTTATTGGTGTTGCAGGTTGAGTAAATAAAGCCGTTCCTCCTTTAAAATTTTTTACGACATTCCATGTGTGTTTAGGGTCTGTATAATTGCTACAAACCACTCCTTTGTCTAATGCTTCTCCTAAACCCGGAACTAAACTGAAATCATAGCTCAGTCCAACAGCTACTACTAAATAATCATAAGTGATAAGGCCTGATTTATCAGTATGAACACTATTTTTATCTGCTTCAAAACTTATTGCCTTGTCCTTGATCCATGTAGTTCCTTTAGGAATCATTTCTGACATAGGTTTCTTTGTTTTATCATAATCATAAGTACCTGCTCCAACAAGTGTAAATGCGGGCTGATAAAAATGCGTTTCAGCAGGTTCAATTATAGCCACACTATTTGATTTGTTTTGTCTAAGCAATTGTGCAGCTGTCATAATACCAGCGGTTCCACCTCCTATAATTAAAACTTCATAATGATTTGTCATAGCGTTCTTTAGTTTATGTTTTATGACATAAACATAGGCGTAATTAGTTTCAAACTAGGTGACTAATGTTACGTTTTAACGAACCATATTTACATATTGCTTTGTTTTTAGCTACATGATTTATAAACAAATCAATAGTTTTGTGTAGATATAAGGTGGCTTTTAATTAACAACGATCGTCTTCACCCATTGACGACCATCAGTAGAGGTGATTTTTACGATATAATATCCAGCGTCGACGGAGTCTAGGTTAACAGAAGTTTTTGCATTGAACTTTGTTTCAAACACTACCTTACCATGGGAAGTTAATACCTGCACGCTTTTATCAGTGTGGTCATCCATTATGATATTGAACTGATCTGAAGTAGGATTGGGGAAAACATTTAATTTGACAGTTGATTCCTGTTTTTGAACGGAAGTATAGTTAGGGTCGTAAAGCACTGTCCCAACCTCGTTTATAATCCAGTTGTTTGGGTCAATTTCAGCTGTTGTGCCAGTCGCTCCAAAGTCGGGAATAACAACATAATCATTGTTTCCAACGATATCGACTCTAATTGTGGTGTCTGGAAGATTTAATCGTTCAAATTTAATTTCAAGAGGATTCGTAAAAGTAGGAGTATCACCTAGATTCCAATGGCTTATATTGAAGTACAAATCCTCACCAATTGAATTCCATCTTAAAGAATACTTTGGATAACCTTCTCCGAAATACCATTGGTCAAATGCATCATCAAAGTCGATCGATGAAACTGCTTCAAGGTGATTTTTAATATCAAGACCTACTGCTACACTGTCTTTAAATTCATCTTGAAAGTTTCGAAGTGCTAGAAAAAATAAGGAGTCATCATTCATGATAAATCGCAATGTATGAACAAATGCAGCCCCTTTATCATAGGTCAATCGGCCATTGAAAATTGAGTATTCACTTAGGCTGTCTGTTACCCAAATACTTCCATATGGTATTGCCATTACATCGGTGTGAATATCTTCCATTTCTGTTGCTGCTTCTGTTGGAAATAAGTTTTCTAACATTAAATATGCAGCATACGATGCGAATCCTTCATTCACCCATATGTCAGACCAGGAAGCACAAGTAACATTGTTTCCCCACCATTGGTGTCCTAATTCATGCGCTGTAAGTCCTTTGTTAAAATTCCCTTGTGTAGTCATCGTTTGATGCTCCATTCCGCCTCCAAGAGGAGCTAAGCAATGTCCGTATTTTTCATCATCGAAAGGATAAGGCCCAAATAATTCAGCAAATAGCTCCATCATATCAACTGTTAGGTCTATTTCGCCTAAATAGGAGGGGAAGGATGACGGGTTGTCATAGATGTAATTTTGTATTAATACAGGATTTACAGACCCTACTGGATTTGCAAATATATTGTATTCGTAGTATTCAGCTACAGCAACCGAAATTAGATAATAAGCAATTGGATGTCTATGAAACCACTCATACCGTGAAGTTCCGTCCCCTAAGTCAACCACATTTTCTAGCAATCCATTCGAACCTGCTTTACATGTATTGGGAACCGTAATTTTAACGGAAACACTATCTGCTTTATCTCGCAAATCTTGTTTACATGGAAACCATTCATAGGCTGAAAACGGTTCAGATAAAGACCAAGTTACTTTGTGGCCCCCTGCAGAGGTGGCATTTGACATTCCAGAACCACCAAATTGAACCTGTGAGGTGAAGGGTGGAGTACCTGCATAATCAATTGCTATAACAAATTGATCTCCCGTGTTAAGGTTTACGGGTATTTTGAGTAAGGATACGTCATGGACAAAAACACTAGAAGTACCGTCAATACGAACATCAGAAATGTTTAGTCCACTATAGAGTTCCAAAATAACTGTATCCAGATTTTCTTTTACTTTTCCATGAATTTTCACTGTTCCATCTATTTCTGTAGAAAGGTTATCCATTGTTAAATCTAATGCGTAAAAATGAACATCATAGAGCTTGGATTTGGCAATTTGCTGTAGATTTAAATTTGGACTTTTTAATTGTGAGTGCGTAAAAGCAGTTCTTTTTGCACAATGAATTCTGTCTTCTTGGGCGTGTGTTAAAAAGCAAGAAAGTATAAAAATAGGGAATAGTAAATAGCGCATATTGATTGGTTCTTAAATTATAGAGTAAAATTATAGTATTTTAGAGTAGATATTCTAAATCTCAAAAGGTGTTTTAAGGAATTATAAACAGGTCTAGCATTAAAACGCTTGATTTTTAGAATTAGGCATGATGAGCAGTAAAGCAGTAAATTCTCATTAATAGAATTATTTACTCTTTGTCTTTATTGCTAAATAACCCTTTAAACTTTTCCCAGAAGTCTTTTTCATTTTGTTCTTTCGAAATATCGTTAAGACTTATTGTGTTGTCTATTTCAGCCTCATATGCTTTAATAAAAGCGTTTCTGAAAATATTGATAATTGTGGCGCCTATTTCGACTTTTGGATCATCTATATTACCAGATATAGGAATTTTAGTACCTGACTTGTCGTGACGAATATTCTTTGTGATATTAAATGCTAAACCAACAAATGCTTGCCAAAAACCATTAAGAGCCGGGGTGTCTTCTTTAAAATTAAGTACTTTTACTTCCTTTAAAATAGGTTTAACATAACCTTTGGCTTCTCCGTCCAACATTGCAAATTCAGATGCCAATGCGAAATTTCCTTTTTCGAAATCGAAATTCGCGTAAGCTTCAGTGAAAGCATTTAACTCAGTTAAATCTACATCCTTTATATCGATGTCTAAATCCAGATCAGGTAAATCTTTTAAAATGTTTAAACCACCAGCTATGTGTAGATTCCCTTTGTTTAATACTTTTGAGGTGAGCAATAATCGAGACGGCAATGCTTCCTTAATGTCTGTTGAATTAGTCAAGTTTTCAACTTTTAATTGAAGTTGGGTTAGTTTTAAATTAACTGGCGGATCTGAAACCATGTTTTCAAATTCAATTTGACCATTGTTGATGACAAAACGGTTTATTTTTAAAGGAATAAAATCTATAATGGGCTCAACCCAAGAAGCATCACCTGCTTGTTCTTCCTCTTCTGAATTTCCATCTGCGAAATAAAGTTCAAGTTGATCTAAAATGACTTCGCTTACAATTGACCCGTAGAATATTGCTCTCCATTCTACAGATATATCAGCATTTTTACAGTAAACAAAAGGTTTGGTAACCGCATTTTCAGTAATTTTTATTTCAAAGTCCTGTAAAACCATCGCTCCTCTGAACAAAGCTAAATCTAAATCCCCCAAAGTACATTGATAACCTTCAACCTCATTTACCGCAGCGACCAATCTATCTTTTAAAAAGTAAGGAAGCCAAATTCTAACACCAATTAAAATTAGAATAAACACCAGAAATACTGTTCTTCGTATTCTTTTCTTTTTACTTTTTGGAATTAAAATTTCTATTAAGCTTTTCATAGTGTTTGTTTCTGGTTTGATAAATACTTTATGCTAAAAATAAGGTATAGTATTTTACATAGCTATTGATCACCACTTTTGATGATTTGAACAGCTTCTTTTAAATATATGGAGTTTTAGGGGGTTAACAAATGTCAAGATTAGATTTAACACTTTTTACAGCTTTTGAAATTATGTATAAGCTTCATCTTATCAGGGCAATATAGACTTGTACAGATTAATGTATTCAGCTTATATTGGGAATAGAGGTTCAAGTTTCGCTTAGTTGCATATGAATCTCTATATTTGTGTAAAAATATAAATTATATGAAAAAGACATTGTTTTTATTGAGTGGCTTAATGATTGGTTTAGCAACTACAGCACAAGTTAAGACCCCGCAATTAAGTCCTGCAGCAGAGATTGAACAAACTGTTGGATTAACAGAATTTGAGGTTGAGTACGCTCGACCTTCGTTAAGAGGAAGAGACCTACACAAAGAGATTCTTCCTTATGGAGAAGCTTGGCGCTTTGGGGCGAATAAAAATTCTACCCTATCTTTTAATACAGCCATTAACTTTGGTGGTGTTGATGTAAAACCAGGGAAGTATTCAATGTATGCTGTACCAGGAGAAGGTGAATGGAAGATTACATTGTACAATGAAACAAGTAACTGGGGACTTCCTAGGAAATGGGAGGATTCAAAAGCTGTAGCTGAAGTTAAGGTTCCTGTTCAAAAGAATGAAAAATCCGTTGAAACATTTACTATTTCTTTTGCTAATTTAAACATCAATCATTTTGATTTGGTGGTTGAGTGGGAACATACAGTTTTACCGATTAAGGTGAAATTACCTACTAAAGAATTGACTATCGCTTCCATTAAGAAAGGGATGAAGGGAAAGCCAACAGAGCGCGAGTTTTACGATGCAGCAAGTTATTATGTAAGTGAAAACATCGAGTTGGATGATGCATTAATTTATGTAAATAAAGCCATTGAAATGAACGGTGATGCTCCATTTTATTACATCTATAAGAAAGCGAATATTCTTAAAGCGTTAGGGAAGAACAAAGAAGCAATTGATGCTGCTAAGTTGTCTCTGGAGAAGTCTAAAAAGGCTGGGAACAATGACTATGTTAGAATGAACGAAGCATTGATTAAAGAATTGAGCAAGTAATTCTTCTATTATAATATTGAGCGGGTGCCTTCCTTGAGGGTGCCCGTTTTTTTATTTGTATGATTAATAAAACCTTACCTGACTCCTTGATTTTGGTCCTTTTAAAACACTAACGCATAGTCGAAGCATAATGGCTAAGTACGTGATGTAATCCCTGTTTTACAGTAGGGAACATGAAAAGAAAGATTGGGTCAATCGGTTAAATCTCTTCAGGGAAGGCGGTTTTATATTCAGTATATCGAATAAATATTGAACGGACGTAATTGTAGGTTTCAGAACCTCTCATGTAGCCATAATAGGCCACAGGGTCATGGTAGTATTTAGGTTCAGATAGTTTCTTGATAAAAACCTCTACGTTGTCATCCCAAACCAAAGGATCTTTTCCATATTTCTTAGCCAATCTTTGAGCATCAAGCACATGACCAAGTCCTGCGTTATATGTCGCAAAAGTGAATTTAATACGTTGTATAGAATCAGGTATAGATTTCCAGTCTCTAAAATTCCTGACGATTTTTCTAATTCCTCCATCAATTTGAACAGCAGGAGGGGAGTCAGGATAAACACCATAAGTTGGACCTACAGTAGGCATAAATTGCATCAAGCCATAAGCTCCTGCCCAAGATTCTTGGTTTAACTGAAATTTTGATTCTTGATAAATAAGGGCAGAGATTAACCTCCAGTCCCAACCATACTTTCCTGCCACACTTTTTACAATATCGTCATAGGGCGAAATCTTAGAACCTTTAATTGAAGAGTATTCACTTTTGGCTCTTGTCGAATACATCGAAATATTGAGGTATTTGTGTTTAATGTAATTAAACGTAGAGGTTTTCATGAAATCATCTAGCCATGCATCAAGTCTTTTTCTCAACAGTGGACTTTGTTTTCTGACACCAAAAGCAATTTTTTGCTTTACACTAATTTCCAATTCAGTGTCAATATTTTCATAGTAGCGTTTATTCATCAACGCTACATTTTCATCTACCACTGTATAATCAATGAAACCTTTGTCGACCATCTCAATGGCATCTTCAGGAATAACATTTCCATCAAGTGGCATAAGTACAATCGTATCTCCTAATTCATTTTGAAGATTGATTAAGCGATCGTAATAGCTTGAATTTTTCCATACATGAATAGTCTTTCGTGAGAGTTGAGCAGGGTCACGAATTAATTCTTTTTCCCAATCTTTTTTTCTCCTTGATTTCCAGTCTGATGGTTTTCTTTGCACCAAGACTTGAGAGGTCCTCATGATGGGTTGAGAAAAATCCACATGACTTCTTCTGTCTTTGGTTACTGTGAAATTACAAGCTATGATGTCTCCTTCTCCATTGTTTAGCTTAGTGATCATGCTGTCAAGATCCTTGACCACTTTGATTTCTAACTTAACACCAATTTCTTTGGCAAATTGATTTAGAATTTCATATTCCAAACCCATTTTCTGACCTCGATAAATAAAGTAGCTTGTTGCACTGTTTTCTGCAAGAACTGTCAGTTTGTTGTTTTTTAGAATTTCTCCTAAATCATCTTGTTCTTTGACCATTACTTTACCAACTACTCCTTTGTCTTTCTCTTTGCCAGTTGAATTCTGACAAGCGAAGGTACAGCACAGCAGGATGCATGAAAGCATCACAGTTGGCAAAAGAAGTTTGAATTTGTTGGTCAAAGTAATAATTTGTTTTTTAAATATAGTAAAAAAAATAATATAAACCGATTCTATTTTCTAATTGTAGGAATAGGGCACAGCTTATTAAGCAGGAGCATTAATTTTAAATTTTTTTATTGCATCTGTCATGTAGTCATCAAAAGTTGCACTAATTTCTTTTTCATGTTGATGAAAAACAGCTACAGCTTCGAATAAATTATTGGGGAAGGATAATCTTTTTGAAAGACCAGTTGAAGCGAACGCTAATCCTTCTATTTCAACATATCTTTTTATGATGTTTTTTTCTTTGATAATTTGCAATAGATGAATAAAAGATTGAGGATAAGCAAACCCATTTTCTTTGTAGGTGAGGTGATTTGGATCTAAAGCATAGCTTAAAAAAGAGTCAATATAATCAAACAGGTTTTTATTATGATAAAATTTCCATTGCTTGGCCAACAGATGATCAAAGTATAGGTCTATGGCTATACCTGCAATCTTAGGAAGATCTTTATAGAGCATCAGCCTTAATTCTGTAACCTTTGGGTGGTGATCTACATAATCATCAATCTGACGGTGTAATAAAACCCCTTTTTGAACGTCCTCTGGTAAATAAGTATAGTTCTTTCCTTTAACGAAATCACCGAATAAGTTCGCTAACATAAGCGAAGGTTCGTCTTTAGAAAAGAACAAGTGGCCTAGATAATTCAATGGCTTAGTAAATAAATCTTCCTTTTTTGTTTAACATAAGGTCATAAACAAACGCTACTTCAAAACCACCAATGCTTTTCGATGCAGGTAGCATAGAGTTAATATTTGAATCGTATGAAGCAGCAACAGTCATCCCTTTAAAGGAGAATTGAAAATTAACCACTATGGCATCTCTTAACCTGTGGTAAACTCCAAAAGAAAAAATCGTTGGTGTATAAAATAGAGTCCGAAGAGAAGGTTCTTGCAGGTAGAAGTCGAAATTAGAACCAAAAAGAATATTTTGATTAGGTCCTTGGAACATGGCCAAAATCTGTGGTGATATTCCAAAAGTACTCAATTCAAATTTGTGTCTCATACCAAATTGACCTGTATAACGCATATACATTTTGTCTTGCATATTGAAACTGATTTCTGGTTGTAAAATATGATTTGCGGATACACTAAAATAAATCTTGTTTGTATTTGTAGATTGAAACTTGTAAAAAAGTCCAGCGCCTAAATCAAAATTAGCTGCAGAAGAATTGGCTACACCAGGCGCAATAGTTTGGTCAAATTCATAACCATTCCATTGGCTTTCCCATGTTAAGTTACCACTTCCTAAAGTACGTTGATACATTCCCGGGGAAACACCTAAAGAAAGTGAATTACGTTCATTCATGTAAATATGATAGGCAATAGGTACAGCAATGTTGTTTACCATATATCTTCCATCACCGCTCATGTCGTTGATTACAGAAGCACCCACTCCAAAATACCCTTTTTTACGTGTGCTAGTAGAATTAAACAATTTAATTTCACCAGATGCAGAGATGGTTTGAAAAGGCTTGTCAGATACAGTGAAGTATTGATACCTAAAATTAGCAAAGACTTTAATGTCATTGTCATTTGTACCCACTGCAGCTGGATTATGTTGCATATTATTCAATGAAAACATGCTGAAGTTTTTCCCTTGTTGAGCTGAAGCAACAAAGCAAAAGAATAATGCGATTGATAATAGTATTGGTTTCATTTTCATCTTATTTTACTAGTGTTATGTTCCCCGATTTTGTTCCGTTTGTCCCGTCGATTAGACTATATTCTAAGGTGTAAACGAATACACCTTGATTCAATTCTTCTCCGTTCATTGTTCCATCCCAACCTTCTTCAATATCAGTTGATGAGAAAACAAGTTGACCATATCGGTTGAATATTTTAAAATCGATACTTGTAATTCCTATTCCTAAAACATGTACGAAATCATTCGATCCATCACCATTGGGAGAGAATGCACTAGGAACTTCAACAATTTCTTCAAAATTTACCATGACAAGCACAGTATCTCTACCAATACATCCATTGGCCCCAATTAAAGAAGGGTAGTATGTTGTCGTAATTAAAGGGGTAGCAGTAACTTCAAGACAAGTTGGACAATCAACCGTCTCTTCAGGGTCCCAGAACAATATTCCAGGATCAATTGGTTCGGCAAGTAAAACTGCGGCACCACCAATATCAATTAATGTGTCACCATATCCATTGATTTCTGGCAAATCCATTACAGTAACTGAGTTAATAATTTGGTCGGTACCAGAACCATTGGTCACCGTTAAGGTAACGTCAAATACACCTACACTATCGAAGCAAATGTTTGTAGGGTTTTGTGCAGTTGATGTTGAAGGCTCTGCACCTTGGAAAGACCAAGACCATGAGGTGGGATCTCCAGTGGATAAATCAGTAAATGAAATACAATCACCTTTACAAACCACCATAGTATCAACTGCAAACGCAGCCGTTGGACCACCTGTGCATGTGCTCACCATAATTTGGTAGGTTACATTGTCTGTTCCGTTATCATCAGTGATAGAAAGAGTAACATCATAGGTTCCAGCAGTAGGATAACAAATGTTGGTTGGATTTTGGTCTGTAGAAGTTGGAGTAGTGGCCCCATTAAAAGTCCAATTCCATGCAGAAATATTTGTCCCTACAGAGGCGTCATTAAAATTAATGCAATCATTTACACAAATGTTAAAACTTGGGGTAGTAAAGTCTGCCGTGGTTGTTCCCGCAACAGCATTCGAATATAACCTTAAATCATTTACTGCAAATGAAGGGTCAGTTCCTGTGGCATTGTTGTCGTTTCTCCAATTAAAAGCAAATCTTAGGTCAGCTTGATTTTCAGCACCAACAGGAAGTAGTACTGATTCTTCTTTCCATTCTCCTTGTCCGGTACCACAAACGTTTCCTGGAGTTTGTGACCAAATAGAAGTCCAACTTGTCCCTCCGTCCACACTGTATTCTAATTCAGCATAGTCAGCATTTGCTTCACCTACACCGATCCAATCAAAAACCAATTCGAGTTGTGTTTCTCCGGTAGTAACAACAGGCGCAACAAGTGCTGCACGGATATTGGTTTCTGCAGGTTGTCCAAACATTCCGTCATCACCAGCGAAATATATAGCCCCAGTTCCCGGGCACGTGACTCCTTGACAAGTAACATGTAGTGTTTTGTTCCCATTATTCGCCACACCACATCCAGGAGGTGTTACTCCACCTTCAGCATCTGAAATTTCCCAGTTGTTTGCATTAATATCATTGTTTCCTGTTTGTAGGGTCAGATCCCAATTCGTAGCCGTAGCTTCAAAGTCATCACTCCATAATAAGGTTTGACCGTAGCCGATTGAATAGATCAGGATAGATATAAGAAGTAGTGTGTATTTCATAACTTAATTTCGTTTTATGATTTGCAGTAATACATCAAAATTAATCAAAATTACTTCAAGTCAAGAAGAAAAAATGATTTCTTTAAACATTGTTAAACGATAATTTTCTAAATCGATGATTTTCATCAATTCTACTTGATAATTGATAGGCAAAATCTATTTTTGTTGAAAATAATAAGTTTATGTTAGGATTAAAGTTGCCCACGGACCCAAGATGGGTTGATATTGTTGAGAAAAATATTGAAGAGATATTAACGGATCACGCCTATTGCGAACAAAAAGCAGCAACCAATGCAATTACTGTTATTGTTAACTTTCCCGAGTATCCAGATGTGGTGGAGGCTATGGCTGAATTAGTTAAGGAAGAGATCGAACATTTTCAAATGGTCCATAATGAGCTCTTAAAAAGAGGGTACCAATTAGGAAGAGAACGCAAAGACGAATACATTCATGATTTGTTGGCATTCCTGATAAAAGGAGGGAGTAGGGAACAACAATTTGTAGAGAAAATGCTGTTTGGAGCCATGGTTGAAGCCCGTAGTTGTGAGCGATTCAGGTTGCTTTCTGAGAATATATCTGATCCAGAGCTGCGTGTTTTTTACCGAGAATTGATGGAAAGTGAAGCGCGTCACTATGTGATGTTCCTCAATTTTGCCAAGAAGCATGCAACTACAATTGATGTTGATCAAAGATGGAAAGATTTCCTACAATATGAAGCTACGCTGATGGATAAATATGGAAAGAAAGAAACCATTCACGGGTAAATTTCCATTGCTTACATTTATAATTCACTACTTTAATTATATTTACAATTTACAAATCAAAGGAGAAACCTCGAAAGAATGAGAAATATCAATATAAAACAACTGTTCAAAAAGAATTGGATTCATTTTTTAGCAATTGCATTATTTATCGTTACAACTTTAATCTATTTCCAACCCCAATTTTCTGGATACAGCCTAAAACAACACGATATTGAGCAGTTTATAGGAATGTCTAATGAAATCAATCACTTTAGAGAAGTGAATGAGGAAGAACCTTTATGGACAAACTCAATGTTTGGAGGAATGCCTACCTACCAAATTTCGACAAAATATGATGGAAATCTGTTGAGAAATGTATACAAAGGCTTCCAACTTTGGATGAGCTCTCCAGCAGGAATGTTCTTTGCCTACTTACTTGGGTTTTATATCATGTTATTGTGCATGAAAGTCAATCCTAAAGTAGCCATTTTAGGAGCTTTTGCATTTGCTTTCTCTTCTTATTATATCATTATTCTTCAAGCAGGACACAACACTAAAGCTGCTGCAATAGGACTTGCACCCCCTGTAATAGGAGCCTTTTATATGGCCTATCGTCACCAATTGAAATGGGGACTGCTGCTTTCAGCTTTGTTTATGACATTAGAACTGATTGCCAATCATGTTCAGGTGACCTATTATATGGGAATCGTTCTTGTTTTTCTCGGAATAGGTGAATTTATTCGATACATAAAAGAAAAGCAATTGATGCGATTCTTAAAAGTGACAGGAGGACTTTTGGTGGCCTATTTATTTGCTTTAGGAATGAACTATGGAAACTTAGCCTTAACCAATGATTATTCAAAGTACACCATACGAGGAGGAAATGACATTACTATTGGAGTAGACGGAACATCAACTGAAAATATTGCAACTTCAGGGTTAGATAAAGATTATATTACCCAATGGAGTTATGGAATTAAAGAGTCAATGACTTTACTTTCTCCAAATATTCATGGAGGAGCAAGTAGTGCGCTTGGAAATAGCCAATTTTCTGATTTATTGAGAACACCGGAAATGCGCTCTAAGGCGACTTTAGTTGCTCAAAACAATATTTATTGGGGAGATCAGCCTTTTGTTTCTGGACCTGTTTATCTAGGAATCATTGTGTTTTTCCTTGCTATATTAGGAATGATTTATCTTCGAGGTACGATGAAATGGGCCCTTTTTGGTGCAACAATTTTAGCCTTAATGCTCTCTTGGGGAAAAAACTTTATGGGACTTACAGATTTCTTTATTGAGCATGTTCCTTTCTACAATAAATTTAGAGCCGTTACCATTGTACTTGCTGTCGTGGAGCTTACCGTTCCTTTGGTCGCTGTCCTTTTCTTGAATCGTTTGTTTAAACAAAGAGAGGAAATTAAAAAGAACATCAAACCATTTTATATTGCCTCAGGAGTAACCTTAGGATTGCTTGTTCTATTGACATTTACTGGATTAGGCGACGGTTATTTATCGCAACAAGAAAGTGAAGTGGTGTATGGATATGAAGATCAAGTTAGGGCGCAATTGGCCAACGAAGATCCACAGCTATTAATGGAAAACGGGATAGACATTAATAATCCGCAACAAGTTCAACAAATCGTTGATCAACAAATGAAACGAGTAAACGATCAGTTTGATGCGCTTGTGGATGTTAGAAAATCAATTTATCAGTCCAGTATGTTGCGTTCAATTTTGTTCTTAATTGTCGGGATATTGTTGGTTTGGTTGTACCTGATGAAGCCTGTCCGTAAGGAATATATTCTTGGAGGGTTGTTTGTTTTTATTCTTATTGATTTGGTTTCTGTCGACATCAATTACCTTAATAACAAGAAATCTGATGGACGTAACTATGATTATTGGGCTGAAAATGCAAAGTACTACTTTCCTGTTGCTGCAACACAAGCTGATAAGAAAATTCTTGAATTGGAAACCAAAAATAATCCAGAATTGAAAAAGTTGGTGGATAATGTTAAGGTGAATAGTGGAAACGAAAGAGGACGTGTGAATCCAGATGAATTGTGGTTGAAAAAACTTCAAACACTTGGTGCAGCAACAAATTACCGTGTCTATGAACCTGCTATTGGATTTAATAGTTCGAGAGCTTCCTACTTTCATAAAGCCATTAATGGATATCATGGAGCGAAGTTAAGACGTATTCAGAATGTTAAAGATTTCCATATTAATTACAATAATATGGCCGTTTTCAATATGTTGAATGTGAAATATTTTATTCAAGGAAATGAAGCCAGAACTAATCCCGGAGCTTTAGGAAATGCGTGGTTAGTGAAAGAAGTGAATGTTCAAGCTTCACCGAATATGGAGATCCTTTCATTAGGAAACTTGTTTTTGATAGAAAATAAATCACAAAACCAGTTGTTGGTCAACAATTCAGAAAAGAAAACAGATACCATTACTGGAAGAGAGCAAATTGTGTTGCTAGCAGGTGATTCAATTAGTTTAGACTTGATGCCAGTAATTAGGTCAGGCATGAATTCAAGTTTTGTGCAGGATGTGAACGGACAAACCAATTGGATACCAAATGCTGAATTAGCAAAAGACACATTGGGGAGTTTTACTACTCTTGTAAGTGTACAATCGATTCATAATTTTGACCCTAAAAATGAAGTTATAGTAGGAGAAGCGGTAGCAAAGAACTTGTCTTCGTTAACCTATAGTGGAGAAGGAAGCATTGAAATGACTTCTTATGCGCCTAATGCATTGAGTTATCAGGTAAACGTTGAAGAGCAACAATTTGCAGTGTTCTCAGAGGTTTATTATCCAAAGGGATGGAATGCCTACATAGATGGGGAATTGGTTGATATTGAAAGGGTCAACTACTTGCTCAGAGGAATTGAACTTCCTGCAGGGAATTACACTTTAGAAATGCGATTTGAAGTGCCTAAATTTAAAACAGCAAACAATATTGCATTAGCAGGATCGATTCTATTGTTCATTATAATAGGAGGATTTTTCTTTAAGGATTTCTTGATGAAAAAAGAAGATGAAGTTGCTACTGAATAAAACAATCATATAATGAACAGACCAATTGGGGTATTAAGCATACTTGGATTATTAAGTATTATTGTTTTGGCTTTGCTGATGTTCACAGGGGTGATTAACTTCGTGAATAACTTTAAGTATTTAGTGCTTTTATCCTCTGTGTTTTTGACCCTCTTTTCGCTGGGTTGGTTTGTTCATCATCAAGAGCTTTCTCGATTATTATTTGTTTTGGTTTTCATATTATTGGCCATTCCTTTGATCTTTCCGATTATGGGCCTAATAGAACCTGATTTGTTATTGGAATTATGGAAAGTATTTGTTGGAGGAAGTATCTTTCAGATAGGAACAGGAATTTTTGCGATTTTAGGTGGATTTATAAAAAAAGGATTAAACCAATCACAAAAAATATTGAGCATCCTTAATTATGCTGTTTTTCTTTTCTTGTCAAGTGTTTTGATACTGAATATCGAATCGTTAATGAATGTACGTGTTTTCGTTATTGTAGGAGGGATTGCTTCTTTATTAAGCGTTCTACTTGTCATTACCCGTAAACCCACAATTAGTCTTTAAAATAAGTTCCAAATCCGGCGATACGTTGTTTCCAATAAGAAGATTGATAAATATCAACAATTGAAATTCCGACACTTGTACTGGCATGAATCATTTGAACACTGTTGTTGTTGGTTGAATAAACAATACCTACGTGTGAAATCCCTGAACCATTGTCGAAAAAGACAAAATCGCCAGGTTGAACATTTTTACGTTTGACTTTAATTGCATTTTTATATTGGTCAGCAGCACGACGACTTAATTTTTTATCCGTCCCTTTCTCTGTAACATAGCAAGTAAAACCGCTGCAATCAAATCCTTTGGGAGTATTCCCTGCCCATTTATAGGGTACGCCTAGCAAATCGTTTGACAGCTCAAGAATTTTGGCTCTTTGCTTTGAGATTGAAACCACTTCTTCAACGACAACATCAACTTCAGGTACAACATGGTCTTCTTTCATTTCAGCAACATCGGGGACGTCTGTGAAAATTGTTTCCACAATATCTTCAATTAAAGCAAACGTTTGACGATCACCATCTAGGCTTAGTTCGTTCATCCATTGACTCAGGTCGCTTTTTAGGATGCTTAATTCATATTGATGGGCACGCAAGATTTCTCGACCTTCGTGCGTTTGTTTTAATTCTTTAAAGGTTTGCTGCGCTTCTTCAATAGCATATTTATTTCTTCTTCTCCATTTATTATCCTGTGCCAATTGGAGTTTAGAAAGGGCCAAATAATAGCGAGGAACAAATGAAAAGTCATAAACAGGATTGTCCAACAAACGGTTCGCTTTTCTGTAAACACTTTTATATTGTTTCTGATCATAGCGCATTTCGAGTTGATCAAATTCTAAAATTTGAGCATAACTAGAAAGTTGAAATGAAAGAAGTAATAAAGAAATGAGTAATATCCGCATGATACGAGTTTAATTATACCTACAAAACTAAGCTAAATGTCTTGTGTTTTGCACCTGATAGCGCACAATAGGATTAACAATTGTATGTTTAAAAGGTTGAAAATAAAAACAAATCTTTAACTTAAGCGTTTAAAATAATGATGAACTACTATTTTTGGAGTTAGATTTGATAGTAGTCAAACAAATTATAAAACCATGAACAAAATATTATTTGCAATAACCACACTATTTCTAACCGGAATAAGCTTTTCGCAACAAGAAGATCCAAACATGATGAGGATGTATGAAGTCTACACCTATATCGATCGTATGTATGTGGATGATGTTCCGAATAAAGAAATTTCAGAAGCGGCCATTATTTCGATGCTTGAAAAATTAGACCCTCATTCAACTTATATTCCTGCCGAGGAAGTAGAGCAAGCCAATGAAAGAATCAACGGTAGTTTTGTGGGGGTTGGAATTCGTTTCAATATTCTAAAAGATACGCTTTTGGTTGTTAACCCAATTCCTGGAGGACCTTCAGAAAAACTTGGAGTTCGTGCAGGCGACAAAATCATTAAAGTAGATGACGAATTAGTCGCTGGAGTAGGTCTCAAAAATTCAGGTGTAAGAGAGCGTTTGCTTGGAGAAAAAGGATCTAAAGTGAAAATTACGATACTCAGAGGTAAAGAAGAAACCATTGAATACACGATTACCCGCGACAACATCCCTGTTCATTCTGTCGTAAGTGCTTATATGGTAGATGATAGAGTAGGATATATAAAATTGACCAATTTTTCGAGAACGACACAAGAAGAAGTAAATTCAGCAATTAAGACTTTGAAAAAAGCTGGAATGAAAGATTTGATCTTTGACTTACAAGGAAATGGTGGTGGACTATTATATGCTGCGAAGTACGTGGCAGATGAATTTTTATCTGATGATAAATTAATCGTTTATTCTGAAGGAAGAAGTCAACCGAGAAGTGTTTTAGTGGCTGATAAAAAAGGAGACTTTGAAAAAGGAAGATTGGTTATGTTAATTGATGAAAGTTCAGCATCAGCAAGTGAAATTTTATCTGGCGCAATTCAAGACTGGGATAGAGGGCTAGTTGTAGGAAGACGCTCTTTTGGAAAAGGATTGGTTCAACGTCCAATTGAACTTTCAGATGGAGCACAATTAAGATTAACCATAGCAAGGTATTACACACCAAGCGGACGTTTTATTCAAAAACCTTATGAGGACAAGCAAGCCTATAGAAACGACTATATGGAAAGATACCTTCATGGAGAAATGATGCACCGAGACAGCATCAATTTACCGGATTCGTTAATACATAAAACATTGATGAAAGATCGTGATGTTTATGGAGGAGGAGGAATTATGCCTGATGTTTTTGTTCCTTTAGATACCCTGGAGTATTCTGATTTTTATAGGGATTTAAGCCGTTCTGGAGTCATCAATACTTTTACATTAGAATATGCAAACAAAAACAGAAAAGCCATTAAAAACAAACATAAGGATATCACATCATTCAAAAATGATTTTGAAGTTGACCAGGCGTTTTTAGATGAGTTTTTCGACTATGCAGTAGAACAAGACAGTAGTTTGACTTTTGTACAAGAAGATTTTGACATTAGTGGTGATTTATTGAAAATAAGATTAAAAGCCATGGTTGCTCAAAACTTGTGGGATTATGAAGCTTTCTATCAGATCTTTAATGTAAAGAATGAAATCTTTATGGAAGCCTATAAAACACTGAAAAGTGGAACTTATGAAAAAATGAATTTGATGGAAAACTAATAGGTGTTTTACATTTTATATATTTGTAGTACAATAAACAAAGAATGGTATTATTATGAAAAAAATGATTTGGGTATTTTCGATTGCAATGTTAACATTTTCATGTACAAATGATGGCGGAGTAGATTCGAATATTGAAGTGAAAGACGGTGCAAAACGTTCTAAACTTTCTGCAGGTTCACAATCGGCTGAAGAATTACAAAAGGCGGCAGAGGAAAGAAGAAAGCAACAAGAAGAAGCAGAAAAGGAAAGGTTAGCCAACCAAACTACAATGGAAATTTTGCCAAGCGTTCATGATTTTGGGAATATTCCAAAGGAAACCTCAGTTTCTACTGTATTTAAAATTAAGAATACTGGAGACAAGCCGTTAATTATTAACGATGCTAAGGCTTCGTGTGGATGTACAGTTCCGCGTAAACCAGAGGAGCCAATTATGCCAGGGGAAGAAGGCGAGTTAGAAGTGACTTTCAAATCAAACCCAGGTCAAGAAGGTTCTCCAATGAATAAGAACGTAACAGTTACAGCTAACATTCCAGGTTCACAAAAAATAGTGACCATTAAAGGAGTTGTGAGTAAATAACATTGCGATAACAATAAAGAAAAAAGGAGACCGTAATTGGTCTCCTTTTTTTATGAGAGTGATTTTGAATCTTAGTTGACCTTTTTTCGAAGGTAGAAAATGAAGTTATAACTCCAGAAGTGTATTTTTTCCACCTCTAGTGTTAAACAATGTCGCCATTCCATTCAAGAATACCACCAATGAGATTATAGGTTTCTTCAAAACCTAATTCCTCCATAATCAAGCAAGCTTGACCACTTCTAGCTCCACTGCGACAATAGATGAAGTACGGAACATTTTTATCTAACTTCTCAACTTCTTTCAAAAAGGGCTGAGGATTCATAATATCTATGGTGATGGCATTGGGAATAATCCCTTCTTCACATTCATCAGGACGACGAACATCAAGAATCACAGCATTTTCATTTGCTTCAATTTGTGCCTTCCAATCTGCTTGGTTTAAATCTTTCATGGTAATTCTTATTGTTGAATAGACCTCAAAACTAAGACAATTCTACGCTTATTCGGTGATCTCTTCACAAGAATCTTCATCATTAGAAGAACAACAAGACATTTTAGCTTCAATTTTCGGTGCATCAGATTGATCATCGTTTGCTTTAGACATCATCATTTCCATTTTCGGACTAATGAAAGGAATTCCTAGATTCATTCCCCTTAAAATCATAAATAGACCCACCAATGAAATCAAACTCGCCAATACAAGTTTTCTGTTAAAAAAATTGATTCTCGAAAAGAAACCCTTGAGCACACCCAAAAAGAGAAAGCCAGGTAAAGTTCCAATTCCAAAAAAGAACATGAAAAGCATAGCATTTTGAACACTACCTGTACCTAAAGCACTAGATAAAGCCACGTAAACCATTCCACAAGGAAGAAAAGCATTAATGAATCCAATGCCTAATAATTTAGTTGCACCTGCAGGTTTTCCTTTTAAGAATTTTGACATGGCACGCATCACCTTTTTGTTGATCCATGTAGATTTAAGGCCTGTTTTGTAATAGGCGCCCCAAGCGAAAAAAATGATTAATATTCCAGAAACTATACTTAACCATTGCAAAGCTCCGAGCATAGCAGCGCTGAGTCCAATAATTCCCACAACAACTCCCATTAATGTATACCCAAGACTTCTACCAATAGAGTAGGAGGTAATGCCTCCCGCTACGGTTAACTTAGAAGCTCGGTTGAGTGGAAGTGCCATAGCGATAGGTCCGCACATTCCAATACAGTGCAGACTGGTTGCCAATCCTAAAGATAAAGAATAAAATACTATGCCGATTAAGGAATCCATAAGGTATCTCTCATTTGGTAGCTTTGATTTTGAGCTTCCCATTCAGCGGTAAGCAAATACCTGCCTTTCTTTAATTGCGAACCTTCAATAAATGCATTTTTCCCTTTGGATTCTAATATAATGTCACCGTCTTTCGTATTCGGACGATAAAGTGTAATGTCCAACAGCTTAACATCATCAGGCGTATCCAATTTGATAAACAAACCTTCTGGAGATAAGTCTAAATCTAATTTACTTTGGTTGTTCATTGCGTTTTGCTGAGCGGTAATTTCTTTTTCAAACTGAACCTCGTCTTTATAGTATTCAGGAGTAACTAAGTCAGTGCTTTTACTGATCAACACAACAGCCATATAAATAATAAACGACATAAAAGCAATCAATGCTAAGGTTATCCCTTTTCCCCAATTCATATTTTTATTTTTTTTAAATTAAAGTAACGGACCTACAAAGCTCGTTTTAACTTCTAATAATTCTTCACCATTTCCAAGAACGATGACTTTAACTTTCTTTTGACCTCGTTTAATTTCTTTTGAATTTAAGCGAATAATAAAGTTGTTTTGTATGTGCTCTTCAGGACCTAAAACAATAGGAGACTGAGTCATGTTCACCTCACCATCTAGTCCTTCCTCTAACTTTAGATCAATATTATAAGTATCCTTAGACTTATTGATTAAATCAATTTCATAAATATTACTGATCATACCATTTTCCAGTTGTTGATAGGTTGACCCTCTTTTCTTTAAAATTGTCGCTTGGAAATTAGTTCTTGTACCAATCAAAGTTCCCCAAATTACCAATAAAAGAACGAGTAGGGCAGTGTAGGATTTCATACGTTTGGTGAACTTAAACTTTTTCCCTCCTTCAATATTACTTTCAGAAGCATATCTAATTAATCCCTTCGGTAAGTTCACCGCTTCCATGATATCATCACAGGCATCAATACAAGCTGTACAATTCACACATTCTAACTGCGTACCATTTCTAATATCAATACCAGTTGGACAAACATGAACACATTGTTTACAGTCGATACAATCACCTTTTCCTGCTTCTGCTCTGTCTTCTGTTTTCTTGAATCGACCACGGTTTTCTCCACGTTTATGGTCATAAGCAACAACGATTGAGTCTTTGTCCAATAAAACCCCTTGCAATCTTCCGTACGGGCAAATCGTTGTACATACTTGCTCTCTTAAGAAGGCAAATACACCATAGAACACCAAAGAGAAAATCACCATAGCAATAAATCCACCAAGATGTTCAGAAAGCGGATCTGTTTGAATTTCCCATAAAGCATCAGCTCCAATAATATAGGCTAAAAAGGTATTTCCAATCAGGAAGGAAACCAATAAAAAGATACTGTGTTTGGCCACCTTTTTGAAGATTTTCTCTCTGTTCCAAGGTTGTTTGTTTAATTTTTTTTGGTGGGTCCAATCTCCTTCAATCCAATATTCAATTTTACGGAATACAAATTCCATAAAAATAGTTTGGGGACAGACCCAACCACAGAAAACACGTCCAAATACAACGGTAAACAAGATGATAAAGACCATCATTAAGATCATCGTAAACGCAAATATGTACAAGTCTTGAGGCCAAAAAACTTGTCCAAACAAAACAAATTTACGTTCGAGTATTCCCAATAATATTAATTGCTGTCCTCCTACCTTGATGTGTGGTGCAATAAATAAAAAAGCGATTAAAAAGATGCTTAAGGCAAGTCTCCATTTATGAAAGAAACCTTTTGGTTTTTTTGGATAGACCCAGATTCTTTTACCAGTTTCATCTACTGTTGAGATAGAATCCCTAAACTCTTCTTCGTATAAATCTTCTTCTTTTAACATCTCAAACTGTTTGTTTAGGAGGCTCTAAAATGAGCTGCCTTTATAGGATAACGATACAGCATCAAGTTATTGATTCACAACTCAAGTCTGTATCGCATCTATTTTAATTCAACTTTGAATCACTCGACTTTTTCACCTTCAGGTTCTTTTCCACCATCTGCTTGACTTACTTCATCAAAGTGAAGAACGTAAGAAGCAACTTGTTGGATTTGAATCGGGTTGAAAGTTGACTCATGTGCAGGCATTCCTTTTGGTGCACCTAACTTAATTACCTTAAACACATCTTTAATGTCTCCACCATAATTCCAATAAGCATCAGTTAAGTTCGGACCGATATCACCACTACCATCTTCTTTATGACAAACAGTACAGTTGTTTTGGTACAATGCTTTACCGGCCATTAAATCAGCAGGATCTTCCATTAAAGTAGCATTCGTTTCATCCACATTCATTGCGTTTTTCTTACGGTACTCCGCAATTTCAATATTGGCTTTCTCAACAGATCTATTGTATTCAGCCTCTTGTAGTTGACCAGTTCCTAAAATATGGTAATGGAAAACATAGACTACAGAAAATATAATGGTTACCACAAAAAGAGCAACCCACCAAGGCGGCATTGGATTATCCAACTCGCGGATACCATCATAGTCATGACCTAGATCAACCTTATCTTCATCTTCAATTGGAGTAGCACCAGTTAAGGCACGTGTGAAACTTGCTGCTTGTTCTTCGGCTGCTTTTTTATCTTTAGGTTTAATTAAACGTAAAGCTTTATAGAACATATTGATCATATGTAATAAAAAGGCCAAAAGAAGAATGGTGATCACAACCAAAGCATTAAGGTCTTGACTTGTCACATAAACCCATAACTCCAATTCAGCAGCGGATGGAGTAGGAGCCGTAAAGCTCAAAGCACTTACAATCTGGCTAGACCCTATAAATCCAATCACTAAAAGAGCAGTTAAGGCTTTCCCTCCTTTTTTCGATTTGTTATGAATTTCAGCAATTTTCTCTCTGTATAATTCTGAACTGATTAACGCCGTAGTACTGCGAGAAACAATGTATATTCCTAATAAGAGGATACCGATAATAAACAAAAAGAATTTAAACAGGGTTAAGTTCTTTTCATAGTTATCGACATAAACGATTGTTTCCTCCTCTGCATCTGCACTCGGTGCAACCGCTTCTTCTGCAGCAGGAGCTTCCGCAGCAGGAGCTTCGTATGTATCAGCATATTCAATAACTGCGATTGCTTCTTCCATGGTTAGATCTTGAGGAGTCATAAAAGCAGGGCTAAATTGTTCAGCCACCTTTGCACGTTCACTTTTACCAGATGCTAACAACTCTCCAGGATTGATTACCCATTCGTAAAGGTTTTCTTCTTCCCCTTCCCATTTGGCTTTAATTCCAATTAAGTTGGGTCCAGTAGCATCTTTTCCCAAAATATGACAAACAGCACATTTACTTTCATATATCTCTTGTCCATCTTGAGCATTGGCAATCATAGCAAATCCAATTGTCAACACACTTAAAATGATTGATTTCTTTAATTTCATCATCCTTTTCATAATTATTCTTTAGTGTCGTTAGTATCTATAACTTCATCGTCTTCCAATAATGGAAGTTGACTATACATATCAGTTTCTGCTTTTGTCATTTTATACATTCTCCAAAGCATTACTACGAAGAAAATAACGAAAATGAGCAGGGCAATAATCGGGTATATTTCAATCCCTGATATTTCTGACATGTTATGTTTAATGTATCTCAACATGATTTTATTATTTCATTGAAGTTTCAAGCTCTGTTTCTTCAGCAGGAACGGCCTTAATATCTGTACCTAATCTTTGTAAGTATGCAATCAAAGCAATAATTTCCTTTCCAGCAATATCAGAAACTTGAACGTTACTGTTCTCCTTACTGATGTCTCGAATTACATTTTCAGCAATTTTATTCGCTTGCTTTTGTAGATCCGATAAAGCTTCTTTTTCATAACCTTCAGGATAAGGAACACCTAAACCACGTAGAACATTGATCTTCTTTTCGAGGTGACCGGTATACAAATCGTCCTCAGCTAACCATGGGTATGCAGGCATGATTGACCCAGGAGAGATTTGCTTTGGCATAATCATATGTGTGTAGTGCCAAGAATCACTTCTCAATCCACCTTCACGAGCTAAATCAGGACCTGTACGTTTTGATCCCCAAAGGAATGGATGGTCGTAAACGAATTCACCAGCTTTAGAATATTCTCCGTAACGTTCTGTTTCAAAACGAAGTGGACGAACCATTTGCGAGTGACAACCAACACAACCTTCACGGATGTATATGTCTCTACCTTCAACTTCAAGAGGAGTGTAAGGTTTAACTTGCGATATTTTTTCAATATTCGACTCAACAGCCATTGTAGGGATAATTTCCACTGCACCTCCAATTGCAATTACGATAAAGCTAAATACTAATAATCTAACAGGCTTACGCTCAATAACCCTGTGCCAATGTTCACCTTTTTCTTTCTTTTTCTTTTCGATCGTCGGTGTTACTTCCACAACTTCTTCTTTCACAAAAGTTCCAGATTTAACTGTTTTTCTAATGTTATAAGCCATTAATAACACACCAATAATGTAAATCAACCCACCGAATGAACGCATAATGTAGAATGGCTCAAGTGCAGTAACCGTACTTAAAAAGTCAGGATAAGTAAGTGTCCCATCAGGATTAAATTCTTGCCACATCAATCCTTGGCTAAATCCAGCCCAGTACATTGGAATAGTCCAAAGTAAAATACCAAGAGTTGCAATCCAGAAGTGTGCATTGGCAAGTGATTGAGAGTAAAGTTTTACTTTGTATAATTTAGGGAATAAGTAGTACATCATTCCGAAAATCAACATTCCGTTCCAACCTAATCCACCGACGTGAACGTGGGCTACAATCCAGTCTGTAAAGTGAGTAATAGAATTAATGTTTTTAAGAGAAAGCATTGGGCCTTCAAAAGTGGCCATACCATAAGCAGTAAGTGCTACCACGAAGAACTTCAACACTGCGCTATCACGCACTTTGTCCCAAACTCCACGTAAAGTTAAGAGTCCATTCAACATACCTCCCCAAGATGGAGCGATCAACATGATAGAGAAAACAACTCCTAAAGACTGTGCCCAATCTGGAAGACTTGAGTATAATAAGTGGTGAGGACCAGCCCAGATGTACAAGAAAATCAATGCCCAGAAGTGGATTATCGATAGTTTGTAAGAATAAACAGGACGATTAGCTGCCTTTGGTACAAAGTAATACATTAATCCTAAGAAAGGTGTCGTTAGGAAAAATGCTACTGCGTTATGACCATACCACCATTGTACTAGTGCATCTGTAACTCCAGAATACCAGGAGTAACTTTTCATAAAGCTCACTGGAATTTCAAAAGAGTTAAATACGTGAAGTACAGCGACAGTAACAAAAGTTGCTAAGTAAAACCAGATGGCTACATAAAGGTGTTTCACACGTCTAACTAAAATGGTGGCAAACATATTCCAACCAAAAACCACCCACATTAAGGTAATAGCAATATCGATTGGCCATTCAAGTTCTGCGTACTCTTTAGTTGAGGTGAATCCCATCGGTAAAGTAATGACAGCAGAAACAATGATCAGCTGCCAACCCCAGAAGTTGAGGTAACTCAATTTATCACTCCACATACGTGTTTTTAATAAACGCTGAAGTGAATAATAAACCCCTGTAAAAATAGCATTCCCAACAAAGGCGAAAATCACGGCATTGGTGTGCAGTGGACGAATTCTACCAAAAGAGATGTATTTATACCCTAAATAGTCATTGAAAAAATCTGGAAAGGCCAATTGCAAAGCTGCAATTAAACCGACCAACATTCCAATAATACCCCAAGTGATTGTGGCATACGCAAAGTACTTCACAATTTTGTTATCATACCTAACCTCTACTTTTTCCATTATTCTTTATTTGGTTTTTCTTTATTTGGTTTCTTTTTAACTTCTTCGTCATCATATAATATCCGCATTCCTGGCGTAACATCATCATCGTATTGTCCTGTTTTGTTAGCCCAAATAAATGAGACTAAAAAAATAAGTGCCAACAATAAGCTTACTAAAAGCATTACGAACATTATTTCCATGGCACAAATATATAATGGATTGTGAATATTTAACAGTAATTCAAAGGTAAAAAAAATGATTTATATCAGTTCTAAACTAGAGAGGTAGAAATGTGTTTCTCAGGAATAGTGTTACGAAGTAAATTAAGGTTAAAGCAAAAAAAAGACATAAAAAAAGGCGAGAAATTAATCCCACCTTTTAAAAATATAAAATTCCTTTTCTTTATTAAGCGTTGATTTCAACAACTTCAATTTCGAAAGTTAATTCTTGACCCGCCAAAGGATGGTTACCATCAACAACGATAGCATCATCTTTTACTTCTTTAACAATCAATTGAATTTCATTTCCGTCTGGAGTTTTAGAAACAAGACCCATTCCAACTTCTGGTTTGATCTCTTGTGGTAAACGGTCCTTAGGAACTTCTTGAATTAATTCTGCACGTGGCTCTCCGTATGCTTCAGCTGAAGGTATAACTACTGTTTTTTTCTCATTAACTTTCATGTCAATTACACCATTTTCGAAACCAGGGATAAGTTGACCTTGACCAACTTGAAATTCCATTGGCTCACGGTCGATAGAACTATCGAAAACTTCTCCGTTTGCTAATTTACCTGTGTAGTGTACTTTTACCTTGTCATTCTGTTTAACTTGACTCATAAATTTGTCTTTGTATATTAATAAATGATTAAAGCCAAATCACTTTAATCTTTTGCAAAGGTATAGCTTATGTCACGATGTGCAAAAATATAAGCCCCTTTTTTTGAAATTCATAGGTAAAACCTCTTGATTTTATGACTTTTTGGGATTTTTAATGGGGGAGTGGAGCAGTAATTCGGTCTATGAATTTGTTTATTCAGCTTGATTCAAATAATGGTTTTAGACTTTACTGTTTTTAAGAAAAGGGGTAAGTTAAACAGTGAAGGTGTTGAATTATTTGATGTAAACAACTATGTGAAATAAAAATAGAGCCCTAAAAAATAAGACTCTATTGTATATTATGTTCATAAACTTTAAATCATTAGCTTTTTCTGAAACCTCCAAAAATTAAGCTAAGTACTATTAGAGCTAGGGCTATGAAGAAAACGATTTTAGCTGCATATGCGGCGCCTGCTGCGATTCCTCCAAATCCAAAAATAGCTGCAATAATTGCGATAATAATTAATCCAATTGATAATCTAAGCATATTTAATAGTTTTAAGTGAGTATTTTAAATACAAACATGTTTTGATTGTATTTTTATTAGTTACTATTAATATATGTATAGTTCAGCGTTAACTATCAGTGTTTTAAGAAATTTTATAAATTTATTTTGAAATACTAACTAATTAAAAAAAAGGAATTAATGCGAATAAACCCTTTTTTCCCTTGTCCCATCAGAGTAAATATAAATCAGTAAAGTGTTGGGCTTGTGCTTAACCTCTCTTCCTGTCATATCGATAACTTTGAGTAATTCTTTTGTCTGATTCAATTCTTCGAAGTTTAAAGTTGCGGTGGAAGTGGTGTCTTCTTCTCCCCAAATCAACGCTACAAATTCTGGATGGTCAATGAATGGATTTCTGTTGTTTTGGTAATTATAGTAAATCACATCGTTTCTGTTGCGTTCCCAATCATCAACAGGGTCTTCGTTGTGCCATTCTAATAAATCAGTAAGTCTTGCATGTATAGGAGAAGAGGTGTTGCTTGAAGGAAGATAGTCAACAACTTCTAGATCAAGTTCACCGTTTTGACCTTCGTAACGTGTTGCCATGTAGAAAATCATTCTTGCAACATCTCCTTTTACTTCATCCCTAGGTTGCCAAAGGTGTTCGTTGTTGTCGGAGTAATTTCCCGTCGGAGTACCGTTGAGCATATGTGGAGTTGTGGCATTTCCAAACCATCTATTCCCTCGTGCTGAATTTACAGAAATGTTACTCGGTCTTAGGTGATGAACGTCTGTCCCTGGACCTTGAGCTGTTCCGAAATTTCCTCTTGATTTTGCCCAAACATGTTCTCTGTTCCAACCGCTTCCATTATTGTAGGTCTGTGGCCCATTAACAGATTCACCAGTATAAATTAGAATTACGTTGTTTGGGTTGTTTGGATCTTTATCTGTTTCTTGAAGAATGTCCCAAACAGCAGAATAAGAAAACTTTGTGTGACCTTTAATGATGTTGTTTAAAGCGGTCTTTAAGTTTTCACCTTCTAATCCGTCAGCTGAATCATAGTAGCCTGTAGGAACTTGAGCGTAAAGAGTACCATAGCCCAAAACTGCAATAAACAATGTTGCTAAGCGAGTTGTAAATATTTTTTTCATTCTACGAAAATATTGGTTTTTCAAGAGAAATAAAATTATTGTACTTTATTTCATCTAAAATAAATGTGAAACATTGAGAACCTTCGGTTTTATTTAATCCTGTTGATTTATCAAAAAAAATAGATCTTCAGAATACCATTAAGTGAAAATAAATTCAAAATAGATCTTCAGAATACCATTAAGTGAAAATAAATTCAAAATAGATCTACCTCTAGGGCCAGTTGTTTCATGGTACATTGAATAATATCAGTAGCTTTGTGCCGCATAATGTAGGTGGAAAATCATAAAATATAAATCAAATAATAAACAGTCCTATGATAATAAATAGAAACGCAGTTGTAATCATCCCAAAACAAGCTTTTTTTGATTGGGCGAACATGGTTTTCCCTGACGATCCAACAAATCCAGATGATTATCTAGATTACAATACTTATTTAATTCCTGCAGAGAGTGACATTGAAGATCCAGAAGAAGCTTTAGCAGATTTTTGGGAATTTATTTTTGAAAATGAACTGTTTGATATTTCAACAGACGACTCGGACTGGCCTGAATTCTTAACTTGGGATTTGTTCAAACAATTTTTTAAATGGCATTTTAGTTCTATCGTTACAGATTTAGTGGAGAATCCATTTTATTCAGAAAATTGATAGGAGTTTAATTTTAAATTCCCGTATGTCTATGTCTTAATGAAAAGTGATGTCATAGCTCTTGGTTAAAACTGCTTCAAAAGTTCTTTTTCGAAATCTCAATTGATTTCACCTCTATGCTCTTGCTGAATACTCAATACTGTCTTGCTCTGGCTCAAAACTGTTTCTGCTTTAGCTGAGTTTTCTTACCATGGAAAATAACATTCTTGAAATTTCTTCAAGTTTTCTGTAGTATTTATCAAATTCAGATTGCTTAAGTAGTTCGATGTCTTTGAGATAATCAAAAATAGCAACACATTCAAAAGTTGAGCCTCTAGAAATAATATAGAAATTACGTTTATCAGGCTTCGTAAATCTACCAGATCCTTCAGCAATATTGAGCATGATACTGAATGAAGCTCTTCTTAGTTGATCTTTTGTTGTTCTGTCAATATTTTTAGAACGGATAAATGAATTTACTTCTTTGTTAAATGCTTTGGCTTTATCGTATACCAATAGTTTTTCAAAATCAAACATGATTTAAGTGTTTAAGATGTTAATAATTAGGTTAAATATTAAGATAATGAAAAAGTTGAATTGTAAAGTAGTGTTTTTGACATTTTTTTTAATTTTTCCTGTAGGAATTCAATAGTCTTACTCAAAACTCTTGCTTTGAACTCACAACTGTCTTGCTCTTGCTCAATACTGTTTTTAGGAACCCGATGGTCTTGCTTAAAACTGCTTCAAAAGTTCCTATTTGATAACTCAATTGATCTCACCTCTATGCTCTTGCTGGATACTCAATACTGTCTTGCTCTTGCTCCATACTCAATACTGTTTTTAGGAACCCGATGGTCTTGGTTAAAACTGCTTCAAAAGTTCTTTTTCGAAATCTCAATTGCTCTCACCTCTATGCTCTTGCTGGATACTCACAACTGTCTTGCTCTTGCTCAATACTCAATACTGTTTTGGTCTTGAGGGACAAAACATTTTTTCACAAGAGTAAATCGCTGTATGCTTTTTACTCTTGCTCAAAACTGTTTTGTGGAGCTGGAGGGGTTCGAACCCTCGTCCAAACAATGAAACAACTAGCTTTCTACATGTTTATTTTGTGATTTGGTTTTCGATTATGGAACGGACACAAACACCCTGACCATAACTTAGCTTCGTTTAGTTTCGCTTGCAAACAGAAGCCGTTTACAAACTATTCTCAAATTGTTGATTTCTCGTGATCCAGTGCTCATGAGACGGGAGAACTGGCGAGAAACTTGTCCCTCTTACTGTGCTTCGGAGTGGATTAAGCAAATAACCTTAGGTTATTATGCTGCAAGATTATATGACGTGTTGTCAATTATCGTTTGTGACCAGAGATTAACGAGACTCACCACATGGCTCGACATGCTTACACCAATCATTCGCAGTTGCTGTCAAATCCAGGTCAGCCCCATTGAAAATTAGTACAGCAAAGATACGGAATTTAAAAGGATTTACAATGCAGATGGAGAAAATAAATAGAACTTATTTTTATCTCTCAAAATCTACTGAAATTTGCACTTCATTCTTAACTTTGAGACGTGGATGAAAGAAAGACATATTTTGTAGATGTAATTCTACCCGTGCCCATCAATAACGCCTTTACTTATCGTGTTCCTTTTGAGATGAATGGACATATAAAAGTAGGTGTGAGGGTCGTTGTACCTTTTGGTCGCTCAAAATTACAAACAGGAATTATTGTTCGTGTGCATGAAGAGGTACCCGAAGGATACCAATCGAAGTATGTTGAAGCTGTATTGGATGATGCGCCCATTATTACTGGAAAGCAGTTCAAATTGTGGAACTGGATTTCCGAATACTACATGGCGCCACTCGGTGACGTGATGAATGCGGCCTTGCCTTCAAATTTTAAGCTGGGAAGTGAAACAAAAGTGCTGCTTCATCCGGAGTACGAAGGAAATCTTGATCATTTGACAGATCGTGAATATCAAGTATTTGAAGCACTCGAAATTCAAAGTGAACTTGATTTAAAAGAAATATCTGAAATTCTTGGAATCAAAACCATTCAACCGGTAATTAAGTCACTTATTGAAAAACGAGTGATCATTACTCAAGAAGATTTAAAACAGAAATATGCGCCTAAGACACAGTTGTTTGTGGAATTGGCGAAAGACTATCAATCTGATGAACAGTTGAAAGCTCTAATTGAGGTTTTGGGAGAAGATAAACGAAAGAAAAAACAATTGGATGCTTTGTTAACCTACATGCAAATGGGGGGATTCAAACAAGGAATTTCTGTTCCTGTATTGCGCTCTGAGTTGGTGGAGAAAGGAGCTTCTGCTTCTTCATTGAACACGCTTGATAAGGACGGGATTCTATGCATAAAACGAATGGAAATATCTCGTTTAGAAGATAAGGGTGAGGCCGATTCTGAATTTAAAGACTTGTCACAAGACCAGCAAAAAGCCCTGGATGAAATTCGCGCATCTTTTGTCGAAAAGGATGTCACACTTCTGCATGGAGTAACAGGGTCTGGTAAAACAGAGATTTATGTTGAATTAATTCAAGAACAACTTGATAGAGGTAAACAGGTGTTGTTCTTACTTCCAGAAATTGCTCTGACTACTCAGCTGATTCAACGTTTACAACGTTATTTTGGTGATAAAATAGGAGTTTACCATTCTCGTTTTAATCAAAATGAGCGTGTTGAAATTTGGAACGCCTTGTTGAATAATGATACTTCTAAGTTCCAGATTGTGCTTGGAGCACGTAGTGCAGTGTTCTTACCGTTTAGAAGTTTAGGATTAATCATCGTCGATGAAGAGCATGAGTCTTCATTTAAACAATACGACCCAAGTCCAAGATACAATGGACGTGATACCGCTATTGTTTTACGTGCCTTTCATGACGCAAAAGTCCTTTTGGGTTCTGCTACGCCAGCAATGGAAACTTATTTCAATGCAGAAGAAGGAAAGTATGGTTTGGTTAGCTTGGATAAACGCTTCGGTGACCTAATGATGCCAGAAATATTCACGGCGAACATTAAGAAAGAAAAGATGCAAAAAACAATGCAATCTGATTTTTCTGGATTCTTGGTGGAACACATGAAAGAAGCTTTAAATAACAAGGAGCAAATTATTCTTTTTCAAAACAGAAGAGGGTATAATCCTGTTTGGGCTTGTGAAGTTTGTGGGTGGAATCCACATTGTAAAAACTGTGATGTTTCCTTGACTTACCACAAGAACAGTAATGTGTTGAAATGCCATTATTGTAGTTATTTTACACCGCCTGTTGGAGCTTGTCCTAAATGTCAAAGTAACCGCCTTAAGATGATTGGTTTTGGAACGGAGAAGATAGAGGATGAATTGTCAATTATTCTGCCCGGTGTAAGGGTTCAACGTTTGGATTTAGACACAACCCGTCAGAAAAATAGCTACGAAACCATTTTACATGATTTTGATGAAAGGAAAATAGATATTCTTGTAGGAACACAAATGGTGACGAAAGGATTGGACTTCGACAATGTGAGTCTTGTCGGAATTCTAGATGCCGATATGATGTTGAACCGTCCAGATTTTCGTGCTTTTGAACGGAGTTATCAGTTAATGTCGCAAGTTGCTGGTAGGGCAGGAAGGAAAACGAAAAGAGGAACTGTTGTGATTCAGACTTATGATCCTGATCATTGGATTATCCAACATGTCATCAACCATGATTTTATTGGAATGTATAAGAATGAGTTGATAGAACGCAAGAATTATTTCTATCCACCTTTCTACAAAATGATTAATTTGACGCTTAAGCATAGAGATCCTAATAAGCTAGATATGATGGCGGCAGATTTAGCCGATCGAATGAAAGCTGTCTTCGGGAGTCGTGTGTTGGGTCCAGAATTTCCAGTGGTAAAAAGAATTCAGAACAGCTATCTCAAGGTTATTCGTTTGAAAGTGGAAAGAGATGCATCGAATAAAAAAGTCAAAAAGTTATTGCAACAAAAGATTGATGATTTCTATAGTGTCGCTTACAATAAATCGGTCAGAATTGTCATTGATGTCGATCCGTTATAAGAATTTGAGGTTTATAATTAATTTCGTTTATTTGAGTGTTTAATATATTATTTGTCATTGATTTTGTTTAATTCAGTTAAAGCAAAGGTTTAGTCTAATTTTCTGTGTCGGAGTGGTGTTTTTTTAGTTCGAACTTAAAGTAAAGCTTTAAGATGGTTCTGATGATCTTACGAAATCTGAATTGAAGAAAGTTGTTATCTTTGGGTAAAACAAATAGCTATGACACGCCTTTTTAAACGCTTACTTGTAGTAATCACTTTTTTCCTTGCTCAACCTTTCTTTTTTTATGCACAAGATGAAAGTCGTTTACCAGAAAATATTGATGATTGGATAGAGTCAAGTCGCCAAGATTGGAATATTCCAGGAATGGCAGTTGGCAGTGTAAAAGACGGTAAAGTCATTTATGCCAAAGGATTTGGTGAAAAACAATTGGGCAGTGGAGCATCAGTAGATGCCAATACGATATTCAGTATAGCTTCCGTTAGCAAGAACATGACTGCTGCAGCATTAGGTATTTCACTTGAATAAAGAAGGAAAAATAGAAGCGTTAGATTTTGAATTTGTTTTACGTCCAATGTTATTGCAAGTGGGAGCTTACCCATCGAATTACACACGTTCAGTGCGATTTACAAAGCAATAGTTAAAGCAATCATTCAATAGGTATTACTTCTTTCCATCGTTCGGATTCAGCAAATTCTTTAATGACCTGGTTTCGTTTTTGAAGTAGCCGGGTCATGTATTTCTTTAAAAACAATTGATCTGCGATTTTACCTAGAAATCCTAAGGGAGCAGTGTAATCAAAAAGGTCTGTCATAATGGTACGGTCATCCTCTACGGTGAATAAGTGCTGGTGCTTAAAACTTTTAAAAATTCCTTTTTGCATTTCATCAACAAAGTAATGAGGTCTTTTGTAGGCGGTGATTTTGGAGCTCAATTGTTGATATATTCCAAAATGTTTTGCCCTCCAAGTCACACTTTCATTTAGACCAATTAAACCTTCGGTTTTTCCTGCAATAGCCTCTTCATTGGTGTGAACAGTAGAAATTTTATGCAAATCAATACTTCTAGAAAGGTCAAAAACGATTTCAACTTTTGCATTAATCTCTGTATGGATTTGTATTCGTGGCATTTGGTTTAGATGAACTTATGAAATACGATTTGCACAGTTTTGTTTTGACTTAACATTTCTTCAGCGTTTGTTTAATGTGATTAACCAATTAAGGTAGACCAGTGTAGCTAAATTACTTTATTTTTTCAAAATCTACATGATAATGTTCATCATGTATACTGTTGACTAAGGGGCTTAAGTTTTGGACAAGATAAATTCCGCTCGATTTAAGTTTTTTACCATACTCGGTGGCAAACAGTTTATCTTTATATTCAATCTTGATAATGACTTTAGCGATTTTATATCCCTTTTCTTCGGCTTTATCATTTAAAATCAGTAAGTGCCTAGCCATCACATCAAAATCAATGGTAATGCTTGGGTCTTTATCATACTCTCCATGATCATTGAATTTTAGCAAGTAATGATTAACTCCTAAAGTATCCAAACCATAATAATCTTTACCGTCTTTCAATTTAGGCATCATAAAATCAACACTCAATCCATTTTGATGCGTTTTGTGAGGGTATAACTTTCCACCTTCCTCACTCGACAACTCCATAAGGTAGAAATACCTTGAGGGAAGCTCTTTCTCTAGTGATTGGTACGCTTCGAGGATGATATCACGGGTGATATGATGTGTAAATGCCCGAGAAGATAGATAGCTGTTCATATCAAAGTATTGAAAGTTAGGGCCGTAGAATGGAGGGAGTTTGCCGTTAATTAAAGTACCTTTTCCTACAGTTCCAGTGCTTCTGCTGGGTTGATTATTGCCCATGTGGGCACGATAAAACTCAACTACGGTAAGTGAATCTTTGTTGATATTCAGTGATTTTGAGTTCTCTGCTTTCTCTTCGTTAACATTATTTTCTTGAGCTAAACATGCTGTTAGCGGCAGGGCGATAGCAATGAGGTATAACACTTTAAAGTTCATGATGTAACAATTTTGTTGATTTTAGGTTGAATAAACCATATTCCAATAGACCAAATCCAAGCAAAGAGGACCATTAAAGATACACTCGTAAATATAGGGTATAAGCTTATAGAACTCATATTTAACAAGGCTTCGGGTGGAGCATTAGTCGCAAATGTAGAGAACAGTCGCCCCATCATAACGATTTGTAATAAAAAAGGTATTACCAAAATAAAGACAAATAATTGCCAATGTTTGGCTTTTAGGAACATGTTGATTATACGCCTATTCATCTAAATTTGATTTGTCTAAAATTACTCCTACCGCCATCGCAAAATGTAGTGGATCACTCGGCATTATGTGTTCAATTAAATAGGTGTAAGTTCCTGTTTCTTCATACTTTTTATCTGCTTCAATCATGTGCTCACTGTCCCAAATGTCATAGCCTGGATCACCAATGTAGTCTCCATTGTCTTTTCGAATTTTTAATTCATGATTCTTGCTGGTTTCTTTACCACTTGGACTAATTTCTGTGACTTTCAAGCGGGCTATTTGATATTGATATCCAGTAGCATATCGAAATGATAGGCTAAGGTTATAAACAATGTCTTTATTTTCAATCGGAACTTTAAATTCACGAACATCTTTGCGCAACCATTCTACATTTGGAGATAAATCTTGGTGTTGCACATAAACGCGACCTTCTTGTTGACAAGAAAAAAATAAGCAGGTCAGCAGAATTAAAGAAAGTGTTTTTTTCATGTTCGTAGTTTGAGTTATTGAAAATAAAAAGCAGTAAAGTACGCTTCAACGAACTAAATTAATTAAAAATAAGAGATGTGCATGAATTCCAATAAACTTATTGATCCACAATATTCCCTTTCGGAAGACCAATTACATCATTTCTAATCGTTTTTCGCCAACTACTGCCGTATTTTTCGTCTAAATATTTGAATATTTCTTGATTGTATTCTGTTTGGTTTTCTCCTGGATATCTCACACATCCTTGGCTCAAAAACTTAATGTTATATTTTTTTTCAAATTTAGCATCACCTGCTAAGCGGGGTGAAGATATAATTCCACCTGGTAAAAGTAATTTTACCTCATCATTCTTAATGTCTTGTAATGCACTGTGTTTGTTGAAGCTAGATGAAATAAAATGGCCTTGATTTAGATGGTCTGTACTAATTTTAATTGTTAATGAAGAAATTTCTTGAAAGTTATAAATTGTCGTATCAAAACTATGATATGCCATACCTTTTACATTAATTTTAATACTATCGGTTGAACGGATTTCAAAACTAAAGTTGCCTTCAAAGTCTGTGTCAGTTTGAAAAATTGTATCACTTGTTGTAATTATAACCCTAGCGAGAGGCACTGCGATTTTGCTTGATTTATCTAAAACAGAACCATCTACTTGATTTTGGCTTGTTCCACTGCTGGAGATCAGTAGGAATAGTAAAAGATGTATTAATTTTGTTTTCACTTATTGCTTTGTTTTTCTTTATTGTGATGCTTTAGCTGTTTTAATTCCATATAAACGCACTTTAAAAGAGTTTTAATAACCTATTTAACTCCATCATTTAGTTATTATCAGAATTTTTATAGGTCCTGAACTCTAGCAAAACAATCACTGCAATTACGAATAATTCTAAAAGGAAATAAACTAATCCCAATAGGCTAATTGTTCCTAAATGGTGCAGGACGAAAAACATGGAGATTAGAGAATAAAGAAGGTTTAAGCTCATGATTATGAGTAAGTAGGTTTTCCATTTTTTGCGAATAACAGTGTGGCATGTCAAAGAAAATATAAATAATCCGAAGGCTATTCCTGCAAGCACATACAAGCTACTGCTAGGAATTCCAAAATTGTCTTCCCATTGTGCCAAAACTCCCAAAAGGAGCAATGCCGTTGTTAGAGCTCCAAAAGCATCGATTAAAGCAACCTGTTTGGGATTATTGACCAATTGTTTGATGAAATTAAACCTTTTCGTTAAGTCCATAAATTTACGGTTCATCAAAATGTAGAAATAGACTTTCATATTGATTAAAACATAAAGGAAGAGCCATCCTAAAGCCTTTGTAGAATAAATATGAATGAGTCCAATGGTGATAAGGAGCAAAATGATAAATAAGGCAAACAAAATCAAAGTTCTTTTTGCTTCTGAATGTGCTTTTAATATTCCTGATACTGAAATGGTATGAATGGTCAAGACAGGAACAACAACAATAATGAATAAGAATAAAAAGATCAAGAAGCCGTATGTTAGAAATAGACCCGTCATTTATTTAAACATTCGTTTTCGATTTGTATCCTTAATTCCTTAGCAAAATCACCACCTTTAATAGCTTCAGCAATCATGTAATAATTGAGCGCTTGTTCACAATCTCCTTTCATCATGAAGGCTCCAGAAAGTTTCATGCTTGAATGGAAATTATTGGGGTTAATAGCGTATGATTTTGAAAGCAAAACTATAGCAGAATCTAATAAGGCAACATTTTTCATTTCATCTGGTTGAAAATAATACTCCACAAGATAAGTATTGCCGTAATCTACGTATAATCTAGCGTTTTCAGGATCCATTTCAAGCCCTTCAATGTATTGTTGTTTAGATAATTCATACTGTTTGTAGAGCATATAAATGGTTCCATAGCCCAAATATATGTTAGCATTATTTGGATCTAATAAATAGGCCTGATTGAACCTATACATTGCTGTTTTAAAATCATTATCATAAAGGTATTTATACCCTATTCTTATGAATTCATCAGACGCTTCTTTTCTTGTGTCAAAAGCACTCATTGTTTTTTCAATAAATGCAATATCCGCTTCTATTTGAGCATTTGTTTTTTGAGCATTGCCATATTTTGGCTGTAATCTAATGTTCGATTCGGCGGCTAGCTGCCATTCTTCATATGTCAAATCTTGCGCTATAGTAGCAATAGAGAAAATTAATGTGAAGAAGAGCAGGTAGATTTTCATAAGGATATTTTCTGTTTATCGTACTTGTTTTACTTTCGTGAACCTTATTCCAAGCGAACGTTCATAATTTTTAAGCATTTTTGCTTCGGCATTGTTGACAAAGCACATGGAAATACCTTCATTTCCAGCACGTGCAGTTCTACCGCTTCTATGGGTGTAGTACTCATCGCTTTCTGGCAGTTGGTAGTGCGCAACAAAAGTCAATCCTGAAACATCAATCCCACGCGCAGAAACATCCGTTGCAACAAGAATACGTAATGATTCATTTTTGAAAGCACGCATTACTTTATCTCGCTCTTTTTGTTGTAAATCTCCATGGATAGCATCTGCAGCAATGTTTTTGGCAATAAGCTGTTTCGCTAATTTTTGCGTTGCAACTTTAGTTTTACAAAAAACAACACCACGATTTTTGTGCTGTGACTTCAAAAAGAGGAGTAGGGCTTCCAATTTTTCTGATTCATCACAAACCAAATATTGATGGGAGATCTTTTTGTTGACAACATCTTCTTTCTTGACTTCAATGCGTTCAGCGATTTTAGATAAGTGTTTTGAAATGATTTCCTGAATTCCACGGGGAATAGTAGCAGAGAAAAGCCATTTGTTTTCAACTGAATGCAAGGATTGAAGAATTTGATCTAATTCTTTCTGGAACCCCATGCTTAACATTTCATCCGCTTCATCTAAAACGACGGTTTTTACCTTTCTTAAATCTACTGCTTTACGGCTTATTAAATCAATTAGTCGTCCTGGAGTTGCCACAACAATTTGAGTTGGACGTTTTAGCTTTGAAATTTGACGATCAATGGGTTCGCCTCCATAGACAGCCTCGATAAAGAGTCGGTTTGAATATTTAATGAATTTAAACAATTGTTTGGCTACTTGTTTTGCCAGTTCTCTTGTAGGACAAAGAATCAAGCCCTGAACCGCATCAGAATTCGGATCCATTTGTGCCAATAAAGGAAGTCCAAAAGCTGCCGTTTTTCCTGTTCCTGTTTGCGCTTGTGCAACAATATCTGTTTTTCTATTTAATAATATTGGAATAACCTTTTTCTGAATATCAGTGGGTTCAACAATATTTAATTCTGCGAGCCCTTTTATGATGCTTGCGTTTATGCCTAGTTTTTCGAAATTTTTCAATACAAATGTGTTATTAATCAACGCAAAGGTACATAAAAGGATAGTGAAGAACTACTGAAAGAATCAATTAGCCGGGAAATAAGCCTGAAATGTGCAGTTAGAATTACCAGTGAATACGCAAATAGGGTTTGCTTTCTAGTTCGTGTGGAATACGTTCTATATTCGTATTTTGAATAACAATTGTTTGAAGGTTATTGCAATATTTTAATTCCCAAGGCAAAGCTGAGATCGGATTAGATGAAGCATTGATGTACACCAAGTTGTCCAAATATCTAAGTTCCCAAGGCAGTCGTTCAATTTGATTTCTGCTGACATTTAATTCTTGTAGGTTTTCCATATACCTCATTTCCCAAGGCAAACGCGTGAGGTAGTTATTTTCTACATCTAGTTTTCTAAGTTGCTTTAAATATCTGATTTCCCAAGGTAGACTTTTGAGTTGATTGTTCGATAAAAGAAGTACTTCTAGATTTTGCATCTTTCTAACTTCCCAGGGCAATCGCGTTAGGTTTTGATTTCTTAAGTCTAAGGTTTTTACCTTTTCTGGATTTAATAGGGCTTGACGAAGATCGGTGAAATAACTATTGTCATACGAATCGTAATGATTGTTTTGATGTGTGCAATGCTGTTGATGTGAACAACAACTGTTCAGTTGTGCATGAATATTTAGCGTGACTAAAGCGAATAATGTGAGTAGAATTGTTTTCATAGGATTTAATTTTGAATTCATGAATACAAAACTAAAGCCAAAGTGAAATTATTCCTTTACGCTATGCTATTTTGTGTTTTACTAACTTTTGAAAAGCTTGTTTTTTAAGACTTTTATTGACCTAGAATCTTAGCATCAACATAAAATACAGAGTGGTTTTCGATATGGTGATCTGAATTAATCGTCTCATCGGTTTTGGTGTTTAAACGCAGGGTAAATTTATCGGCCTTGATGTATTCCTTTAAATCCGCACCTGTCAAGTCTAGCTTTAATACCTTAGCCGTTTTTGGTATGGTTTCTTTTCATGCAATTTTCACCTCATCTAGTCCGTCTGCTTTTATGTACACATTAATGGATTCAAGAAAACTAAAATCAGCATCAGAAGGAGAGGAGATAGTAAGGTCTAGCGTAGTTAGAATAATTTCTTCAATGAGGTCTTTGCGGGTGTCGTTAACTTCGAAAGTAGATTCAGAATTGGTTTCAACATCTGGAGTAAGTATGTTGAAAGGAAAGTTTACTCCTGCAGTTGCTGGTACTACAGCGGTTTCATCAAAAGTAACGTAGAATTGTGTTAATTTATCGAATTTTTTACATCCAAATAAGATGAATGCTAGACTGATGATCAGTATATTTAATTTCATTATTGTTTCGTTGTTTTTGATGCGTTTTACCTTAAATAAACGTGAATATCTCCGTGTAGGTTGTGTGAGGAGTGGTGTTTTTTATAAAAAAAAAAAAGGGACTGTAAAGAATTTTTTCCATTAACTTTTTGAGTAATTTGAAACAAATGGTGATGGTTGTTCCATTAAATCCCTATGTAAATAAAACTAAAAATATAACTCAGAAAAATAGGGGGTAATAGAAAGAACGGCTTTTAAACTAGCTTCTTCAGGAGCCTTTAATTCCAAAACCATAATGGTGATGATAATGGCCAGTACTCCGTCACTGAATGCTTCTAATCTGCTTGTTTTCATTTGTAGTTATTTTTTATGGCTTGCCAGATTTCTTGTAAAATAAATAATCTACGGACCATTGATCCCATTCTTTAAACGGAAGCCAATGCATATAAAGCATAATTCGTTTTAAATCCGATCACAAGAAGGAATCCACCAATGAGTTCGATATACGAAGTATAGTAAGCAGTGATGTTAATCAAATAGGCGGGAAGCATGTCTTTAAAAGTCCCATTGAAGAACGGCGCATTGATTACATTCTCCATTCCCCAAGTAAAAACTTTTCCAAATCCTTGCATGAGAAAGATGAGTCCTAAAATCATTCTAACTGTAAATACACTGACGACCTTGTTTAATTCAATCATAATTCTCCTTTATTCACTTTCTGATGTAATTGCAATTTAATTGAATAGGAGGTGAATAATGGGATTTTTTTAATCTGGCTTAAAGTTTACTTTAGTTTGATGAAAATTGCTGTTCCTCTTCCGCATTTGTTAGAAACAAAATCAGCTTCATACCTGTTCCCATCGCGACTGGTAATTTTTGTTCGGATCCAATCTCCTTTATCTAAACAACCTTCGGCGTTGATGGCTTTTTTATGGGTCAAAACATAAGTTGAATCATTTTCCCATTTGATATTGGTGATTAACTTAGACTTTCCATCATTGTAAATTTCAATTTGTTTGGTTTTGGTTCTAATGATTTCTACTTCTCCCTCTTGACTCTCATAGGTAAAAGTTCCTGTTTTAAAATCATCATACCTCGCTTCTTGTGCAAAGGCAGACCCCGCTAAAAATGTAAGTGCTAATAAGGTGAAGAGGTGTTTCATGGTGTAGTTATTTTGAATTAATAATTTAATGTGCAAGATAAATAAAAATGATTATTTGGACATTATTGAACCAAAAACTTCTTAGGTTACAAATTAACAGCTCTATTCTTTTAAAGTTTCGATTTGTTGCTTTGCATACTCAACCGCGTTAGGATTCTCAAGGTCAAGCATTTTTTCATAGTAGATAATTGCTTTGTTAGCGTTTCCATTTAAGTTATATGCGTGTGCAATATTACTCAAAATAACACCGTCTTTAGGAGCAAGTTGTTCTGCCTTTAGCAAAATATCAATTCCTTCTTCGTAATCTTCTTCCAGGACATATGTGATTGAAATATTGGTTAAACTTTCAATATGATTGGGATAAAACTTGATCACTTCTTCGGCAATGGAACGCATGTTTTTTAGTAGGGCATCATCTTCTGTTTCGAAAAGTGTAATTTGATAATCTTGTATTGAAGTCAAAAAGAACTCTTTTCCGTTTTCTTTTTTCTTATTATTGGACCATGTCCATGAGTTGTCGTTTTCCTGAGAATAACGAATGGTTTTTTTGATTTCATTTGTAAAACTCTCCCAATCCTCAATTTGACCGAGAACATATATTTTTCCAAATCGCATGTCAAGTCTATTGGGGTACTTTTCAATTCCAATATTGATTTTATCAAGCCCTTTTTGTACAAGTTCTAAATCATATACTGTCTGACTCCCCAAGAATCCAGACACTTGTCCTGAACTATCCGAAACCTGTAGCGTTTCACCTGAAGGTTGTTCACTTGAAATGCTTATTATTTCTTGTTTTGATTTTAAGAAATAGTAATTGAAATAGCTAGGGAATAATTCTGGGTCATTAGGTGTTTCTTTTTCCCAATTGGTAAGCAACTCTATTTGCTTGCTTGTATCTCCATCTTTGAGGGACTGATTAAATTGAGATTTGTAATCTTGTCCAAAGGAATACAAAGCGATTAAAACAAAGGTTAAGCTATTGATGATTTGTTTCATTCTGAATGATTTAAGAACTGTAATGAAAGACAAAATACTGATAAACTTTCTTTTATCCTCAATCTATCTAATTAATTCCAATTTTAAATTCTTTTTTTCTATCACATTGATACTGACAACTTGGGTAAGTGATGTAAATCTGTGATTCGAAATTATACTCTGCCAAATAATAGTAATTCCTCCAATTGTCGTATTCTTCTATAGATAGGCGATGTCCTTCTTCAATAAATAGTGAACTTTTATAATCTGCATATTTCTTATTAATGAAAAAAGATACATCTGTTTGTTTATGGGGTCTATACAAAGATTTCATTTCAGAAATAATGTCATTTACAAATAATGTATCATAAACAAATTGACTGTCCATAACAATGAAAATTCTGCTTAATTGGTTTCGAAAAGTATCTAAACCTACTACTTCATATTGTTTGAAAAGCTCGGTATGGACTGATGTAATAGTGTCTAAGGTTACTTTTTTAACTTCTTTTTTTTGACTTTCGGAATTGTTCATCGAAATATTTTCACTGCATGAAAAACAGATGAAGGTTAAAATGAGTGACATAATAAGCTGTTTCAACCTCCTCATTTTAATCAATATTTTCTACATAACGACTGCTGATCCATCCACATTTATAGCTTTTAATTTCATCATCAAAATCTAGTATGCGAGAATTTCTAATTCTAATAAAAGGAGGGACGGCAACAAAGTACCAAACCCTGCCAGTTTCATCAATTGATTCAGCAAGCGCAACAGCGATACTTCTTTTTGGTAATTGTGCAATAATATTTCCCAATTGTGGTTTTAATTCAAAATAATACTCTGTAGTGTTATCAATTTTAGGAGAAAGCCTCATGTTGTAATTGTCGTTTAAAATACGAACAGTTTTTGTTTCAGACCAGTATTTGGAAGGTAAGTCTGTTGTTTTTAAATACCTATAAGCTTCTATTGGCTTAAAAATGAACTTGTTATTTACATACGCTACATCGTACAATCTGTATGTTTCATTAATTCCTGCGCAACAATCCCAATCTTTGATTTGAAGTCGACTTAAGATCCCTTGATTGAATTCCATATTTGATATTTGCTGGTATTCATCAAAAACATTATCAAAATAACCACCTTTGTTTATATAAATTGAAATAAGCCTCGGTTCACCACCACTTAGACCGTCAAATATTACATCCTTTAGACCATCATTGTTGAGGTCTATAACATGTAAAGCTTCGAATAAATCAGAAAGCGTAGGAGTATACCTTTCATTTAATTTATATTGCTGAAAATCATTGGGGGTTGACGCTATAAATTCTTCAATAAACGCATCATCATCTTGTGTATTATTTGGCCAATCAAAAGTTAATTCCATGTTTATTTCTTGTCCATAAAGCAATAAAGATGATATAAAGAAAAGGCTAAACATTAAATATTTCATCATTTTGTAGTGTCAAAGGTTAAAATAAGCAGGAGGAAAGGTAGAGAAAATCATTGAAATAAGAAAACTTCTTGCATTTTGTCCTGTTCATGATCAAGTCTGAAACCTACGTATCTAGCCAACTGTTAAAATCACTGGTTTTGTTTAATAAAATACCTTTAAACACGATCTTCCTCTTGAATCAAAACTGCAGCTTCTTGATCTAGTATATACTCAACTTGCGACATTGTTTGAAGAATAGAAGCTGGAATATCTACAGAAATCTCTCCACTCAATGCTTTGTTCATGATCTCAGATTTTCTCTCTCCTAAGGCCAACAACAATATCCGCTTGGCTTGCATAATGGTATGAATTCCAATACTGATGGCTTGATGTGGAACTTTGTCGATGGTGCCAAATTGCGCAATGGCATCTTCTCGTGTCAGTGGATGTAAATTGACCAAACGGGTAGTGGACGCAAAACTTGACCCTGGCTCGTTAAAACCGATATGACCATTGCGACCTATGCCTAATAATTGCAAATCTAAACCTCCATATTCAGCAATCTTATCTTCATAGGCTTGACAATATTTCGCTACTTCTTGAGGTGTGCTGTTTGTTTGCGGTATATAAATATTCTCTTGTTGAATATCAATATGGTCAAATAAATTATGACGCATAAAATAAGTGTAACTCTGGTCATTGTCGGGACCAATGGGGTAATATTCATCAAGGTTAAAAGTAATGACGTTTTGAAAACTCAATCCTTCATTTTTATGCAAACGAATGAGTTCTTGGTACACTTTCTTAGGCGTGTTTCCTGTTGCTAGTCCTAAAGTAACTTGATTTCCTTCTCGCTGTTTTTGATGAATCAATTCTGCAATCTGCTGTGCAGTATACACAGAAGCCTGATCAGCATCGGGGAACAGTGATGGAGCTTTAGTTTGGATATGTTTGCTTATTTTGATAGGCATATTTTTTAAGAAGACTTTTAATCAGCTGTTTTTGAGCAAATAATTAAGTGAAGAAAGTATTTCGACTGGACTTCGCTTGTTTCTTGTATTTCGGTTAGGGTTTTTTAATAGGGCGGAAAGATACAGATAAATTTCTAAGTAACCTATTGGAAACCTTTATAAAATGTTAATGCCTATGCTTGAAGATACAATGCGTTCATTCCTATGCCAATGTCAAACTGATGAGGCTTCCAACCGTTATTGGATTGCGTGATGATATTTTTACCGTCATTAATGTAGATGTATTGCATCGTTGCGTTTGTTAGGGTAGGAGTGATCCATTGAATTTCTTGGGCTTTGATAATCTTTAAATAGCTTTTTGCAACATGAAGAGGACTAGGATTTTTGATTTTCAGCAGGCAACCATCTAAAAAACGAATCGTGAGCCATTGCGCTTGCTCATCAAAAATGATTGATTCAATGTGATGACGTTTTTCTAAAGATCTGCCCTCCCAATCTCCCCAAATGTTAATTTTAAGACCTTGTTGAAATTGAAAATGTTTTTCAAAAGGGAAATGATGCAATTCTGATGGTTGGATTTTTAAAATACTGCTGTTTGGGGTGCTTTTAATTTCATCTAATTCATACGAAGAATAAGAACCTGCTAGAACTGAGATAACACCTCTTCGCATCATCAAATTGAAAAGAAATCTGCTCATAACTAGTCCAATGATACCAATGATGATTGCAGCGATTATAACCAAAGCAGATTGCGAACTGATCAAAATAAAAAAGGAAATTGAACCCACTCCAAAGAAGAGCAATGAGGCATAAAAAAGAGAGGTGATTACTCTAAATGATTTCATAAATAAATAGTTTTTTTTAAAATATAAATTGAAATGGTTTTATTTTAAAATCACAATAGGGAAGTCCTGACCGAAACTATAACTGGTAGGATACTGTGCACTTCCATGGAATTTTTCAGAAAGTTCTGGAACACGCTCTTCAACGTAGGTCTTCATTTCATTTACGGTTACTTTATTGTCTTTTCCTGAATGATTTGAGGCAATATCTCCATTGATAATTTCTAAAAGCGCATAAGTAAAAAGCCCATGTTTTAGGTCCCCTGATTCGCTGGCGTATTGAAAGTCTTGTGAAGCGGTTAAAAAGAATGTCCCAGTGTTTCTGGCCAATTGGGCAATGGCTTTTTCTCTTTCGCTTGCGCCTCTTGTGGCTAAAACATTCAAAGCACCTCCAGAGTGACAAGCATCCAAAATAAACAATTGTTTCTGAGCTGAAATTTCTCTTGAGAATTCAAGTAGTTCTGAAGCAGAAAGGCCTTCTTGCTTTAAAATATCTTCCCCATAAAAGTTCGTAACATTGTGTGTCATGATATAAAATTCTGACAAATTAGCATCAGCTGTAACACTCATTGCTCCGTGTCCTGCATAGTAAAAAATGAATACGTCTTCAGGACCAACATTAGAAACTAAGTCCTTAAAAAGCGATTGAATTTCAGCCTTTGTTGCTTGATTGTTTTCCAATGAATAGCTATAAATCTTATTGAATAAGGGAGTACCTCCTTTTGAAATGGCTTTTGAGAATTCTTTAGCATCTTTTGCAGCATAACTTAGGTTATAACTGCTGTTTTTATATTCATTAATGCCCACAGTGAGAATGAAAAGGTCAGCTTTTGCTGCTTCTCCATCGAATTTTACTTTAAGTGTAACAGGATCCGATTCAACTTGTTTTTCACTTTTGGCTACAGCTTTTAAATTGTTTATTCCATCGACCAATGCTATTTCAAATGTCAATGTATTCTCTTTTGCACTTCTGAAGTTTATTTTTTGCTCACTTGTTCTGTAATCTACCAACTTTCCATTGTTGTAAAATTTCACCTCAGAAATTTTTTCCCCATTTTCAATGAGGGCTAAATCAATAGAAAAAGTAGCTGACTTACTGATAAGGATTGAATCTTCTTCCTTTACAGTTGCGTTTCTTTTTTGACTAGCAATTAGAAAAGTCAGTTCAGGACGATTTTGAATCAAAGACTTCATGTTTTCGCCGGTATCCATTATGCTTTCGCCTTCCATTACTTTTTTCGCAAGTCCAGGTGTGTAGTATTTATCAAATAAAGAAGAAATGGCAATCACTTCCATTCCAGAAACATAATTCACCAATTGCAAGGCTTTTTTCGAACCATCAAAATGTCCGCTTGGCGTTTTAATGATCCAATCATTTCTATTGATGGGCAGGTAGGTGTACAATTGTTCTTTTTTGTTGAAATCCCAAACAATGACCTCACCATTCATTCCGCGAGAGACCATCAAATTCCCGTTGCTTGTAAATTGAATGTCGGTCACCGCACTAATATGACCCGTCAACTGTTCTTCCAACTGTCCTGTTTCTCTATTCCAAAACTTGATGAATCGGTCACCATCCCCAGAAATGATTTGCTTTTGGTCTGGGGAAAAGTTTACGGTATAAACTGGAGCTCCTTTGTCGTTAAATTTTGCAACTTGCATTCCTGTAAGGGTATGCCAAAGCTTTATTTTTCCATCCCAACTAGAAGTGACAACATATTGACCATCTTTAGTAAATTCTATTCCAGAAATTGGTGCTGAATGTCCAATTAAGGTTCTAAATTTCGTCCTTGTATCTGACTCCCAAAAATCGATGTTTTTATTTAAATCTCCGGTAAGAATGTATAAATCGTTAGGGGAGTAGCGGACAAGATAGGGAGCACCGTCTTTTAATTCAATATATGAAGTCCATGTGCCTTTTTCAATATCCCATGTTCGCATAGTCCCGTCCCAACTTGCTGATGAAATTACATTTGAATTGTTAGAAAATTGAAGGTCAAAAATCAATGCTTGATGTCCGACCAAAGTATGCTTTAAATCATAAGTTTCGGCATCGTAAATCCTTATTTTTCTATCGCCTCCAGCAACAGCAAGCAATTTTCCATCTTTACTGTAGGCCTGACAAAAATTAACCTTACTGGCATCTGTTAGTGTCTTGGTTTTTTTTCCGGTGTTTAAATTTAAAACGATGGTCGATGAATCCACTTTTCCCAAGACAATTTCTTGATTGTTGGGGTGAATGGAGAGGTTAGTACGGTAAGAAATATACTGCAAAATACCGACATCAATCCACGAAGAATAATCGAAACGCAATCCGTCTGATCTCGTTTGATTAAGATAACCCTTAAAATTTCGAGTGATTTTTCTGTTGTTAATTGACCATAAATCGGCACTGTAATTCGCTCCAGGTAAAATGAATTGATTGTTTTGTACCTGAAGATTGTAATGGTTGATATCTGGATTTGAGATGCTGAAGATTGCTTTCCCAGAAGTGGCTGAATATATCTTTATTGCTTTACTGTAGCTAATCACCACATGTTTGTTGTCGTTGGTAAATGAAATGGTGTTTGGTAACTGTTCTGGAGTATCGAAGGTCGTAATCGTTTTTCCAGTCTTAATGTTCCATAACTTACCAAGACCTTTGTTGGAGGTTGTAAAAACGGTCTTGGAATCATTCGAAATAGCAACCTTTGTTTTACATCCATCACAATCACTGTTTTTAATCAGTGAAACCGTATGCAAAGAATCTCCTGTTTCTGCATCAAAAACGGTAGCGAAAAGTTTTGACGATCCCATCACAATAAACTTCCCGTCATTACTAAAATTTAGAGTATAGGCTTTATCAAATGGAACTGTAAAAAGCGTATCTTTTGTTTTCAGCTTAACGCAAGCCACTTTTTCATAATTGATTTTGCTAAGGACTAATTCACCGTTAAAACTCACCGCATTTGCATCGTCATAGGCAGCGTAATCTTTTGTGAAATAACCTAATAACTCTCCTGTTGCGCTTTCCCAAACTGAGAAGTGCTGTCTTTTGTCGAAAATTAAGATCTTACTCCCATCACCATTGAACATTGCATTTTGTATGTCGTATTTTGTGTGTAAAAAAGTATGTACAACTTTTCCAGTTTCAATGTTGGTCAACTTTACTGTATTGTCATTGGAAGCCGATAAAATGAGTTTATCATCCTGACTAAACTGCAAGGCGGTAATACTTTTCACATGGTGATGGAGGATTCTAATTTGCTTACCAGACTTCTTTTCCCAAATAATAACCGAACGATCAATGCTTCCCGTTGCGATGTATTTTCCATTATGAGAGATGTCGGAAGCTGTAATGGTTTTAGAATGTCCCATTTGCACAATCGCTTCAATGGGCGAATTTTGCTCTTGATTCCACGCTGAAAATCCAAAAAGAAAGACTAAAAAAGTGAGTAAATGCTTCATTTATAGAGTTTGTTTTGGGTAAATATAACGAAATGGATGTAGTGTTAAGGCAAGAAACTTGAGTTGAATTCAAATCGTCTTATTATTTAACTATTGGGATTCGGATTTGAATCAACATACAGGAAAGGGGATAAGGGAAAATACCAATTGGTAGTAGGGAAGAAGGCATGGAAAAGAAAGAATCTTATTTGATTAGGAATTGACCAAGACCATGCATACGCATTTAGCCGAACCCGAATTAAACGAAGTGAATCATGAATACAAATGAAAATAAACAAGAATGAATAATGGGTGGATGGGCAGTCGCTCACCTGCGGAGCAAGCTTTCATACAATAAAAAACATACAAGAAATGAAAAACGTCCAATTTTAGGGACTACACCACGAAGTAGCACCGAAGGTAATCACTATTTCAAGGCTAAAGAAGCGTGGTTATGTAGCAATGTTGGAAGTTAGCTCCGCTGCTGCCTTCGGCGGTCATTTATCGCTTAACCCTTCAAGGTACGAACCGCCGTATACGAGACCCGTACGTACGGTGGTGTGAGAGGCGCACTCCGTCAGCTTAGCTGGCGGAGCCGTCTACTCAATTGGCAACTGCCTTTTTTTATTTTCAGTATAGTTTATACTTATATTTCGTGTATCCTGTCTTTTCTTCTGCATTGTATCTCTCAATGCGTCTCAAAAGCTTTTTTCTATCATAAATAAATTCTTCTCGTCTTTCAGTTGTGCTATTTATGACATTCCAATATTTTCGAGTCAATTGCTTGGTTATAATATCATATCTCCATTCCGTTATACTCCAAAGACTATCGGGTTCGTCATCATATCTCAGTTCAGTTTTAATTGTTCCGAAATCAGAGTAGAGAAATTCTTGTCGGTACAGAAATTTACCATTGTAATAATGAATTTTCTCTATTACTTGTCCGTTTGTGTCATATCGGATGGTATCAATGCTATTACCGTCAACCCGAACGAACGGTTCATATATTGTCTTATTCCTATTTTCATATTGCACATTGGATGTTAAATCATAGTCTTTTTCTCTAATAATTTGTCCATCAGCATCAAATTCTGTCTCTTTTGCTAATTGATTGTCGGTATAAGAAAAAAATGTTTTGTAAACGAGATAGTCTTTCTTGTTGTCTTTGAAACGCCATACTTCTTCAGTCATCACTTGATTACTGTCGTTGTACGTTTTGTAGGTTACAGTATTCAATTTATTCGGGTAGACACCATGTCCACTTACAATTGAAACAGAGCTGTCTGGATTTGTTTTTACGTTGCTGAAATGCCATACTTCCCCATATTCTCCTATTTCAATTTCATTACCATTTCTGTCATATTTTATATAGGCTGTTTTGGTCTTATGTTTTCTCCATTTACTCGTTTCCCAATCTTTAAAAAGCTTTTGTTTATAAGTATAGTCATATTGATATCGAACCTTAACTTTTGGTGGATAGACATAATACCCACAAGAAGATAAAGTCAGAAGAATAATTGCTATTTGAAAGTGTCGTTTCATTTAGGTTGTTGCCAACTTAATAGCGTTTTATCAGTTGTTTTCTTTCAATAGCTAAAGATAATCGTAATAAAATAATTGTCAACCCATCAGTCGATTAATTGACGAGTAGAAAATAGCTGATAAAACGGAGTTGGACTATGCCGCGCTATGGGTAAACTATAGGACCGATTTGATTTGGATGGATATTCCCTTCATTTTTGGATTGGCAGAATGGAGGAATAAAATGATTTCGATATGTAATAAAAAGCTCTTCATATAAATTCATTTGTAACAAGACATATTTATCCCATTACACTTTTTTTAGCGTTTGTAGATCATTACAATAAGTAAAAGAACGTTCAATGAAATCAAGTGCCTCATGTAGGTGAGGCAATGATTTTGTGTTTTGCCCTCATTCTTCCTTTTTTGCATTTTTTGCATGCAGTCATGTCCTTATTGAGAGTAAAACTGACAACTTCTAATGCATTTAAGCCTTCCAACATAGGAAGAAACACCGCTTTGTTTAAACGCTTTTCCATTGCTGACATTGTCGTGCAATAACTTTTAACACTACTTGAACTGTAGTTTCTGTACTCCAATTCGAGTTGGAGTTTTTCGATGTCTTTTGAAAATTGCTTTCCCATTTTGATAAATTTTATGGATTAATACTTCCATAAATTTATGTCAATGGGGTGAGTATGGGAAATTACCGATTTTCAAATCGGTTTAGTTCAACGTTTTGCAGCTACCCGAAGGTGGCGATTTCGGAGCACTTCACTGTCAACCAAGCACAAACTTTGATAGAAGCACAAAGCTTGATTTAACCACTGAACCGCCACTTTTGGGTAGGTGCTGTGTGCGCTCTGCATGAGCAGTAGCACACGTTTGCGTAAGCTACAATAAAAATTGAAAAATGCAAATAAATTTTTAGAATAGCAAGCAAATGTGTGCTCATTATTTCCAGAGGGTGAAAGTCCCTTAACTGCGGGAGTAACGTCCCGAAAGTTTAGCAAGTCGCAAGGTCGTTTGGTGTGAACCATTGACTGAAGGAAGCGAGACTGCAAAGTCCGGTACTGACGAACAGAAAGTACATAAGAGGCATTATGAAAGGGATGAGTATCCACAGCTATACGAAGTCCAAATTCAGCAATCGAACGCTGATGCATCAAATAGATGACCTTATAATGTAGATGTGCCAGGCATCGGATGAAGGAAAGTGTTCTTACCAGAGGAGGTCTTGGAATAGATTCGGTTTCTATGCGCCAAGAAGTCAGCAGAGGTCATAGTACTTTGGAGATACGAGCCGATGAATGAAGCGGAGGTCTCACAACCAAAGGAAGGACTGAACGTATTTTGGTTCTTAATTCACAATGGAATGTTGTTTATCAACATAGCCTTGGGAAAGCGGAACAGGTTAAAATTTTAAAGTATGATTGAACGTGTATTACATCCTCACAATGTGCAACGTGCCCTAAAGCAAGTAATTGCAAACAAAGGTAGTGCAGGAGTGGACGGATTGAGTGTAAATGAACTGACCGAAAGTTTTCGGGATGGAAAAACACATCTCTATTCTTCCATAAGAGAGATGGATTACATTGCTCAACCGATACTTGGAGTAGAAATTCCAAAAGGAAATGGTAAAACACGACTTTTAGGAATACCGACTGTAACAGATAGAGTATTACAACAAGCGGTATCACAAGTTCTGATGCCACATTACGAGAGTGAATTCAGTGTTAATAGTTACGGATTTAGACCTAACAAAAACGCCCGCCAAGCAGTCGGTAAAGCGTTGGAACATATCCATGAGGGTTTTGCGTTTATCGTAGATATTGACCTGAAAACATTCTTTGATGAAGTAGACCATTGCTTACTTCTAAACTTACTTTACCAAAAGGTAAAATGCCCGATAACCATGCGTTTGATACGAAAATGGCTAAGAGCTCCAATCCAAATCAACGGTAAGTTATACAAACGAAGAAAAGGAGTTCCACAAGGTTCTCCAATAAGTCCGTTATTGTCTAATATTCTGCTCAACGAGTTGGATAAAGAACTGACAAGGCGTAATCTCCGATTTGTGCGCTACGCAGATGATTTTAGTATTTATACTCAGTATAAAAGCCATGCAACTGCAACGCTAAAAGCCATTGAAAAGTTTTTGAAAACAAAACTTAAACTCACCATAAATCGTGAGAAAAGTGGAGTTAGAAAACCAGTTCAATTTGAACTATTGGGATTCGGATTTGAATCAACTTACAGGAAAGGAGATAAAGGTAAATACCAATTGGTTGTAGGGAAGAAAGCATGGAAAAGATTGAAACAGCGACTAAAAGTCTTCACCCGAAAAACCACTCCGATGACTTTTGAAGAGCGCATTCAAAAGATTAACGAAGTTCAACGTGGATGGTTAAACTATTTTCGTGGAACAAGTATCAAAGGAAAACTCAGAGATGTTGACGGATGGCTACGGAATCGACTTCGCTATTGCATTTGGCACCATTGGAAGAAGCCTGAACGGAAGAGAAAGAATCTTATTCGTTTGGGAATTGACCAAGACCATGCATACGCTTACAGTCGTACCCGAATGGGAGGGTGGGCAGTTGCTCAAAGTCCAATTCTAAGGACAACAATCACTATTTCAAGGCTAAAGAAGCGTGGTTATGTAGCAATGTTGGAACTTCATTTATCACTTAACCCTTCAAGGTACGAACCGCCGTATACGAGACCCGTACGTACGGTGGTGTGAGAGGCGCAGTGGCGACTTTTAAGTCGTCACCCGTCTACTCGATTGTGCGTTCGTATTTTTAGTTCTTTATAGGTGTACAAATTTCAATTAGAAATCCATTATTATCTAAAACATACCCCACTTTCTGTCCCCAGGGTTTTTCTACAAGTGGTTCAAATTCAGTTGCACCTGCATCAATCGCTTTCTTAAAATCCGTTTCGATATTTTCTGTTGTAAATGCCATTTCTACTCCGAACGGCTTTTTTGACTTATCTATTTTTTCAAATCCTTTCTTGAAATTTGAAATTCCAAGTTCAAAAGAAGCAAAGGCGATTGTTGTTTCTCCTGAAATCAATTCTCCGTAGTCGTTTTCAGGCGTTACAAATTTCTTTTCAAAGCCAAATGCTCTTTTATAAAATTCAATCGTTTCGACTACGTTTTCAACGTAAATTATCGTGTAAGCGTATTGCATATTAATTTATTGTTTTTAAAGTTTTTTTCCATTTTCGCACTCTGCTTCTGGCGTTTTTATACGGTGAAGAAGTGTTGAACTGTATCATTTTTCCTTTTGTCCATTTGTCGTACCAAGCATTTTCATAAAGTTCTTTGTTCGTATTACTTTCAATCAACTTGAGGATTTTATCTACGGTTTGGTCTAATTTATTCAGCAAATCGGAATAGTCAAGATTTTCATAATCCGAATAGAATTTTTGTGCAAGTTTCCCTAATTCATTCCATTTATACCCTGTTTCGGGAAAATCAACTTTTTCTCCGTTTTCTTTTTTGTTATTCCATTTTAATACCAATTCTCCCCAGCCAATGAGATAAGCAACCAAATCGGAAATACTCATTTTCGTTTCTTTGGCGTGTCCATCGAGTTCTCTTTCTTTGGTTAATTCCGTTGGAATAGTTTCCAAGTCCTTTTTCAGTTTGGAATAGTTGTTTTTGATTTCAAAAATCAGTTCTTCTTTGTTTTTTGGAATTGCCATTCTTTGGTTTTGGTTATATGACGCACAACGTTTAGTATATGAAGCGTAGCATCCCGAAGGGTGCTATGATTTCATATATATTGTTGTGGTGTCGTATTTTTATTTTTTTCGTTTATAATGTCTTTGCGATATTTGATTCAGGAATGTTTTTGTTCCAATCAACTCAAATTTAAGCTCGTTTGGTAATTCTCCGAACAATGAAGAACCACCACCTAATAAACTTGGAATAGTTGTTAATATCATTTCATCAATCAAGTCCGCTTTTAAAAAATTCCTGATTGTTGTTCCTCCATCAATGTATAATCTCTCATATCCTTTTCCGTTAATTTGCTCTAAAATTTCTAATAGAGTTCCTTTGACTAAAAAGGCTCTGTCTTTATGTGATTCTGGTATTTCTTTCAGTTTATTGCTCAATACAAAAACAGGTTTGTTATATGGCCAAGAAACATCAAAACCTATTACAGTTTCGAATGTTGTTCGTCCCATAACAATTGCATCAATCCCACTGATGAATTCAACATATCCCATATCATCATTGTTAGGATTAGGCACTGAATTTAGCCAATCAATTCCGCCATTTTTGTCAGCGATATAGCCGTCTATACTTGTTGCGATAAATACGCTATTCCTTTTATTCATAAAATTCTTTTGGATATTCAACCATTCCACTTATTCCATTCAATCCGTTTTCAACCAATTCAATTGCCATACAATTCTCTTTTGGCACTTCAAATGGTAATTCTATACCAAATTGGTCGGCTCGTTTGTATCCGAATTTTGGGTAATATTTTTCGTGTCCAAGTAATATAACAGATTGGTATCCTAATTCTTTTGCTTTTTTATGAGCTTCTTTAATCAGCATTCCTCCAATTCCATTTCCTTGATATTCTGGAAGTACTGAAACTGGCGCAAGTGCCAACGAGTCAAACTCATTTTGTCCATTTTTGATTTTCAGTTTAGTTAGCAAAATATGTCCGACAGTTTTATTTTCATTTTCCGCTATCAAAGACAATTCAGGAATAAAAGCGTCAGATTTTCTCAATCTTTGCACCAAAAACTGTTCTTTATGGTCTGACATTTGTTCTGATTCAAATGCCTTTTCTATAAGATTAAAAACGGTTTCGAAATCTTTAGATTCTTCTTTCCTTATTGTCAATTCCATTTGCTTTTATAATTCTTTTTGCGTTTCGGTCAATATGCACCACAACTTTTTATATATCCAATTAATCCGCACAATATCCTCTAAACCAAGAAATAGTGTACAGTTTTACTGAATAATATATTGTAAAGCTAATGAAACATTTCTATTTTACAAATCGTCAAATGGACTTTTGATTCGTTGTATGTCCCTGTTGCTGACATGTGTATAAATCTCTGTTGTCTTTGAACTGCTGTGTCCCAATAACTCCTGTATATAGCGAAGGTCTGTACCGCTTTCCAATAAATGAGTAGCATAGCTATGTCGCAACCAATGAAGTGTCACTTTTTTCTTTATTCCCGCCTTCTTTACAGATTTTTTTAATACTTCTTGAATGCTGGTAGGACTATACTTTTTCCCTGCTTTTTGACCTTCAAAGAGCCATGTCTTTGGTTTGTAAGCCTTATAATACGTACGTAGCATTTTGATTGTTTTATCACTAATAGGTACAATTCTATCCTTATTCCCTTTGGATTGATTTACACGAAGTAAATATCTGTCAGATAGTATATCGCATGGCTTTAGATTTAAAACTTCGCTTCTTCTCAACCCACATGCATAAGTCAAGCTTAACATGGTTCGGTGTTTTAAATTAAGGGGTGCATCTAGTATCGCTTTCACTTCCTGTTTGCTCAATACATTAGGGAGTACACTTTCTTTTCTTGGCCGTTGCACCAAATCAATATCTATTTTTCTTTTCTCTATTGTTTTAAAAAATTTCTTTAAAGCATTAATGAATTGATTTTGATATGAGTTAGAACGTTTATTCTTTATAATGTATTCATTGTTAAAACGTATGATGTCATCGTTGTTAATTTCGTTCAGCGGTTTTTCATTATAAAACATAAAGAAAACACGCATTGTATATCCGTAGGTGTTCACTGTGCTTTTTGCATATTTATGCGCTTTGAGCCAATCCTCGAATTTTTTTAGTTGCTCAACTTTTTCCTCCGACAGAATGTCTTTATCGTAAAGTGGCAGACCAAATTGTTTCCGATAAACTTTGGTATCAGGTAAGTGCCAGACTTTTTTGGAACTACTCCATCTTGCGCCACGCAGTTGTTTAAAACGGTAACGCAATTCTGCCTTGTTTTCAAATTGAACAGCAATCCTGCGCTATCCATTGTGGTTGATTAATGTAGCTTTAAAAGTTGACATCTTATTGATTTTTTGATGGTTAATAGTCTTAGCTTTACTCGAAACTGGAGCGCTTTTTCTTAGGTTTCTTAATTAAGATAACTAAAAACATCTCAAACAAAAAAAGAAAATCAATCGAAATATGTTAAATGTCAACCATGAAATAAACCACTATGGACCAAAAGTACCATAGGTTCACATGAGAATGAAATTCTATGATTATCAAAATAGTTGGCAATTAGATGTTAGACAATAGAGATTAGACTTTTTGTCTAACATCTAATGTCTATTGTTTACTATCAAATAAGATTTTTAGAAGCTAAAGCAAGATGCACTAATCCCGAGGCCTTTCGGGAGCATAGTTTAAACTCTATTTGAGACCAATAAATACAACCAACTATTATGTCAATTCCTCAAGCCTCAAATTATAATCAAACTGTAAATCTTCATGCAAGCCTTTGATCTTCTTTTGAAGGGCCAGAATCTGTCGCTCGTATAAATTCGTTAATGCTGTATTGTTGAATATTGAAGGACGCAAATTCCCTAAACATTCACAGAAATAGAGGAGAAGCTCAATCTCTGTTGTTTTATTTCCAGAATAACGAATGAAAACCTTAGTTTGCTTGAGGATTTTTCGAATCGTTTTCTTCATAAAAAAATAACTACTGGTATTCATCTCTTCAAACAATTCATCTATTGTAGACTTCACATTTTCAATATATCCGTTCTCGTCATCTGCTTGAAATAGCAAATAACTTAACATTGCTTTGTTTTCTTTTTTGAATTTTCCTAAACGTATGCACAACTCCAATAGTTCTTCCTTTGGAAGATGTTTTAACTCCTTTTTTATGGTAACAATAGATTCTGTTTTCATATTTCAAAATTAAGATTTTTCTACTGAATTTTTCAGCATTAAATCTGAGGCTGATGTAATGATAAATCGACATCAGAAAGCTTACTTTTTACACTTGACAATATAAAAAGTTAAGTCTTCTTCTATTTCAACGAATTCAAAAAGACCATAAGGACCAAATTCAGCTTGTATAGATTCAGTATCGTAAAAATAAAGTTTTAACCCCTTGTGAACTTCATATCGATCTTTACTTACATATTTACCACTTCCATAATTGACAGCATTTTTCGAAACGACGACAAATACCATTATTCCTCCTTTTGAAAGTTGATTATAGCAATTTTGAACAAATACTTCACGTTCTTCGCTGTCGAGTAAGTGTATTAGTGAATAACAATAGATTCCGTCGTATTCATTCGTATCAAAAGGCATGTCTAAAACAGAGCCATGATGGATTTTAGAGTGAAAACCAAATTGTTTTCTTGCTTTTTTTATGGCTGTCAGTGAAATTTCAATTCCTGTAACATTCATACCATTTTCGATGAAAACTTGGGCGTTTCTTCCATATCCAAATCCTGGAATAAGAATGTTTTTTATACCTTTTTCAATAAAAAAGTCTTTGATCAATAGGGTGGAAGGTGTTGGTTCATGTCCCCACATTTCTTGATTGCTTCTATAAATTGATTCCCAAGTTTCCGACATAAGGTATGGTTTTAAATGCAAAAGTTAAGCATTAAAGATGAGATAATAATACTTATGTTCCGGTTCTCACTCAATTGGTCAACAATTAATTCATAGGCTATTTAGAACAATTCGCCTTATAGTTCCTATCTTTGCTTTATGCAGCAAAAACTCCTTTTAGTTACTCCTCCTTTTACTCAGCTCAACACTGCTTATCCAGCAACAGCTTATTTGAAGGGATTCCTTGAAGAACATGAGGTCCCTGTAGAGCATTGTGATTTAAGTATAGAATTATTTACCGCTATTTTTACAGGTGAATTTCTACGTGCTATTATACAGGAAGCAATAGATATGGAAAGCTTTAATCATCCCTTGGTGATTGAGAATAAAGAACATTATATTTCTCGGGTAGACGAAGTGATTAGTTTCCTTCAAAAAAATGATTTGACATCGGCACATAAAATACTTGAAGATGGATTTTTGCCTGTAGGACATCGCTTGTCTAAGGTGAACACTACAATTCAATGGGCGGAAGGAAATATTGGAGTAATCGATAAAGCCAAACATTATGCAACGCTCTATATCGAAGAAATAGGCGACTTTATTCAAGCGAATGTCGATGAGTTTTTTGCCTTTACTAAATATGCGGAGCAAATAGCTACTGCATCCTGTAGCTTTAATCAGTTGGATGAATTTCTTCATTATGAACCGACCCTAATCGAAGATAAGATGCTTGAAATTTTTGAGCAATTACTTGAAAAGCATTCACCGACCTTGGTGTGCTTTACGATTCCTTTCCCTGGAAATTTGTTTGCTGCATTACGTTGCGCTCAATTCATAAAACATTTTTATCCGCATATACGTGTGGCATTAGGAGGTGGTTATTGTAATACAGAATTACGTTCCCTCGAGGATCCTCGAATTTTCGAATCGGTCGATTTCATTTCTCTCGATGATGGGGAAGGACCTGTTTTAAGATTGGTAGAATACCTTGAAGGAAAGGTTGAGGTAAACGACCTTGAGCGCACTTATGTTCTGGAAGATGGGAAGGTCGTTTATAAAAACAAAGTGCCCAATAAAGTATATCACCACAAAGATTTACCAGCTCCAAATTATAGGGGATTACCTTACGAAAAATACGTGTCTTTTTTAGACATTGTTAATCCAATGCACCGCATGTGGACAGATGCACGGTGGAATAAATTGACGATTTCACATGGATGTTATTGGAGTCAATGTACTTTCTGTGATATAAGTCTAGATTATATCGCCATCTATCAGAATACAACAGCAGAAGCTTTGGTTGATAAAATTGAGAAGATTGTTCAAGATACAGGAATCACAGGTTTTCACTTTGTTGATGAAGCAGCTCCTCCTAAAGTACTGCGTGCTTTATCTTTAAAGTTAATCGAACGAAATGTGAAAATTACCTGGTGGACCAATATTCGATTTGAAAAAACATTTAGCGCTGAACTGTGTCAACTGATGGCAGATTCGGGTTGTATTGCTGTAACAGGAGGATTAGAAGTGGCTTCTGACCGTTTGTTAGCGATGATAAAGAAAGGAGTTGATGTGGCACAGGTAACACGAGTAACGCACAACTTTTCTCAAGCCAATATAATGGTGCATGCCTACCTAATGTATGGATTTCCGACCCAAAACGAACAAGAAACCATTGATTCCTTGGAAGTGGTGAAGCAATTGTTTGAAAAGAACTGTATACAGTCTGCCTATTGGCATCAGTTTACAACCACAGTTCATAGTCCAATAGGAAAGAATCCACAGGACTTCGGAATTGAAGTGATCGGACCTCTTTTCAAAGGTTTTGCCTCTAATGATTTGTACCACGTCGACCCAACAGGTGCTGATCATCCAAAATATACAGAAGGATTGAATACGGCCTTACATGCCTACTTAAACAATAGAGATTACGATAAACCGATGCAACATTGGTTCGATTTCCCTGTTCCTTCAACTACGCATCCAAAGGATATGATTGAAGGATTTTTAAATGTGGAAAAAGAGCTGAACAAAGTTCAATAATAAGTTGAATTATGTCTTGTTAGCTTATTGTGATATAGGGTTTTAGTTTTATTTTAATACGAAGTTGTAAATTGAGTGAAAGTGACAATAACTACCGATTAAAACAAAGATGTGAAAGATAGCATGATTGAATTTCAATTTATCAATGTTGTAAAGTAAAGCGCCTAACATGTAAGCAGCTCCACCCGCGGCTAGCCAGAAAAGTCCATCGGCTGATAAATTCTCCATTAGCGGTTGAACAGCAAAAACAATCACCCAAGCCATCAACACATACATTATAGTAGACAAAACCTTGAACCTGCCTGTGAAAAATAGTTTTAATGCGATACCGAAGAATGCAACTCCCCAAACAACGCTAAAAATAATGATTCCGGTAGTACCTTTGAGTGTAATCAGACTATAGGGAGCATAGGTTCCTGCAATCAATAGAAAAATTGCAGCATGATCAAATATCTTTAGCCTCTTCCTTAATTTAGGTGCCTTAGCATTGTGATATAGGGTGGAAGCAGCATAAAGCACAATTAAACTCAAGCCGTAAATCGTTACGCTTATAGTATTTGTGGTGTTGCCTTGTGGAATGGTTTTGACGAGTAATAATATGAATGCCAAAATACTTAACAAAAATCCAGTGGCGTGCGAAAGCACATTTAATCGTTCTTCTTGAGGCGAATATTGATTCATTTTTTTTAGAGGTTTACTTTGCTTCTAGAAAGTATCTTCGTTTTAACTTTTTTGCATCTGCAACTTATTTTTTCGAAAGTGCATCAGCAACCTTTTGCGCGTCAATAGAATATTTATCATCACCCTTTAAAGTCCATTCTCCTGTCTTTTTGATGTAATATTCAACGGTTTTTTCAACGACTGTTGCATAGCCTCCAAATGAAGTGAGCATTTGTTGCACGGCTTCCAAGTATTGACTTTTACTCAAATTTCCCGCAACGACTTTGTTCCATAGGTTGTTGATGCGTTTGGACTGTTCTAAATGTGTTGGGCTGTTTTTTTTATGGGCCATAAGGTAAAGTGAAAGCGCTTTCACTTCTGGTGATGGCTTTTCTTTGTTATTGGTGTTTTCTGTCATTTTATTGTAGGTGAAATTATTTTATTTGTGTTTAAGCCTTGCTCGAATTTGTGGCAGCTCTACGCAAAAGTGTAAATATAGTTCATTATTCTTATTCCTCACTTTTTTATTGAATGTGTAGGATGAATTTGTGAGGATTTAACGGAATTCTGATGGTGGAAAGTATAGCGCCCGTTTTTTGATTTGTTCCGTGGAATTTTTTCAATGGTGAAGTTGAAGAATAAGCATTTTAAGACATGGATTACCCTTCTTGAATTCTTTTCTCTGTCCTTATTATTTGACTAACAGCTTCCCTGTACTTATTGGGGTTTGTCGCTTTCTTTATGGCTTTGAAGGTCTTTTGAGGTTGTGATGTCGTTTCAGCAAAATACTTCCAAAATCCAAGCATTTTCATTCTGATGGGAGTTGGTCCTGATAAATATGCGTCATAGTCTTGATAAATTGTGTTGTGAAACGCCATGAAAATATCCCATCTGTCTTTTGGATATGTTGTGGTGTTGTTTTTAATCATGTTGGGCAAAAAAGGATCTGCAATTAGTCCTCGTCCTATTAAATAGTGATCAATTGTTGGGAAACGCTCTTCAATCTTTTTGAATGCTGCTACACTGGTGATGTCACCGTTGTAATACAGTTTATGTCGGGTTCCTGTAACGCATTTTTCGAAAGCTTCTAAATCAACAGGACCTTTATATAACTGTTTTCCAATGCGCGCATGAATGGCTATGCTTTTCAATGGAAATTGATCCAGGATAGGGAAGGTATCTAGTATTTCTGTTGCGTTTTCGTATCCCATCCGCATTTTCATAGAAACTACGATGTCTGTTTCATTATGTGCTTTGGTCAATACTTCCTGAATTCGTGCCGGTTGACAAATTAAACCAGACCCCATACCAGATTTTGTAACCATCGGATAAGGACAGCCTAAATTCCAATTCAATTCTTTATACCCTAAACTTTGAACGTATTTCGCGACAAAAACAAACTCATCTGGGTCGTTGGTGATGACCTGCGGAATGATTGTTAAGGTGGAGTTATTTTCGGGTGCTAAATCGAGCTGGTATGAGTTTTTTATGACCATTTTCCCTTGTAAACGAATGTAAGGAGCATAAAAAGTGTCGATTCCACCAAAATAATGATGAAAAGCATTGCGAAACCTGAAGTCTGTGAATCCCTGCAATGGAGAGGAAAGTAATGTGGGCGCCATAGTTATTTATATATCGGCAAAGATAGGAGAATAGCTTAAGATGTAATTCTAAAGTTTAATTTCTTTAATGTTCGAATATTACGGATTAGAATTGTTCTTGGCTTCATTCTTCCTTGTTCAGGTACTGATATTTTTTTTGTTTTTCTTCCCATCTCTTTACAGCGTATTGCTGCATGTCAGCAATCTCATCTTTTTCATCAAGAATTTCAAAGCCTAACAAAGTTTCTATTATGTCTTCTAAGGTAGTGATTCCATCCATTCCTCCATACTGATCCACAACCAATGATATGTGTTCTTTCTGATGCAGCATTTCTTCCCAAGCGTCAAAAAGGGTTACCGTTTTAGGAAATACGATAATCTCTCTTTTGATGTCCTTCAATTTTAAGTCGAATTGATCTTCAGCTAATTTTTCAAATACCAATTCCCTCAACACATATCCTGTAATGTTGTCTTTGTTTCCTTTGTAGATTGGAATGCGTGAAAAATGTAGGAAGGCTTTGTTTTTCAAAAATTCTTGTAGGGTCATGTCTTCACTTGCAGTAACAACAACAATACGCGGAGTCATAACTGTGTTGATTTTTAAACTTTTTAGTTTGATCAAGTTTTGAATGATTTTATTTTCCTTGTCTGCAAAAATACCTTCTTTGGTTCCAATACTCGCCAAGGCCGATATTTCTTCTCTGCTGGTGGTTAACTCTACCGTGTTGCGCGAGAGTAATTTGGTTAATTTTGATGATAACCACACTAAAGGATAGGTTAGAAAGACTGATACTTTGATTAATTTCGAAACAATACCGATGAGTTCTTTACTGTAATTGGCGCCTAGGGTTTTGGGTATAATTTCTGTCAATACAAGTATTAAAATGGTTAAAACCGCTGAAACAACTCCAAAATAGGCATCTCCAAATACAATAGTTGCTTGGGCTCCAACTCCTGCTGCTCCAATGGTGTGTGCAACTGTATTTAAAGATAAAATAGCCGAAAGGGGCTTGTCAATATCTTCCTTTAATCCGATCATTGTTATGGCATTTTTGTTGCCCGCACTTGACTTTATTTTTAAATATGAAATGGGAACTGAGAGTAGAACAGCTTCCATTATGGAACAGATAAATGAAACGAATAAGGCCAGAAAAAGGTAAGCAAATAATAAAACCATTATTTTGTATGATAGATTTTTAAATTCAAAAGATGAACAATTTCAAGTTACAAAAATAATGAAAGCTATGAAGGTGAAATAGATAAATCCTCAATAAAATAAAAATAAGCGACGCTGAAATGAAAAAATACTGAACTCCGATAAAATCGATTTTGGTCGTCTGTATTCAATTAATGCTCAATTATATTCTCTAAAACACTCCTGTTGTTCTTGGTTTAAAGGCTTTAAACTTTCTTGTTTTTGAGCAATCTAACACCTTTTTTTAAATGACTTTTGGGTCAGTTTCTAGAATGAAATACTTCTCGATTATTGTTCACTTTTTATCACCCGCTTTCTGCTGCCGTCACTATAAATGAGAATCACTGGGGTATTGGGTTTAAACTCAACTTCTCGCCCCATAAAATCAACTACCTTAATGACTTTTTTATGCTTTGTATTGTAATCTCCAAACTCATATTCATCTGTGTCTAATTCCCGCAATCGTTCTACGCGTACGTCATCAATAAAGTAATAAGCTCCGTAAGTTCCTACTTGTCCTGAGCTGGTCGGATTTGGAATTGTTGGGGTTTGATTATCTGAACTAAAGTTACCAATGGTCAGATAGGTGTATGCTCCTGTAGCGACAATGGTATCTGCAATGCGCACCCATTTTTGTGTGTCGGTAATATAATCATTGGCCGTAACTTGTGGCGTATAGTTAAGCACGTTATTTGAATTACTACTGATGGCTTGTTCAGATAAGTACATTCCCATTTGGTTTGTCGCAAATTCTTGTGAATCGGCTAAAGAAACATAGCATTCTACAATGTAATTGTATCCTGGTGTAAGTGCTGTGCTGAGTTGTACTTGGAGGTATTCTCTTTGTTCAAGTCCTTGGATGCTGAAAACAGATATTGCTGACATTACGTCTCCTGTTCGTGGAAGCTGTGATCCTTTGATTCCAATTGGACCATCATAAGTGCTGTTGGGCTGATGATTGAAACAAGAGGAAGGGATTGTTGTGGAGTAAAGGTCGGGGGACCCCATGGTTGGGGTTGTCCAGTTTTGTGAGGTCGCACTGAAGTCACTGGCATACATGATTTCGCAAAAGCTTCCATTGGTGGCTTCAAAACTAGGGTTGGGGACAAGGTTTTGTGCAGTTGACTGAAAAGCCAATAGCAGAGTGAAAATCGAAATAATAGTTTTCATGTTGTTGATTTTAAATGTTCTTAATGTATTAAACGAAAGGTATTTGTAAATAGTTGGTGCATAAGTTGTTAAATCTTTATTGTTAAATAATAAAAGTAAGGTAATCAATGTAGTTACTGACTCAGCAGGCGTTCTGTTTCTAAGTTTTTATTCAGTTTTTTTAATAAAATGGGGAATAACACTTGAAAACTGCGCTTTCACAAAAAACTGTGTCTATCTTTGTAGAAAAAATTACAATGTCCAAACTTTTATCCGACTTAGGAGTCAACCCTTTAATCCAACAAGCTTTAATTGAACTGAACATAACAGCAGCTACTGATATTCAGGAGCAGGTTATTCCCATGGTTCTTCAACAAAAAGAAGATATTGTTGCTTTAGCAAAAACAGGAACAGGAAAAACAGCGGCCTTTGGATTGCCATTAATTCAAAAGGTAGAAGTGAACAATGATCGTGTTCAATCCCTTATTCTTTCCCCAACACGTGAATTGAGTCAGCAGATTTACAATAGTCTTATTGACTTTGCTAAGCATTTACCTGAAGTAAAAATCACTTTACTCACAGGTGGAGCGCAACTGAAAACGCAAATAGAAGAACTTAAATCTCCAAGCCATATTGTGATTGCAACTCCTGGGAGGTGTTTGGATTTAATTGAGAAAAATGCATTAGACCTTAAGGCTTTGGAAAATTTGGTTTTAGACGAAGCAGATGAGATGTTTCAAGCCTTAAAGGACGATCTGATGCCGATTTTAAAAACCTTGCCTAAAAATCGCCGCACACTTTTATTCAGTGCGACAATGCCTGGAGAGTTAAAAGATGTTGTACACAACTATATGTCGAAGAATACCATTTCTGTAAATTCAGATAGGGCAACAATTGGACATTTGGGGATTGAACATCAGTATATGGTTGTTGAACCAATAGAAAAACTAGATGTTTTGCTTCACTTTTTAAGCACACAAGAAGGTCAACGGGGAATTATCTTCTGTCGAACCAAAGCAGCTGTGAATAAATTGGCTAAAAACTTAGCCATTCGAAAGATATCTTCTGGTGCTTTGCATGGTAGTTTAACGCAAGGTATTCGCGACCGCATCATGGAACAATTTCGTGCAGGGCACATCGATATTCTTGTAGCAACAGATCTAGTAGCCAGAGGAATTGACGTGAAAGGACTGGCTTACATTGTAAATTATCATCTACCAGACACCCATGAAGCTTATGTGCACAGAAGTGGACGTACGGGTAGAGCAGGAGAGAAAGGACTATCAATGACCATCCTTCAAAAAGAAGAAGTCCATGAAATCGCTGAATTCGAAAATGAATTAGGCATTCAATTTAAAGTCATTGAAAAGGCCAAAGAAGAAGAAATCGAATGGAATAACACTTTGGTGTGGGCCAGGAAAGTTTTCAAAACAAAACCTAATCGCGAAATTCCTGAAGAAGTTAAAAATCAAGTGAAATCTATTTTCAAGCACCTCACAAAAGATGAGTTGATTGAAAAAGTGTTGGCCAATTACAGAAACGAAAATAGTTAACAGCAGCATTGCAGTTCTTTCACCCAGTTTTAAACCAATAATCCAATGGCTAAGCATATAAAAACACAGCAAGATATTTTAACCAAATTGAATATCAAAGGATTGAATCCTATGCAGCAAGAAGCCAAAACGGTGATTGAAAAAAATGAAAATACCATTGTTCTATCTCCAACTGGTACAGGAAAAACATTGGCTTTTTTATTGCCTTTAGTTCAATTGCTCGATCCTAAAGTTGATGGCATTCAGGCGCTGATTGTTGTGCCGTCTCGTGAATTGGCTATACAAATTGAACAGGTGTTTAGACATATGGGAACAGGTTTTAAGTTGAACGCAGTGTATGGCGGCCGTTCGAAGTCGAAAGACCGTATGGAATTAAAACATACTCCTGCAGTTTTGATTGGAACACCTGGACGAATTTTGGACCATTTTTCGGGCGAACAAATGAATACCGATAGCATCAAGTATTTAGTGTTGGACGAATACGATAAAATCTTAGAAGTTGGTTTTGAAGATGAATTGACGCGTATTTTAGGACATCTTCCAAATCTGGAAAAAAGAATTTTAACTTCTGCCACTGCTCAAATAAGTATTCCTGGATTTGTCCAGATGAATGAAGCCAAAACATTGGATTATCTCGTCGAAAAGAAAAATGACAAACTTGAACTTAAGGTGGTAGAAAGTAATGCCAATCAGAAGTTAGAAACCTTGGTCGGACTCTTAAACCATGTTGGAAATCAAAACGGAATTGTGTTTTGTAATTTTAAGGCAACCATTGATGAAGTGAGTGAATACCTGACCAAGCACCAAATCGGACACAGTTGTTTTTCTGGTGGAATGGAGCAGATGGACCGCGAACGGGCTTTGATAAAATTTAGAAATGGAAGCACACAAGTCATGGTAGCGACTGACCTTGCCGCGCGTGGATTAGATATTCCAGAATTGAGTTACATCATCCACTTTGAATTGCCACATGCTAACGAAGAGTTTACCCACAGAAATGGTCGTACAGCTCGTGTTTCAGCTAAAGGTACAGCCTATGTAATTAAAGAAGAAAATAAATCACTTCCGGAGTTTATTCATAACGCAAAGCCTTTAAATCAATTGAATAAGGCGGGAATTACCACTTCGTTTTTTACTACTTTGTTTATTTCGGGTGGACGAAAAGATAAAATTTCAAAAGGGGATATAGCAGGTGTTTTCATGAAGAAAGGAGGATTGTCTGCTCAAGAACTTGGGGTTATTGAGTTGAAACAAGATTGCGCTTTTGTGGCTGTTCCAAAGAAAAAATCAGAAGACCTTATTGAATTGCTTAACAATACCTACTTTAAGAAAAAGAAGGTGAGAATTTATGAAATCTAAGGCTGTTCATCTTTCTGGTCTAACCATTCTTTTTTTAAATCAGAAGACAATACACTTGTTCCGTCATGTCTCCAACCAGGTGGTTTGAAAAGGTATTTAATCCTATTTCTTAAGCTTGTTTTTGAGGTGAAGAAATCTTTAAACATGGATACCCATTCATGAAAAGCTACTTTTATTGGATTATAAGTTTCGATGTTAACGACCAAACCATAGACGGGTTTTTCAACTTCAGGTTCAAAAGTTCCGAAGAGTTTATCCCAAATGATGAATATTCCAGCATAATTTCTGTCTAAATACTGTGGATTTTTAGCGTGGTGCGCTCTGTGGTGACTAGGAGTATTGAAAACTGCTTCTATCCATTTGGGGAGTTTATTGATCATTTCTGTGTGTATCCAATATTGATAAATTAAACTAATGGACATTTGTACGAGCACCATGATGGGATGAAAGCCTATGATAATTAATGGAACCCAAAAAATAAAGGTGTAAAAACTTCCTGTCCAAGTTTGTCTTAATGCGGTACTTAGGTTATATTTTTCTGAGGAATGGTGAACTACATGACTGGCCCAGAAAAAACGACTTTCATGACTGATTCTATGAAACCAATAATAACAGAAATCATCCGCTAACAAAATCAATATCCATGCCCACCAGGTAAACGGAATTTCAAATAAATGAAAGACATTGTAGATGAAATAAAACAAAGCTAAAACAATCCCTTTGGTGATGAGTCCTATGGCTGTGTTCCCAAGTCCCATGAGTATAGAGGTTCCAGCATCTTTGAAGGCATATTCTTCATGTTTGATTTTGACGGTCAATACAATTTCCAGCAAGACAGTAATGGCGAAAAAGGGGATCGCATAATGAATGAGGTCTGGTATTTGTGGAATTTCCATAACTTGTTTAGAAGATTAATCCAGGTCTAAAATAGCTATAAAAAACAAGATTACCTGCAGTTCAACAGGTAGTCTTGTTTTTTATCATCGACATGAATAGTATGTGATGATTTTTCTGATTTACTTAAAAAGTTTATAAAGGGGTAGTGCTTTTAAAAACAACTTCTTCACCTTTTTTCAATTCTATGGCATCACCTTTTCCACTAAGTTCATACTCATCGTTGGTGTACCAAATTCCAGAAGCTGGACGTTCACTGCTTAACTCTTGAGTAATGCCTTCAAACTCTATTGTTACAATGTTCTTCGTGTTGTTAAAAGTCATTTCTAAAGTGTTACCTTGTTCATCTGTAGAGCTTGTTTTAACAATATCTTCTTTGATTTCTGTTTTTTCACCAGAAACTTCCACAGTATTTGATGCTGTTTCTTCAGTGCAAGAAATGAAGAAAAGAGCGGATAGCATTACAAAAGATAAGATCGTTTTTTTCATTTTATTTTTGAGTTTTTAAATTAATATTTTACGATTTGTATAGAGTAAATAATGCGCCATAAATCTTAGTAAATAGGAGGAAAGCTTAATTTTTGTGAAAATTATTGGACAAAGAAAAAATGCGAAATAATAAAGTCCTTGAAGAGAGTCAAGTAAGCTTTATACTTCGCATTCAATTCTTGTAGTGAACAATTACTTTGTTGTAAAAGTACAAGGAAATGGATTAAAAGAACTTACCTAGTTTTCCTAACATTCCATCGTCTTTACCACCTTTATCTCCCCCAAGCAAACCACCCAGCGCGTCTTTCAAACCTCCGCCACCAAGCATATCCATTAGCTCAGATCCGTCTTTGGCTTGACCTGTGTCCTTGCTGCTGAACTTACTCATGATAAATGGAATAATCATGTCCGTTGCTTTTGAAGCCATGTCTTTTCCAATTCCTAATTTCGAAACCAGTCCAGAAATTAAATTATTGGCCATTCCTCCAACAATTGGGTTAGATGTAGAAGTGTCTGACTTCCCATTGAATAAATCCAATACTCCTGAAAGGTTTCCGCCCTTCACTTCGTCTTTTAAAGTGTCAACAGTGCTGTCTTTGGCTGTGTTTAATGCTGTGTCTATTTGACTCTCGTCGAATCCAACAGTTTCTTTTAATTTTCCTGAAAGAAATTCTTTCCCTTGACTGATAATTTGATCTATCATTTTTTTATTTTATTTGTTTGTAATTGAATATGTAACGTTCATAACATTAAAATATCGTGAGTTTACACAAGAAAATCACCAACTTGTATTCCTTCAGTTTTAAGTTCAAAAGACCTATTGAAGAATATATGGGGTTAGTGTATTGCATTAATTGTGTTGATCAACTGGTTGAACGTACAGAATGAACATCATAAATATACATAAAAATTGTAATTATTGATAAATTATTTCAATTTAACTGAGCTTATTTCTGAATATGATTGCTTGATCTATTTTTTGTAAAAGGCTGACATTTAGAATTGACGAGTTAAGATTTTAAACATCTGCCTCGGGGTTCGTCTCCTTCGTGCAGTACGATTTGAGAGTGTAAGAATTGTGCAGCTTCGGCAGAGTCTTTTACTTTTATGGCACTTCTGCGTAACATTTCTTCTTCGAATGAATTCAAAACACTGGCCTTGATGCCTTTTTCCCTCCAGTTTGAAAGTGGTCTGCATTCTTTTTTAATGATTCGCGCTAATGATAAGGCGTCTAGTAAGGCTTGATTGGCACCTTGCCCCTTAAATGGACTCATGGGATGTGCTGCATCACCGATCAATGTAATATTGTTTCCTTTTTGAAGTGATTCAGGGGAAAGAATCGCACGGTCATAAACAGGATAACCAGAAATTTTCCGCTCTGTGGTTGCGGCTATTAATTGGGGAATTGGTGTGTGCCACTGTGTACGTCGAATAGCTTCTTCTTTTAGAGCTTTTGGACCTGCAAGACTCAATGCTTTGGCGTCTTGCTCTGACATGGGAAAACTGAGTTGCCACATGATCTTTCCTGGTGAATAAGGCATAACGTATATCCTTTCCGTACCATTTGCTGTTTGAAATACAGTTTCAGAGTCTAAAAGAGGACTGTCTATTGACTTTAATTCAGATAAATCGCAAATTCCTAAAATTACAATGCAGTCTAAATAGCGTAGCGGAGTATTTTCTTCTCCTAAGAGTAAACGACGTGTAACGCTTCGAATTCCATCTGCACCAACAATAAGGTCGGCTTTGATTTGCTTGATTTCGTTGTTGATTTTAAAGTTGAGGTAAGTATCTTTACCTTGCTTTATGTCAGTAAGTTGGTGGTTCCATTTTATTGTGTTTTTATGGTCCAGTAGTTCAATGAGTGACTTGCGTAAAGTTTGTCGTGCAATGTGAATATTGGTCCGCTTTGGTGCGTTGGACTCGTCACTGTTGAGCCATTTTTTCATTCCCCATTCTCCTATCACTTTGCCATCTGTGGTATGTACAATGTGTCTTTTCGAAACAATACTACCTTCAAGTGAAAACAACCCAAATCCTTCTATGGCTTTACTGGCTTGTTGAAGGGTCAAACCATAGCCCTGAGATCTTTCTTCGAAGCTTTTGTCTCGTTCGTATAAAGTGAAAGGAATTCCACGGTGTAAACAAGCAACAGCAAGTGCAACTCCGCCAATTCCTGCTCCAATTATTGAAACATGTGGAAAGTTTTCAGTATCCGGAATAGGATGTGCTTTGGAAGAAATCAAACCAGACCCTGCACAATGAGGACAGGTATAAAGATGACCAAGTGGACGAACTGGAGCTTTACCAATACTATTACTGGCAGTGTATAGCAATAATTCTTTTTGGTATTGAAGTCGAGCCTTCTTTCGAAGTTTACGTCTTCTTTTTCCCTGACCTTGACATTCAGGACAAGTGCTCCAACAGTTATGTTTTCTCTCTTTTACTGACACTAATCTAGGTTTACCTGATTCAATATGAGCAACATGTGTTTTACTTTGGTATGTGAAGTATCCAACTTGTGTTTTTCGCAAAACCCTTGTAGTTCAGTTAGTTTTGATTTCAATTCCTCAAAGAGGTCTTTACTTCCATGCCATTCGTATTCCTTTTTTTCATGCGAATTTAATTGATACTTCTTTGTGGATGTGTAAATGCTAATGAGGTCATAAAACCCTTCTAAGTCATCAAAAACTTTGTTGAATCTTGGTTGAAATCCGGTAATGAATTTTAAAGCAGCTCCTTCATATTCAATCAAGAAGTCTTCGAGTTCTTCACGATCGAATTTTATATAAAAATCAGAAATCCATGTGGCTAATTCTGTGCTTACTTCTTTGGTCGGTAGTACAGAAAGTATTTGGTCTTTTACAATTGGCGTTATTTCTTCAGTTAAGTTCGATCTTATCGTCAGGGCTGTATTGAGGTAGCTCATAACGCTATAGTCGCGCCAGCCTCCCAAACCTAAAATATAACCGTCAGGAAAAGACTCGAATGATTCAAATATACTTTCTTCTTCGTCGTCTGTCATGTATAATCGACTAATGGTGTCCAATTGAATAAGAAAGCCATTTTTACGTGTATAGTTTTCTAGCCCCAATTCTGAAAATGACATTTCATGCGTAGCATATATTGGGCGTTCAGGCTGGGAGGAAAGCACGTCATATAAGACAACAATATAACCAAATGTATAATATTCTTCTTTTTTGAGACGATAATGAACATCACCTCTTTTGATTTCCCATTGGCCATTGACGGAAATCCAGTGGGGATGTATTGGGTCGCTGATTTTGGTTTTGTTTTCTAATGCACGATAGTCATTTCTCCAATCAGAAAAAAGGAAAGATTCTTCTCCATCATTTAAGAACAATAATGACCTCATTTCTCTTACTTCTTCGGCAGTAAATGTTGTTTTTAAGTTCTTTTGATCCATTAAATATTCCATGTACCATGAGGTTTGAGCCAGTGAAAGGTTGATCACTGTAACGTCGTTTCGGTAGTTTAGTTTTTCTTGAACATACCAAAGAGGATAGGTGTCTGTGTCGCCATTGGTAAAAAGAATTCCGTCTTGTTCACATGAGTTTAGTAATAATTTAGCGTAGCTTATGAATGATTTAGGATAATTTACAGCATCTAAATACGCTGCAGCATTCTGGTGCTCGAGGAGGGTTTTAAAAATTAAAAAACCGTGCATGTATTCATTTGCAGTTTTTAAATCTAAATCGCTGATGATGTGGGGTTTATGTTCTGGATATTTTTCTTGAATTAGCTGCCAGTATTCTAGATTCTTATCATAAGCTTCTTTAAAGTTCTTCACTCTATTGGGATGTGTTTTTCCATAAGGAACACCTATAAAACTTTCGTTTTCTGCAGCTCTTAGTCCATATTGATTGGGGTGAATGTAATCGTTTGCTTTGATGTAGTAAGCGCGTGCTAAGTTTTCCAGTTCTTTTGGCGTGAGGTTTTGTTTTCCTTCTAGCTTTAGTTGTGTGTCTTCAACCCAACCTGGGTAACCATAATATATAAAGGGGACTACGTTTTTACGGTTGTACCATAATTGCCTAAAGCGCGCCGTCATCTCTGTGGTGTAATTGTATTGATAGCGATCTGTGTTGGGATAAACTGGAAGGATGAAACTGTTGGTCTTAGCATTCCAAATTTGTTGACTATCTGTGCGTTCTATTGAATTGTCCTCTCCGTAAAATGCAGTATTGACAAAGTATCCTTCTGGAGATTTAGAGATTTCAAAATGTCCATTTTGAGGATTGTATTCAATGTTGTTGTGCATGAAGTTTAAGATACTTTCATATGAAGGAACTTGTCCGGAAGCTATAGTAGAAAGCAGCAGACTTAAAAGAATGAGTGTTTTATACATGATGAATAATGTGATTTTTTGAAGTAAAAGTATATAATTCTATCATTCCATTTGCTAAATGGAACATTTTTTGAATCTTTGTCATCACTCATGAAGAAAAAACTACTTTTTATTCTTTTTCTAATTGCAACGCATGCAATGGCCCAAGATTTATCGGGATCTTGGTCGGGTGTGCTTATTTCCAATGGACAAGCCATTGAAAAAGCAGATGTCATTTATTTAAGTATTGAGGTGAACGGCAATCAAATAACAGGATTGTCAAGAGTGGAGCGATTAGATGATGTTGAGTTTGCTGTTAAATCCTTTGAAGGAAAAAAAGAAGGAAGTAAATTAACCCTTTCAGAACAGTTGGGAAGACGCTCTTCCAATTCTCCGAAGTCACCAGTATGTAAACTCGATTATAGTTTAGAATACAATGATTCGACAGCCTATTTAAAAGGAACATTTATAAGTACAGACTGCAGAAATATTCAAGGTGAAGTCGTATTGTTTAGATCAGACCATAAAGTCACCACTGAAAAAGAACCTGAATCAACGCACTTGTGGAAACATCGTTTTGTTAAAGCTTACAATAAAGGGTATGCTGCTCCAGAGGTATTGAAAAAAGAACAACAAAATTTTAAGTTTCAGCCGATTTATTTTGATCATGACGAATCTGAAATTAAGCCTGAGTTTTATGCATACCTAAATAAAATGGCAAGGGTGCTGGACGGAATCCACGATTTACGTGTGGAAATTACTGGGCATACCGATGCTGTAGGTACAGACCAATACAATATTGGATTGTCTGAACGCCGAGCTAAAGCCATTCAAAATTATTTTAAAAGTCGTGGAATTGAGCCTGAAAAATTGGAGATTGACTTTAAAGGGAAACGAGAACCTGTCGACACCAATAAAACAAAAGAAGGAAAGCAAAGAAATAGACGTGTAGACTTTAAGTTTATATAATACTACTGGTTAATGCTTTCTTTCAAAGTCCTCTAATACATCTAAAATAGAGGCGAAAGTTTGTTCTTTTACGAAATCGATTTCATTGCTGTCGAACCACCTCACTTCTGTAATATCTTCTTCTAGTTGAGGTGAAACTTTTGTTTCTTGGGTTGACAAAGCGAACCAATGTGTTTTCTTGATAAAGTGTTTCCCGTACCCGAAATATACATGGAAAGTAGGAGAGAGCTCACGGACAATCTTTAAATTTTTAAGACCGCATTCTTCTTGGATTTCCCTTATTGCGCCTTCTTCAGGATTTTCACCAGCTTCAATCTTTCCTTTAGGAATATCCCAAAAACCATTGCGGAAAATAAACAAGAGTTTTTGTGATTCAGTTTGTTGAACAATTCCTCCTGCCGCTTCAATCCATTCAAACTTATTGAAAAATTGTTGAATTTCCTTGAAAGGGTCTTTGCCCTTAATAAATAAGAAGACTTCAGAATTTAGTTTCTCAACTTCAACCTTAAATTCATCGAAATGCTCAAGGCTTAGGTTGGGTAAGAATTGAGTGGGAATATTACTTTCAAATAAAGCATCTTTTTGAAAGTAAATTGGAACATTATTGACAAAAACTTTATACATTTGCGATTATGATTACTGATATAGATAATGCCGCCAAGATAGCAGAATATTTGCTACAAATAAAAGCTGTAAAACTTCAGCCTAAAAATCCATTTACATGGTCTTCTGGATGGAAGTCGCCGATATATTGCGATAATCGTAAAACTTTATCCTATCCAAATATACGTACTTTTATCCGTCAAGGTTTTACCAAAACCATTATAGATACCTATGGAAAGCCAGATATTATTGCTGGAGTAGCGACGGGTGGTATTGCCATGGGTGCACTAGTAGCACAAGAATTGGGTGTTCCGTTTATCTATGTGCGTTCTTCGGCAAAAGGTCATGGTTTAGAAAACATGATCGAAGGAGATTACAGTACAGGATTAAATGTCGTGGTTATCGAAGACTTAATCTCAACAGGAGGAAGTAGCCTTAAAGCTGTTGAAGCCTTGAAAGCAGCAGAGTTAAATGTGAAAGGTGTTGTGGCCATCTTTGATTATGGTTTTGAAACTTCGAAAAAAGCATTCGAAAAAGCCAATTGCCAATTAAATGTACTGTCTAATTATGATGTGATGATTGATATTGCATTAAAGCAAGGTACAGTAACAGAAAATGATATGAGTTCACTCCGTGAATGGAGGGTATCTCCAGATACTTGGGGTAAATATTAGAAGATAATGAAAATAGACAGCAATAAAGCAATCGTTAATGCACCTGTTGAAAAGGTGTATGAATTTTTAAGTAACGCTGAAAATATAGGGCAGCTATTACCTAAAAATGAAGTGAAAGACTTCAAAGGAACTACTGAAGAATGCTCTTTCAAAGTGCAAGGTGGTATTACAATTTCTTTGGTTCAAGACGAATTGGTTCCTACAAAGGAAATTAAAATGAATTCTGGTGAAAAATCTCCTTTTCCATTCAAATTGTCTGTTATGCTAGACGAGGTAGATGGAAAAACAGAAGGATACATTGCATTTGATGGAGAAGTGAATGCTTTCTTGAAGATGATGGTGAAAAAACCCTTAACAAATTTGTTTAACCACATGACCAATGAGTTGAAGGAAGTGTTTGACGTTAAAGCATAAGCTTAGTTGTTAGCCTTTTTTTAATATTATGGTATTTCATAATAAATGATAAATCTTTTCTTAGAGTTCATATTTATTGTGTTATTGTAGTCATGTAAATAAACAAATGAGTAAAAACCAAAATAAATCAACAATAATAGATTTTGATAATTTTCCACGTTGGATTATTATGGTGTTGGATATTTTTATTAGTATCCTCGCTTTGGCCTTGGCTTATTTTGTTCGATTTGATTTCTATACAGAATCTTATTCTGAAATTATTCTAAAGGAGTGGGATAATATTAAAAATGCCCTTCCATTCGTTATCCTTCTGAAGTTTGCTGTTTTTTACTTCTTTAAAATTCATAAAGGATTAGTTCGCCATACTTCATTAGAAGATGTCAGACGCATATTTTTTGCTCTACTTACTTTTTCAACCCTATTATTGCTTGCCGGACTGGTGAGGGTCTTGGTTTATGACGGACGATTTATCTTGCCTACTTCTGTATTGATTGTTGAGTTTTTGGCGTCTTTGCTCTTTATGATTGGATTCAGATTTTCTGTGAAAATATTATACTTTGAACTGCATAAACCTAAAGTAGAGGACAGGAAATTTATCCTGATTTATGGCTCAGGTGTATCCGGATTAATTACCAAAAGAACCATAGAGAAAGATCCTGGTATTAGCTCTAAAATTGTAGGGTTTCTAGACGATAATCAAAAATTAGAAGGCAATAGATTAGAAGGAGTCCCTATTTATCATAGCGCTCAATTGGTAGAATTGATAAAAAAACACAGTATCACGGAGTTGATTGTTGCCATTCAAAAACCCGAAAAGAAAAATATTACCAATGTGGTTGAAAAATGTTTGGAACATGATGTTGTCGTTACGCGTGTACCAAGCTTCCAACGTTGGATCAATGGTGAATTCAATTTGAACCAAATTCGTAAAGTCAATATCGATGACTTGTTGGGAAGAGATCCGATTAATTTGGAAGTTGAAGCGGTAAAAAGAGAGCTGAAAGATAAAGTTGTTTTAATCACTGGAGCTGCAGGCTCAATTGGTAGTGGAATAGCCCGACAGATTTTAAATTATCAACCTTCAAAAATCATTTTACTGGATCAATGGGAATCAGGTTTGTATGATTTACAAATAGATTTAATTGCCCAAGAAAAAGACGGCAATGTTGAGGTGGTAATTGGAGATGTTCGTGATTTTATTCGAATGAAACGCCTGTTTATGGCTTTAAAACCTGACATTGTGTTTCATGCTGCTGCCTATAAACACGTTCCATTAATGGAGAACAACCCCTCAGAAGCAGTGAAAACAAATGTTTTAGGAACAAAAAACATTGTTGACCTAGCCGATGAATTCAAGGTTGAAAAAATGGTGATGATTTCAACCGACAAAGCCGTGAATCCGACCAATGTTATGGGAGCTTCCAAACGTATTGCGGAGATTTATGCCCAGAACAAAAATGAAACTTCATCTACTTTGTTTGTTACCACAAGATTTGGAAATGTATTGGGCTCTAATGGCTCAGTAATCCCATTATTCAAAAGGCAAATAGAACAGGGTGGACCGGTAACAGTGACAGACGAAAATGTGACGCGTTATTTTATGACCATTCCTGAAGCTTGTCAATTGGTGCTGGAGGCTGGAGCGATGGGGAAAGGTGGAGAAATCTTTGTTTTCGACATGGGAAAACCTGTTCGCATAGTTGATTTAGCAAAGAAAATGATCCGTTTATCTGGCTTAGAATTAGGAAAAGACATTGAGATAAAAATCACAGGATTACGACCTGGAGAAAAACTATACGAAGAGTTGTTAGCTGATAAAGAAAACACCCTTCCTACACATCATCCTCAAATTCTTAAAGGTAAAGTTTGTCTGACCGCAGGAAATATTGAACAAGAAATTGATGAGTTAATTTATTTGTTTGATCAACAAGATAATGAGGCCATTGTTAAACAAATGAAACAAATAGTGCCTGAATTTGTTAGTAATAATTCACAATACACAAAATTAGATTAGATGTTAAAACCAGTAAAAATTCAAGTGAGATTCGCCGATTGCGACATGATGGGACACGTAAACAACGCTGTATACTTAAGTTACTTCGAGCAAGCCAGATTGTTTTATTTTGAACAGTTAGTAGGGAAGGAGTGGGATTATCAAAAACAAGGTACATTATTGGTGAAAAACGAAGTGGTTTACTTAAAACCAGTTTTTTTACATGATTCTCCAGAAATTTCTATACATTTAATAGAAATTGGAGAGAAAAGTTTCACTTTTGGTTATAAAGTTTCTGTGAATGGAGAAATCCGTACTACAGGTGCGTCAAAATTAGTGTGTTTTGACTTTAGAACAAATTCAAGTGTAAAAGTCTTTCCAGAATTTATAGAGGCATTTAATAAACTAGACCAATAAATATGATCAAAAGCATTCCTACAATTCTACTTCTTTTATTTACGCCATTTTTATTTGGACAAATCAATAGTAATATTGGAAATGTAAGAAGTGGTCCGTGTTTTCAAAAATCTGTAGATCGCATAGGAAAGAAGTATGTTGAATGGGAATGTGATGAATTTGATAATATAGTTGACTGTAACGAAAGTTTAGAGTCAGACCCTGGGAACAATCTCGTGTTAACCCGTTCAACAGGAAGTCCTTTTACTGGGGATTGCGAAACCTGTCACATGAATGGAATTCGTGAGCGTGTTGTGCATTTTGTGAATGGAAAAACAGATGGTATTGATACTACTTTTTACCAGTCAGGTTGTCCACAAGTGGTGCGTAACCATATCGAAGGTGTCGAAAATGGTACATGGACATATTATAATGATACCAGTGGATTAGTCGCATGGAGAATCAATTACTTTAATGGTGAGCAACATGGACAGTCAATTTTCTATCGTCAAAATAAAACAGGTACAGAAAGGTTGAAAATCATGCTCGATGGAGTAGAGCGTTACATCGAGTATGCTACTTATGAAAACGATACCTTAAAGATTGAACAATACAACAATGGTTTGCTCGAGGGCACAAAGAAAGAATACTGGCCTGGATCAAAAATAAAGCGCGAGGTCAATTATAAAGAAGGTGTTTTTCACGGTGCTTTTATTGAGTACGACCTTGAGGGGAATATACTTCAAGAACGCAATTATGATTTGGGACAAAAAGACGGCGATTGGAAGTATTATTACAATGATGGAAGTCTGCTAAAAACTGAAACATGGAAAAAAGGAATCAAAGACGGTGAATTTAAAACCTTTTACATTCAAGGCTTTATTCAAAGTCTTGAAACCTATAGAAAAGGACAAAAGCACGGAGCCTTTATGGAGCGCTTTCCAGATGATAAAATTAAAAGAGAAGCTATATATAAGCGTGATGTCCTTATAGAAGAACATGTTTACGATAAATATGGAAATGAAATAAGAACTGTAGGCGAAGATCAACCTCATGAAAACTCGGAGGACGATGGAATTCCTACCACTAAATCAAAAAAATGGTGGCAGTTTTGGAAAAAGAAATAGCGCCAACAAATCAAAGAAAGTAAATGAATAAAGATTTAAATTTAGCGGTCTTAATTGACGGCGACAACATACCTAGCAAGTACATAAAAGAAATGATGGAAGAAATTGCCAAATATGGCACTCCATCGATCAAAAGAATATACGGAGATTGGACGAAGCCTCATTTGTCCAAATGGAAAAACATTTTGTTAGAAAATGCCATTCAACCCATTCAACAATACGGTTATACCCAAGGAAAAAACGCAACAGATTCAGCAATGATTATTGATGCGATGGATATTTTGTACAGTGGAAAAACAGATGGCTTTTGTATTGTATCATCAGATTCAGATTTCACAAGATTGGCTACACGTCTGCGTGAATCTAGTCAGTTTGTGATTGGAATTGGAGAACAAAAAACACCCGAGCCTTTTATCGTAGCTTGTGATAAGTTTATCTACCTCGAAATTTTGAAGTCAGAAGAAACGGACACAGAAGTAGACGAAAAGAAAGGAAAATCGAAAAAGAAACCAAAAGAAACAGTTCAGAAATTGACTCCACAAGTTATTCGTTTGATACGTCAAACCATATACGATTGTGCGGATGATGATGGATGGGCATTTTTAGGAGATGTAGGTTCATTGATCAATAAAAAGCAACCTAATTTCGACCCTAGAAACTTTGGCTTCTATAAACTTACACCATTGATGGATTCTATTGGTACAGTAAAGATTGAAGAACGTCAAGCACCCAATAGTCGATCGAAGCATATCTTCGTAAAAAACATTTCCACAAGTAAAAGCAAGTAGTTTAAGATAAAAGCCATCTACAGCTTGTTAATACAGGCTTAAATTGCTATATTCGCATTGCTTAAGAAAATTAAATTATTTAATAAAAATATATTATGGCCTTTGATATAGATATGATAAAAGCCGTTTATGAACGATACCCAGAACGTATCGCGGCGGCAAGAAAAGCAGTAAATAAACCGCTAACACTCTCTGAGAAAATTCTCTATACTCACTTGTGGGATGGAGCAGCAACTCAAGAGTTTAGTCGCGGAGGATCTTACGTTGATTTTGCTCCGGACAGAGTAGCAATGCAAGATGCAACTGCACAAATGGCTTTGTTGCAATTCATGCAAGCTGGTAAGGAAAAGGTAGCGGTACCTTCAACTGCACACGCAGACCACCTTATTCAGGCCAAATTGGGAGCAGACAAAGATTTACAAGAAAGTTTAAATAAGAACAACGAAGTTTTTAACTTCCTAAGTTCTGTTTGTAATAAATATGGTATTGGTTTCTGGAAACCAGGAGCGGGTATCATTCACCAAGTAGTTTTAGAAAATTATGCTTTCCCTGGTGGAATGATGATTGGTACAGACTCACACACAGTTAATGCTGGTGGACTAGGAATGGTTGCTATTGGTGTTGGTGGTGCTGATGCTGTTGATGTGATGGCAGGAATGCCTTGGGAATTGAAATTCCCTAAACTAATTGGGGTTAAGTTAACAGGTGAGCTTAACGGATGGACAGCTTCTAAAGATGTGATTCTTAAAGTGGCTGGAATTCTTACCGTAAAAGGAGGAACTGGTTGTATCGTAGAATACTTCGGTGAAGGTGCTAAATCACTTTCAGCAACTGGAAAAGGAACAATCTGTAACATGGGAGCTGAGATTGGAGCAACAACTTCAACTTTCGGTTATGACGATTCTATGCGTCGCTACCTTAAAGCAACTGGACGTGAAAATGTTGTTGAACTAGCGGACCAAGTTGCTGAACACTTGACGGGTGACCCAGAAGTTTATGCTGAACCAGAAAAATACTTCGACCAAGTGATTGAAATTAACTTGAGCGAATTGATGCCACATGTTAACGGACCATTTACTCCAGACTTAGCAACTCCAATCAACGAATTAGGAGAAAAAGCGAAAAAAGAAGGGTGGCCTTTAGATATCGAATGGGGATTAATTGGTTCTTGTACTAACTCTTCTTATGAAGATTTAACACGTGCAGCTTCTATCGCTAAACAAGCAGTAGATAAAAAGATTCCAAGAAAATCTGACTTTGGTATTAATCCTGGTTCTGAACAAGTAAGATTCACTGCAGAACGTGATGGATTAATTCAAGTATTTGAAGATTTAGATGCAACAATCTTTACTAATGCTTGTGGGCCATGTATTGGTCAGTGGGATAGAGCAGGAGCAAGTAAACAAGAGAAAAATACTATTATTCACTCATTTAACAGAAACTTCTCGAAACGTGCAGATGGTAACCCAAATACGCATGCATTCGTAACTTCTCCTGAAATTGTTGTCGCAATGGCAATCGCTGGTCGTCTTGACTTTAATCCTTTAACGGATACGCTTACTAATGCAGATGGGGAAGAAGTAAAATTAGACCCACCTACTGGAGTAGAATTACCAGAAAGAGGATTTGATGTTGAAGATAATGGATATCAAGAACCTGCGAAAGATGGTAGTGGTATTGAAGTAGTGGTTGATCCTAAGTCAGACCGTCTACAACTGTTAACTCCTTTTGCTCCATGGGATGGTAAAAATATCTCTGGAATGAAGTTGTTGATCAAAGCATTCGGAAAATGTACTACTGACCATATTTCTATGGCTGGACCTTGGTTACGTTACCGTGGACACTTAGACAACATTTCAAACAACTGTCTAATTGGTGCGGTTAACGCTTATAGTAAAGCGACTAACGAAGTAGTAAACCAATTGACTGGTGAAAAAGGTGAAGTTCCTGCAACTGCTCGTGCTTACAAAGCAGCTGGCATTCCTTCAATCGTTGTGGGTGACCATAACTATGGTGAAGGTTCTTCTCGTGAACATGCTGCAATGGAACCACGTCACTTAGGTGTGATTGCGGTAATCGTTAAATCGTTTGCACGTATCCACGAAACAAACTTGAAAAAACAAGGTATGTTAGGCTTGACGTTTGCAAATGAAGCTGATTACGATAAAATTAAAGAAGATGATACTTTTAACTTCTTAGATTTAGATCAGTTTGCACCAGACAAGCAAATTACTTTAGAGGTAGTACATGCTGATGGTTCGAAAGAAGAAATCAAATTGAATCATACTTATAACGCTCAGCAAATCGATTGGTTTAGAGCAGGTAGTGCACTGAACTTGATTAGAGAAAAAGCGAATGCATAATTTTCTTTAAAGAAATCAAGCTTTAAAGCGATATAAAAGTGCTGTTCCAATTGGGGCAGCACTTTTTTGTTACATCTATTTGAAACTGTAATATATTTCACTAACTTAATATTCACTAAATCAAATATTATGTATAACACAACCACCACAATCAAGACTTGGGCTGAAGAAGACAGACCAAGAGAAAAACTACAAAACAAAGGAAGAGCAGCGCTTACCAATGCTGAATTACTGGCCATAGTTTTAGGCTCAGGAACCAAAAAAAAGTCAGCTGTTGAGTTGGCCAAAGAAATCCTTAACGCCAATAAAAACAATTTATACCATTTGGGAAAAATGAGTCAATCCGAATTGATGGATTTCTCAGGTGTTGGAGAAGCTAAAGCAATTAGCATCATGGCAGTGCTTGAATTAGGCCGTAGAAGAGCAGCTGCTGAAATCCCTCCTTCTCCGAAAATCAGCCAAGCCAAAGACGTCTATAATTTTGTGAAAGGAGATTTCCAAGATCTAGAACATGAAGAGTTTAGAGTACTGGGCTTATCGAGAAGTAATAAAGTATTAGGCAATAAACTAATCTCAAAAGGAGGAAGGTCCGGAACTGTGGCAGATGGGAAATTGATTTTTAAAGAATTATTGGACATGAAAGCTTCGTCTTGTATTTTACTTCACAATCATCCTTCTGGAAAACTTATGCCAAGTGCTCCAGATATTGACTTAACAAAAAGGTTTGTACAATTTGGAAAATTAATAGACTTACCTGTCTTGGATCATTTAATTATAGCAGATACAGGATATTATAGCTTTATCGAAAATGGTAAAATGTAACCTGAAGTGAATTACCAAAGAATTGTTTTTTTACCGCTTTGAGCCAGTAATGTGTTGGTTTGACTAAAATGTTTATTTCCGAACCAATATCCTCTGTTTGCACTCAATGGAGAAGGATGTCCACTCGTTAAAATTGAATGTTTTTCGGAATCGATAAGTTTTGCTTTCTTTTTGGCAAATCCGCCCCAAAGCAAGAAAATTACGCCTTCCTTTTCTCTAGAAATGGATCGAATGACTTCATCCGTAAACGTTTCCCATCCTTTTCCTTGGTGTGAACCCGCTTCATGGGCACGAACTGTCAATGTTGCATTCAACAGTAGCACTCCTTGTTTTGCCCAGTGTGCTAAATCTCCATGTTCAGGAATTGGACGACCAATATCTTGTTGTAATTCCTTGAAGATATTAATTAAAGAAGGAGGAGGAGGAACTGACGCATGTACTGAGAAACATAAACCATTGGCCTGATTTACGCCATGGTAAGGGTCTTGTCCAATAATGACCACTTTTACATCCTCAAATGGTGTGAGATTAAAGGCCGAAAAAACATTTTCCTTTTTGGGGTATACCACTTGTTGATCATATTCGGTCTTTAAAAATTCCAACAGTTGATTAAAGTAAGGCTTTTCAAGTTCAGGACTTAATACTTTTTTCCAAGAAGGGGCTAATTCAAACATCATACAAGTACAGATAATGATTTAGGATGGCAATTGAATTCTACAGTTAATTCTTTTAATGCTATTGGCTCGCCATCCATATGTCCAATATCATCATTGACTTTAATTTGTGCATGTTTCGCTTTAATACAGGTCACATATTTTGAACAGTGCAATGTGCCTCTCATTGATGCAAACAATAATCCAATAAATCCAAACGTTTTTGGCATACGAACCATAACAATCTCGAATTGTCCATCTTTTGCATCGGATTGTGGAGAAATGTAAAATCCATTCCCAAATTGCGTCATGTTGGCTACACTGCAAAAGAATAAGTTAGAATATTCTTTTTCTCCATTAACAACAACGCTGACACCTTTATATTTTCTAAATTCTTTAAGCACTAAACGGGCATAGCTTGTCAGTCCTCTCGAATGATATTCGTCAAACTTTTTTGCAATATAGGCGTCAAAACCAAAGCCAGAAACTCCGATGAACTGATGTCCATTCAAAGTAAGTGTATCTACAGTTTCTATTTGATGTGCATTGATACTTTTCAAAGCCGATTTTATCCTCCTGGGTAAACCCAAATAGCGGGCGATTCCATTTCCTGATCCGGTAGGAAGAATGGCCAAAGCCGTATTTCGACCAATAAGTGATGTCCCGGCTTCATGCACAGAGCCATCGCCACCAACTACGCATACAATGTCTATTCCTTCATCTGCGGCCTCTTTGCTGATCTCCACTGCGTGTCCTCGGTGGGACGTATAAACAATGTCGTAAGTAAATTTGGAATGGTCCAAATGCTGTTTAATTAAACCAGGCAATACCTTCTTTTTACCTACTCCAGATATGGGATTGATAATAAAACGAATGCTTTTTTTCATTTGATTTTCATTGTGTTATGAATCAAATCATGGTTGTACCGTTGAATAATTCCTTTGACTTTGTCTTCCATTTCTTTTGTGAGCACAGGATAGTCAGCAATTGAATCGTGATACATCAAAGAATCTATTTTAAAGTTGTATAAACCTGTTGCTTCGTCTTGTAAAAAGTTGAGCATATAATCGCCTTCGAAATATAAATGTGAGTTTTCAATGTAATTAACAGAATAGGGGACTGCATCGGAAAAATATGAATTTCCGTATGAATAAACATCTTTAGAATATCCCACTAAATCCAGAACTGTTGGCATAATGTCGATGTGGTTAAACAGTTTACTTTCAACTTTTGGAGACAATTGTCCTTGCGGGTCATAGAAAGCTATAGGAATTTCATACATTCCTATACGTTGCGTAAATTTCATTGTTGTACCCGCAGGTGTATGATCTGCACAAATAATGAAAACGGTATTTTCATACCAAGGCTGTTTTTTCGCGACGTCAAAAAACATGCGAAGACTCATGTCTGCATATGCCACTGATTTTGCCATTGGATGTGGACCTTCTGGTAAGTTACCTCTATGCTCCTCTGGAACAAAATAGGGATGATGTGATGATAAGGTAAATAAACTGGCCAAAAAAGGTTCTTGTAACTCGTTTGTGATTGACTCCGCGGTCCAGGGCATAAAATATTCGTCTAAAACACCCCAAGTAGCATCTGTATGCTCTTCATTGTTATATTCTTTGCGTCCAAAGTAATGGTCAAAGCCCAAATGTGCAGTAAATACATCGAACTTCATAGAGCCATTAGTTGCTCCATGATAAAAAGCAGAGCTATAACCTTTTTCCTTTAAGAGTTGAGGGAGAGAATTAATAGCATTTGTTCCATAATGAGAAGAGATGTAAGGATTGTCCAAAAGACTTGGAATTCCAGCAAAGATAGCCGGTACCGCTTCTATAGATTTTTTTCCATTGGCAAAGGCATTGTCAAAATAAACTGAATGGTCCAACAATGAATCTAAAAAAGGAGTGTAGTTTTTACCGTTCTTTTTTCCTAGCCATTCATTTCCAAAACTTTCCATGATTAATACCATCACGTTAACATTCTCTCTTAACTGATGGTTTTTAGAACCTTTGTGAATAGGATTGTATATTTTATCACTTCCTTCAGGGAAAAAGTTGACTTCTTTTAAGGACGCTTTGCCTAAGGTTTTTATTATAGACAAAGGAGTATTGGAAACCAAAGCGGTATTTTGCGGACTGGTTAACTGCGAAGCTGTCAACATATCTGCAGGGCGATAGCCTAATCCACCACGACCGACAATAAATAACAGCCCTGAAACAACAATAAAATTCAAAATGTTGAAATGAAGTTGAGCTGGAAGGTTTACGTCTTCCTTGGTTTTGTTATACAACCAATTGCTGGTAAAAATCAAAATGACAAACAATAAAATGAGCCACCAAAAATCAGCAATAAAAGTAGTAAGCAGCTGATTGATATCATTTCCCGTAGAAACTAAGGTAAATAAATCAGCAGTACTTCTCTTGGCTGTAAATTTATAGTATTCAACATCAATTAAATTAAAGGCAAGAATCGTGGTATTGGTAATGTGAAAAATGATTTTTAAAAAAAGTTGATATCCTTTTGTTTGGTAAAAGGGGATAGGGAGCAAGGAGAATGCATAAAACGGAATAAAAAATATTCCTATAGTTATGGCATCCATCCATATTCCCGCCATTAGATCTGAAATTCCGACAGATTTAAAAGAGTAAAGGTTGGCGAGAAGAAAAACCAAACGCGTTAAAGTCATCATCAACAACGTGATCCCTAATCGCTTAAGAAGGCTTTTGTTTTTACGAATGAGTAAAGCGTTATTTTTCATTATTCATCATTAGTTCATTCCCATAGTTAAAACCCGAAAATACTAAAATACTAACGGAGAATGGCGAAATTACAGGAAATTTAACTTTGATTATTAGCTTCGTTTAAATCTTTGTGCAAGTCTTCCGAAAAACTCGATAAGATGCCTAAAGAAGTCAAAATAAAGGGTAATAGATAGAAAAATAGTCATCACCCATAAAACGAGAAGGTTAGCATAGAAAGTAGGTAAGTACAATCCAAACAAGTTTTTCCCTGGTGCGTAAAAGTGTGTTTCTAAAAATCCTTTACCTCTAGGAATGTTATAAATAGGATCGGCTTTTTGTATTAATTTCCCCTCTTGGATAATAATCTTATCCAGATCATTCCTGTTGGTGGCAAAATCAGAGAGTGATTCATTGAAATAATCTCTTTTTAACAATCGGTATTTTTCAATTCCAATCTCTTCAAGCTTTGCTGCGTGAAGATCCATGCTTTCATTGACCTCCTTCATATAAATGCTACGCAAGACTTTGAAGTAGTCAGACATGTTTCTATTAACTTCATGATCCCATTCGTTGTTTTGTAAAGCTTCAACACAACCTTTACACGTAAAATTCAAGCTAGGGTCATAAAGTTTTTCTTCCTTTTGAATTTCATGCAGCAATATCGCTTTTGCTTGATGAACCATAGCAGATTTACTTTCATCGTTTAGATAATTGTTCATCACATTTTGTTGATTCCTCAACTCAGGTAACCAATAATCTCTTTTCCAAGAGGCTTCACTGTTCAACTGATTAACAACATAAAAAGGAGCTTCATAAGCATTGTTTTTGTACTGCGTAACAGCCAATCCTTCATAAGCCCAGCGAGAAGCCATAATGTTACCAATCCAAGGAACACTATCCTCCTTTGAAAATAATGGATGTAATTTATCGAATTTTACGATTACCCCACTAAACAATAATTGAGGAATAATCATAATAGGGATGAGGATGTATATAACTTTTGCTGTATTAAATGTAGATGAAATATTTAGACCTAAAATATTAGCAAAACATGAAGTTGAAAAGAGGATTAAGAAGTACTCAACCCACATTCCTTTTATTTCTAGGATGAAATTTCCAAGCAATACAAACATGGCCGTTTGAATTGCAGAAATAATGAACATTATCGAAATTTTTGAAAACAAATAACTGGTCCTAGATAAGTTCAGAAATGATTCACGTTTGAGTATTTTCCTGTCCTTAATAATTTCTTCTGCGGCAACTGTTAGTCCTAAAAATAAGGCTACTACAACAGCAATAAATAAAAACTGTGGAATGTTCTCGCTGGCTTCAAATGTATAGTCTGAATCGAGGCTTGATGTTCCAAAATATTTTACAAAAAATGCAAGAATTAAAGCCAATGCTGGAGCTTCAACTGTATTTAATAAAATATATTGAGTATTGGTAAGTTTAGAAAGTACATCTCTTTTGAAGTAAACTTTAAATTGCTTCCAGCGGTTGGGAATCTTATTGTGAATATGAGGCTTACCAATTACACGATCAGTTTCGTCTGCTGGACGTGCTTTGATAAATCTTTTGTTCCATTCTTGCGGTGAAATTTTTCGTTTTGGAGTAAGGTTTCCAAATTCATCTACCACTTTTGCTTCGATAATATTGAAAATCTGTTCGGGATTTACATTACCACAAGTCGGACATTCTCGTTCCTCACAATTGGCATGGTCAATTTCTGTTTTAAAATGAACCACACTATCTACTGAATTCCCATAAAATATTGGATAACCTCCTTGATCTAAAATCATGAGGCGGTCAAACATTTTAAATATATCCGATGAAGGCTGATGAATCACCACAAAAACTAACTTTCCTTTGAGGGCAAGTTCTTTTAAAAGATCCATTATGTTTTCTGAATCCCTTGAACTTAATCCAGAAGTAGGTTCGTCAACAAATAATACAGATGGTTCACGAATTAACTCTAAGGCTATGTTTAAACGTTTTCGTTGACCTCCAGAGATGGTTTTTTCCAGCGGACTTCCAACCTTTAGATCTTTACTGTCATAGAGCCCAATGGCCTTCAATAATGTGATGACTTTTTTTGAAATTTGTTTGTTAGTCAATTTACTGAAACACAATTGTGCGTTAAAGTAAAGGTTTTGATAAACAGTTAATTCTTCAATCAATAAGTCATCTTGAGAGATAAACCCAATAACTCCTTCAATTTCCTCTGGGTTTTTATGAATGTCTATTCCATTAATCGTAACACTTCCTGAATAAGGTTTATAGTTTCCATTCAGAACGTTTAATAAAGTTGATTTACCCGCACCAGATCCCCCCATGATTCCAATCAAGGCGCCATTGTTCTCAGCAAAAGTCACATCGTGTAGACCTATTTTCTTATTGGGAAATCTATATTCTAAATTTTCGCATTTAAACAATAGATTTTCTTGTGATCCATCGCTAAGGAACCGCGATATTACATCAGAATAATAAACAGGATTCGTTTTTGAAGTACGTATAGATGAACCAGGGTTAAAAATATGCTGTCTTTCTGTCGCAACAACTTGACCGTTGAGGATAATTTGGTCACTACCTACATACCGCAGAAAGTATAAATTCACACTGTCAACCTTAATAATAGCAATCAAACCTTGAAGCCCTTCTAAAATGATTTGCTTTGCATAGGTCCAGCGATCCGATAGGGTAGGGATGACATATAGTATATTGTGAAAATCCAGAACTTTATCAGGATCAGCCTCTACAAAACTATAAAGTGCGTTGTATTCTTCTTGATTGATATTAAATGCCTCGCCAACAGTATTAACGAACTCAATCTCTTGCTCGTTAATCACTTCGTTGGTTTGAATAAATTCAATGATACGAACAAGAACAATGATTTTTTGTCTCTGGGTAAGTTCTTGGTTTATTTCAGAACAAATCCTTAAAATTTTTACTGAATTTACTGAAGTACGTTTCCGAACTCCATCTTTTTTTCTTTTTACCCCCTGGTGAATGTTTAAATAAGTGTCAAATTCTTCTAAATACTCTTCAACTAATCCAGAACTGAGTTCTTGACCTAAAAATAACTTTACGATTTTTCGACCACGTGAACTCGTGACAACGTCAGTGTTTTCAAGATCATTTATATCATCAACTCTTGCAATAATCGCAAAGAGTTGCATAAGAGCGCGAAGTATCCTTTCACTCATAGTTAGTAGTAATCAGTATCAATTTTATTTTAAAAAGCCAATCATCATGACAATACATCCTGTGATTTTCTTGTTGGTGTCTAGCTCTGTTTGGACCTTTACAGGGATAGAATTTTGCACTTTAAAATCCCAGTAAGGACTATTTAATTGGTCTTTGTTCGTAAATAAAACATTGTCTTCCATATCTTTGATTGTAAAAATCGCATAATCATCTTTGGTTCCAGCAGAAGCAGCAATCCTATAAACAGTATTTCCATACAAAGTAGTATTGAATTCTGCTTTTTCATTGTCTAAAAATGCCGTGTAAACCTGTCCATCTGAAACAAATGAACGACCATCGTCTGAAGTCACTAAGTAGCTTTCAACAACTCTATAAATAGAATCGCAATCCTGTGCTTTGGTTGAGAAAACAGTAAAGGCTGCGAAAATTAATCCTAGAATAATTCCTTTTTTCATTATTGTGTTTTTATCAATGTTATAATTATAATTATTTATCTAAAATAGCTTGTTTATGCAATGATTTGAGCACGTATTGCAGCAACTTTTTCAATAATTTGTTCCGCTAATTCATCAGAAATTTCAATCTTCATTTTACTTTTGATTGTCGTTGTTTTGCGCGCTTTGTCTGTCTCTGATTCAACATACTCATAAGTCGTTTTTACCTCTTCAAATAAAGTGTTTAAATCTTTAAACAAAGCAATATACTCATCATTTTGACCGTTTGTGTTGTATTTGTCTAACAACTCTAAAATGGTTTCTAAAGATTGTTTCTGTTCACCAATTCGATTGATGATTTTCACCTCTTTACTTTGACTGTACAATTGTGTAGCGAAATGCATAGATTCTAACCATCCTCCAGTTAAAATTAATGCTGAATTATTCTTTTGATCGTTTTCCTTCAAAAAGTTATCCGCTTTTCTAAATCCATCAGTAAGAATAACTAACATGCTGTCTTCATCGTTGCTGTTTTGCTCAAATCGTTCAATAAAATTTTTATCAAACGCTCCTGCAATTCCAAGTTTGTTTGAAAGATCTTCAACAACACTTAGGTAGTTAAGCGACTTTGCACTTTGGTCATACAGCGTTACATAACCTAAGTCAGCACCATAAATCCCCAAGTTAATCGCTTGATCTGTAGCTGAATTATAGTTCTTCACTTTCTCCAGGTTATTCATTAAGACTTCATTAAATGGAATGTCTAAAGACTTTATTAATAATGCCGTTTGAACAGGAGAGGGAACTGAAAATAATTTCCCATCAAAAGTTGTGTTAAATGAACGGTTCGGATCTAATAGGTCTTGATCAACCATTTTCTCACCTTCCTTCTTAATTTGATTGTCTTCTGCGGTATCTACACAGCTACCAAGCACTAAAACTGACGATAACACCCCAGCAAAAATTAAAGTTTTTTGTATCTTCATTGTCGTAATTATTTATTCCTTAGGCTAAAATAGTAAAATATGATGGTCACAGTCCTAAAAAATTGACTTTTTACGTTAAAAATTTTTTGAGATGCTTATTTCTCCTAATTTTGCTACCCCAATTTGAGGGTTAATTTAAATGTCCTAAAATTATGATGTATCAACGTCCACGTAGAAATAGAAAGTCACCTGCAATTAGAAAGATGGTGCAAGAAACACAATTATCTGTGTCTCATTTGATTTATCCACTTTTTGTTACCCACAATAAAAAAGATAAGTCTCCAATCGTTTCAATGCCAGGTATTCATAGGTGGGGAATGGAAGATCTTCTTCAAGAAATCGAGGAGTGCTTAGCATTAGGAGTTGAAAACTTTGTGCTGTTCCCTGTTATTCCAGAAGAGAAGAAAAGTAAAAAAGGTGAGTACAGTTACGATGAAAACAATTTCTACTTAAAAGTCGCCCAAGAAATTAAAAAAAGATTTCCGGAAGCAAATTTAATGAGTGATGTTGCATTGGATCCATACAGTACAGATGGACATGATGGAATCGTTGAAAATGGTGTGATTCTAAATGATGAAACTTTGCCTATTTTGTCTCAAATGAGTTTGGCACAAGCTCAAGCAGGTTTTGATATTATCGGTCCTTCTGATATGATGGATGGTAGAATTGCCGCTATCCGAGAAATCCTAGATGTTCACAATTATACCAACACTAGCATTATGGCCTATAGTGCTAAATATGCTAGCGCTTTTTATGGACCTTTTAGAGACGCTCTAGATTCAGCACCAAAAGCAGGGGATAAGAAAACTTATCAAATGAATCCAGCCAATAAAAAAGAAGCCATTTTAGAAGCTGTATTAGATGTTGAAGAAGGAGCTGATTTCTTAATGGTTAAACCTGCACTTTCATACTTAGATGTTATTCATTCATTGAATGAGCACTTTACAGTTCCAATTACTGCGTATAACGTGTCTGGTGAATACGCCATGGTTAAGGCTGCGGCTATGAATGGTTGGCTGGATTATGATGCAACGGTTGAAGAAACTTTGTTGAGCATGAGAAGAGCAGGTGCTAGTGCTATTCTGACTTATCACGCGAAAGATTATGCTCAATCATTAAAAAAATGAACCACTACGAACGAAAAGTACGATAGGTTCACATGAGAATAAAATTCTGTGACGATCAAAATAGTTGAATATTAGATGTTAGACGGTAGGCATTAGACTTTTTTGTCGAAGGTCTAACATCTGATTTTTCGTATTCATACTTATAGAAGCTAAAGCAAGACACAATAATCCCGAAGCCTATCGAGAGCATATTCCTATTGAACTATTTATTTTTTTGCTTTGATGTTAATGCATTATTAATGCATCGTTTACCTAAAATAGTGTAAGAGTTTATACTTTTTGATTAAATTTGTTTGAGTATTTTTTAATAAAAATGCAATTCTAACAATTTGACTGATCGACTATGAAAGTAAACTTTGGTAATGATGATGGCGTTTTGCCAGTAATTGTTCAAGATGTGGATACCTATGATGTACTGATGTTTGCCCACATGAACGAAGAGGCTTACGATATCACTTTGGAGACTAAAAAAGTGACATTTTATTCACCTTTGAAACAAAAGTTATGGACTAAAGGGAGGGAAGAAAATATCCTTCGTTTGCATACCATAGAATTAGATTGTAAAGGTGCAGTTCTACTGGTCAAGGCAGAACCTTTGTCTGAAATTTGTGAAAAAGGTACAATGACTTGTTGGGGAGATACTTTTTCTCATCAATTTGGAGTCATTGAACAGTTAGAGAAGAAAATCAATGACCGCAAAATCAACCCGAAAGAACATTCTTATGTTTCTAGTTTGTTTGCTCGTGGAACAAATCATATTGCCGAAAAAACGGGGAAAGAAGCTGTTGAATTAATTGTGAAATCTATTCAAAGTGATTCAGAAGAATTCCTTAAAGGAAGCGCTGATTTGTTGTTGCATTATCTTGTTCTGTTAAAATCAAAAGGCTTTACTTTAGATGATGTATTGCTTAAGCTTAAAGAAAAAAGATAAATAATATTGAACAATATTCACAACTACTTGTAGTATAATTATAAAAAAACACACATCAATGAAACAATTGAACTTCCTGACCCTCTTATTGTTTACTTTTTTATCCTTCTCGGCTTTTTCTCAAAATATAACCATCAGTGGGAACATCACTGATGCAAGAAATGGAGAAGATTTGTTTGGTGCATCGCTCATTGTTGCGGATATGTCAAATACAGGCGCTAGGTCAAATGTCTATGGATTCTATTCTTTATCTATCCCTGCAGGTGAACATACTTTAATCTACAGAAGTTCAGGTTATGAAGAACAACGCATTGTAATTCAATTAACAAAAGATACTTTGATAAATATTGAATTGTCTTTATCAAAAGATGTTCAGGAGCTAGAAGAAGTTGAAGTAACCTCAAAACGTTCCAATAACAACATTACCTCTTCTCAAATGGAAGTGACTCGCTTGGATCCACAGTCGATTAAAACAATCCCGATTCTATTTGGTGAACAAGATGTAATGAAAACCTTGCAATTGACTCCCGGAATTAAAGGTGGGGGTGAAGGAAGTGCTGGGTTTTATGTTCGCGGTGGAGGAGCAGACCAAAACTTGATACTCTTAGATGAATCAACAGTTTATAACGCTTCTCACTTATTGGGTTTCTTCTCAGTATTTAACTCTGATGCCATCAAAGACGTTGCTTTGTATAAGTCTGGAATTCCCGCTGAATACGGAGGTCGTGCATCTTCTGTAATGGATGTTAGAATGCGAGATGGAAACAATAAGAAATTTGGCGCTTCTGGAGGAATAGGCTTGATTTCATCAAGATTAACTGTCGAAGGTCCAATTGTAAAAGACAAAGGGTCTTTTATAGTTTCTGGACGAAGAAGTTATGCGGATGTGTTTTTAGTATTTGCTAAAGAAGAAGAAATACAAAATACAACATTGTTCTTTTATGATTTAAATGCAAAGGCCAATTATAAAATCGGAGATAAAGACCGTGTGTATATTTCTGGGTATTTCGGACGAGATAAATTTTCCTTAGACGATCAGTTTGGTTTTGATTGGGGGAATGCGACTGGAACAGTAAGATGGAATCATTTGTTTAATGATAAGCTTTTTGTGAATACTTCTTTTATTTATAGCGAATTCGACTATCGATTTACAATCGGTCAAGGAGAAGATGGTTTTGGAATTCGCTCAAAAATAAGGGACTTCAATTTGAAACAAGATTATAATTACTATATCAACAACAACAATAGTTTGAAGTTTGGTGTGAATGCGATTCACCATACTTTTCAGCCAGGATCTTTAGAAAGCGGGGTAAATGTTGGGTTTAATGAAATCAACTTGGATGATCGTCATGCGCTTGAAGTAGGAGCTTATGTTCAAAACGAACAAAAAGTTGGAAACCGATGGGCTTTCATGTATGGTTTGAGGTATTCTGGATTCAATTATATGGGAAAAGGTACTGCCTACGAATATGATGATAATGGGTTGATTACTGATGAAACCACCTACGGTTCATGGGAGTCGATTAAGTATTACCAAGGAATTGAACCACGATTCTCCGCAAGTTTTATACTTAATGAAAGCAATTCGATAAAAGCAGGGTACAATAGGATATTCCAATACATCCATCAATTGTCAAATACTACAACCAGCAGTCCAACAGATGTTTGGGTGCCGACTTCCAATAATGTGAAACCTCAAATTGGGGATCAAGCAGCTTTAGGATATTATAAAAACTTTAAACAAGATGAGTATCAAGTTTCTGTAGAGACCTATTATAAATGGTTGCAAAATCAAATTGATTATAAACCCAACGCAAATCTATTGCTCAATGGTCAAATCGAAAGAGAATTAGTTTATGGGAAAGGGCGTGCTTTTGGAGTAGAATTTCAAATTAAAAAAACCAAAGGGAAGTTAACAGGTTGGTTTAATTACACGCTTTCAAGAGCGTTGAGAACCTTTGAGGATATCGATGCAGGCGCTGAGTTTTCGGCACGACAAGATAGAATTCATGACTTGAATTTAGTGTTGACCTATGAAATCAATAAAAAGTTGGTGGTGAGTACAAGTTTTGTTTATTATACAGGTGATGCAGTGACATTTCCGAGTGCTTTGTATGAAATGGATGGATATGAAGTTGCTTACGTAGGAAAAAGAAATGGAAACCGACTCCCAGATTATCACCGCCTAGATTTGGGGTTAACATGGTACTTAAAAGAGCGTAAACATTTTGAACACAACTTAAGTTTTTCGATTTATAATGTTTACAACAGAGAAAATGCCTTTTCAGTTCGTTTTACGGATAGTTTTGAGGATAATCCTACAGGACAAACGCAAGCAGTCCAAACAGCATTATTCAAAATAATACCATCGATTACTTATAACTTTAAAATTAAATAAGATGAAAAAGCTATATTTCCTTTTTACAATCTCTTTTTTAGTGCTCATTTCTTCTTGTCAAAAAGTGATTGATTTAGAAGTCACCGATACAGAACCAAAATTGGTTATAGAAGCCAAATATGATGCTGTAAAAGAAGAGGTGTTTGTCCGACTATCAAAATCCATTAACGTCTTTTCGAATGATGGATATACAACACTAACCGGAGCATCGGTAGAAATTACGGATGGCAATGGAGTCGTTACCCCATTAGTCGACCAAGCGGATGGAACTTATTTATTAGAAAACTATTCACCTATTTACAGTGCTGAGTATGCTATGAAAGTTACTGTTGATGGTGAAACCTATGAGGCATCGGATGTATTGCAGCCTGTAGTTCCTTTAGATTCCTTGACAACAGAATTTCAGCCTCAAACGCCATTTTTTGACGCAGGGTATGTTGTTTATATGAATGTTACAGATCCAGTTGGAGACAATTACTACAGGGCCATTAAAAAAATCAATGGCGAATACAAAAGAGAGTTGGGAGATCAGTTTATGTTTGACGACGACTTTACCGAAGGAAATATTCAAAAAGTTCCATTGTTTTCAGAGTTATACCAAGTAGGTGATACAGTACAAATTGACTTGCTCTCCTACAGTGAAAAATCATACACCTATTTTAGCGAATTAAGAGCAATAGCTGGAGGAGGATCTTCTTCTGCAGCACCGGCAAACCCTACTTCTTATTGGTCTAAGGAATGTTTAGGACATTTTTCAGTCTTTGGGTACGACACTAAAGTAATCGTAATAGAGGAGTAGAAGCATAGAAATTGTTAATAACTATTGGACAATACTTAATGTTTTGGTAACATGATTCAGCATAACTTATCATAGTTTTGCATTAATCATTTAAAATATAATATTATGAGAAAATTTTACTTATTAATGCTGTTGTTCATCTCGACAACAGTTATGGGGCAAACTCCAATCATTACCATGATTATGGATGGGGACTGTTCTGGAGGAACACCAAAGGTAGTTGAGTTATACGCCCAAGGAACAGTTGACTTTTCAAATTTCAGCTTAGAAAAAAGCTCTAATGGAGGTGCATGGGGAAACGCATTTGATTTATCACCTTTGGGAACAGTTACTGACGAATTTGTATACATCTATAAAGATGATCCATCTTTTGCAACTGAGTTTCCAAACGTAACAAATAATGCTTTTCCAACCACTTCATCTGCTGTGGATTTCAATGGAGATGACGCCATTCGTTTGATTATTACAGGTGTAGGGACTGTGGTTGACCAATATGGAGCAGATAATACTGACGGTACAGGAGAGACTTGGGAGTATAAAGATGGATATGCGAAACGAATTGACAATACAACTCCTTCGGGAGCTTGGGTTGAAGCAGATTGGGATTTCTATAATGGTTCATTAGACGGAAATGGATTATGCCAAAGTGGTACAGATTCTTATGAAACAATTTCCAATATAGGTTCGTTTGTTATTGCGTCAGGACCAACTTTAAGTGCTACGCCAACAACAGTATCAGGATTTTTACAATTTGTTGGAACACCTTCTGCTGAACAAACTGTCGATGTTTCTGGAATGAACTTAACAGCTGATGCAGTTATCACAGTTACCTCAGGTGATTATGAAATCTCTTCAACTACAGGTTCTGGATTCGGTAATTCAGTTACACTTCCGTTTGGAACAGGAACTATTGCTCCAACGACTATTTACATTCGTTTGAATGGAACGGCTGCTGCTAACCCATCAAATGGTGAGTTAACAATTACTTCTACAGGAGCTACTGATGTAACTGTGGTTTTAGAAGGTGAAATTGCTTTACCAGCACCAACAATCACTGCTTCAGAAACTGCTATCTCAGGATTCTCTCATTTTGTAGGAACTCCTTCTGCAGCTGATTCTTTTATGGTTGAAGGGTTTAACTTAACGGATGATATTACAGTCTCAGTACCGACAAATTTCGAAGTTTCAGAAACACTCGGAGGTACTTATGGTGCTTCAGTTACATTAACTCAATCTGGAGGTGCTGTAGCTTCTACTAAAGTATATGTTCGTTTGAATGGTCCAGCTAAAAACCTTAATCAGGTAGGTGATGTGACTATTTCTTCAACAGGTGCTACTGACCAAACAATTGCATTAACAGGTGAAACTTTAGACTATACAGCGTATTCAATTGGTGATGTTACAGGCGTAGATGCGGATGGTGTTGCTGATTCAGTAGGAGTATACGTTAATTTAACAGGTGTTGTTCACTGTGGTGACTTCAGAGGAAATGGTTATGATATCGTTGTTATTGATGGTAATAATGATGGAATTACTTTGTTTAACTTTGACGATTTACCAAATTACACAGCACCAGTAGAAGGTGATAGCTTGGAAATTAAAGGTCAAATTGGTCAATTCAATGGATTGATTCAAGTGATTCCTAATGAAATTACTGTTTTAGCGCAAGGAGCTGCAACTCAAGCACCAACTTTAGTTACAACTCTAGATGAAACGACAGAAAGTCAATACGTTATGTTTGACACTCTTTACCTTGTAAACGGTGAAGCATTATGGCCTGACCACGGTAACATTGATGTTACTGATGGAGTAAATACTTTCTTGGTTCGTGTTCCTGGAAGTTCTCCAATGGCGAATACACCAACACCAGTTGGACCATTTAGCTTAACAGGTTTAGGAAAACAATATGACAGTAGTTCACCATACGATTCAGGATACCAATTGTTCCCATGTGCAGCGGTTCAATTATGTAACTTAGTTGTAACAACAACAGTTTCAGAAGCGACAATCACTGCTGACCAAACTGGAGTTGATTACCAATGGATTAACTGTGCTGATAGTTCTGTAATAGCTGGTGAAACAGGAATGTCATTTACGGCTACTGAAACTGGAAGTTATGCAGTTATCTTAACAGATGGTGTATGTCAAGACACTTCAGCATGTGTTTCTATCACTATTGATACTTCTAGTCTTAATGATTTAGATTTCGCAGGTGTATCTGTTTACCCGAACCCAGTGAAAGAAGTATTAAATATTACGAATGAAAATGGTACACTTCAGTCAGTAGAAGTAGTTTCTGCAACTGGAAGTATCGTATATTCTTCAACTATTTCTTCTAGCAACTTCACTGTAAATACAGCACAACTAAACGCTGGTGTTTACTTTGTAAATGTTCGAACTGAAAATAGTGCAAAAACATTCAAAGTGATTAAATAATTCATTTCGATTAAATTTGGGAGGCCCCGGCAATTTTGTCGGGGCTTTTTTTTGTTTTTTTTCTACTGTTAAACAGATATAGTTTATATTTTTGAAAGACATGAAAAATAAGCTTCAAGTTAAAGTGTTAGGAACAGGAACCTCGCAGGGTGTTCCTGTGATAGGGTGTAAATGCAAGGTATGTACCTCACCAGACCCAAAAGATAAAAGGTTGAGAAGTTCAATTCTTTTCACTTGGAATGACGAAAACTTTGTAATTGATACAGGTCCAGACTTTAGGCAGCAAATGTTAAGAGAGGATGTGGATAGTTTACGTGCAGTATTGTACACACATGAACACAAAGATCATGTCGCAGGAATGGATGATGTTCGATCTTTTAATTTCCTAGAAAAAAGAAATATGGAACTCTTCTGTAACCATGCAGTTGCAGAAACTTTAAAGCGAGAATTTCACTATGCTTTTGGAGGCAACACTTATCCAGGTGTTCCTAGGGTAAATATCAATATTATAGAGAATCAACCATTTCAATTGCCTGACGGTCCAATGGTAACCCCAATTCTTTCGTATCACTATAAAATGCCTGTTTTTGGATACCGTATAGGAGACTTTGCCTACATGACAGATGTAAAAACCATTCCAGTAGAGGAATTGAATAAATTGAAAGGAGTAGAGGTACTTCTATTAGACTGTTTGAGAGAAGAACCACATATCTCTCACCTCAACTTAGAAGAAGCCTTAGACATCATTAACTTTTTAAAGCCCAGACAAAGCTATTTAACCCATATGTCCCATTATTTTGGCACGCACGAAGAAATTCAAAAAAAGTTGCCCCTTTCAGTCGCTCCAGCCTATGATGGGTTGATAATCGATATAGATTGATATTCATGTGAATACGATTAGGTTGAAGTTATTAACAATTAAATATGGAAATATTTGAAACATTTAGTGTGATAAGTCCGTAAGACTTGTTAACTTTAGTATAAATTAATAAACTATTTAATTATGAAAAAGATTATTTTAACAGGTTGTGTAGCTCTTTCTGCATTGTTTGCAGGAAGCTTAAATGCTCAAACGTATGCAGAAGTAGAGAAGGCTACAGACGCAACACCATTCTCTATTGAGGCCCTTGTTACAGGAGGAAATACTGGTATCAATTGGAATGCTCCTTCATTGCGTGCTCGTTATTTCGTTAGTGATAACATTGCCGCTCGTGTTCAATTATCATTAGGTGATGGTTCAGGTAGTGCAATGACTGAAAAAAATCGTTTTTACGAATTTAATGATGGAACAAAAGGAGGTGAAGGACTTCAGGAGATAAAAAGAGCTGCTGTTGCACTTCAATTAGGAGGTGAATACCACTTCTTAGGAACAAAAAAGCTAGATCCATACGCTGCTTTAGGTGTGAATTTCTCAATTGGTAAACAAAATGAAACTTGGGATATGTATGATGGAACTGGATACAATAGCGCGGTTACAAGTGAGCAATCAGGTGGATACTTTGGAATTGGTGCTCAGTTGGGTCTAGGTATGGATTTCTACTTTGTAGAAAATGTATATGTAGGTTTAGAATTAGGTGTTGCAGTACATGGTACAACACATAAGGATAGAGTAGGAGAAACTACTGTGACTTCTGGTGGAACTTCTACAACTTCAACTACTGAATTTGCTGGTTATAAAGATTCTTATGTAACTAACTTTGCGTCTTTACGCTTAGGATGGAGATTCTAATCATAGCGAACAATGGATATTAAAAACAGGGACAGCGAAAGTTGTCCCTGTTTTTTTTAGCACTTAAATTACTGGTGAAGCTGTTTGTTGAAATCATTTGTGATATTTAACACTATCTTCTCTTAAGTATTCACTATTTTTGAAGAAAAAAATATGAACATTCGATTTTCACTTTTAATGATAGGATTCCTGATGATAGGTTCGGCTTGTAAAAAGGAATTAAGTCTTGAAGAGCAACTTGAAAAAGACATTGAAATCATTAAAGAATATATCGCTGATCAAAACCTAACAGCCTTGGAAACGAGTTCTGGTTTGCATTATGTGATTAATGAATTAGGAACAGGTAATCATCCTTTATCTAACGATAATGTAACTGTTAGATATAAAGGATATACGACAAATGGAAATGTTTTTGACCAAAGCGATGCAGGTGGAGCTACTTTTAATTTGCAGCAAGTTATTAAAGGATGGACAGAAGGAATTCCGAAATTTAAAGAAGGAGGTAAAGGAATTTTGCTTATTCCTTCTAAATTAGGGTATGGTGAAAAGGGTGGAGGCTCCATTCCTCCAAATACAGTGCTGATTTTTGAGGTAGATCTTTTAACTATCGTTCAATAGTTTGAAAGTGTAAAGGCTTATAATAAGCAGAATGGTTTGCTTTTATGAGCAACTTTTCTATTAAATCACTATTCTTAATGAATTAATCCAATTTACTGAAGTTTAATTTAAACTTCAAAGAAAGTCGTATTAGTGTAATAAATACTCGAATTTTGCACCTGAGATTTCCTTTGTATAGGAGGAGATTGACAAAGAAATTTTTATCTTAGCATTATGTTTGAAGAAGAGAATGATGACGATTGGTTAAACCCCGATTTTAAGAGGCAGATAGCGCATTTTGAACAAATGTATGCACTCAATGAATACGTATATATCGATTCAGACGAGGTGGAATATATTCTTGATCATTTGATGATTTCAAACCAATTGAAAAAAGCAAAATGGGCAGCTGAAAAAGCGATAGAACATTTCCCAACGAATAGTACAATTATTACACGTTATGCACAGGTGTTGTCAATGACGGGTAAAATCAATGCTGCATTAAAACTCTTGCTGAACTTAGAGCGCATGGAGGCCAATAATCTTGATGTGCTTCTTTCAATTGCAACTTGTTATAGTCAGTTAAAAGATAACGATCAAGCCATAAAGTATTTCCGAAAAGCTTTTGACTCCGCTTCTGGAGAAGAAAAGGCTGAAATTGCGATTGATCTAGCGATGGAATATGAAAACAAAGACGATTATAAATCTGCAATTGAAATTCTAAGCAATGCAATTAAAGAAGGTAGTCTGAACGATCTATTGATTTATGAACTAGCACATTGCTATGAAAAAATCAATGACTATGATAATGCAATAAAATGTTTTCTAGAGTATATTGATGAAGAACCTTATTCCTATACCACATGGTATAATCTAGGAAATGCTTATTCTAAAATAGGCAAAACAGATCAAGCAATTTGGGCCTATGAATATGCGATTTTAATTGATGATGATTTTATACCTGCTATTTATAATTTAGCCAATGCTTATTTAGATGCCAATAAAATTGAGCTAGCATTAGAACACTATAATAAATGTTTAAAACTTGACCAAGATGATCCTATGGTTTATTGTTCAATGGGAGAGTGTTATGAAGAACTTGGTGAGCTTGAGAGAGCTTATGAAATGTACCATAAAAGCACAGCACTTTTACCACAATTAGCAGACGCTTGGTTAGGAAAAGGAATCATGAGTGATTTATTGGGAAAACATACCCGCGCTGTTCAGGAGTTATTAGTGGCTGTAGATTTAGAACCAACGAAATCAGATTATTGGCGTTCATTAGGTAATGCTTATGAAAGTAAAGAACAAAATGAACAGGCAATTGCTGCTTACGAAAAAGCCATTGAGTTAGACCCAAGAGATAAGGAGGCAATTATTGATTATCTGTCGTTTATTGCTGGAATATCTATGGATATGGTTTTTGAAGCAGTTGAAAAGAATAAGGAGTTGCGTGAAAACAATGTAACGAAAATGGTCCTTTGCTATTGTCATTGGATGATAGGAAATCAGTCTGAATCAATGTTCTTTTTTGATGAAGTCCTCGAAAATGATGCTAATTTAGCAAAAAGTTTATTTTTGCACTTTCCAGAAATGAATTCCGCATCTTATTTTATAGATCGGTTAGATGAATTTGATGAAAATATAGATAATGAAGAATTTTAGTTTACCATATATTCCAGAACGTGACCAAAAACCTCGTGAAAAAGGGTTAACCATGATGATGGATAAAGGCTTAAGTCTTTCCGAAGCAGCAAATTTTATAGAAGCAAATGAAGGTCTCACAGATATTGTGAAATTTGGGTTTGGTACTGCTTTCGTAACGAATCAATTAGAGGAAAAGATAAAACTTTATAAGAAACACAATATTCGTCCTTACTTTGGAGGAACTTTATTTGAAGCGTTTTATGCAAGAGGTATGTTTGAAGATTATCTGAGATTAATTGACAAATATGATCTTGACTTGGCAGAGATTTCTGATGGTTCCATTATTATCCCTCACGATGAAAAGTGTGAACTTATTCATACAATGGCCAAAAACACTACTGTTTTATCAGAAGTAGGTTCTAAAGATTCTGGAATTCTTATTTCTCCAAACAAATGGATTAAAATGATGAGTAATGAACTTGAGGCGGGTTCTTGGAAAGTCATTGCAGAAGGAAGAGAGAGTGGAAACGTTGGTGTTTTTAGACCGAATGGAACTGCGCATACCTTCTTGATCAATAAAATTATTGCTAAAATAGACCCCAACAGTATTCTTTGGGAAGCACCTAAGAAGAATCAACAAGTTTGGTTTATTAAACTATTTGGTGCTAATGTTAATTTAGGAAATATTGCTCCTAACGAAGTTATTCCGCTGGAATGTTTACGTATTGGATTGAGAGGTGATACTTTTTTTGAAAGTTTACCGACTGATATGGCGACGCGTTTAAAGCAAGTAAATTCTGACGAGGACGAAGAGGAATAAGATGGAAACGAAAGAATCATTGAAATTATTGCATTCGATAAGTGGTCACAATGGGGCTATTTATGATGTGGTTTTTAATGATGGATTTCTTTATACGACAAGTGCAGATAAGTTCGTTGTTAAATGGGATGTATCCAAAGGAGAACAGACTAATTTTACGGTGCAACTTGAACGATCCGCGTATAATCTTGACTTTTCCCCAGTTTCTAATTTGCTGGCAATTGGTACCAACAATGGAGGTATTCATGTTATTGACACCGTAAAACGAGAAGAGGTGAGGTGGCTTGCTCAACATAAAGCGGCGGTATTCGCCTTGACGTATTGTCAACATACAGAACGTTTCTACTCTGGAGATAAAGATGGTGTTTTTTGCGCTTGGGATGCAAAAACCTTTGACCTTCTAATCACTTTACCCTTCAATTGTGGTAAGATAAGAGAGATTTCAACGAGTGAAGACGGCCTTCATATTGCTATTTGTGGTCAAGATGGCTACATTAGAATATTAGAAACAGGATTTTTTAATTTAATTAAAGAATTCAAAGCCCATAAAGAAGGTGCGAATTGTGCATTATTTGATGGCGATGTTCTTTATACTGGAGGAAAAGACGCACATATCAAAAAGTGGAATTGGAAGGAAAAAGAATTACTCTTAAGCATACCGGCTCATAATTATGCTGTTTATGATTTGATCTTCATCGATGGAAAACAAAAAATGGTTTCTGTTAGCTTCGATAAGAGTATAAAATTATGGAATGCCAAGGATATTTCTATTATTGAAAGAGTCGAATTCAAAAATAAAGGTCACCGCCATACTGTGAATAGGATTGCGAAAATTTCAGAACAATCCTTTGCAACAATAGGAGATGACCGTAAGATTAAAATTTGGAGTCTATAATCAATTATAGCTTTCCAACTCCTTCACGTACAACCTCTGGTTGGTCTCCAGTACAGTCAATTACCGTAGAGGCTTCCAGTTTTCCTGGCCCTCCATCAATAATGGTGTTGATTTTATCATCAAATTGTTCGTAGATTTTGTAAGGATCGATAAAGTACTCCAACATTTCATCATTCTCATTGTGAAGGGAAGTGGTCACCAAAGGATTCCCCAATGCTTCAACTATAGCCAAAACAATATTGTTGTCAGGAATCTTAATCCCTAATTCTGTACGGTTGGTATCAAATAGCTTTGTTACCTCACTTGAGGCATGTAAAATATAGGTGAAAGGACCAGGAAGTGTTCTTTTCATGACCTTAAATGTGGGCTGAGGAATGTGTTTAACATATTCTGAAACCTGACTTAAGTCTTTACAGATGATAGAGAATTTAGACTGTTTAAGTTTCAGGCCTTTAAATTTGGCCAGTTTTTCTAAGGCTTTCTTATTTTTTAAATCACACCCAATTGCATATACTGAGTCTGTAGGATAAATGATGATTTCACCATTCTTTAATTCTTTTACAACGTCATCAATCAAACGTTTGTCGATGTTGTCATTATTGATTTCTATTAACATGTATTCAGGTTTTAATTTACCCAATTAAGTTAATGAAAAAAAGCAGTTGTAAACTACTTTCTCGGTTAAAAATTACTAATCCTGGCAAAAAAAAACGTCCTGCTCATTTAGAACAGGACGTTAATCAATTAAAATGATAAAGAATTTATTTTTTCTTACTGTTTTTCAATTTTTCTTGTTGCGCTTTTTGCATTTGTTCAAGACGCTCCTGGAATTTAGATTTTCCTTTTTTTCCATCTCCTTTACTTGCAGATTGACGGGCAGCCATTTTTGCTTTTAATTTGTCTTCATTCACAAAGAAATTCTTAATCATCACCATCGTTAAGATCGACATCAAAGTAGAGATAAAGTAATAATAACTCAATCCAGATGCATAATTATTAAAGAAGAAAATCATCATAATAGGGAAGAAGTACATGATAATTTTCATGTTTGGCATCCCCGGTTGTGATGGTTGTTGCATATTACTGCTGTTTAAAACAGTATAGAACAATGTTGTAATCGCCATTAATAAAGTGAATAAACTTACATGAGATCCATAAAATGGAATGTTGAAGCTCAAGTCAAGGATAGAGTCATAACTCGATAAATCTTCTGCCCAAAGGAATCCTTCTTGACGAAGCGTAAAAGTACTTGGGAAAAAACGGAAAACCGCAAACAAAATAGGCATCTGAATCAACATAGGAACACACCCTGCAAGTGGACTAGCACCCGACTCACGGTAAAGTGTCATCATTTCCATCTGCTTTTTCATCGCATCATCCTTATTTGGGTACTTTTTGTTGATTTCCTCTACTTCAGGTTTTAAAATTCTCATTTTTGCAGAAGAAGCAAACATTTTCCATTGAATAGGAGTAAGGATTAACTTTACAATAATTGTGAGGAGTAAAATAGCGATACCAGCACTCATACCGAATCCAGCCAACCAAACAAACAAAGGTTGAATGGCATAAATATTAATCCATCTAAACAATCCCCATCCATAATTAATAATGTCCTCACTACCATTTGCGTACGATTCAAGTACATCATAGTCATTAGGACCAAAGAACCATTTCATTTGGACACTACCATTCCCAGTATTGCTTAATCCAAGATTCATTGAGGAAGAATAAGCTTTAATGTGTGAAGAATCTTTTTCAGAGCCTTCTTCATAATTAACCACCTTAAAAGTTGTTCCTTCTTTCATAAATGGTTTATCTGGCATAATGATCGAAGAGAAGTAACTTTGTTTGAAAGCAACCCAGTCAACATCAGTTTTTGCTGCAAATTCATCATCTGAATATTCAGATAAATAATCGTAAGAACCGCCCTTTTCTTTGAAAAATACCGTTGAAATACGACGTTGTTCAGACAATAGTTTTTCAGTCATTAACATTTCAACTTCCCAATCAAGAAAGACCCTTTCTGGTGTAACTTCTCCTTCAAACCCTTTCATTTTAACTTCATAGTTAATATGATATTGATCTGGAGTTATAGAATAGATTTGTTCAATTGATTTTCCTTCGTCATAATGAGCAATAAAAGAGATGTAGTTTTCAGTTTGTCTCAACAGTTCGAAAGCAACTCCGCTTGTATATTGTTCTCCTTTGTCCGTTTTGAATTTCAATCCGTTAGACGCAATCTCTTCATCGAATAGTTGAAGTGGTGTAATTTCTTCCGTACCTTCATTTTTCCTAAAGTTTTCATAAGTTTGATATCCTTTTAAGAAAACACTTTTAACACCACCACCTTTATTGGTTAAAATGATTTTTAACTTCTCATTCTCCAAAACAAAAGTTTCTTCTTCTACGTCTCTGGCATCTACAATTCCAACTGTTTCAGCTTCCTCCACCATTAGGGTATCGTTAGCATAAACTGTATTTCCAAGACTGTCAAGAACAGGATTTCCGTTTTCATCCAATACAGCTTTAGGAGCAGGATTTTCAACGGTCTTTTTGGTGATCTTACTTTCTGTTTTTTCAGCAGCTTCTTTTTGTTGTTGCGCAACTAATTCTTGCTGCGCCATCCTTTCCTTAAGTTCTTCTTCTGAAGGTTGATTGAAAAAAGTAAATACAGCGAGTATTACTCCAATTAAACCTAAACCAATAATTGTATTCTTATCCATTATTTATTTTTTCTAACTATTTATTCTTGTTGTTCATAATTGCTTTAACAAAACTAGTAAAGAGTGGATGAGGATTGTCTACTGTACTTTTATATTCAGGATGGAATTGAACTCCAACAAACCATGGATGGTCTTCAACTTCTACCACTTCAACCAATCCTGTATCTGGATTAAATCCAGTTGCTTTCATACCACTTTTCTTAAAATCATCTAAATATGCACTGTTAAATTCAAATCTGTGTCGGTGACGTTCTTTGATCACCTCAGTATTGTATGCCTCATAGATGTTTGAATTGGGTTTTAATTCACATTTATATTGACCCAAACGCATGGTTCCACCCATATCAGAAACAGTTTTTTGCTCTTCCATTAAACTAATTACAGGACGTTTGGCCTCAGGTGAAATTTCTGCTGTATGTGCATCTTCCCAACCCATAACATTTCTAGCAAATTCAATAACAGCGCACTGCATACCTAAACATATACCTAAAAAAGGAACATTGTTTTCTCGGGCATATTGAACAGCATTGATTTTTCCAGTTATTCCACGCGAACCAAATCCTGGAGCTACGAGGATACCATCTAAATCACCTAAAATTTCTTTTGCATTGGCTTTGGTGATTTTTTCAGAATGAATCCATTCGATATTAACCTTACAAAGATTTGCTGTTCCTCCGTGAATGAATGCTTCGTTTATTGATTTGTAGGAATCTTTTAATTCAACATATTTTCCTACCAATCCAATAGTGATTTCTGACGTAGGATTCTTTAAATTATGTAAAAATGAATTCCATGAAGTTAAATCAGGTTGAGATTTACGCGAAAGACCTAATCTCTTCAATACGATTTCGTCCAATTCTTCTTCTTGCATCATTAATGGAACATCGTAAATTGTAGGTGCGTCCATAGCTTCAATAACAGCCTCAGGTACTACATTACAAAATTGTGCGATTTTCTTTCTTAGTTCTAAATCAAGTTTATGTTCTGTTCTACAACATAATATGTCAGGCTGAACTCCCAATTCTAGCAATTGTTTAACAGCATGCTGTGTAGGTTTTGTTTTTAATTCCCCAGCAGCTTGTAAATAAGGTACAAGTGTTAAGTGAATTACGATACAGTCATCAGCAAACTCCCATCTCATTTGACGCAAAGCCTCAACATAGGGTAAAGATTCAATGTCACCAACTGTACCTCCAATCTCTGTAATAACGATGTCATACTCACCATCTTTACTCAGACTCTGAATATTATCTTTGATTTCATTGGTGATGTGGGGGATGACTTGAACAGTTTTACCCAAATATGCTCCTTGACGTTCTTTGTTAATTACAGATTGGTAGATTCTACCTGTGGTTACATTATTTGCTTGAGATGTTGAAACATTCAAAAAACGTTCATAATGCCCCAAATCTAAATCTGTTTCTGCTCCATCGTCGGTGACATAACATTCACCGTGCTCGTATGGATTTAAAGTTCCAGGATCGATATTGATGTAAGGATCAAGTTTTTGAATGGTTGTTGAGTATCCTCTTGCTTGCAAAAGTTTAGCTAAAGATGCTGCGATAATTCCTTTTCCCAATGAGGATGCAACCCCACCAGTTACAAAGATGTATTTTGTTGAATTTGACATTTTTTAATTGATTTGTAACTATGGGAGGCAAAGATACAACAATACTTAGGAGTTGGATAAATTCTGTATTATTTTTTGAGGGTATTTTTAAAATGAACAGAAAAAATGAAATCTATTGATTTAAGCTTGAATGATGAGTAATTCTCTGATGTAATAAAATAGAAACAATTATATTGTTGAAATGAAGAAGGGGTAGTGTGTGAAAAAAAACGCGAGAGGAAAAAACTGGCGTTCCTTCCTCTCGCTAATCAACCTAACTTAACCACCTAAATCATTACAAATATAAGTGCTAATACATTAGTAACCAATTAATAAATGTTAATTAAATGACGTTTTATATTTTAATGTTAATTGATGAATTAAACCAAGGTGAGTAAATAGCCTAATCCAGCGCCACCTAACACAATAAATGCACTGTTAAGTTTTTTGAAAATAAAAACAGCGATAATGCTCAAGCTTGCAATCATAAATGTTTTCCAATCTACCAAAGCTTCAAAGCTCATTTCCACTAACACAGCAACAATTACTGCTACAGCTGCAATATTAATTGCATCCATAAAAGCAGAAATGTATGGTGACTTTCTTAGTTTAGGGATCAATGGATTCAGTAAAGCAACAAACACAAAAGAGGGGAGGAATATTCCAAGAGTAGCTGCTAGGGCGCCCCAAAATCCGTTGAGTTGCCATCCTATAAATGTAGCTGTTGATAACACAGGACCCGGAGTAAACTGACCAACAGCAACTGCGTCCATTAGTTGTTGACGGGTAAGTAATCCAGTGTTCACTAATTCTGCATCCAAAAATGCGAACAAGACATATCCACTACCATAAAGTACTGTGCCGACTTTAAGGAAAATCCAAAAGACTTTTAAGCTAGTAAGGGAGAGGGCTATGTGAAATAATAGAAAAGGTGAAAAACTATTCAATGTGTTTTTTCTATTTCTAACTGTGTAGAGGAGTAGCCCCGCTAACCCACAGGAAAACAATGCAATAATTTCATGAACTCCTATTAAAGTAATACTTAAGGTAATCACCCCTAGTACTATTAATTCTGTTGATTTTATCGCTTTTTTAGCGAGTCTAAAAACAGCTGCTAGAATTATTGCAATAACTGCAGGTTGTATACCGTAAATGTAAGGTAGGACGGCAGGAACTTCTCCATATTTAGCATAAAGCCATGCCAAAATCATGGTGATGGTTACTGCGGGAAGAATAAAAGAAACACCAGCTACAATTAATCCTTTCCATCCTGCGCGTTCATGTCCACAATGCATGGTCATTTCTGTGGAATTGGGTCCTGGAATTAGGTTCGTAGCACCAACCAAATCTAGAAAATGTTGGGAAGTCATCCATTTTCGTTTTTTTACGATTTCGTTCTCCATCATTGCGATGTGAGCTGCTGGACCGCCAAAGGCAATACTTCCTAGTTTTAGAAATAATTTTGCTAGTTCTTTAAGTTTTATACTCATGAATAAAGTGTCATTCGATCAAAAAGACAAAATTAAACGAATTTAAGGGTTTAAATTCTTTTGAGTATTAACTAAACATTAAGCTTTTGAAAAACGAAGGGAAATTAATAGGGGGGTAGGTTTTATAAAAAAAAGTGGGGTAAGCTACTTGCATCGCACCGCTACAACCTCTTACCCTTGCTACGTTCCCGTCCTGGGGGATTCAGAGGGAGCTGGTCGTACAAGACTTACCCCAGCGCAAAAATAGTAATTAGATATGATTCTACAAGTGTTCTTGAAGAATATTTCTTAATTTTTTACTTCAATATTGGACAACACCTCCTTAACTGTCTTTGTTTCATTAAAGTAGTCCAAAAATTTATGGAGAACTCTGTCTACAACAGCGTCAGGACAAGAAGCGCCTGAGGTGAGTACAATGTCAACCACCTCATGGGAAGGAATAAAATCAGTACTTTTTTTAACGACCTTTTTATGGATGTCGAAATGTGAGATCTCATTTCTATTTAGAATGTCATCTTCTGTATTGATAAAATAAGTAGGATAACTTTCTTCCAAAAGCTCGACCAAGTGTGTTGTGTTTGAACTGTTGTATCCACCGACAACAATTGCAAGGTCTGCATTCGACTTCATTAATCCGTAAGTAGAATTTTGATTATCATTTGTAGCATAACAAAGCGTATCGCGGGTATCGGCAAAGTGATCTTTAAGATTTTCTTCACCGTACTTCTCAATCATTGTTTGTTTAACGAAGTCAGCAATTTCTTGCGTTTCAGTTGCTAACATTGTAGTTTGGTTAACAACGCCAAGTCGGTCTAAATGCTGATTTACATCGAAGTCTTCACTGTGTTTCCCGTCGAAGTAAGTATAGAACTCTTCTTTCGGTCGCTTTCCAAGTACCATATCCATTAAGACAACAGTATCTTCAATGTCTCGCACTACAACAGAAGGAGCATTTGAAGAACTGTGAGAAAAAGTAGCACGCGTTTCTTCATGATTGTGTTTTCCATGAATAATAATACTGTGTTCTGTTTCGCCCAGTTTTTTGGAACGATTCCAAACCTTCTCAACAAAAGGACAAGTGGTATTGTAAGCTTTGACATCAACCCCTTTGGCTTCTAACTTAACAATCGTTTCAATGGGTGCACCAAAAGCAGGAACAATCACCACATCATTAGGTCTTAATTCATCAAAAGAAATTAACTCATTACCTTCTGTGTCTTGCAAGAAACGAATTCCATTATCCAAAAGATCAGCATTAACATTAGGATTGTGAATCATCTGACTTAAAAGAAAGATACGTTTACCTCTGTTTTCTACAATAGCCTTATAAGAAATTTCAATGGCATTCTCAACGCCAAAACAAAAACCAAAGTGACGAGCGATATGGAATCGAACGGGACCAAAATCCAAAATAGTAGGAGTGAAGTCCTTCTTACGAGGATCCATTACTTTTCGCATGTTTTTAACTTTGGAAATAATCGGAGAGCGGTAAAACTCTGGGATATCAAACTCTTTCATTGTATTGCTTTGTTAGAGAAACAAAGATAAGACTTATTTGTTGAACCTCGATTAAAGTTAGTGCAAGTCGCTGTAATTATTAATTAAAAACAAAGCTTTAACTGTGTTTACATAAGTAAATAGTCAGACAACCCTAGATTTAACGATAGTCTCATCAAGATTTGCTATTGGCTTAATTGATTTTCTTGTGTTTGGCCATTTTTCAGGATATTGTTGAAGTAAATAAGAAATCTTGGTTTTGTTCTTTTTGACCGCATCAGTAATTGCAGGTGGAGTAACAGGTGGATCAAGGTGGGCTGCTATTGTCTTACCATTAACGTTTAATCCCTTTTCTAACACATGTATTGCAGCAGTTTCGTACCGATCAAGTAAGTGATTGGTTTTGGTATCGCTTTTACGAATGGTGTTACTATGATTGACCACAGCCTTAACTTTATCCAGTTGGATATGGTCTGCTGTTATCCTTATTTGTCGTTCTGATAAGTTCAGGTTATAAGCTAGATAGATTGCGTTTTCAATTGCCGCTTCAATCGCTTGAATCGAAAGGCGTTCTTTTGCTAATTTGTATATTACTTTATTGCTGAAAACAAACTCTTTGTTGAGTTTTATTTCAAGTTTTTGTTTAAAGTCATTGAGTATATTACTAATGGCAGAACTATACAGTTGTTCAGTTGATTTTAAATCTTCTGTAAGTTGCTTTATTTTATGGGTTTGTTTTTTGTTAATCTGTTCAACACGCATCAAAAAATCTCTTTCCTCAACTGCTTTTTGGTGTTCGGCAGAAAGAATAGAAATCAACATGCTACTTAGAATGTGTTTTTCTTGAGTGCTTATTCCTTTAAATTGAATGTTTAAGTTTTTAAGAAAAACGTTATTGGTAAATCGAATAGTGATAATATCATTCAGTCCGTCGATTGGAGACTGGAAGTATAAACGCAGGACATTCATAGCGTCTTCATCCTCAAAAGATAGCTGAGAAGTTTCTGGTTTGTGGTTTTCAAATAGATCCTCAGTCCGAGACCATTCAATTCTTTTTTGTGCTTTACGTAGTTCTTGAGCTTTTACTTTTAAATAGTCGCTTAGTGGCGCGGATTCATGAGAAGTGCGAAGTTGTTTATTGTAATCTAACCATAACGCACTGGTTGTTGTCACCCCAGGTAGGTAATGGGATAGCCTTTCGAGCAGAAAGGGAATAGGGTGATATGTACCGGCAAATCTCATTGAGTAAACAAAAATAGATAATCTAAACTTAATATCTAACTTAATCCAAAACTTAATATACTTAATCGACTTAATTAAGTTAAGATTGAGTACTTAATATTAGTATACCGCTTAATGGATCAAAAAGTTACACTATTCCTTATGATATTTGCAACAAACAACAATATTAACTATGTATACAACAATTTCAGAAGAGAATAAAATCGAAGTGGAAGAACTTAAAGAGGAGTTGAAGATTGTTAAGCAACAAGTGCAAGAATTAAGTTTATCATTATTAATTCAGTTGAAAACAATTCTATTTCAATTTGTATTAAGTTACAAAGAATATTCACTGACCAACATTAGAGAATATGGGTTAGGTGAGATTTTAATGAGTAGGGCATTGCGTTTTTTTAGATTAGATAACGATGGAGAGGAGAAGAATGTGAGCTCCAAAAAAGAAAAAACAGCAAAAAGAAAAGGAGCTAGGTATATCATTAAAAAAAGCTTGAAGACAATATTGTTTCCTATCTACTTGTTGATTCTTTTATTGCAGTTACTTATGAAGTCGGAATCAGGAACACGGGAAAAAAAACACAAGCAGTTAAAAAATGTGTATCGAGAGTAGTTGTTTGTAATTCAGCGGTTAACAAACGATCTGTTTTAGAGTAACTTCAGCATGTTGTTTAAAAATGTCAATTATTTCTTGATTTTATGTAACCCTCTGAATGTTTGGCCGTAAGAAGGTATAGAATTCAAACGATGAAGATATGATGAATCGATATGTAATTGCACTAAACCGTGTAAATATTGCACAAGAGGAGTTAACGACTCATGCAGAAGAAAATAAAGAAAATAAATTAACGATTTACGAAGTCGCTAAGTTAATGGATAAAGTACGGAAGTACCCAGAGAATAAAATAGAACGAGAAGAACTCTTTACTTGTGGGTTTTCTATTAATTAGTGATTAATATTTGTTTGTTATAGTTTGATGTTGTTTATAGTAGTAGAAAGGAGGGCTAGAGTCCTCCTTTTTTTATGGGGCTACTTTTTATTGATGGAAGGATTGCTGTATTGTGATAAAGGTACAGGTGGGGGATTATTCTCAAAAGCTAAGGGGATTCGTCCTTCATTGATTGAGCAGGAAAGTGATTGATGGTTTATCCTAAGTGGTGAAAATCTTCAGGTTATGGTGTAGGTGAATACAAATTGCTAAATAATTCTTATTCCAGGTGGTGCACTTTTTTGGTGATGTAGATCAAATGGGTTGACTAGAGTTGTTTTTGGTGAGTCATTGTGTGTTAACTGGGAATATAGTTTAAGTGTTGACTTTTTTGTTGTACAACTCGTTTACATAAGTAACCTGAACATTGTTTTATAGGTTTACATTATTAAACTACGTCCTTGGCACGTCATTTACTTATGTAATTCTATTTCAAAAATAATATTACATTTGTAGTAAACTTTAAAAAAGATGTCAATAAGCGAAAGATTACAAATGGTAATTAAAATGAATGGAATGACCAACGCCTCGTTTGCAGATAAGATTGGTGTTCAACGTTCAAGTATTTCTCATGTGTTAGCCGGTAGGAATAAACCCAGTATTGACTTTATACAAAAAATATTAAATGCCTTTCCTAAAGTTGATGCAGCTTGGTTGGTAACGGGGAAGAAAGTCGGTCGCGTTGCTGAGGGTACAGATGAACAAGTGTTAAGACCTCTGGCGGACATAGAGGTAAAAGAGGATTCGGCTCAATTTAATGATGAAGTTCAAGCTCCTTATAACAAATCTAGTGTAAAAAATAATGACACAGACACATCAGTACCTGATCCAAAGGAGAGTAAGCGTAAGGTAGTGAAAGTGATTGTCTTTTATAGTGATGGGACATTTGAAGAGCTTGCTTCTCATTAAAACCATTGTTGACTCAAATACCTTGAAAAGGCCGTCTGCTGCTATCTCCAGGTAAGCATTATTTTCAATGTCAACAGTTAAGGTTTATTGCTGGATAACACCTGAACCCAAGAGTTCACCGCTTTGATCGTAAAATGCACAAAACTGACCAGGAGTGATGCTTCGTTGAGGTTGATTAAATAACACAAAGGTAGATTCATCTTTCGTCAAAACAGTTGCCTCTTGAAGAGGTTGTCTATACCTGATTCTTACAAGCGTTTTAATCTCTTCACCTACCTTAAACCTATTCTTTACATTGTTAAACACAAGGCTTTTGTTATCCATCTTTAAAGCACTTTTGTTTAAACCAGGATGACTATCTTTTTGGCCACTGTAAACATAATTATTTTCAGTATCAACCTGAAGCACAAAAGAAGGGTTTGGTCTACCACCAATATGCAACCCCTTGCGCTGACCGATAGTATAAAAGTGCGCACCTTGATGTTCTGCAACCTCAATTCCGTCCTCAGGTTTGAATAAGATAGGAGTAACGAGCTTGTCGATATGATCAAAATCAATAGGTGTTTGGTGATACTGTCTTAAAGCAGGATGGTCTTCTGGAATTTCAATCACCTTTCCTTTTTTTACCTTAAGTTGTTGTTGTAGAAACTCAGGTAAGCTAACTTTTCCTACAAAACAAAGACCTTGAGAGTCTTTTTTGTCCGCGGTAATTAAATCTTGTTCTTTAGCGATTCTTCTAACCTCGTCCTTTTGCAAATCCCCAACAGGAAACAATGCCTTTTCTAGCTGTCCCTGATTTAACTGACAAAGGAAATACGACTGGTCCTTATTTTTATCAAGACCCGCAAGTAAACTAACACTCCCATCCTCATTGTCCTTTCTACGACAATAATGTCCTGTCGCGACATAGTCAACACCGAGTTCTAATGCTTTTTCTAAGAAGACATCGAATTTAATTTCTCTGTTGCATAACACATCAGGATTGGGAGTTCGGCCAGCTGCATATTCATCAAACATATATTCGACAATACGTTCTCTGTATTCCTTGCTTAAATCAATCACTTGAAAGGGGATGCCGAGTTTATTTGCAACAAGCAAAGCATCGTTAGAGTCATCAATCCACGGACATTCATCGGAGAGCGTAACGGATTCATCATGCCAGTTCTTCATGAACAATCCAATAACATCATACCCTTGTTCTTTTAAAAGGTAGGCAGCAACACTAGAATCAACACCACCGGACAGACCAACAACTACTCGCTTCATATTTTTTACTTAAAAGTGCAAAATTACGTAAGTTTTTTCGCTAAACAAAAAAAGAAGGTGTGTTTACATATGTTGATGGTTTTTTTAAGATAAAAATGCGGTGTGATAAAACCTGTGTTTACAAAAGTTAATGTAAAACCCCTATTTAATTTACATAAGTATCAAATTAAATAAGTAGATCAACAAGCTTGTTGTTACAAATGTGAATCTTTAGGTTTTTAAATTATATATATTTACATCAATGAAAAAAATACTATTAATGGGTGTTTTGATTACAGCTGGAGCTATTGCTTACGGGCAATGTGAAGAGATATACCTTAAGGGAAGAGTTCAAGACACAGCGATGCCACAGAGTTTTTATAATTTAATGGTGATTAATGTCACCACGCAACAGGGTGTATTTGGTCGTCCAAATGGTGAGTTTGCTGTTTATGTTCGTCCTGGGGATCGAATTGCTTTTTCTGTTAAAGGGTATAGTAAAAAGTTTATAGATATTCCACAGCAGCAAGTTTGCACGATAGACACCGTGATTACATTAAGTCCAAACATTCAGAATATTGAAGAGGTGACGGTTTATCCGATTAAGTCATTGGAGCAAATCAAAGAAGAGCGTGAAGCATTAAGTCAGCGTGAAACAAGAACCGTTACAGGGATAAATGTTCTAGAGAGTCCGATTACGGCTTTGTACGAAAGGTTTAGTCAATCAGCCCAATCTAAGCGTTTGGTTGCTCAAATGGAGCATCAGGACAATATGGATAAAGTTGTTCGTGAACTTTTACGTGCTTATGTTTCTTATGATGTTGTTTATTTAGAGGAGGAGCAGTTTACGGCTTTCATTAATTTCTTAAACATAGATGAGCATTTCTTACGCACAGCCTCTGACTATGAGCTCATCGTATATATCCAAGGTAAGTTAGAGCATTATAAACAGTTGCACCCAGAGTTGTTTATGAGGTAGAATTACTTCGGTAAAATAATAACCAAAAAAATAAGCTGAATTACTACGATTCAGCTTACTGTTATATTATTTGATAGAGGGATTATTCATTATCTTCTCCTGTTCTTTTTCTTCTTGGTCTTAAGACTCTACGTTCACTGGTTTTCACTTCTTTGACTTCACGGGTACGAGGTTTAGGCCTGAACCTTTCTTTGTCTTGGTCTTTTTCCTTTGGTTTGTTCATGTTCTGAGGACGTTTATCTTTGGGGGTTGCTAGTTTAACATCTAGCACTCTTCCATTGACATCCATTCCATTTAAAGCTCCGATTGCAGCGTTTGCCTCTGAAAGATTTTCCATCTCAACATAACCATAACCTTTAGACTTTTTAGTTTTGTTGTCGTAAACTACATGGGCATAGGAAACTTCTCCAAACTGTGAAAAGGTCGCTCTTAAGTCATCTGATGTAATGCCAAAATCTAAGTTGGCAATAAATATATTTGTCATAATTATCTAATATGAATCTCCAATTGTAGGGTGCAAAATTACATTATAGATTTGAGATCACACAATAATATCAGGGTAATCATCAAATTTTTTGTTAAAAATTCATATTGAGGGGTTATCCCTTAAATCGACATAATATCTTTAAATCGTATGGCTTGTCTTCGTGATATTTCAATTTCTGTTCCATCCGATAACTTTACTTTTAACCCTCCATTAAACCAATTTTCTACACTGTCGATTTCATGAATATTAATTAGGTACTTGCGGTTGGCCCTAAAAAAATCTTCAGGTGAAAGTTTTTCCTCTAAAGCGTTCAAGCTACGTAAAATCATAGGACGCTCATCCTTAAAAAATACACGAACATAATTACCTTGACTTTCAAAAAAACGAATTTCCTCTAGGTAAGGGTAAAAGCATTTTTCTCCATCTTTGATAAAAACCCTGTCTTTTTTGTTCAGTTTTCTTTCTTCTCTAGTGTTACTTACGGGAGAGAAAAACTCGTTTTCAGTTTCTGCTTTTATTTTTTCTAAAGTATCGGCTAAACGTGCAGGATCTACGGGTTTAAGGAGGTAGTCTAATGCATTGACTTTAAATGCATCTAATGCATAGTCATCGTAAGCAGAGATGAAAATAACTTTTGGTATTTCATCCAGTTGCTTCAGCATTTCAAATCCATCCATTTCTGGCATTTGAATGTCTAAAAAAACAATGTCAGGGGAGTGTTCTTGAATGGCTTTAATTCCTTCAATTCCATTGCTTGCTTCGGCTACAATTGTGATGGCTTCATTGTGTTTTTTTAATAAGTGCCTTAATTCTTGCCTTGCTAGTCTTTCGTCGTCAATGATTATTCCTTTCATTCTATTGTATCCTTTAATTGATTTGTATTGATCCATATATGTGATCTTACTTTATTGTTCATGTTTTTAATGTCAAAACCGGCATTTTCACCATAAATGATTTCAAGTCTACGTTTTGTGTTGGCGATTCCAATTCCTGAATGTTCATTTTTTCGATATTCACCTGTGTTGATGACTTCCATAATAAGCTGTTCGTTGTGAATAGATATACAAATTTTGATCTCACCTGGTTTTGATGATTTAGAAATCCCATGCTTTATTGCATTTTCTGCCATGCTTTGTATTAAGAATGGCGGAATGTAAATTGTATCGGGGACTTTATTCTCTATGGTGTAGTTCAACCTCTCTTCAAACCTGATTTTCTCCAGTTCAAGGTATTCATTTACCAATTGAAGTTCTTCTTTAAGGGTGATGTATGACTTTTTACCTAAGAGTAGCGAATTTCTTAGTAGGCTAGAGAGGGTGGTGATGGATGATTTTGCCGTTTCTGGGTCAAATTCGATTAATGCACGTATGCTGTTAAGTGAGTTGAATAGGAAGTGTGGGTTTAATTGATCTCGTAAGGTTTTTAATTCGTTTTGTGTTTGACTGGTCTTTAGCTTGAGATTGTAAATTTCTTGTAATCTTGATTTTTGCATTAAATGATAGGTAAGGTATACGGCAGTCCACATGATGAAAAAGATGGAGTACATTAGAATGTTAACTAAAAACTCCATTCCTGATGCCACCTCTTCGTTAAACAATAGATAACCTGAGGTATTGTTGATGATCACTAATACTGTAGAAAGTCCAAATATTAACCCTAAGGCTCTTGGGATGAGTAGTCCTACTTTTAAATTTAGCCAATCTCTATAGATAAACACACTACGAATGGAATGGGAAGTAAGAATGAGTAGTACGAATAGCTGTCCTAGTTTAAAGAGAATTCTGTCTGAAAACTCTCCTTGAAGGACAGAAGCGATGCCTACCATCATACAAAATCCTCCCCATGCAATAAATTGGATTATCCAATACAGAAGTTTGGTTTTTTTCATTTTATAAAACTAATTATTATTTGCGATATTCTATAAGTAGTCTGTCTAGATTTTAGTTATGATTTTCCTTTGGTTTTATTCAAAAATATTAAATAGAATTAGGTTGAATATATTACCAAGGTAATTATCTTTGAAGCAATATGAAAAAAATTGAAGAAATTGTAACTCCAAATTTCAAAAATGAATACCACAAAGCGGTTATTAATGTGAGGTATACATCAAATTTTATTGGAGTGTATTACAATAGTCAACTGGAAACATTTGACTTGACACTTCCACAGTTCAATATTTTAAGAATCCTTCGTGGAGCAGGTGAGAAATTGAGCGTTAAAACGATTAAAGAAAGGATGTTGGAAAAATCACCAAACACGACACGTTTAATTGATAAGTTGATTGCCAAAAAATATGTTGAACGTATCCGTGGAAATGAAGATAGGAGGTTGGTTTTTGTTAAGATTACCCAGGAAGGATTAGATGTTTTGGCGCAATTGGACCTTCAGTTTGAGGAATCTTATTTTAATGAGAATTTGACTCCTGATGAAGCCAAGGCCTTGAATGTCTTGTTGGATAAATTGAGGAATGAATAAACATTTTTCTTGTTTGTGTGTTTCAACTTCTAATTCGTTAGCAGATGGTTAAAATTTGAAGTTTTTCATTCTATATTAATTACTTTCACAACTTAATATTTTTCTATGCGTTTTATACTTACCTTTTTTATATTCTTTTTATCGTTTTTGTCTTTTTCTCAAACGCAACTTACTCTTCAGTTGGTAGACGAACAAAATAATGCTATTGAGTACGCTAATTTTAGATTGTTTTCGCCAAAAGATTCTTCTGTTGTTGCTGGTGAGTACACTGACTTGATGGGGAAGATTTTTATAAAAGGTATTGCTTATGGTGAGTATTATGCCATAATTACCTTTTTTGGATTTGAAGACAAAGTTATGAATGACTTGGTTTTCTCTGCTGATAAACGAAAGTTAGACCTCGGTACAGTTACTTTGAATAAGTTGAAAAGTCAAGAATTTGATGAAGTTGTAGTGCGTGGTGAAACAAAACTGATGGAGTCCAGTATTGATAAACGGGTGTACAATGTAGATGAGGATATGACTTCCATCGGAGGGGGACTCACAGAAGTATTAAATAACATTCCGTCTGTCGAGGTGGATAATGATGGGAACGTTTCGCTCCGTGGGAGTGGTAGTGTGACCATACTTATAGATGGTCGTCAAAGTGCTTTATCGAGTGGTGATGGAGCTTTAGATGGAATTCCAGCCAGTGCTATTGAACGTATTGAATTGGTGACTAATCCTTCAGCTAAATATAATCCGGAAGGAACGGCTGGAATCATCAATATTATTTTAAAGAAAAAGAAGTTAAGGGGAGTTAATACCAATTTGCAGTTAACAGCCGCAAGTGAAAACTTATACAGTGGTAGCTTGGGTTTTAACGTTCGCAATGAAAAAATAAACTTCTTTGCTAATTATTCTTACAGGTACCGAGAAGGGTATAGAAATAATTTTAATGAAAGAACATCTACAAAAGGAGATTCGATTGAGTTTTTAAAGCAAAGTAGATTGGGTACTGATTTTAGAAGTTCGCATACAGGAAATATTGGTGCTGACTTTTTCATTAAATCAAACCAAGTGATTGGAGTTTCAGTAAGTGGAACTTATACCGATCGAATAAGAGAAGGTCGTCAGGACAATGCTTTGACCTATAATAATCAGCTTTTTCAAAGTTGGGACAGAATTGTATACAATCCAAGAAATAGAAATTCAATCGATTTTAATGCCAATTACAAGCTGGATTTTAAAGATGAAAATGGTAATTTAATCATTGCAGCAACACAATCTATGGGACAAGAAGATGCTGTGGGTGAGTTTGAAGAGTATTATTATTTACCCGATGGCTCGCCAATGAGTAACAATTATAGATTTCAAAATCAAGAACAAGACAATAGGAATAATAAGTTTACATTATCAGCTGACTTAGAAAGGGCCATCAATGACAAGTTGAAATACGAAACTGGGATTCAAGTTATTGTTAACCGCCAGAATGAATCCAATTATTTGGAGTATTATGATACATTAACTGGCACTGTGATTCCAGACTACAACGTGAACAATGAGTTGGCTTTTGCAGAAAATATCTTTTCAGCTTATGGAATCTTGGGTCATAGTGTTACAGATAAGTTCAAGTATCAAGCAGGAGTGAGGCTAGAACAAGCCCTTACAGAGCCAAGATTGCTAACCACTAACGAAACTTTTAATAATGATTACTTTAGTTTTTTTCCTTCTGTTCATTTGGTTTATGGAGATAAAGACAATGGCGAGATTTTCGCAAATTATAGCCGAAGAATAAACCGTCCAAGCACACGTTCTCTTAATCCTTTTCCTGTGTACAGCGATCCTCTTAACTTGATGAGAGGAAATCCAGACCTTGAACCAGAATACATCAATTCTTTTGAGTTAGGTTATGAAAAAATGTGGAAGTCGGCAAGTCTGACCAGTACATTATACTTTAAGCAGACAGTAGACAGAATTCAGCGTATACGTCAATTCTATGACAACGGGGTAAGTGTAACTACCTTTTCCAATGTAGATGAAAGTTATGATTATGGAGTAGAACTAATAGGTACATATTCCCCTTTTTCATGGTGGAGAAACATGATTTCTGTAAATGCATATGAAAGTAGACTATCTGCAAATGTCGATGGGACAACCTTAAGCAATAAAGGAGTAAGTTGGGATGCGAAATTGAACACCACCTTCTCTTTATTTGACAATACCACTTCAATTCAGATCAATGCTCAATATATTGCACCTCGATATACAGTTCAAGGGTTTTATCAGCGCAGTCCAGGAATTGATGTTGGATTCACACGAACGTTAATGAATAAGAATATGGTGATCGGATTAAGGGTTTCTGATATTTTTGACCAAAAAGAATTTTACTTCGAAGTCAACGATGGAACAGTGTTGCAAGAAACAAGATACAAATGGACAACACGAAGATTGTACCTTACGTTGTCTTATAAATTTGGAAATTTAACCACGAAAGATAGAGAGTTAAAACAAAAAATTCAAGATGCTGAAATAACAGATTAAGCATTCATGTTTTAAGCCTTTATCAATAGAGGTATTGATTTCATAAGTATCACATCAAAAAATCACTTAATTGTGCTATTTTTGTAAAAACTCGATTATTTATGCAAAAAAAACTTGGTATCATAAAGGAAGGCAAGGTTCCATCTGATGAGCGTGTGCCGTTAACACCAACACAATGTCTACGTGTTTTAGAGGAATACCCTAACATTGAAATTAAAGTTCAAAAAAGTCCTGTACGTGCATTTAAAGATGAAGAATATTCAGCTTTAGGCATAGACGTTGTGGAGGATATCAGCGATTGTGATATCATCATGGGCGTAAAAGAAGTGAATATTGAAGATTTAATTCCGAATAAACACTTTTTCTTCTTTTCGCATACCATAAAAGAACAACCGTACAATAGAAAATTACTACAAGCGGTTATTGAAAATAAAATACAACTGACAGACTACGAAGTTTTAAAGGATAAAAAAGGAAATCGTATTATCGGATTTGGGCGTTATGCTGGAATTGTCGGCTGTTACAATGCCTTTTTAACCTATGGACTAAAACATTCATTATACAACTTAAAACCAGCACATCAATGTGAAGACAGAGTTGAAATGGAAGGTGAACTTTCTAAAGTAAGGTTACTCAAAGATACAAAGATTGTTATGACCGGTTTTGGACGTGTAGGACATGGAGCACTAGAAATCATTAATAAATTGCCAATTACTGAAGTTAGTCCTGAAGAATTTATTGAAGACAATTTCGACGGTCCAGTATTTACTCATTTGGCTACCTCTGATTACACTGCGAGAGACGATGGAAAACCTTTCGACCGCGATGTCTTTTATGCTGATCCTGCGGGACATCACTCAACTTTCCAAAAATATCTAAAAGCAGCTGATTTATTTATTGCTTGTCATTACTGGGAAACGGGTTCTCCATTCTTATTTACACGTGAAGATCTGAAAATGGACGACTTAAGACTTTCGGTTGTTGCAGATATTTCATGTGATATCGACGGCCCTGTGGCTTCTACAATTCGTCCAAGTACAATCACTGATCCCATTTATGGATATGATCCTCACACAGAGCAAGAGGTTGATTTTGAACAACAAGGTGCAATAGCTGTGATGGCTGTGGATAACCTTCCTTGTGAACTACCCAAAGACGCTTCTCAAGATTTTGGAAATGAACTGATCAAATATGTTCTTCCTGCTTTATTTGGAGAAGACCCTGATGATATTATTGCAAGGGGATCGGAAACAACCAAAGAAGGTGAATTATCGCCATATTTTGAATACTTGACAGAGTATTTAGAAGGAAAAGGGGAGCTTGCAGAAGATCAACTTAATTAATTCTAGAACCAATAGAAATGACAGCGTATTTTAGCGACATTCCATTGTGGACGCTCATTGTTTGGGCTGTAATTGTTGTTGCTCTGTCTTTGTTGTTATACCGAAGAAAATCTTGGGTCAAAGAAATTTCGAGGTTTAGAAGGTTTGTTCTGATCAGTCTGCGTAGTTTGGGACTTTTTCTTTTAGGCCTGTTGTTATTGGGAATTTTAATTAAAGGAACTGAAAGTGAAGTCGATCAACCTATGGTAATTACCATTGTGGATGATTCGCAGTCCATGTTAAATTATGCAGACAGTAATTCAGTAGAAGATTTAACCAAAGCTTATCTTAATGAAGTAAATGCAAGGTTTGATTTAAAATATAATCATTTAATCTTTAATTTAAATGAGCCTGTTAAAACAGTTGATTCACTACGGTTTAAAAATAGTAAAACAGATATAGGAAAAGCCTTAAATCGTGTGTATGATAATTACTACGGACGGAATATTGGAGCTGTTGTTTTACTTTCTGATGGGAACTTTAATGCGGGAATAACTCCTCTTGTTATTGCTGAAAAATTCAAAAAAACACCAATTTATACCCTCACTGTAGGAGATACCATTCAAAAAGTTGATCACCTTGTTAAATCAATAGTCGCCAATGAAATTGCATTCTTAGGAAATAAATTCCCTGTAGAAGTAAGCATAGAAGGAAATAAAACACCCAATCAATCCATTGAATTACAGTTATTGAAAGATGGAAAACTGATTGAAAGTAAAACATTAAGTCATTCACAAGAGGAGTATAGTCTAGTGAAAACAGACTTTTTACTGGATGCAAAATCCATTGGTATACATGAATATACGGTGAAAATAAATGCTTTAGCTAACGAGTTTAATTTAGACAACAACACGAAAACTTTTTACGTTGAGGTTTTGGATGACCGCAGTAAAGTGTTGTTGGTGGCCGAGTCATTGAACCCAGACGCTGGAGCCATTAAAAGCGCATTGTACAAGGAAAACAACCTTGAGCTTACAACTGCTGCGATGCCAGAGCTTCCTCAGGAACTCGATGCTTATGACTTAATCATTTGGCATAACCCAGGAGTAAGTAAAGACAATCAAGGTTTTGAACGTGTAGTTAACGCCGGAAAACCTATGTGGTACATCATTACGCCTCAAACATCAAGATCAACTATATCTAGACTTGAATTAATGGCGAACATCAACACCACTGGACAAATGGATAATGTTAGCGCTGCTTTTAACCAAGGATTCAACCTTTTTAAACTTTCCCCAGAAGCAAGAAAAACCATTGATAACTTCCCGCCATTAAAAGCACATTATGGAAAAGTGAAGTACAGTAACATAGGTTCTATTTTAGCATTTCAAAGGGTAGGAGCAATAAACAAGCAAGACCCATTGTTTTACTTTGGAAGCAGAAGAAAAACAAAGTTTGCAGTGACTTATGGTAGTGGATTGTGGAGTTGGAAATTGGCAGACTATCAACTCAATCAATCACATACCAGTTTCAACGAGTTGATTCGAAAATCTGTCCAATACCTTATTTTGAAAGATAATACTTCTAGGTTAAGGATCACTTTACCTTCAATCGCTAGTAGTGATGAAGAATACATTATCAACGCTTCATTTTTTAACGAAAGTTACGAGCCAATAACAGAACCCACCATTGATTTTGAATTAATTCAACCGAATGGAGAATCTTTTGATTATGCTTTTTTAGCTTTGGAAAATGAATACCAATTAAACTTAGGACAATTACCAGCAGGAAGATACACTTGGAGGGCTTCCACAAATTACAACAATCAATCCTTTTCGAAAGAAGGAACGTTTGGTGTTAAAGATTTGGCATTAGAAAAACAAGCCACGAAAGCAAACCATCAATTGCTCATGCAAATGGCGGAAAACAACAATGGTAGGTTTGCATTGTTATCAGATTACTCGTCGATTTTAGATGATATCGATCAACGGAAGGACATCGTTCCGGTTGCGTATGAGTCGAGTACTTATAATAAGCTCATCGATTATATCTGGTTATTATTAGTGATTGTTGCACTGTTCACAACAGAATGGGTGATCAGGAGATATTCGGGAGCGTATTAAGTAAGAATAATTGTTAATGGTTAATTTTTTTAATTGTTAACGTGGAAATCATTGTTTTTTATCTGCGCATCCCCGCATCACTTCGCTTTATGTTTCAACACTTCAACCGCTGCTTCAATTCCTCTTATCGTCAATGGGAACATCCTGTTTTTCATGATGTTTTGAATCATTCCAATGGACTGCGTATATTTCCATTCGGATTTGGCTACAGGATTCAACCAAACAAAGTAGGGGAAGTGCTCAATCATTCTTTGTAACCAAACCTGACCTGGTTCTTCGTTGTAATGTTCAACGCTTCCGCTTGGAGCAATTATTTCGTAAGGTGACATAGAAGCGTCTCCAACATAAACAACGCGGTAATCATTATTAAATGTATTAAAAATTGTCTCCGTCGGTATTTTTTCTTCCCAACGACGTTCATTTTGCTTCCACACATTTTCGTAAAGACAATTGTGAAAGTAGAAAAACTCTAAGTGTTTGAATTCATATTTAGCAGCCGAAAATAATTGCGAACATAAATCAATGTGGTCATCCATAGAACCTCCAATGTCGAAAAGCAGCAATACTTTCACTACGTTCTTTTTTGAAGGAACCATTTCTATTTCAAGCATTCCACTGTTCTTGGCTGTACTTCTAATCGTTTTGTTTAAATCAATTTCTTCTTGTCTTCCTTCACGACTCAAAATTCTCAACTTCCGTAAGGCCATTTTCATGTTTCGGGTTTCGAGCTCCTCGTCCTGACTCAAGTCTTTAAAACTTCGTTTATCCCAAACTTTTATCGCTTTTCTATGTCGACTTTCATCCTGACCTATGCGAAAACCTTCAGGATTATAGCCATAAGCACCAAAAGGAGAAGTTCCTCCTGTACCTATCCATTTATTCCCACCTTGGTGACGTTCTTTCTGTTCTTTGAGCAATTCTGCCATACGGTCGAGTAGACTTTCTAAATCGCCCTGACTTTTAATTTTCTCTAGTTCTTCTCTAGAAAACAAGCGCTCTCCATTTTTTCGTAACCAATCTTCAGGCAGATTTAAAATATCAGAAGATTGAATTTGTTCTATTCCTTTGAAGTAAACGCTAAAAACTTGATCGAATAAATCTAGGTGTTCTTCGTTTTTTACTAAAATAGTGCGAGAAAGAAAATAAAAATGCTCGACATTGTATTCTGGAACATTTGCTTCTAATGCGGCCAAAAGATCCAAATACTCGCGCAGACTCACCGGAAGTCCTTTCTCTTTGAGCAGTAAAAAAAAGTCTAAAAACATAGTTTTCTAGTTTTAACGAATCAACGCCTTGTCGTGCTCATTTTTCAGTAAAGCGCCCAAATATGGAGTATTGCCTTTTCCTGCCATAACATCATCCAGTTCTTGCGCATTAATTTTTCCAACCAGCAGTAATTTTATCCAATCTATTAATTCACTCGTTGAAGGCTTCTTTTTAATGTTGCGTTGATTTCGAATAGCATAAAACAATTGCATAGCGCTTTCAATCAATTGTTCTTCCAAATCAGGATAATGAACAGCCACAATCTCTTTCAATGTTTCTCGGTCTGGGAAGGAAATATAGTGGAAGAAGCAGCGACGCAGGAAAGCATCCGGTAACTCCTTCTCATTGTTGGAAGTGATAATGATGATGGGTCTGTGTTTAGCAATAATTTCTTCACCTGTTTCATAGCAGAAAAACTGCATTTTATCGAGTTCTAATAATAAGTCATTCGGAAATTCAATATCTGCTTTGTCGATTTCATCAATTAACAAAATTACACGCTCATCCGCTTCAAAAGCTTGCCATAACTTTCCTTTGTTGATGTAATTTGCAATGTCGTCTACTTTGTCATTCCCTAGTTGCGAATCACGCAAACGAGAAACCGCATCATATTCATACAAACCTTGCTGTGCAGTAGTTGTAGATTTAACATGCCACGTATAAAGCGGTTTATCCAAAGCTTTTGCAATTTCATGTGCCAACAAGGTTTTTCCAGTTCCTGGTTCTCCTTTAATCAATAAGGGTTTTTCTAGTGTAATTGCAGCATTTACCGCTACGGATAAATCGTGTGAAGCAATGTAATTTGATGTTCCTTTAAATTTCATCATGACCTGTTTTCAATTTTAGTTCAAAAATAGGAAATGTTTGTAGGAATAGGGAAGAAGGTGTGTTTTTAATATAAAAAGAGAGTATTCAAGATACTCCCTTTGCAAATTCGAATACATGATGATCATTTAATGGACATCAAACACCTTTAAAATCTCCATGTGATAGGTCAGCTTTGTTCCTTGCTCATTTTTAAATTGCACTTTTGCCGATAAAGGGGCTTTGATTCCTTTTGGAATCTCTCTAACGGTGTTGCGATAGATCAAAAGATCTTTACTGCTGAAAGTGGTTTCATCAAAGACAGAGTAATCTTGTCCGTCAATTTGAAAAGATGAAAGTTTCCAGTTCTGCTCGAGTTTTCCTTCATGAGGAAGAAGAGTAACGATGGCATACATATACTTTCTAGGTTCTGGTGAAGGCATTAAATTGTTTATGATTTCTATGTTGCAAGTGTATTGGTCTTCCAGGTTTTCTTTGTTGTCTTTAATTTCTTCGTGTGTTACTTCTTCCTTTGCTGCTTCCATATCTTTTGGACCAGAACAGGCAAAGAAAAAAATAGGGAGTACTAAAAACAATTTTTTCATGATTTTACTTTTACAGAAATTTCCATATCAAAAATAGCAACAATTTCTCCATCTGTGTTTTTAGCTTCCACTTTTATCCATTTATTTATGCGTTCTTTGGTCGACATCGCTTCATCAAAGACCTTTTTCACCTTTTGACCTTCATCAGAGTTAAAGTAAACATCAGATGTTGCTCGTTTTAGAAATTCAGCCTTAACTGCTTTGAAAGCAAATGAAACTTTAACACCAGACTCCTCAGCGAAATAAAAAGCATGTAAGCCAGCGGCGATATCTGCACCAACGGCTAAACTCCCAAAGTACATTGATTTTAAGTGGTTTTTTGTTCGTCTTCTCAATTTGATGCGGACCTGTGAACTATTGTCGTCCAGTAACATTAGCTTCGGTCTTGTAAATGCAATCATAGGGATTTTAAACATTCCCATTAACCACAATAAACGACGCATTTTCTTTAGAGAAATTTTACTTTGCTTCATGGAATTCGGTTACAAGTTGGTCAATAATATCTTTAATTGGACGAACGGCTTTTACATGTTCAATAGTTGGTCCGGCACACCATATGGTTTTATAAGTGGCACTAAATGCTGCTTTCTGTAGACGTTTCATTCCACGCACAAAAGTAAATGCCTTAAACCATTTCTTTAACCTACGGTTTTTGTTGAGAATTCTTTCTAGCCAATTTTGTTCTGTTCCAATTTTCTCTACATAAGGAGTTTTAATAACGGTACAAGGAGTTCCTGATAGTTTAGAAGTCATCACAATGTCATCCTTCCCATAGTCAACACATGCTTGTTTGTATTCTTCGCTTACATCGGATTCATCTGTAGCAATAAAAATAGATCCAATTGAAAAACCATCAGCTCCAAGGTCTTTTATGGCTTTCATTTCGTAACCATTTCCAACTCCACCCGCTGAAATTACAGGTATTTTACAGTACTTCTTCAATTTGGGAACTAAATCCTTTATGGATACTTTTCCTGCGTGTCCACCTGCTTCTTTATTTACGGCAATTAAAGCATCCGCTCCTAAAGACTCCACTTTCTTTGCGTACTTTAAGTTGGTGACATCACAAAAAACTTTAATCCCGTTTTTATGAGCTTCTTTTATGGTTTCTTCCGGCGAACCAAGACTCGTGATGATGAAATCAACTTTTTCTTCACAAATCGCAGCCAATTGTTCTTTGTATGTAAAGTTACTCTTGTTCACAATCAAGTTAATTCCAAAAGGACCGCCAGCTTCTTTTTTAATCTCTTGAATGGCTGATCTTAATTCATCAGTTGTTCGATAATTCATTGCAGGAACAGCTGCTGTAGCTCCTGCTTTAACTCCAGCGATAATCATCTTTGTATTGGATACCAAAAACATTGGGGCGATGATAATAGGGTAGCGGATGTTGAGCATCTCGCTTAATGGTGCTTTTATTTCAGTATTGTTCATGTTGCTAATTTAATAAATGTTTTTATGTGTGCATAGTAAATGTTGGTTTTTTGTCGAGGAATCATGAGTTTAAGGTGGATATTCACGATTAAATGGAGGATTTATGCTGCTCATTAATTATAGGGTAATTATAAGTAGTGGAATTAGTGCTGTTCAAAGCTCTTCAATTATTAGTGTAATTCATACTCTTTTTGTTGAGCAGAGACAATTTGTTTTTTTAGGAGTTACCGATAGTTTATAAATAAAGTCAATTGAATATAAGATTGATAAATAAAGAGGAGATTAGCTTTACTTAAAGTAATGGTTTAATTTAATTGAAGCGTCTAGAATTTAGTCATAAAGTCTGAAAATTATTCGTATATTAGGCCATTAAAACTGAAAAATCAAACAAATATTTCTATTAACTATTCATCGTGAATAACCTTCGTGTATATGGTCTAATTTACTAAGAAATAGATTGTATATTTGTTTTGATACGTAAAAACCACATTTAAACATGGCTGAAGAAAATAATTATACAGAAGACAATATACGTTCACTCGATTGGAAGGAGCATATTCGCTTGCGTCCGGGGATGTATATTGGAAAGCTGGGTGACGGAGCTTCCGCTGATGATGGAATTTATATTCTCATGAAAGAGGTCATCGATAACTGTATCGATGAGTTTGTGATGGGAAATGGAAAGCGCATTGATATCAAAGCCAAGGATGGAAAAGTTTCTATTCGTGATTATGGGCGTGGTATTCCTTTGGGTAAAGTGGTAGATGTTGTCTCTAAAATCAACACCGGAGGAAAATACGATTCGAAAGCCTTTAAGAAGTCAGTTGGATTAAACGGGGTGGGTACTAAAGCTGTTAACGCTTTGAGTAGTCATTTTATGGTTTATTCTGTCCGTGATGGAGAGAAGAAAAGTGCTACGTTTGAACGCGGTGTTTTAGTGGATGACCCAAAAATCGTTAAGACAGATGAACGCAATGGAACCTTTGTTGAGTTTTATCCAGACGAACAGATTTTCAAGAAATTTGCTTTTAAAGTTCCGTATATCGAAAAAATGATTTGGAATTACTGTTATTTGAACAGAGGGCTAGCTATTTATTTCAATGGTGAGAAATTTCAATCTAAAAACGGTCTTAAAGATTTATTGGAAAACAATCAAGATGGTGATCCTTTATATCCGATTATTCATTTGGAAGGGGAGGACATCGAGGTGGCTTTTACCCATGGACGAACTTATGGGGAGGATTATTACTCCTTCGTTAATGGTCAACACACTACACAAGGGGGGACTCACCATAGTGCTTTTAGGGAGTCTGTAGCGCGAGTGATTAAAGATTTTTACAATAAAAACTACGAAGCTTCAGATATTCGTCAATCTATTGTTGCAGCAGTTTCCGTAAAAGTGATGGAACCGATTTTCGAATCGCAAACAAAAACGAAGTTAGGATCGCAAGAAGTCGAGGCAGGAGGAAAGTCAATGCGTGCTTTTATCAATGATTTCTTAAAAACAAAGCTGGATAACTACCTCCATAAGAATGTAGAAACAGCAGAAATCCTAGAGAAAAAAATTAAACAATCTGAAAAAGAACGTAAGGAGCTTTCGGGAATTCGTAAGATTGCACGAGAACGGGCCAAAAAATCGAGTTTACACAATAAGAAATTACGTGATTGCCGTGTTCATTTGACAGACTTGAAGAATGAACGACGTGATGAAACTACCTTATTTATTACCGAGGGGGATTCTGCATCTGGTTCGATAACTAAGTCAAGAGATGTAAATACCCAAGCTGTATTTAGTTTGCGTGGTAAACCTTTGAATACTTATGGATTAACAAAAAAGGTGGTTTATGAAAACGAAGAATTTAACCTTATTCAAGCGGCCTTAGACATTGAGGACGATATGGATGATTTGAGGTACAATAAAATTGTCATCGCAACGGATGCCGATGTTGATGGTATGCATATTCGTATGTTACTATTGACTTTCTTCTTGCGTTTCTTCCCTGATTTAGTTAAAAGGAATCATGTGTACGTTTTACAAACACCATTATTTAGGGTGAGAAACAAGAAGAAAACAAGGTATTGTTATTCCGAAGAAGAGCGAAAAGAAGCTCTAGAGGAACTAGGTAAAACGGCAGAGATTACGCGATTTAAAGGATTAGGGGAGATTTCTCCAGATGAATTCAAATACTTTATTGGTGAAGATATTCGATTAGAACCAGTAATGTTGAGTAAAAACTCTTCAATTGAAGATGTGCTTTCGTTCTATATGGGGAAAAACACTCCTAACCGACAAGAGTTCATTATTGAAAACTTAAGGGTAGAAAAAGACATCAAAGCAGAACTGGAAGAATCTGCAAAGGAAGAGAAAGAAAAAATAGAAAAAGCATCTTAAACTATGGCAGAAGACAAAAATCATGAGGAGGAGGAAAAAAACATTCCCGATTCAGAAAATGATGAGAAAAAGGATGTAAATGGTGTAAAGAAGGTAGATGAGAACATCATTTCATTGGATGGGCTCTATGAAAACTGGTTTTTAGATTATGCTTCTTATGTAATCTTGGAACGTGCAGTTCCTGGTTTAAAAGATGGTATGAAGCCTGTTCAGCGTCGTATACTGCATTCGATGAAAGAAATGGAGGACGGCCGTTACAACAAAGTGGCTAATATCATAGGGAACACGATGAAGTATCACCCGCATGGAGATGCTTCGATTGGAGATGCACTAATTCAATTGGGACAGAAAGAACTTTTGATCGATATGCAAGGTAACTGGGGGAACACCCTCACGGGCGATGGGGCAGCAGCTCCGCGATATATCGAAGCACGTCTTTCTAAGTTTGCGCTTCATGTGGCTTTCAATGCGAAAACTACAGAATGGCTTACTAGTTATGATGGACGTAACAAAGAACCGGAAGATCTTCCAATGAAATTCCCTTTGCTTTTGGCTCAAGGTGCTGAAGGAATTGCTGTGGGATTGGCTTGTAAGATTTTACCGCATAACTTTATTGAATTAATTGACAATTCAATCAATCACCTGAGAGGAAAAAAAGTCGAGATTTTTCCGGACTTCTTAACAGGAGGGATGGCTGATTTTTCTAACTACAATGATGGACTTCGTGGAGGTAAAGTCAGGGTACGTGCAAAAATCAATAAAGTTGACAACAAAACATTAAGCATAACAGAAATTCCCTTTGGAACAAACACATCATCTTTAATTGATTCTATTCTTCGTGCCAATGAAAAAGGGAAGATTAAAATTCGTAGAATTGATGATAATACAGCTGCTGAGGCAGAAATATTAATTCATTTAGCGAGCAATGTTTCGCCAGATAAACTGATTGATGCGCTTTATGCTTTTACTGATTGTGAAGTATCTATTTCTCCTAACTCTACAGTAATTGATAAAGAAACTCCTCGTTTCTTGGGGATGAGTGAAATCCTCAAAAACAATACTGACAACACTGTTCGTTTACTGAAACTGGAACTAGAAATCAGAAAGAATGAACTCGAAGAACAATGGCACTTCAGTTCTCTGGAGAGAATTTTTATTGAAAATAAAGTTTACAGTCTCATTGAGGAAGAGGAAACCTGGGAAGGTGTAATCAACGCCATTGACAATGGATTAAAGCCATTTATTAAACATTTGAAACGTGAGGTGACACGTGATGATATCATTCGTTTAACAGAAATAAGGATTAAACGTATCTCTAAGTTTGATAAGTTTAAAGCTGATGAAATCATTCAAAAAATTGAAGATGAATTGACTCAGGTAATTTATAACATTGAAAATATTATTGAATTTTCTGTGGATTACTTTAAAGACCTTAAAAAACGATTTGGAGAAGGTAAAGAAAGAAGAACAGAAATCAGAATTTTCGACAATATTAATGCTTCTAAAGTAATTATTGCTAATGAAAAGCTCTATGTAGATTATAAAGAAGGATTTATTGGTTACAAGTTAAGAAAGGCTGAATATGTTGAGGATTGCTCTGAAATTGACGATGTGATTGTCTTCTTTGATTCTGGTAAAATGATGGTCACCAAAGTGGCCGATAAAAAATTCGTAGGAAAAGGAATTATTCATGCTGCGGTCTGGAAAAGAGGGGATAAGCGAAAAATTTATCATGTGATCTACAAAGACGGTAAGTCAGGAAATTCTTACATGAAGCGATTCTTTGTGAATTCTATTACCAGAGATAAGGAGTATGATTTAACGACAGGGAAAAAAGGATCTAAATTGCACTATTTCTCTGCTCATCCAAATGGTGAAAGGGAAGTGGTGACGATTCACTTAAAAGCCAGAACGCACCTAAAGAAGCTTAAGTTTGATGTAGATTTAGGTGAACAATTGATTAAAAGTCGATCGGCCAAAGGAAATATCGTAAGTAAAGAGCCTATTTCGAAGGTGGTTCAAAAAGAGGTTGGAGGTTCAACATTGGCTGCACGTAAAATTTGGTTTGACGATATTGTTGGACGATTAAATGATGATCAAAGAGGGAAATTCCTTGGACAATTTAGAGGAGAGGATAAGATTTTAACCCTGTATAAAAATGGTGAATATCGCTTGTCTAATTTTGATTTAACTACGCATTTCGAAGACGATATGATTCACATTGAAAAATGGAATCCTGAACATGCAATTTCTGCGGTGTATTATGATCCTGAAAAAGAAATTCACTATGCGAAGCGATTTGTTTGTGAAATAACAACCGACCGCAGGGTTCCTTTCTTGCCTGAGGTAGAGGGGGTTGAATTAAATGTTGTTACAACAGCTTATGAACCTGAAGTTTCTATTGTTTACAATAAGTTATTGAAAGCTACGAAAAGCTTACCTGACAGAAAAGTTCGTTTGGATGAGTTTATTGACGTAAAAGGAATGAAATCCATTGGTAATCAGTTGGAAAAACTTAAGACTAAAGAGATTATTCTTACGCATCCTATTGGAGGTGACACGCCTTGGCCTGATGAAGAAGAACCGGATGATGAGGATCAAAATCCTGACGATGGTGAAAATGGAGATGACAATCCAAATGATGGTGACGATGATAACAATGGTGGGGATGATGGCCAACCAAAAGGCGATTCGCCTAAATCTGACGCTGTAAAAGAAAAACCAGTTGCAGAAAAGAAGAATTCGCCTAAAAATTTGAAAGCTAAGTCTGTTAAAGAAAATAAGATTGAAAAATCAGATAATCTGGTAAATTCTTCGAAGAAGAAAGAAATATCAAATTCTGATTCAATTAAGGATAATAAAGACTCAGCTGTCAGTATCACAGATATTTTACCACCAATAGAGGAAAAGCCAAAACCAGCGCCTCGAAAAAGAAGTTTGTCTAGACGACCAATAAAAGATAAACCTGCTAGAGAAGTCACATGGGACTTGTTTAGTGCGGCGGATCCAGAAGAAGATAAAGGTAAAGATGATAAGGATAAAAAATAATGTTTAATTATTATTGTTTAGTGGAGAGGAAATAATTCATTTTACTTGTTAGAATGTGAATAGAAGAGACTGTTTGAAAGAATGGTCTCTTTTAGTTAAAACTTTCTATTTAACATAATATTAATTATAGGGCTAATTAAGTAAATCACGTATAGCTTTGCTATTGAACATAAAATCAGATATAACGACGACAGTCTTACATAGTCAATGATTTTATGTTCAAGTGATTTACGCCTTAATTTATCTTACTTTCCAATCGTATCCGTTTCATAAGACCTAATCTCAATCTTTACAGTATCCAAACTGTTTTTTAAAGAATCAGAATATTCATGAGGTTTAAATTCTTGAACAACTGCAGGTCCTTTAGATTCAATTTCCTTTAACAATGATTCATGATCCTTATTTATTTGATCAAACTTCAAGTCTGCTCTTGCTAATTGATATGTAAGTTCTGCCGCACTTGAAATTTGTACCATTTCTTCATGTGAAAGCAAATATTTCGTTTTGAAGGCACTGTAATCCAACTGAATGTAATCAATGAGGATCGTATCCACAGGTCTATTCGTGGAAAATATCTTACTGTCTTGGTATTTCTTTAAACTATCAGAATTGCTTTCGAAGTGGACTTCATTTTCACTTTGACAATAAGTAACGTGTGCACCGGTAAGGATTAAAAACAGAAAAATTACTTTCAATTTGATGAATTTTATTTCGCAAATTAGGTAAAAATTGTCTTCAATATCCGCATTTATTGAATAAAACTATTTTACTGATAATTTATTTTGTTATTTTACTTGGGCTATTCTTAATTTTAAAAGAAATTAGAAGTTTAACCCAGAATTAAAAAACTTGTTTTTGAGAATCGCCATTATTAAAATACTAATAGGTTAAATGAAAAAATTGCTCTCCCTCCTCTCCATTCTTCTTCTCAACCTTACTTTGTATGGTCAAATTGAGGAAGAACTCAGAAATCAAAAAGTCGATTTTGAATCAACTACCATTGAGAATACACAACATATTATATCAACTATTTATTCTTTTGTTGGCGATGATTTTGATTCTTTAGATATACAATTGTTGCTAAGCTCTGAATTGATTGCTATGCTAATGATAGATAAGACTGAAGAGAATGATTCTATAACTTTCGGAGATGTGTATAACAAAATGCTTGAATTAAAACAAAAACCTGATTTCTCTACCTACAAAGAACAAACAATTATTGTTTTTGAGTTTTTACAAAAGCCCGCCGACTATGATAATTGGGAAAAAGATAAGCAGTTTTTGGAAGACATGGGGTTAGAATCAAGAATGATAGATTCTATTGGAGAGTATATTAAAGAAAAAAATAACCCAAATTTGACTTATAATGATGTTTTAAATGAGTTCAGTGATATTTATGAATCTCAGAAAGTTACAAAAGAAGAACCTCATGAAATACTAGATCGTTTTTATGATATTGAACTCTTCGATGAAGAAAGACTTTTACAACAAAGTAAGCTTGAAAATAAACCTATTCTTCTCTATTTTACAGGGCACAATGTTGTTAATTGCAAAAAAATCGAAATGAATGTTTTGTTCCAGGATGAAGTCGCTGATGTTATAATGGAGAATTTCATTTTTGTCCCATTATATATTGATGATAGAACAGCATTACCAGAAGGTATTAAGAAGTCAGTGAAAGATCCGAATGGTTCTATTCGACATCTAAAAACCATTGGAGAAAGAAATTCATACTATCAGTATTCTCGATTTGAAAACTCTGCTCAACCCTATTTCGCAGTGATTAATGCAGAAAATGAAGTAATTAAAACGGCTGACTTTAATTACAGAACAATTACCAAATTTGTATCCTTTCTAAAAGAAGCTTTAGATAAATCACAAAAGTAAATGGTTCAAACACCATTTTATTGGGTGTGTTTTCTATGAATAAAGTCAAAAACGATCTTTTCTTATATTGATTTTTAAATTGAAATCTTGATTTATACTTCGCCTCCCTCCTGCTGAATTCTGGCGATACGACATATTTTTATAGACTCAATTGTGTTAAAAACATCATTAACAAAAAGAAAAAATAGATTCTTGCAAATCCCCAATGATAATGTACGTATTTTTGCACACATTTTAATTTGAATCAATGAAACGTATTAATCAATACAAAAAGCTTTTTAATGTAGAGTCGACAATCGATTTAGCACAATTGAAGAAAACTTACCGTTCTTTAGTCAAAGAATGGCATCCTGATAAATTTCAGGAAAACGACGAAAAAGCACTTGAAGCTGAGACGATGAGTCGTGATATTACACAAGGATATGAGTTTTTGATCAGCATAGCTCCAGCGACAATAGAAAACAATTTAGAAGAATACAAACACATGATGGATACATGTGGAATTGTTGATTTTCAATGGAAAAATCAAGTTCTAGAAGTTGAATTTACAAATGGTTCTACATACGAGTATTTTGGTGTGTCAAAACCACTTTACGTTAAATTTGTTAATGCAGATAAGCAATTCAGATTTGGTAAAAGAAAAATATTTACAACTTGTTTGTATAGAAAGTCAAAAAGAGATGCTGTAATGCAGTAAACATTACTCCGTAAATAGGATTAAACATTCAGTGTTTAATCCATAAAATTCGAAAGTGATTAAAAGGGTTGTTGATGAAAATCACAACCTTTTTTTATGGACTATTCTCTCCTATTTGGGATCAGTTTCAAAAGTTGGGGAGGGATTCATTCCTCACTTATTGAACAAGCGAGTGATGGAGTAAATTATAGAATGCGGTATAAATCCCACATCTATAGGTGATTTTAACGACTTTTATGCCTAAATCGCTGAATAATCCTAATTCAGATTGACAAGTATTTATGCTCAATTCCCAACTATTAGTCTTGACACCCTTTTTTAAAAATTCAATGAATGAAAAGCAAAACCGCTTTAACAAGATCATCCATTGGACATCTCATTAAAGCGGTTAAAATATCTAGTTTAAAGAAAAATCCTATGCCAACGCTACATTTACAGCATCCATACCTTTTCTACCACGAACGATATCAAAAGTAACTTTGTCATTCTCCTGAATATCAAAAGTCACGTTGTTCACGTGGAAGAAGTATTTTTCTCCTGAATTGTTGTCGTTAATAAATCCGAATCCTTTACTGCTATCGTAAAAGGCTACTGTTCCTACATTAACATCTGGTTCTCCTGAATCTTCTTTCTTTGGAACTCCAATTACGATGTCTTCTGCTTCGATTTCTTCACGTTCTTGTTCTTCTGGTGGGGTGTCTGTTAAGTTTCCAAACTCATCAACATAAGCAATCATGTCGTCCAAACTTCCTCCTTGAACGTTGTCTTCTTGACGTTGCTCTCTCTTAAGTTGTTTTTCTTTCTTCTTTTTTGCTTTTTTCTTTTCTTTCTCTCGTTTACTAAACGATTCTTGCGATCTACCCATTTATATTTTTAAAATGTTTTGTGCTTTTAGTTACGAAAAGCGTTTTAGTTGTGCATGATAATGGTTATCAGCATTTGGTGCAACAAATCCAATGCTTCAAATTTAAGGAAATTATAGTTAATTACATAAATAAATTAAACTATTACTTTTCTATCCAATCAATAATGGCCTTATCTGTAGGAACTGTTTTAGAATAATAGATTTCCTCTAGCATTCCATCTTTTCCAATTAGGTATTTTTGAAAATTCCATTTTACTTTACTGTCACTGTGACCATTTAAGTTCTTGTTGGTCAGGTATTCATACAATGGAGCGATTTCACTTCCTTTTACTGATATTTTTGACATCATTGGAAAAGTTACGCCATAATTTTTTTGACAAAAAACAGCAATCTCTTCATCTGTTCCTGGTTCTTGTTTCATAAAATCATTCGAAGGGAATCCTAAAATCACAAAATCATCTCCGCCATATTTTTCATATAATTCTTGTAATTGTTCGTATTGTGGAGTAAAACCACATTTTGAAGCGGTATTGACAATCATGATTTTCTTTCCCTTGAATTCAGACAAACTAATGAGTTCTCCTTCAATGGTCTCTACCTTGAAATCGTAAATTGATTTTTCCTGAGCAAATAATAGGGTTGTACTGATCAATAAGAATCCTAAAAGTAAATTTTTCATTTGAATGTTTTTAAATGTACCAATAATAACAAAAAAGAGCCGATTTTGTTTTAACGATAATGGAGTTCTATCGCAGTGGCCCCTTTACCATAACTTCTGAAATCAGCATCGTAATATTCCAAATCAACTTTTCCCGCTAGGAAATCTCGTATTTCGGCCTTTAATACACCTTCTCCTACGCCATGAATGACCACAAGTTTGCGTATTTGTTTTTCTTGCGCTTTTCTAAAGAAACGTTTAAACTCCAGCAATTGCTTATTCAACAATTCACCATTGGTAAATCCCCTTTCGCTATCCATAAAAGCATGGGTATGTAAATCGATCTCCCAAAAATCGTTCTTTTTGTAAACATCTCCGAGGTCTTTGTTATAGCTTACGGTTTCTTCTATAACATCCTTAATGTCAAAATCATCATGCAAAATATTGCTTTGGTCACCGTGGATTTTCACCAACTCTATTTCTAAGAATTCACGATCAAAACCATCGTCATCAACGATAACAATTTGTTCATTCTTATAAGATTTTACAATCCCTCCTCCTACTTCTTTTAAGAAACTAACTTTCTCACCTGTTTTGAAACGCATGTACTAATGTATTGAAATCGATAGCCATTAACGCATAAAAGGATAAGAAAATCCCTCCAGCCCAGAGGACCAACATAAATATTTTGAAAAATACCGAAGCATCCTTTTTCGTTGGAGGAAATAAAACACCTTCAACTTGCTTGGCTACAATTTGATTGTATTTCTCTTCTTCATTGTACTCCTTTATGTCTTCGAGTACTGGTGTGTGTTCAATAATAATACGTTTAATTTTAGCATAAGTCCTGTTCGAAATATCGTCGTAATTCGACTCATACACAATATTATCGTCTTTCATATCCTTGCGGATCAAATATAGCTTGTGCTTGTTTTTTATGCGAAATCCGAGCAGTAACCCAAAGATAATCAATAGCCATGAATCAAAGTATAGTCCAGCACCGGCAATTGCCAATGAAGAAATAACGTTAAAGATGAGTTGGGCAAACTCATAATTGTTAAAAAACAATACACGCATGAGTTGGCCTCCATCGAGAGGATCGATAGGAATTAGATTCATCACGTTTAAGAAAATCAACATAGCGCCCAATTGAATAGAAAACGATGTGGGTTGAATCCAACCATAAAGTATGAGTGAAGCTCCGAGTATAATTCCTGGTAATGGTCCTGCAATGATCATTAAAGAGCTTTCAATTTGTGAATATTCATTCTTTTTACCGGACACCATAGCGCCCATAAATGGAATGAACAACATGTTTAACTCTTCATAATTAAAAATTTTCATCATTAAGAAATGTCCTAATTCATGAAACAGAAGAACACCTAGAAGAATAGCAATTAGGTAGTAATCATCAAGGATCAAAGAGAATGTAATGGCGAAAATCACCATAGAAAGTACTGTAATCGAAATGTGTCCGTTACTTTTCCTTTTAATTAAAATCGGCTTCTGAGGATATTGCTGTTCAAATTCTTCCATCTTATCTCAACAAATTTACGCTAATTCAAGTTTATACACAAATTATATATTATTTTCGTCCTTCTATGATACAAGCCAAAAACATAACTAAGGCCTACGACCAAGTACAAGTCCTTAAAGATATCGATATTTCTGTAAAAGAAGGCGAATTGATCTCTATTGTTGGAGCTTCTGGTGCAGGAAAAACAACTTTACTTCAAATCTTAGGAACATTAGAGCGTCCAGATGCTGGTGAATACAGCGTTGGGACGCAATTGCCTTTTGAATTATCACAAAAACAATTGGCTCAATTCAGAAATGAATCTATAGGTTTTGTTTTCCAATTTCATCAGTTGTTGCCCGAATTTACAGCCATTGAAAATGCCATTTTACCGGCCTTGATTCGTGGTGATGCCAAACAAGATGCTGAAAAACGTGCAAAAGAATTGTTTTCTTTCTTGAATTTAAAGAACAGAGACGAGCATAAACCTTCTGCACTTTCAGGTGGTGAACAACAAAGGGTTGCAGTAGCACGTGCTTTGATGAATTCACCCAAGGTAATTCTAGCCGATGAACCTTCAGGGAATTTGGATACAAAAAACTCCGAAGAACTGCATCAATTGTTTTTTAGTCTACGTGAAAATTTTGGTCAAACTTTCATTATTGTAACGCACAATACACAACTTGCTGATATTTCTGACCGTAAATTAGAAATGGCTGATGGACGATTCATTTAGTATTGATATCAAGGAAATAACGGATTTACTTAATGTAAAGGTTCAACAGTTTAATACTGTCGATTTCATTAAAGATGACCCTGTACTTCTTCCCCATCGTTTTCATAAAAAACAAGACATCGAAATCATTGGTTTCATCGTTGCTTTAATTGCTTGGGGAAAGCGAAAAATGATTATTGACAATGGTGAAAAACTGATTGAACTCATGGGACATGCTCCGCATGATTATGTTTTGAATTATGAAACAGGAATGCTTGCGGAGAAAGCTTTTGTTCACCGGACTTTCAATACAGACGATCTGGATTTCGTCTTGCGTGCATTGAAAGCTTGCTATACCAAAAATGATTCATTAGAAGCTTGGTTCAAATTGAATCCTTCCGAAAGTGGAATCAAACAACGGATCATCAATTTCCGTAAAGCATTTTTTGAAACTCCTCATCAGCAACGCAGTGAAAAACACATTGCTAATCCAGCAAAAGGCTCAGCAGCCAAACGCATCAACATGTTTTTGAGGTGGATGGTTCGCAAGGACGATAAAGGTGTCGATTTCGGAATATGGAATTCTATAGGTATGAATGAATTGTACGTCCCACTTGATGTCCACACAGGGAATGTTGCGCGAACACTAGGACTCATCACCCGAAAACAAGACGATTGGAAAGCACTCGAAGAACTGATGACCAACCTACAAAAAATGGATGAAAATGATCCTTGCAAGTATGATTTTGCATTGTTTGGATTGGGCGTTAGTGGAGAGATAAAGTGAATATTTGAAGCAATAAGTTCTACCATGAGCCAGTTTTATACAATAAATGAATTAAAAAGACAGACTAATATTATTTATATATCCTAATCAATATTTTTCAACCCAATGACACTAATAATTCTCAGCACAGCCATCCTCATTTCTGCAATTATTGCAATTTTCTATAGACAGAAACAGAACAACAAGATGTTCTCTGTTTTTAAACCATTGACGACAATACTTATTATTGCTTTGGCAGTTGTCATCCATCAAGAATCTGCAAGTACATATTCTCAATTGATGATTGCCTCGCTCTTCTTTGCTTTGATTGGAGATATTTTCCTGATCAACAAAAAGTATTTTTTACAAGGGTTAACTTCATTTCTTATTGCCCATATTGGATTCACCATTGGCTTTACAAGTGTTTTTGGATTCAGTTGGGAATGGCTGCCATTATTTTTTCTGTTACTCGTTGGAGGAGTCTATTTTAATGTGCTAAGGAAACATTTGTTCAAGATGACAATTCCTGTTATTGTCTATATTGTAGTCATTTTAATCATGAATTGGCAAGCCATTGGCTTACTTCTTCTTGATCAATCCTTGATTTTCATGATCTTGGCGTTTGGTTCATTATCCTTTACTTTTTCTGATGCTGTTCTTGCGTATGACATGTTTAAAAAACCTTTTAGAATGGCTGAAATATTAATCCTTTCAAGCTATTGGATAGCCATTTATATTTTCACCTTGGCGGGTTGGTTTATTGGTCTCAAATAGAGTTAACAATATACTCTCGATAGACCTCGGGATGAGTACACTTCTCTTAGGCTTTAAAAAAATCTCATGTGAATTTAAAGTGCTTTTAGTCCATTTCGGTTCGGTGGCTTTTGCTTTTTTCAAAATACTTCATTGAATCCACTTCTGACTGCTGGTCTTCATCAATCAATATTGTGTTTGAGAGTGAATAAAACTCATAAATAAGCCTTTATTGGTAATCCATTCATGGTATTCACCTTTTTTAAGGAAATTCAACAAAAAATAGACCGAAGTTATTGTAGCTAAACAAAATGAATTGAGTATATTATCAGACAAACAAATTATAAATAACGAGGAATACCATTCCTAAAATCAATTTATATGAAAAAGAAAATACAGTTTACGTTAATCATGAAATTTAGTTTATTGGCCTTAATGTTTTTTACATTGAACAATAGTGTATATGCTCAGGCAGTTACTCCTAAAGATGGTATAATAATGCACAATAAAAGTCAGCGACCAAGTATTTTTGTCAATATTGACCCTGAACCAAAACCACTAAAGAAAGCATGGAAGTCTTTTTTAAAGGACAACTACGATTTCAAAATTAAAGGCATTGGATTTTTAAGCAATAAGGATTTACTCTACGCAGAAGATCTTGTGATTGAAAAAATTTCTCCTAAACGTATGAATTTCTACACGAAAATTGTTGAAAATGAAGTGGGATCAGAAATGACGGTCTTTGGTTCTTTTGGTTATGACATCTACATTGATAAAAATGAAACTCCTGAAGAGTACAAAGTGATGAATCAAATGCTTACCGAATTTTTAAACAGCTATTTACCAGACTACTATAAGAATCAAGTCAAAGACACAGAGAAAAAGGTCAAAAAGCTTTCGAAAGAAGTAAAAGGCTTAAATAAAGATATTTCTAAGAACAATAAAAAAACAAAGAAACTTGCAAAAGAGATTGAAGAATTGACCAAAGAAGCAGCAGAAAAAGAAGAAGAATTAGAAACTGCCACCATCAAATTGAAGGAAAGAAAAAGTAAACTGGAGAGAATTAAAAAGAAATTGAATCAATAATTAACCTCTCTTTTATAGTTGTTTATCAAATCACAATATGGATTTAAATAAGGATTTCACCACTCAAACTATTGCATTGACTCCAGATTACGAAGGTGAAGTTAAAGCTACTTTAATCTCATCAAATTCAAATCATGGAAGTCGCAAAAGTGTCTTGTATGTTCATGGCTATATTGATTATTTCTTTCATGCGCATATGGGACAAGAGTTTAATACTCAAGGTTATGATTTTTATGCTTTAGATCTCAGGAAATATGGTCGTTCTTTGATGGAGCATCAGCATCCTAACTACTGTAAAGACATTGAAGAGTATTTTGAAGAAATTTCAATTGCGCTTCGTCAAATTCATGAAGCAAGTAAGGAAAAAGTTGTATTGTTAGCGCATTCAACTGGTGGATTAATTACCGCCAATTACATGAATTTCGGAAAGGAAAAGAATTTGGTCAAAACATTGGTGCTTAACTCTCCTTTTTTCGATTTTAATATGTCGAGAATTAAAAAGGCAGCAACAATTACCGTTTCTAATCCTATTGGCGGACTATTTAAATACGCCAAAGTAGAAGGTGCCCTTTCCCCTGCTTACGCTGAAAGTATTCATAAAGATTATCATGGAGAATGGGATTTTAACTTGAGTTGGAAGCCAATCAAAGGTTTTCCTACCTACTTCAAATGGATTGCAGCAATTAGAAAGGGACATAAAAAATTACGACAATCTAAAATTGATGTTCCTGTTCTTGTGATGCATTCAAGTAGTTCTGAAAGAGTGTCAAACTTTTCTGAGAAAGCCACACGACAAGACATTGTGTTGAACGTGGAAGATATTAAACGTGTTGGTGCTAGACTAGGTCCAAAGGTGACGCTTTTAGAAATAGAAGATGGAATGCATGACTTGTTTTTATCCAAAGTACCCGTTCGCGAAAAAGCTTTTGAAGAAATGTTTAAATGGCTAAAAGATTTGAAATAAACACAAGGCCTTAATAATGAGTTTTGTTAGACTTCATTGTGCTCAATGAATAAAAAAAGTGCGATGTTTTTTGATATCGCACTTTTTCTTTGTTTAAAAGCGTATTAATTCTTGACCATCTTGATTTGCTCTTTCTATTTCCACTCCTTGATCACCAAATGTTGGATCCAAACTACCGTCTGTGTTAAGTCGAAACGCTGCTACTTCTCCTTTTACATCATTCCAAGTGTAGGCAGCCATTACAATTTTACCATCATCTTGCAGCGCCACATCCGTTGCGAAAGATTTTGCGTTTCCTATGGGAATAACCAAGGAGCCATTATTTGCAAATGATGCATCTAGTGAACCGTCTGCATTGTAGCGTGTTGCAGTTGCTTTGTATGTAGCGGCCTCACCTAACTCACCAGCAACAATAATTTTACCATCGTTCTGCACAACAGTAGCGTTGGCTACGTTGTACGTTCCTGTAAAACTGTAGTTACAAATCCACTCTGACCAAAGTCAGTGTCGAGTGTACCAGGTTGAGCCTGAACAGTAAATACTGTTGTCAGCAACACCGCTAAGGTGTAAATCTTTTTCATCGCACGTTTTTTTGAGGTATTTCTCAAATCGACTAAACACATTGCGGTTTACTCCTTGTTTTGTCATTCGTTTAGGACTATTTTGGTGGGGATTATAAGATTCCTAATGTGATAATTGTTACGCTGATTGATCTCATATTTCACTACTTTTGTGGAGTAAATAAAGAAGATGAAAGAAAGAATATTAACCAATTGGTCATTTACACGTGCGCTCTACTTGATTTTAGGGTCAATTGTAATTGTTCAATCTGTGATTTCACGGGAATGGATTGGTATTGCTTTTGGCGGATACTTTGCCGCAATGGGATTATTTGCCTTGGGGTGTGCTGCTGGAAATTGTTATGGTGGAAGTTGCGAAACCAAAAAGTCTTCGTCTTTATCTGAACAAGAGGTAGAATTTGAAGAAATTCATTCGAAATAAGGCCCCTCTCCTTTCCTGCTCTATTAAATTCCTTAAGTTTGTTGGCTATGAATACGATTTCCAACAGGGCTTTAATAAGTCGATTATACAAATCTGCCGAAGACCACCTAAAAGAGGTGAACATTGATTCCCAAAACTGGGCCAGTTTATACAATGCTGTACAAGATTTAAATGTCCCAGAAAAAATGGTGTTCATCGTGGTGAAATTGAATCAAAAAGTTACCCGTGGAGGCTTGTCTGAATTTTACCACTCGCCTTACGGAATGTTTGCTCCAGAAATTATTCATGTTTTTAATGAAATCAAGGCCTTAGCTTCTGCTGATATTATTGCTAGTTCGTTAAATGTAGTGAATCCCATTGAACTTTTAGACCATTCTTTTAAAGCCTTCATTTTCAATGTAAAATTGACAGACCACCAGCGTTCACAGTTGTTTCAACTTGATATCCGCTATGACAATCTTCAAGATATAGAAAACCTGGAAGATTTACTTGGGAATTATCTACAAACCTTGGTTGCGTAGTGCTTAGAATTATTTCAATTCCAATCCAAGGCCGATTGAAAAGATTTTTGATTTGAGAAATTTTCTAAGCTAAACGAAGCTACCGCGAGCTTGTAGTTCGTGTTCTTCGTTTAACTTAGAAATTGTACGTAGAAATATTCTAGTTTTATTTATCAAACAAATTAGTTAGTACATTTTCTAAAATTCGTAATTAACTTCGTTGAGGGCTTGGCCATTGAAAATTATCAATTCGTAATCCGTAATTGATTTTTTAGTTTACCCAACAAATACAAATTATGCTCTACCACCAAAACATCATTTTCTTTGGCGAGTTTTTCTAAAATTCCTAACAATAAATCTATATCTGAATAATGTAATCCCACACTCGGTTCGTCGAGGATAAACAACTCGTTTTTAGGTTTTTCATCAAGCCAATTCAGTAAGAGTAAACGTTGTTTTTCTCCTGACGATAAGGATTGAACGGTTTGCTGTAAAGAAAGATGACCTAATCCGATTGCTCTGAGTTGCTCAAGGAGTCTAGCCGTTTTAGAGGATGTTTTGTAGTCTGAAAACCAAATTTGTATCTCTAAAAGATTAAATGCTAGTACATCGGCAATGTTTTTCGATTTTATTCGATATTCTAAAATGTGATTTTGATAGCGCATTCCTTCACATTCCTCACATTTTTCAATCGCATTTGCTGCAATGTCTAAACTCGTTTCTATGAATCCTTTTCCTTTACAAATTGGACATTGACTAGATTTTGTTTTATAAGAAAAGTCCTTGGCTTTCAACTTTGTTTCTTTTGCGAAGATTTTCGTAATTTCATTCAAAAGCCCCAGATAATCTACCAATAATGTTGCTGCGTGGGTTCTTAGTTTCTTCGATTCGAAATAATGAACTCCTTGGTATTTTTTAGGCAATTGAAATTGTTCACAATTTACTGGCTTCCCTGACTCTATGCTCGGAATTAAGATTTCCTTGACCAATGTCGTTTTTCCTACGCCTGACTTTCCAGTGATGGCTGTTATTCCACCCACTGGAATATCCAATTGCTCTTTTTGAAGTGAATGTTTGGCTAAATTACCTATCGAAATATGTTCTTTTGATGACGATAAGTCAACTGAAACTATTTCATTTCTCAAGAAAGGATGACACTCTTTTTGTTTGAGTAAACCTTCTGGTGAACCTTGATATGTAATTGTTCCTCCGTACTTTCCGGATTTAGGACCTAATTCCACAAGGTAACCGGAAGACAGCATTATTTCTTTGTTGTGTTCGATAACAATTACGGTATTTCCTTTCGCAATCAGCTCTTGTAGAATAGCAATTAAATCTGGAATATTGTCCTTGGATAATCCCGCAGAAGGTTCGTCGAGTAAATAAGTAATTCCTTTGAGTGGATTATTCAATTGTTTAATCAACTCCACACGTTGATTCTCACCTCCTGAAAGCGTTGCAGATTTCCGTGTCAATTGAAGGTGGTCAATATGTAACTGCTCCGCTCTTTTTATCGTTTTCGAAATAAAAGGTTGAATTTGAGCGATTAACTTACCATCAATTTCATCGTTTTTGGAATTTGAAATCAGCCAATTTTCCAATGCTAAGAAATGCATTGATTTGATATCAAAAATGGATTTCCCCGCTAGTTTTACAGTCAACCTTTCTTGCTTTAATCCGCTTCCATGACAAATGCTGCATTCTTTTTGTGAGAACAAGGAAAGTAGATTTTTCGTAAACTTATTCTTTCGTGTTAAGTAATATTCATTTTTCAAATAATTGAAGATGCCCTCCCACTTAATCGATAAAGACTGACTTCCTTGATTGGTTTTCGTTTTATAATTCCAATTCGTTTCCCATATCTTTTCTCCTGTCCCCTTAAAAATCAGCTCTTTTTGTTGTTCAGAAAGCGCATTAAATGGCGTTTCAAGTGAGAAGTCATGTTGTGTTCCAATTTCTTTTAAAACCGCCATGTACTGACTCCCAGCATTTCCATAATAGTCCAAAGCTTTATTGTGTTCGAACAAACCTTCGGAGATGCTTAAATTCGAATTCAGAACAATTTTATCGAGGTCCGGCAATAATTCTTCGCCAATTCCTTCGCAAACTGGACATCTTCCCAATTCATGGTTATTCGAAAAATGACTTGCAGATAAATCTTCTCCTTCAAAAGTAGATTTTCGGGAGAAAGCAAAACGCAAGATTTGATCTATTCCTGTTTGCTTGGCGATGTCTGAACGCTGAGAGTAGCTGGTTTGCTTTTGGGTGATGCAAATTGTGGGCGTTAATCCTGTGATGCTGTCTACATCGAATTGAAAAGCCGCTCCCACACGAGATTGCTGATAACTCGAAAATTGCTTACTCATTTCCTGCAATCCGTAACCATGCAGGGTATCAATCACCAATGATGATTTACCTGAACCAGAAATTCCAGTCACTACGGTTAGTTGATGCTTGGGTAGGTCTAAATTTATGTCCTTTAAATGGTGAGTTCGCGCGCCTTTTATTGAAATTATTTCTCTATTTTGCTTTATTTCATCTTCAAATTCAATTGGATCAACGCTTAGCGAATTATCAACTAACACATCACATTCAGATTGGAAAAGTTGATGATTTTCGTAGCAAACAATTCCTGCCGTATTATTTTTTAATTGGTGTAAAGCGGAAATTAATTGTTGAACATTCTGTTGATGTAAACCTATACTCGGTTCTTCAAGTATCAGAATGGTTTTTGGAGATTTTTTTGCGAAATGCTTCGTCAATTTCACACGTTGGGCTTCTCCTCCTGATAGCGTGTTTGAAGGCTGACCTAATTTAATATAGTCCAATCCCATCTGAATCATCAAGGACAAAACATCTGTGATTTTCTTCTCCGTTGAAAAGAACGCAAAAGCTTCGTCGATACTTAAATTATAAATTTCTGAAATGCTTTTCTCTTTCCATTTCACCTGTAGTACCTCACTCTTAAAGCGTTTTCCATTACAGGTCGGACATTTCTGGTTAATGTTCCCCAAAACACTCATCGATAATGTAATTACCCCAGCTCCTTCGCACGTCTCGCATCGACCAACTTTATTGTTAAATGAAAATGCACCTTTTGCTAATTTCAATTCTTTTGCCTCAGGAGTTTTCGCTAATAAATCTCTTATTTTATCGGCAATTCCAGTGTAAGTCGACGGGTTACTTCTCGGGGTTTTCCCAATGGGTTGATCAGAAACAATGATGGTTTTCAAATCGTTTTTTTCGCAAAACGCTTCAATTTTGTGTATCGACTGAGCTGTTTTTCGGGTTATTACAGTCAGTTTTTTAAGTGAAGGTTGAAAGTCAGCTTCTATATTGACTCGTGGCGAATGAGTTGAAGGAATTTTACTTTCTTGCAGCGCTTTTAAAGTCGGACTATTTAACTCCTTGGCATTTAGAAAATCCTTTACCGAACCATTGAATACCACTTCTCCTCCATTGATTCCCGATGCTGGTCCTAATTCAATGATCCAATCTGCAGATTTGATAAAATCTAAATCATGTTCGACTACCAACACGGTATTTCCTCTCAAAATCAATCGCTTAAAAATATGCAATAAGTATTTTTGATAAGCTTCTGAAAGTCCAATGGATGGCTCGTCGAAAACATACAGAATTCCCTGTAAATTGGTGTTCACCTGATTAATCAACTTGATTCTTTGTGCATCACCGGATGAAATAGCATAACTTTCTGTACTCAACGTGTATTCACTCATTCCCAAGCGAATCAAGTCATACAATTGAACTCGAATTTTATTTACAAGTACTTTTTCTCCATCATTTAAATTTTGAATTTCAAGCTTTTCATAAAGTTCAACCAATGAAAAATTCATCCAAGCATCGAAATTAAAGCCTTGCCATTTAAATTTTAGTTGTTCCGATTTTATTCGAGCGCCATGACAACTGGGGCACAATCTGGAACTCACAAATTTCAGAATATTGCCGTTTCGATCGCGTTTCAGAATGTCCTGCATAATGGGAAGAACACCTTTATAGAATCCTTCCTCTCTTGGTTTCGCTTTAAATCCTGTCCACCTTAAGCGAGATTCCAAACTGTGCTTTCCATAGAAAACTTTAATCTTTTCACTTCCATTTAAAACAACATCTTTTTGTTCTACTGACAGATCTTTCCATGGAATATCTACACTGAAACCGTGGGCTTTACACAACTTATCCAACTCTTCAACTGTTACTTGAGAGTAAACGATATAACCATTTGGCAAAGTGGTGACTATCGCTCCTTCTCTTAAGGTTTTGTTTTCATCACCGACAAGCTTTTTAATGTCGATATATTCTTCTTGTCCAATTCCATTACATACTTTACAAGCACCTCTTGGGTGATTAAAAGAGAACAGAGATTTACTCATTTTATGCTCTGCAGAATAACGCGCAAACAAGATTCTAAAAACGTCAGTCAGTTCGGAAAGCGTTCCAAAAGTTGTATTTGTTGATTGAAAACGTTTGGACTGTTCCACCTTAATTACCGGAGGAAGATCTTTAATTTCATCCACTTCAGCCGTTGGAATCGCCAAGCCATTTTGTTGATTGTAAGCTGGCAAACTCTCCAAAAAATAGCGATAACCTTCATTCGCAATTACGCCCATCGCCAAAGATGACTTCCCCGATCCAGACAATCCTGTCACCACGATCAATTGATTTTCAGGAATTTCTAAACTGATGTTTTTGAGGTTGTTTTGATGGGCATTGATGATTTTCATGAAGGACTTTTCTTTTTTTGAATTGGAAAAGTTTAAATATAGGGAATTTGAGGTGGTGACCAAGAAGAAAAGGGTTGCATTTTGGCACATGGGTACGAGAAGCTGCGGTAAATTTCGCGGCAGCTTTGGGAGCTTATCGAGTTATGTTATAATTCATTTTTTTTAAAAATTCAATTGATTTCCTTACTTCAGATTCTGGCATTCCTCCACCTGAGGCAATCCTAAACGTATCAATATCACCATTATCTCTATATTCGACACTTAACTTGCCCTTTTTATTTTCAACTATTGATTTGCGAATTAATCGGCCACTATGATAAATACATTTATCATATGTTGTTGAGTCTTTATAGTAATATTTCAAAACAATTGAATTGTTCAAATACCGAATAGCACTATCTATATGATAACCTTTATGAAAATATCCTTTAAAAATAATTTCCTCTTGTTTATTATAAACAAATGCAGAATCCTCTAAATAGCCATCTGAATTCACATTACAATCAATCCAAATAACGTCCGTATCATTATAAAACAAACGAGTTCGGTTATCTCCGTTTAGAATCAAAGATAAAAATAGTAATAAAATACTTTTAATACTGACTACCATATATTTTCACTTTCTTGAACACCCTCCACTTCTTTTCCATAATCAGGGTTTAAATCATGTTCTTGCCTTCTTCCTTGTACACTCTCATTCTCAAAAATACTAAATCTATAAGTACCTACATAAACACTACCCTGATATATTTCGGGAACAGTTATATAATCAAAACAGAGAGCACTCGGTACCCCCGATTTCCATGATAAAAACCAAATAAATTTACCATAAAATAATTAAATAAAATCAAATTTTACCGCAAAAAGAATTTC